>CAYVDN010000013.1:42129-74343 GCA_964450685.1 uncultured Microthrixaceae bacterium
ACCTTGAACATGAACTCCGGGTACCGGAAGTGCTCGGTCACCTCCTGGGGGATCTCCTCGTGGAAGAGACCGGGGAACGCATCCGCGTAGGCACGGATGATCGGGTCGCGCTTGCCACCGAGCTCGTCGGTCAGGTACAGCTCGACAGTCCCGTCGTAGGCGTCCACGACAGCCTTCGCGGAGTTGCGGATGTAGTTGAAGGTCCCACCCGATCCGGAGTCGACCTCGGCCGCGTCGACCTGCTGGGAGTACGGGAAGTACGGAGTGACCGTGTACGCGTCGACGATGTACTTGACCCGCCCATCCACCAGGATCGGATACGGATCCGGGTCGAAGTCGAGGAATGGTGCCACCTGGCGGACCCGCTCCACGACGTCACGTATGTAGATGATCTTCGACTCGCTGGTGATGCTGTCGGAGATGAGCGGCTCGATCTCCCCGAAGCGCAGAGCGAACGCGGCCTGGCGCAGCGAGGACCCGATCGAGACGGCGGTCTCGCCCTCGTAGGACGCCTCAAGGTCCTGGTCGCTCAGCTCGGTCTGCTCGGTGTCGACGATCGCGTACCCGCTCATGCCTTCGCCGTGGTACAGCTCGGGGGTCAGAAGCGGCGGCAGCCCCTCCTCGACGACCGGCGGTATGTCCTTGACCAGGAACTCCGGCTCGCCGATGTCGTCGGCGGAGTTGGCGGGCGCCATCGCCGCCGCATAGCCGTGGGTGAAGACGAGGTGCAGCTTCTCCCAGGACGGGTTGGAGACGCCGGCCAGGTACAGCTCCCGCGATGAGATGACCACCGGTGTCTGCTCGTCCTCGACCTGGTAGCGGTCCACGTCGACATCACGGAACGTGTAGTACTCGCGCTCCACCTGGAGCTCCTGGATCGTCGGGCGGACGATCGTCGGGTCGAGCAGGCGGGCGTTGTTCAGGTTTACCGGATCTGACGCGACCGCTGCCGGCTTCAGCTCCGCGTCGTAGTCGAAGTCGACACGGTCGACACCATCCAGCCCGTACGCCTCGCGGGTGGCCGCCATGTTGCGCTCGACGTAGGGCCTTTCCTTGGCCAGCTCGGCCGGATCGACTTGGAAGCGCTGCACGAACGCTGGGTAGAGCCCGCCTGCGATGATCGCGATCAGCGCCCACAACGCCAGGATGATCACCGGCAGCGTCCAACCCTTGCGACGGATGTTCACCAGGAGCAGCACCCCGGCGAAGATCGAGATGAGGATCATGAGGTCAATGGCCGGAAGGGCGGCGTTGACGTCGGTGTAGCCGGCGCCGTCGAAACTCTGGCCGCCTGAGACGACGAGCTCGAACCGGCGCAGCCAGTAGTCGGCCGCCTTGGCGAAGGCCGCCAGCGCCAACAGCACCGACAGGTGCGCCTTGGCGTTCGGCGTCACGCGCTCGCCGAGGGGTTGGACCCTGATCGCGCCGTTCAGATAGTGGACGACAGCGACGGCGATCGCAGTGACCAGCAGGAACGCGAACAACCAGTCGACGGCTGCTGACAGGAACGGCAGCCGGAACACGTACCACGAGAGGTCCTGTCCGAACTGGGGATCGGTCGAGCCGAACGACCCCCCGAAGCGGAACAGCAGCCAGTCACGCCACTGGGCCGAAGCGCTGAAAGCGGGCACCAGCGCCATCAGCACCGCAACCACCAGCCAGACCAGGCGCTGTCGACCCGAGACGAGCTCGCGGTAGCGCACGAGCAGCTCGTCGTCCGGTCCGATCGAGGACCTGAACCGCGGGGCGAGGCGGTCAGCGATGATCAGGTTCGACCACATCAGCACGAAGAAGACGAGGCCCGTCGCCGCGCCCAGGGTCACCCGCGCCGAGATGAGCCGCGTCCAGACGTCGGTCAGGTCCAGCGAACCGAACCAGAGATAGTCCGTCCAGAAGGTGGCCAGCGCCCGCATCGACATCGCCAGGACCACCACGACCACCGCCGCGACACCCAACACCAGGCGGCCACGGCTCCGACCGGAACCGGTCTCCGCGCGAGAGGGTCCGGGCATGTCACTCGGTACTCGCACGGCGGTCAGGCTAGCGAGCCGCAGGTGCCAGGATGCAGCGGCACCCGGGGTGTGCCGGAGGGGTCACGTCACCGGTGGGGAACGGCTCACCACATGCGACATCGCCGGCCAGGGCGTTGTCCTCTCCGTCAGCGCAGGCCAGGCCCCCGTGGTCGACCACCCAGCGCCAGCGCGTGCCGTCACCAGCAGCGAGGAGCTCCCCCATCGTGAACCCGGCCGTGGCCAGATCCCCTGCCAGGTCGGCCAGCGAGCCCGAACGCCAGTCGCGGTAGGTTGCGCGCACGCGGTCGGCCAGCTCCGAGGGGTCCTCTGCGGCTTCGTCCGCGTCCTCGAAGGTGCGGCTCAGGTGCGCTCTGTGGACCGACAGGAACTCGCGCACGCGTGTCTCGAGTGCGTCGTGCACGCGCTCGTCGGTCAGGTCGAATCCCACTACGGGCTCACCAAGACCGGCCCAGAACTCGGCGCCCGCATCGACGGCGTGGGCGAACTCGACACCGAGAGCATCGAGGAACGGGGCCGGATCGTCGCTCGGGAGGATCTCGGCAGGATCGGGCCTACCGCGCTTGACCCGCCGGAGGCGGTCGAGGATCTCGTTCTGCTCATCGGACGCGAGGCGCTTGAGAACCCGTGCGAGCCCTTTCTCGATCGGCAGGAGGACCTCGTCGCGACGGTCGAGCAGCTGCTCCGGGCCGACCGGGACTGTCAGGTCGACGACCACCGATTCCTCGACACGATCAGCTGCGGTTGCGTCAACCACACCTTCAGCGTCGTCGCTGCCCTCAGTGTCGTCGCTGCCCTCAGTGTCGTCGCTGCCCTCAGTGTCGTCGATGCCTTCGGCACGGATCCGGGCGAACAGGTCGTGAACGGTCGCCTCGCCACCGTCGTCCGGCTCATCGCCATGGTCCTCGTGTTCCGAGGCGAGCTCCTCGGCCGCCTCCTCCGCCGGGGTCAGCTCGTCGTCGTCATCGTCCTGGACGACCTCGAACTCGACCTCGACCACCGCTGACTGGGCGGCGACGACCACCGCCGCGACCGGCGGCGCCTCCGCCGCGGCGTCGTCCTGCTCTGTCTCGGTGTGATCGGACGACTGAGCCGGCTCGGTGCGCGCTGATGCGTCGGTCCCGGCTTCGTCCAAGTCGCCCTCTGCCTGTTCGCTCAGCTGGCCCCGCAGCTGATCGATCTCGGCCTCGAAGTCGATCTGGGAGTCGACCTGCGACGCCGCGTGATCTGCAGCAGCTGCCGCTTCGGCGTCTGCGTCCTCGAGAGCGCCGACTGTCGCGGCGACCTCGTCCCCAGCGGAGCGGAGCACTTCGATGATGCGATCCCGGCCTGCGAGCGCGCCTTCGAGCTGGCGACGCGCGGCGTGCCGCTTCTCCACCAGGTCGCGCAACATGCGTTCCCGGACCGCTCTGGCCTCGGCGACCATCGCCCGTCCCTGCGAGGTCGCGTCCTCGACGAGACCTGCTGCGGTGGTTTCTGCGGCCTGGATGGTCTCTGCAGCGGACCTCTCGGCATCAGCGCGGGACTCCGTCGCGTAGCTGTCGGCGTCTGCCCGCGTCGCCTCCGCAGCCGCGGCGCTGGCTGCCGCGCTCTCCTCGGCCGCCGAGATGATGGCCGCTGCAGCCTGGTCGGCCTCGGCGGTGCGTTCCGACAGGACGAGCTCGGCGTGCGAGAGGAGTTCGTCTGCGCGGGCCTGCGCGTCGCTCACGGTCGAGGTAGCGAGCGCGGCCGCCTCCTCGCGCTGGGTCGCCGCATCGGCCTCGGCCTCTGCGCGCAGACGCTCGGTCTCCTGGGTCACCGAGCGTCGTTCCGCCTCCAACTCCGTTGCGGTGTCCTCACGCAGCTTCGCTGCGTCGTCACGGAGGGACTGCGCCTCACCTCGGAGTGCTTCCGAGGCAGCGGTCGCCTGCTCCTCGCTCTCGCGGATGAGCCGTTCGGCCTGCTCCTCGGCCTTGGTGCGGATCTCTGCCGCGGCGTCGCGTGCAGCGGTGACTATCCGAGCGGTCTCCTCGCCCAGAACCGCAGCGATCCGGCTCTCGTCCAGCTCGTGGGACTCGTCGAGCCGCTGCTCCAGCTCGGTGAGTCGCTCCTGCATCCGGGCGTCGCGCTCCGCCCACGTGCGCAGTGCGTCTGCAGCGCGGCCGAGCGCCGCACGCACCTCGGTCGCCTCGAGGCCCTTACGTGCACGCGTGAACTCGCTGGCCGCCAGCGATGCGGGGTCGAGCTCGGGCGGTGCGGGCAGCGAGTCGGTCATGGGCGGAATGCTACGGGCGCCCGACCCGCCGGTGGGTGACGGTACGAAGCAGGACTCCGGTTCAATCAGCCGACGGCAGCCCGTCCGGCGCGAGTCGCTCGATGGCTGCGTCGATGTCCGCTACGGGCCACAGCGCGACGTCGTCACCCGCGATCCGTTGCATCGCCTCCTGCTCCTCCTGCGGGGTCTCGGCCGGATACATGAACACATCGATCCCGGCCCGTTTGACCGCCGCAACCTTCTGGGTGATGCCACCGATGGGACCGACGGTGCCGTCATCGCGGATCTCTCCCGTGACGGCGATGCGCCGCCCGTCGGTCAGCGACTGGGGCGTGAGGCGATCGATGATCGCCAACGTCCATGCGAGCCCCGCCGACGGACCCGAGACGTCACCGGAGTCGACGTCGACGACGACGTCTGTGTCCAACGCGGGGTTCGCCGGTTCGACCTCGACACCGAGGATCGGACGCCCGGACTGCGCGGTCGACTCGCCGAGCACGATCTCGCTGCGTACCTCCTCGCCGTCGGGCCGTTCGACAGTGACGTCGACGGTGTCGCCCGGCGCTCGGTCGGAGAGCTCCTCGCCGATGTCGTCGGGAAGCGCGACCTCGCCTCCGTCGACGCCGACGATCACGTCGTCGACTGCGATCACACCGTCCGACGGGCCGTCCTCGACCACCCCGAGAACCCGGGCTCCGTCCGCCACGTACGCTGCATCGATCCCGACCTGCTCCAGCGCGACCCGCGTCGCGACCAGCTTCGAGAGATCCATCCGCTGACGCGCCTCGCGCTGGCTGCCCTCGCGATCACCGTCGGGGTACATCTCCTCCTCGCTGCGTACGTCGACGGCGTCGTCGAGCCATGCGCGGACCATCAGTGCAGGGGTCGCCTGGGTCAGGTAGACGGTCGTGAAGAGAACCTCGCCGTCGGTCTCGTAGGAGGGAGCGCCCTCGACCTCGATCCGTTGCTCAGCGGGGCGAACCGAACCCGGTTGGATCAGGTGGTACGGCAGCTTGATCAGGAACGCTGCGGCCATCAGCGCGGCGAACACCGACAGCACTGCGACCGCTGTCCAGACGTGGCGCCGCGTGACATGCCCCTGCCCGGAGTCGTGGTCGTCGGCGATCTCCTCGTCGACGATCTCCTCGTCGGCGTTCTCCTCGTCGGCGTTGTCGGGCGGTACGATCGACTCTGTCATGGTCACACTGTTGGTGGGAGTGCTGCTCGTCGTGCTCAGCGCAGTCGGGTTCGGCTTCGCATTGTTCGGTCACCGACCGGTTCCCCAGCCTGCCACGCCGGGCGTCGGTGAGCACCCCGCCGGCGACTTCACACGCAGCGCTGCTGAGCTGACACCCAGCCGTGGTGTTGCACAGTCCACTGCAGCGGCCGGTACGAGCGGGGTCCTGCGCGTGGGACGTCTCAGGTCGATGCTTCAGCGTGAACCCTCGGCGTCACATCAGCCGGCGGGCGACGCAACGCTCTCGCCGTGGATCCGCGCCCGCTCGGCACTGGTCCTGTTGATCGTGAGCGGCGGTATCGCCGCACTGATCGGTGTCCTGGCAAGCATCGTGGTCGTCGCAGCAGTTCTGCTGCTCACCTGACAGGTGCCCTGACGCGCAGGTGCCCGGGCCACGCCCGGGCACCTGTCAAGTGGATCCCGACCGGTCTGATGGAACCGGTCAATCGGGTGATGCCGGGCCTCAGCGGCCGAACAGACCCCGCCGGGTGGGCTGGGAGTCGTCGGGCTGATCCGCAGGAGGTGTCGGCGCGGACGGCGCGCCGGACGGAGGCGGGAACGCCGAAGGTGCGGATGCGCTGGGCGCCGGGGCCGGAGAAGCGAACGGGCTTGCGGGCTCGGCGCCAGGAGCGGCCGAGGGCGCCGGGGCGGGCGACGCTGCCGGTGACGGTGCAGCAGCCGTGGCCGGCGTGGAAGGAGCCGCCTGTGCTGCGGGAACCGCCTGTGCCGCAGGGGCCGACTGTGCCGCCGTTGATGACGGAGCCGCCGACGGCGACCCGGCCTTGAGCGCCAGGAGCTCGACCTTGTAGTACGGCTTGAGGTCGAACTTGACCTCTTCCAACTCGAAGATCCGGATGCTGTCGATTCCCTGATCGTTGCGGATCTTCTCGACGAAGCTCACTGCTTCTTCGATCGACTCGAACTGGTTGTACCCGGGGTCGCCCTCGGGGTTCTGGAAGATCACCATGTGCTGCGACACGCTCTGGCCTCCTGGGGGTGGTGCGCGGTGTGGTCAGTGTACGTCGGTGTCCGATGGTTCGGACGCCGACCTCGAAGCCCGACCTCGGGCCGGTCACCGAAATGACCGACCCGAGCGTTCGTCGGGTTCTACGGGATCAGTTGCCGAGCTGCGCCTCGAGCTGCTCGGAGTAGTCGACGACGTCGCCCTGCGGAACCCAGCTGGTGCCCTCACGCTTGACGAACTGCAACTGGCTGTAACCGAACGGATCCTTCTCACCGTCGGTGCTCCAGGCGATGTCCGACAGCATGAGCCCGCTGTGGATGTCCTGTTGGAACCACGCAGTGTTCATGACCGAGGCCCGCTCGATCTCCGGCGACGCCTTGAGGAGCTGGACCAGGTAGGCACCAAAGCCCCATCCGGCAGCGACGTTCAGGTCGTTCAGGTCGGCCTCGGAGAGACCTGCCTCTGCGCCCTGCTGCTTGAACTCGACGACGGCGGGCTCATCGGCGTTGGCTGGGTCAGCCGGGTCGTAGGTCGCCCGGGTCGAGAGCATCCCCTCGGCGGCGGCCCCGGCTATGTCCATGAGCGTCTTGGACGAACAGGTGAGAGTCATGTAGGTCGTCGGTGCCCAACCGGAGTCCTTGATCGCCTTGAGTGCGTTGGCGCACGGCAGCGCCGTCACTCCCAACAGCAGCGCGTCGGCACCGGAGCTGGCCAGAGTGGTGACCTGGCCCTGGGGGTTCGACTCCGTCTTGGGATCGAAGCTCTGCTCTTCGACGATCGTGATGTCGGTACCCTCGATCGCCTGCTTGAAGGCGGTCACGTACGACTCACCGAACGAGTCGTTCTGAGCGAGGATCGCCACCTTCGCATCGGGCTGGTTCTGCTCGAGGTAGTCCGCGAATGCGATCGACTCGAGCGAGTAGTTGGGCAGCCCGTTGATGATCCACGGGTCGGTGGCCGGATCCCCGAAGCCGGGGTAGCCGGTGGCGACGGCCAGGTTCGGCACGCACAGACCCTGCTCGGCCAGGTACTGGCTCACCTGCAGGTTGTTCTCCGTGCCGACCATGCCGACAAGCGCGAACACCTGGTCGGTGTTGACCAGCGTCTCGACGTTCGCGCGGGTCTTCTCGGGCAGGTACTGGTCGTCGAGCGACTTGAGCACCAGGTCGCGGCCGTCGATCCCGCCCTGACCGTTGGTGTAGTTGAAGTAGCCCTCGATGCCGACACGGACCTTGTCGAACACCGAGTACAGGCCTGACTGCGGCAGCGAGTTGCCGATCAGGATCTGGTCGTCGGTGACGCCCTGGGTTCCGTCGTAGTTCTCGCACATCGCCGGATCGGCCAGGTCGGTGACCTCCTCGGTCGTGTCGTCCGAACCACTGGTGTCAGAACCGCCCGAGCCCTCCTCGTCGTCGCGGCCGCCGCAGGCAGCGGCGACGAGTGAGACTGCGAGCAGCAGGGCGGCGAGACCCTTCCATCGCTGTGTGCTGTTCATCGGTGTCCTCCTGGGTAGGACAGCGGAGCGAGCCCCGCTGTTGATGATGTGATCGAGTCTGTCAGGTGGCCGCCGTCTCGGGGGCGGTGGCCCTTTCGGCCCGGTTGCGTCGGATTCTGGCCGACTGCTGTCGGTACACACCGACGATGCCGCCGGGTGCCACGAGCATGATCAGGATCAGCACCAGGCCGAAGATCACCTGGGAGAAGCGCTGGTTCTCCGCAGGTATCGCCTCGCGCAGGTACACGATGATGAACGCGCCGAGCACCGGTCCGATGATGCTGTTGGCACCGCCCAGCACAGCGGCGACGAGCAGGGTGATCGAAAGTGCGATCGTGAACGACGTCGGCGAAACCTGGTTGTTCAGCACGGCGAACATCCAGCCTCCCACCGCGGCGATCGACGCCGACACCCCGAAGGTGACGACCTTGTAGCGGGACACATGGATGCCTGCCACCTCTGCGGCGGTCTCGTTGTCACGAATGGCCACGAGCGCCCGGCCGACCCGAGACGAGACCAGGTTGCGCACCAGCAGGAAGCACACCACTGCCAGTACCAGGAACACGTAGTAGCGCCACTGGTCGTCGGCCAGTCCCGTCCACTCCGGCGCACGGAACCCGGCGGTGAACAGGTAACGACGTCGGCCGACCTCCTCCAGCAGTGCCCAGTCGCCGTAGCCCTCACGAGGCATCAACCCGCGTCCCACGGTGTTGCCCGTGATCTCGCCGAGTCGCACGACGATCTGGGGGAACAACGTCGCCAGGGCAAGGGTCACGAGCGCCAGGTAGATACCCGTGATGCGCAGGGCCGGCAGACCGACGACCAACCCGACGACGAACGTGAACACGACAGCGATGACACCGGCCATCAGGTAGCTGACGTCGTAGTCCACGGTGAGGATCATCGTGATGTAGGCGCCCATTCCCAGGAACGCTCCGTGACCGAGGGAGATCTGCCCGTTGAAGCCGGTCAGCAGCGCCAGCCCGAGTGCCGCAACCGCTATGTAGATGACCTCGCACAGCCGGTTCACGTCGCCTGCGGCGAGGACCTGGGGCGCGGCGACCGCCAGGGCAGCCATGGCAACCCACAGCGCCACACGCCACCAGACGATTCCGCCGGTCGCGCTCGTGGGGCCGTTGCCCGCCATCAGGCTCTCCCCACCTTCGCCGTGCCGAAGAGACCTTGTGGTCGCACGAGCAGCACGATGAGCACGAGCAGGAAGCCGGGGAGCAGCCGCAGATCCGGACCGATGACGGCCACGTAGCCGACCACGAGCTCGGACACGACACCGATGATCAGACCGCCGACCACCGCGCCGATCGGGCTGTCGAACCCGCCGAGCGTCGCCGCAGCGAACGCGTAGATCAGCACTATCTGCATCATGTTCTTGTCGACGGCGACCGACGATGCGGTGAAGGTGCCGGCAAGCGAACCGATCGCCGCGGCGAGACCCCAGCCGATCATCAGCGTCGTGGTGACCTTGATCCCGGCCAGCGCAGCCGACTCCTGGTTCGAGGTGACCGCCCGCAGGGCAAGACCGAGTTTCGTGTGCTGGAACAGCAGGTTGAACGCGACGACCAGCACCCCGAGCACGGCGAGCAGGCCCAGGACCTGTACCGCTATCCCCGCCCCGAACAGCGTGATGCGCTCGTTGCCGAAGACGCGCGGCACGGCCTTTGCGTCAGTTCCCCAGATGATCCCCGCTCCGTCGTTGAGCATGAGGAACAGACCGATGGTCACCATCACCACCGCGAGCGGATTCGCCTGGGTGCCGCCGAGTCTGACGATCAACAGCTGGTAGAGCACCGCGCCGACGACGAACCCGATCAGCAACGACGCCACCGATGCGGCCCACCAGGGCAAGCCCTGGTCGAAGAGGTTCCACGCCACGAACGTCGTGAACATGGCGATCTCGCCCTGGGCGAAGTTCAACATGCCCGACGCCCGGAAGATGATCACGATCGCGAGCGCAAGGATCGCGTAGATCGCACCGGCCTGGAGGCCGTCGAACACACGCTGGATGAACAGCTGCACTGTTTCAGACCCCCAGGTAGGCGCGACGAACGACGTCGTCTGATCGGAGCTCATCAGCGGTGCCGGACGCGACGATCGTGCCGGTCTCCAGCACGTACCCGCGGTGGGCGATCTCCAGAGCCAGGTTTGCGTTCTGCTCGACGACCAGCACGGTGGTGCCCAGCTCGGCGTTGACCGCGGCGATGCGTTCGAACACGTCGCGGGTGACGAGAGGTGCGAGCCCCAGGGACGGCTCATCGAGCAGCAGCAGCCTCGGGCGGGACATGAGCGCCCTGGCAATGGCCAGCATCTGCTGTTCGCCGCCGCTCATCGAACCAGCAGACTGGTCGACACGTTCCTTGAGCCGGGGGAAGACGTCGAACCAACGATCGATGTCGGCCGAGACGTCCGATCCCGAACGGGTGAAGCCACCGACCCGCATGTTCTCCTGAACGGTCAGCTCGGGGAACGTGCCACGCCCCTGCGGTACGTGCGCCATGCCCAGGCGGACCAGGTCCTCGGGCTTGCGACCTGTCACCTCGGTTCCGTCGAAGCGGACGGTGCCCTTGGCAGGGATCATCCCCGACAGCGCTCGCAGCGTGGTGGTCTTGCCGGATCCGTTGGCACCGAGCACGACGACGATCTCTCCGGCGTCGACGGACAGGTCGAGACCGTTGAGCACCTTGACCGGGCCGTAGCCCGCTCTGAGACCCTCCACCGACAACAGGGCGGTGTCGCCTGCGCTCATGCGCTGCTCCCCAGGTAGGCGGCGATCACAGCCGGATCCTTCTGAACGACGTCGGGGGTGCCGTCGGCGATCTTCTGGCCGAACTCCATGACCACCACGTGGTCCGAGATCCCCATGACCATCCCCATGTGGTGCTCGACCAGCAGAACGGTCAACGAGAACTCGTCACGCAACGACCGGATGGTCGCACCGAGCTCGTCGACCTCGCTGTGGGTCAGACCGCTCGCCGGCTCGTCGAGCATCAGCAGACGGGGGCGGGACACGAGCGCCCGTGCCAGCTCGATGCGTTTGAGCGTTCCGTAGGGCAGGCCGGCTGCCGGTGCGGCCGCAACCCGTTCCAGTCCAAGGCGGGTGAGCACCTCCATGGCCTCGGCCCGGAGCTGCTTCTCCCTGGCTCGGACCGGTAGGCCGAACATCGCGCTGACGAACCCGCCCGACGTCCGGGAGTGGGCGCCGACCATCACGTTGTCGAGCACGCTGAGGCCCTGCACGAGCGCGAGGTTCTGGAACGTCCTGGCGATGCCGAGCTCGGCGATCCTGTGCGGAGCCAATGCCAGCAGGTCGGAGCCGTCGAAGGCGACCGATCCCTCGTTCGCCTCGTAGAGACGGCTGATCACGTTGAACAGCGTGGTCTTGCCGGCACCGTTGGGACCGATCAGGGCACAGATCTGGCCCTGGTCGATTTCGAACGTGAGCCCGTCGAGCGCGGTGACACCACCGAAGCGCACACGGATGCCGTCTACCTCGAGCAGCGCCATCGGTTCCGGTCCACCTCCCCCGCCGCAGCGAGCCACACCCCCGTGCCCCGTACGGGGTCCCGACAGTAGCCGGGTGTCGCGTCCGTGCAAGCGACCTGTGCGAATCCGGCCGATGAGCCTCTGGCTACGCCGCTCGGCCGAGGTCGGACTCAGACCCTGCGGGCACCCATGAACAGCTCGCGGAGCTCCTCGTAGGACTCCACGACACGACCCGCTCCGAGCACGACCGACTCGAGTGGCTGGCGCACCAGCCGCACCGGCACCTCGGTCTCCTTCGCCAGGCGCAGGTCGAGTCCCTTGAGCATCGAACCACCTCCTACGAGGTGGATGCCGTGCTCGATCAGGTCCTGGGCCAGCTCGGGTGGCGCCTCGGCGACACAGCTCAGCACCGAGTCGACCATCGCGTTGACCGGCTCGGCAATGGCCGAGCGGACCTCCTCCGCCGAGAGGATCACGGTCTTGGGCAGGCCCGACATGAGCTCACGGCCGCGCACCTCGGCACGTACCTCATCGGGGGTCGGGTAGGCGGAACCGATGAGGATCTTGATCTCCTCGGCGGTCTGCTCGCCGATCGCGATGCCGTACTCGCGGCGGATGTGGATGATGATCGCCGCGTCGATGTCGAACGAGCCGACCCTGACCGCTTGGAGCGCAACGACACCGCCGAGCGATATCAGCGCTGTCTCGGAGGTGCCTCCGCCGATGTCGACGACCATGTTCGCCATCGGCTGGTGGATGGGCAGACCCGAACCGACAGCGGCCGCCATCGGTTGCTCGATCAGCTGCGCCTCGGTCGCGCCGGCACGGCGAGCCGCTTCGGTCACCGCACGCTTCTCGACAGCGGTAATCGCCGATGGCACGCAGATGACGACCCTCGGGCGGTTGAAGCGATTCACCCCCACCCGCTTGAGCAGCAGGCGGATCATCTCCTGGGTGACCTCGAAGTCGGTTATCGCGCCCTTGCGCAGCGGTCGGACAGCGACGATGTAGCTGGGTGTCCGGCCGATCATCTTCCACGCGTCGCGACCCATGGCGAGCACCTCGTTGGTGCGCGAGTTGAGCGCGATGACAGAAGGCTCGTTCAACACGATGCCCTCTCCTCGTGCATAGACCAGCGTGTTGGCCGTGCCGAGGTCGATAGCGAGGTCCCTGCCCAGTTCAGGCTCCCCGACCGCGCCGACCATCGGTCGGCTCCTCGGGTGCGAGAGCACGCATCTTGTGGTGGAACTCCTCGACCGACGACCGCGGCGACGTCGGCGACGGCCGGTTGCGGAGCCACAGGACCAGCAGGCCCACACAGCTCAGCGCGACCGCGATCAGGAGGTAGACCACGTTGCTCACCGGGCACATCGTAGGGAAGATCCGACCGTGTGCCCCACCGTGGGGTCCACGCCGCGGCCACGAGCACCGTTCGGGTCGGTATCGTCGTCGCCATGATCGGCGCCGACGACCCGGGCACCGGCCCGGAGCCGGATCCTCGGGCCATCAACAGCGGGCGTTCCTGGACGCATCCGAGCGAAGTGGGAATGGCCCACCGTGGTCGTACCGACAGGCGCCGTACGACCCTGATCGCGTCGGGCGTCCTGATCGGAGGCGTGTGCCTGCTGTTGTCCGGGTTCGTCATGGGAGAGGTCGACCGGACCGCCACCGCCACATCGGTCACCGCTCCACGTGAACGGGCTCTGGGCTCAGTCGCTCTGATCACAGCCGTCGCCGAGGGCGCCACCCACTCGGCGACAGGGGTCGTGCTCGACGACCGGGGCCGCGTCCTGGTCGGGTCGGCAGCGGTGGACGACGCGGACGAACTTTGGGTGCGCTGCACCGGCGGTGACCTCCAGCAGGCCCGGGTGATCGCCTCGGATCCCGTCAACGACATGTCGGTGCTCGAGGTGGCCGCGCCCGCGGGGGTTCCGGTGACGATCTCACGCCACGTACCGGCCGATGGAACCCGTCTGCAGATGGTCCAGGCCGGCCCGGCCGCTGATGTGAGCGTCGATCTCGAGGTCGGCGAGCGCGACGAACCCGAGAAGCAATCGCGCAGCGAGCACGCCCCGAAGCTGATCGACCTGACCTGGACAAGCGGATCGTCGACCTTCACCGCCAGGGCTGACGGGCCCCTGCCGCTCGACGACCCCCACGGGGCGATGGTCTTCGATCGGTCGGGACGTCTGGCCGGGGTGGTGGTCAGCGAGCAGGACGACCGCGGCCATCCGGTTCTGTCGGTCGCCGCTGCCGACGACATCGCGGATGCCGCCGTGCGCCTGCTCAGCCAGCACGACTGACACGGGGTACGCGGCACGTGTGAAGCCGGGGGACCCTACGATCGGGGTGTGAGCAACTTCTTCCCCTTCGGCTCGGACGCGGCGGGTGACGACGACCCGTTCGCTGCGATGAACATGTTCCTCCAGGACATGTCGCGCATGTTCTCCGGCCAGGGGTCGGGCAGCTGGGACGCCGCCGGCCAGCTGGCAGGCTCCATCGCCGACGAGGGCCGTTCAGAGCCGAACGTCGACCCGATGGAGCGCCAGGCGATCGAGCAGCTCACCAGGGTCGCCGAACTCCAGGTCGGCGAGATCACCGGTCGCCCGGTCGATGAGCCGCTCCGCATGGAACCACTCACCCGCGCCCAGTGGGCCCGGAGGTTCCTCGATGACGAGCGTCCGCTGCTGGAGCGCCTGTCGGGGTCGATCGGCGCCGCGCTCCAGGCGCAGCTCGGCGAGCTCGATGCCGAGGGATCCGATCTCACCGACCTGGGTCTGCCGCAGATGCCGGGCATGTCACCCGAGGCGATGCTGCGTCAGATGATGCAGATGATGGGCCCGATGCTGCTCGGCATGATGGCCGGGAGCACCGCCGGGCACCTGGGCACCAGAGCGCTCGGCCACTACGAGCTTCCGCTGTCCCGCCCTGTGGCCGGGCCCCTCACGATGGCGCTCGCGAACGTCGATGGCTTCGCCGACGACTGGAGCCTCCCCCGCGACGGCATCCGCCTCTGGGTCTGCTGTTCTGACGTCGCACACCACCAGGTGCTCACCCTTCCCCACGTGCGCGAGCACCTCGACGGCCTGCTCGAACGTTACGTGTCGGCGTTCTCGGAGGACCCGGAGCAGATCGAACAGCGGATGCGCGACCTGGGCATCGACGACATGATCGCCTCGGGCGGATCGGAGCCGGAGCTCGAAGCTCTGCAACGACTGGCCGGCGACCCCGAGGTACTGCTGGGCGCGATGCAGTCGGACGAGCAGCGCGCGCTGATGCCCCGGATCGAAGCGGTTGTGGCGACCGTCGAGGGGTACGTCGACTGGGTTCTGGACACGATCGGGTCACGCCTCATCCCCGAGTACGACCGGGCGACCGAGGCGCTGAGACGCCGGCGCGTCGAGGCGGGTCCCGCCAGCCGTTTCGTGGAGAGGTTGTTCGGGCTCGAGCTGTCGCAGTCCACATTCGACCGAGGCTCCGCGTTCGTCGACGGAGTGGTCGCACGCGCGGGCTCTTCTGCTCTGGATCGCCTGTGGGCCGACGCCGAGCACCTGCCCACACCGGCAGAGCTGGAAGCCCCCGGACTCTGGTTGGCCCGGGTCGGGATCGAGGGCGATCAGCTCGACCTGGGTGAGGTCAGCTTCGAGGTTCCCGACTTCCCCGACCTTGACGCCTGATCCGCTGCGACCGCTGCCAAGCGTGGCGTCCCGCGGTACGGGCGTCCGGCAGACGCCTGGGTGACTCCCCCCGCTGCACCGCTCGTGTGGCGGACCAGTAGAAGATCGCCGACGCCGCCGCCAGCACCGCGACGATGACTCCGCCCAACCGGGTGCCCATGGCGACGACGACAGGCAGGGCAGCTCCGAGCACCCAGATCATCTGGAAGCGGGACTCGAATCGGGCGAAGGCACGACCGCGGTTGGCATCGGGGGCGTCACGTTGCACGACTGCGTCGAACGCCTGCTTTCCCGAAGCTGCGGCAACCGCAACAGCGAAGGCGAGGGCCGATTGGCCCGGCAGTCCCCGCATTGCTGCCGCGCAGACGCCTCCGACCCCGGCGAGCACGACCGCTCCGAGCAGCAGGTGCTCCTCGGCGTCGATGTGACGTCTCACCGCCGGGGCGACGCTCGCCCCGACCAGGCCGCCGATACCGGTGAGCGCGACGACGACACCGAAGTGCCACACCGGCGGAGCGCCGACCGGCGCGAGATCGGCTGCATCGATCGGTGCACCGGGAACCGCCACCGCCCGCCCGGCCATCGCGCCCAGGCGCGGCACCGTGGCCGCCCCGCGGAGCACGAACGCCAACAGGAACGTGACGAAGCCGACGACCCAGCGGAGCGTGCCCATGGCCGAGGCGGTGGAAAGCACCCCCGCGCTGCGCAACTCCTCGCGCTCCTCGGCGCCCGGCGGCTCCTCCGCGACCGTGGTGACGGGAACTCGCAGCGACGCGACGGACGCAACCGCGAACACGACCGCTGCCAGCACCGAGACCGCTGCGGGCGACGCGACCCAGAGGAGGAACGCACCGGGGAGACCCGCCGCGAACGCTGCGACGCCCGACAGCACCTGCAGTTTGGAGTTGGCCTCGACCAACGCGTGGTCGCCGATCACGACGGTGGGGACGAGCGCTGCTTTGGCCACGTTGTAGGACTTGGACAACACCAGCATCGCGAAGGCCTCGGGGTAGAGCACGAGGCTCTCGGTGCCGGCGCTCGAGACCATCAACAACGCCACCCCAGCGCGTGCCGCGCACGACCCGATAAGCAGCACGCGGCGCCCGCCGGGCATGCGATCCATCATCGGTCCGATCAATGGTCCGACGAGCGCGAACGGGGCCATGGTGAACAGCAGGTACAGAGCGATCCTCCACCGGGCACCGGCCGGATCGATCGAGAAGAAGAGCGAACCGGCCAGCACGAGCGCGACGAGCGCGTCGCCACCTGTGGCCAGGACGTGGGTGACGGCGAGCCGACCGAACCCGGTCGAGGTGTCGAAGCGTCCCTGACCGGCTCTTGTCACCCGGTGACGCGGAGATGGGTCGGGAGTCGGCACCTGACCGATGCTACGGGCCACGACCGACAGCCCACCCCGCCGGCCTCGGGTCAGCGGGGAAGGCTGAACTTGTAGCCGAGTCCACGGATGGTCACGATCCGTGTGGGGTTGGAGGGGTCCACCTCGACCTTCGAACGCAGCCTCTTGACGTGCACGTCGAGGGTCTTGGTGTCGCCCACGTAGTCGCTTCCCCACACCCGGTCGATCAGCGTCGCCCGGGGAAGCACACGCCCCGCGTTCTCCATCAGCAGCGCCAGCAGTTCGAACTCCTTGAGCGGCAACGCCACGAGCGTCCCGTCGACGCGGACCTCGTGGCTGTCCGCGTCCAGCTCCACCCCGTCCAACTCGAGCACGTCGCGGGCGATGCCGTGCAGGTCTCCGGCTGCCCGGTCGACCGCGACGCTGCGGCGCCGCAGGACCGCTCGCATCCGCGCCACCAGCTCACGGAGCCGGTAGGGCTTGGTGACGTAGTCGTCGGCGCCGACCTCGAGAGCGACGACGGTGTCGATCTCGGCTGACTTGGCCGTGACCATGATTATCGGGACGTCGGTGCGGCGGCGCAGCTCCCGACACACGTCGACGCCCGAGATGTTGGGGAGCATCACGTCCAACAGGACCAGGTCGGGTGCGACCCGGTCGAACACATCGAGGGCTTCGGCGCCGTCGCGGGCTACCTGCACGTCGAACCCTTCGCGGCTCAGGCCCACCTCGAGTGCGTCGATGAACGCCTCCTCGTCCTCGACGACGAGGACCGTCGGGTTGGTGCTCACGCTCTCCCCCGTGTCGGGTCGGGCAGCCAGATCGTGAAGGTCGTGCCGACGCCCTCGGTCGACTCGACGGTCACCTCGCCACCGTGGTTGCTGGCTATGTGGCGCACGATCGCCAGCCCCAGGCCGGTACCGCCCGTGCCGCGGGAACGGGCGCGGTCGACCCGGTAGAAGCGCTCGAAGATGCGGTCCAGGTCACGTCGCGGGATCCCGACGCCCTCGTCGACGACAGCCAGCTCGATGCGCCCGACCGTCGTCGCCGCCGTGACCCGCACGACATCACCCGGTGCGGAGTACTTCACCGCGTTGTCGATCAGGTTGAACAGCGCCGAGACGAGCTGGGGACGGTCGCCTCGGAGCAGCAGCCCCTGTTCGACCCGGGTGTCGAGCTCGATGCGGGCCTGTTCTGCGGCGGGCGCCATCCGAGCGACCGCCTCGGCGACCACGTCGGCTGCGTCGAGAAGGATCAGGTCCCTGTCGCCTCCGAACTCGATGCTGCTCAGCTCGAGCAGGTCGTCGACCGTGCGGCTGACCCGTTCCGCCTCGAGTGTCATGCGGGCTGCCATCCTGTCGACGATCTCCATGTCGGACTCGCCGCGGATCGTCTCGGCCAGCAGGCCCAGCGCACCGATCGGTGTCTTCAGCTCGTGGCTTATGTTGGCCACGAAGTCACGTCTGACGGTCTCGGTGCGACGCTCGAGGGTCTGGTCCTCGACGACGACAAAAGCCCCTGTGCCGTCGAGGAACGGTCTGGCGTGGACGATGAAGTTCTGTGCGGGTGGCCCGAAGAGATCCACCTCACGTCGAGCGCTCACGCCGTTGAGCGCTGCGGTCAGCTCCTCCTGGAGCGCAGCCTCGACAAGCACCAGTGCGTCGCGTGCCTCCAGGTAACCAGCCGCGACTCTGTTGCGGAAGAGCTCGGTCGAGTTCTCGTCGCAGACGACGACACCCTGGTCGATCCGGTCGAGTGCCTGCACGAGCCGTGCGAGCAGGTCGGCGTCATGTTCGTCGACCGCCGACACCGCCCGGGGCTCCGGCACCGTCGGCTCCTCCCCGGATGCCGGCAGCTCGCCCGTCTGGCGGGATCGCCTGCCGAGCGCGAAGGCTGACGCACCGACTGCCAGGACGATGATCAGCCAGACGGCTGTCATCGCCGATCACTCCTGCCCACTCAGGTCTCCGGTTCGATCCCCGGTGCGGGATCGGGTCCTCCGCCAGGCTCGACCGACGGCTCGACAGACGGCTGCGCTTCCGGCTCGGCTCCTGGTTCGTCGGCGGCTTCGGCCTCGCGCAGTCGCTGTCGGGCTGAGCCGGACTTCTCGGGCAACCAACCGGTCACCATGTAGATGACCCGCTCACCGATGTTCACAGCGTGATCACCGATGCGCTCGTAGTAGCGGGCGATCATCGCCATCTGCACCGCGCCCTGGAGCGTCAGCGCCGTCTCCGAATGCGACTGGAAGATCGCCTGGACGTACTGGACCTGTAGCTCGTCGAGTCGGTCGTCGATGTCGTCGAGCGCCGCGGCGAGAGAGGTGTCGGCATCGACGTAAGCGTCGATCGCCGTGCGAACGAGGAAGGCCGCCTCGACGCCCATCTGCTCGATGATCCCGCGGATCTGCGGGCCGAACTCGACGTCGTAGATACGTCGTGATGCCTTGCAGACGTTGACCATCAGGTCAGCGGAACGTTCGAGCTCGCTGATCACACGCAACGTCGTCAGCAGGAAGCGGAGGTCACCGGCGATCGGCGACTGGAGCGCGAGCATGCGACAGCAGCGCTCCTCCAGATCCAGGCAGAAATCGTCGATGACGTCGTCGCCGTCGATCAGCTCCTGGGCGGCGTGCAGGTCGCGGTCCAACAGGGCGGCCGTGCCACGGCCGATTGCCTCGGACGTCATCGCACCGAGACGGATCACGTCGGCGCGCACGTCCTCCATCTCCTGGTGGAACTCGACTCGTAGCTCGTTCATCCTCACCTCCTGCACCCCTCGCCGGCCGCGCCGGTCACCCGAACCGGCCGGTTATGTAGTTCTCGGTCCGCTCGTCGAGCGGGTTGGAGAAGATCTTGTCGGTGCGGTCGAACTCGACCAGCAGACCGGTGCGGACGTCGCTGTCGGGGTTCACCTCGGTCGAGAAGAACGCCGTCGCGTCGCTGACCCGCGCCGCCTGCTGCATGTTGTGGGTCACGATGACGATCGTGTAGTCGGTCTTGATCTCGGTCATGAGATCCTCGATGCGAGCTGTCGCGATCGGGTCGAGCGCTGAGCACGGCTCGTCCATGAGGATCACCTCGGGGTCCACGGCGATCGCCCGGGCGATACAGAGCCGCTGCTGCTGGCCACCCGACATGCCGAGCGCCGAAGCCTTGAGCCGGTCCTTCACCTCGTCCCACAGCGCGGCGCGACGCAGGGACCGTTCGACGATCTCGTCGAGCTCGCCGCGCTTGCGCACCCCGGCGATGCGGGGGCCGTAGGCGACGTTGTCGTAGATCGACTTGGGGAACGGATTCGGCTTCTGGAAGACCATCCCGATGCGGCGACGCACCTCGACCGGGTTGACCTTCTCTCCGTAGAGGTCGACGCCGTGGTAGTTGATCGATCCCTCGACCCGTGCGCCGTCGATCAGGTCGTTCATGCGGTTGAAGCACCGCAGGACCGTCGTCTTGCCACAGCCGGACGGACCGATGAACGCGGTGATCTCGTGCTGGCGGACGTCCATGGAGACGTTGCGAACCGCACGGTAGGCGCCGTAGTAGACGCTCAGGTCGTCGACTCGGAACACGACGGGCCGTGCGGGCTCCTCGGCCGGTTCCACCGTCGGGTCCGCCACCAGCGACGCCAGGCTCTGTCCGGCGGACTCGAGCGGCACCGACGGCGCCGGGATCGTCGCGGTCTGATCGGGCATCTGCAGCGGCACGTCGGGCACTGTCGCGCCAGCGGGAGCGACGTCGGCAGGGCTGGTGTCGGAGGACATCTGTCGGGGCTCCTGGTCGGGTTCCGGATCGGACATCGTCGTCGGGCCCTCTCTCACGCCTGCTTGATCGCGAACCTGCGGCTGATGCCGCGGGCAGCGAGTGTCAGGACGAGGACGATCCCCACGAGGGTAACTGCTGCGCCCCAGGCGAGCTGGGTGGCGATGCTCCCGCCGTTCTGCAGCTGGGAGTAGATCTGCGCCGAGAGTGTCGTGTTCTGGCCGCGGTACGACCAGTTGGTGGTGGTGACGAAGCCGATCGTGAACACCACCGGTGCCGTCTCACCCGCCGCTCGGGCCACAGCGAGCAGGCAACCCGAGGTGATGCCCGCTATCGCCGCCGGCAGCACCACCTTGACGGTGGTCTTCCATGTGCGGGTGCCCAGCGCTGCGGACGCTTCGCGCAGCGAGTTGGGCACCAGTTTGAGCATCTCCTCGGTCGAGCGCACCACGATCGGCAGCATGAGGCACGCGAGAGCCAACGATGCCGCCAACGCTGACTTGCCTGCGGTGCCGAATCGCACGACCCAGATCGAGTAGATGAAGACGCCCATCACCACCGACGGCACGCCGACCATCACATCGGTCATGAAGCGGATGAAGCGGGCCAGCCGGCCGTTCTTGCCGTACTCGTTCAGGTAGACCGCACCCATGACCCCGAGCGGGATCGCAAGGACCGAGGCGCCCAACACGGTCAGGAACGTGCCGACGATCGCCGGTTGCATCCCCTCGACGACCGAGTCGGTGGAACCACCTGACTCGCACTCCGCGGGGTCGCCGAACCCCAGGGCACAAAGGTCCTCGTTGCCGGCCAGGTCGGCGCGGCTCACGTCGCCGGGGATCGGCTGGGTCCACCAGTCGGCGTCCAGGACCACGCCGATGCCCTTGGACACGACGTCGACTCCCATGATGACCAGCGGCAGTGCGGCGACGAGGAAGGCGACGACCATCGCCACCGCCGCGGCGGTGTTGGTGACCCGACGCCGCCGCGACATGTTCGCTCCCGACAGGTCGGCCCGGATGCGTGCTTCGTCGACGCTCATGTCGTCCCCTTCATCCGCCTGTCGACCACCACGACCATGCGGCGTGCGGCGACGTTGATGAGCACTGTCAACACGAACAGGCAGACACCGAGCCCGATCAGCGCCGAGCGGTACAGGCCACCGGCCTCGGAGAGGCTGCGGAAGATCTGAGCCGGCATCGTCTCGCCTCGGCCGAACAGATTCGCCGAGATCTGCGGGGACGCCCCGATCAGCAGCGCCACAGCCACGGTCTCGCCCATGGCCCGACCGAGCCCGAGCATCACAGCACCGGTCATGCCACCGCTCGAGTGGGGCAGCACGACGCCTTTGATCATCTCCCAACGCGTCGCACCCAGGGCGAGCGCACCGGACTTGTCGTTGACCGGCACGGTGTTGAACACCTCGCGTGTCACGGCCGTGATGATCGGGGTGATCATCAACGCCAGGATCAACGCGGCGCTCATGAAGCTGGACCCCGACCCCTCCTGGAACAGGACGTTGAGAACCGGGACGGCCGACACTGCGTCGGCGATCGAGTTGAACACGCCCTGGAAGACGGGGATGAGCGTGTAGAAGCCCCAGAGGCCGAAAACGACCGACGGCACCGCCGCGAGCAGGTCGATGACCAGCGTGATGCTGCTGCGCAGCCGCCTGTGGGCGAGCTCGGTGATGAAAAGTGCGATGCCGACGCTCACCGGTACGGCGAACAGTACGGCGATCAACGACACGACGACGGTGCCGTAGACCAGTGGGAGGATCCCGTAGAGCCCCTCGGAGGGCACCCATTCGGTGCCGAGGAAGTAGTCCGCTCCCAGCTCGCTGAACGCGGGCCACGCCTGGTTGGTGGTGGTGAGCGCGATGAGGACGAGGATGAGCAGGACCGTCGCACCGGCTGCCAGCGCCACACGACGGAACGCACGGTCTGCGCGGGCCCCGTGGCCCTCCTGGGTCAGCGGCGTCGTGTCCTGGGACGGGACCGGTGCTGCTTCGAGTTGCAGGGTCATCGGGGCCTCTGACGGGGGAGGGACTGGAGGTTCATCGGAGCTCTGGAAGCACGGTTCGAGGCGATGTGGAAGGCACGGTAGTTGTTGGCTCCCGGTCGGGAACAAGCAGGGGGCGACCTGTTCCCGACCGGGTGCCGATCAGCCGACGATCAGCCGACGATCTGGTCGATCTGGTCGATCGCCTTGGTCGCCAGCGACTCGGGCAGGGCCACGTATCCAGTCTTGGAGGCCTGTTCCTGGCCGGTGGTGAGCACGTAGCGCAGGTAGGTCTTCAGGCTCTCGGCGATCGCTGCGTCGGACTGCTCGGAGAGCACCAGGATGAACGTCGGGGCGGTGATCGGGTAGTCCTCGGCGCCGCTGCCGTTGAGCGGGTTGTAGGTGAGGTCGTCGTTGATCGTCGCGTCCTCGAGCGCAGCCTGGACACCGGCGACGCTGGGGGCGATGTAGTTGCCCGACGAGTTCTGGATCTTCGCCATGCTCAGGCCGGCCTTGCCGGCATCCGCGAGGTCCACGTAGCCGATCGCACCAGCGGTCTGCTTGATGACCTCGGCCACACCCGAGTTCTTCTCGGCACCCTGGGTGGAGGCGGGCCAGTTGACCTCGTCACCGCTGTCGAGGGTCCACACCTCGGGCGCGGCGGCCTTCAGGTACTTCGTGAAGTTGTTCGTGGTGCCCGAACCGTCCGAGCGGTGCACGACGGTGATCGCTGTCGACGGCAGGTCGGCATCGGGGTTGTCCGCGGCGATCTGCTCGTCGTCCCACTTCGTGATCTGTGCCTGGAAGATCCCGGCGATCACGTCGGGGCTGAGCTGCAGTTCATCGACCCCGTCGAGGTTGTAGGAGACGGTGATCGGCGCAGCGACGGTCGGGAAGAAGAGCAGCGGTGACGAGTAGGTCTCGCCGTCCTTGGGCAACGAGTCGGACCCGGCGAAGTCGACGGTGCCGTTGGCCAGCTGGTTGCGTCCGTCGGACGAACCGCTCTTGGTGTACGTGACGATCTCGGATCCGTGGATGCCGTTGAAGTCGGTGTTGACAGCCTGGTAGAAGGCGTCCGGGAAGGACGCACCGCCGCCGGCGATCTCCGCCGACAGCGCTTCGATGTCGGCATCGCTGGGTGCCTCGGCGTTCGAGTCGGACGCCGAGGTGGTCGAGGTCTCGTTCGAGCCGGTGTCGTCGCTGTTGCTGCACGCGAACGCGACGAGCGACAGGGCGACCAGGGTTGCTGCCAGCAGCAGCGACCGACCGGTCCGGGTCGTGACAGTCATTCAGCTTCTCCTCTGGGGGGGGTGTCGCCGCGGCCACGGTGGCCATCGGCGCGACTGAAGCTAGGCAGGCGTTCTGAACGTCCCCGGGCAGCCAGGTGAACGACAGGTGAACGCTTCGGCAACTCTGGTGCGAGCGCTCAGGTGGCGAGGAACGCGTCGAGGACCGACAGGTCCGACCCGAACGGGCCCAGGGCCAGGAACTCGTCACGGTCGACCCAGCGCAACTCGTCGACCTCGTCGCCGGGGACGAATCCCAGGTCGTCGACGACGGTCATCGCCCACCAGCGCACCGTCTTGTCCTCACCCTTGGTCGTCACGTAGCGCACGCTCGGCAGCTCCGCGCCGAGCTCGCAGCGCAGGCCGGTCTCCTCGGCGACCTCCCTGATCGCAGTCTCCCGGTCGGACTCGCCTCGGTGCGCCTTCCCCTTGGGCAGGCTCCAGTCGTCGTATCGCGGTCGATGCACCACGACGAACTCGCGTCTTCCTGCGCGGTCGCGCCAGACCAGGCCTCCTGCGGCGCGCACCTTGGGCAGCTCGGTCGATGCCACGCCGCGCCCTCAGCGCAGGTCGACAGCGGCACGCTTGATGGCGTGCTGCTGGAGCTCGAGGTGGGTCTCGACCGTGTTGAGGCGCTCCACCCGGGACCACTCGTCGTCGTCCAACGCCCAGGCGAGCGTGTCGTCGGCCAGGCCGATCTCGAGGATCTCGTCGAGTCGTTCCCGCAACTGCTCGTCGAGTACCGGCACCATCGCTTCGACCCGGCGGTCCAGGTTGCGTGGCATGAGGTCGGCGGAGCCCATGAAGTGCACCGGCGAGCCCGGGCCGGCGCCGTTGGCGAACCGGTATATGCGTGAATGCTCGAGGTAGCGGCCGACGACGCTGCGCACGGTGATGTTCTCCGACAGGCCCTCCACACCAGCGCGCAGGCAGCAGATGCCGCGCACCAGCAGCTCGACGCGCACCCCGTCGGCCGACGCCTCGTACAGCTCGTCGATCATGTCGGCGTCGACCAGGCTGTTCATCTTCATGACGATGTGACCGGTACCAGTTGGCGCCCGCCGCTCACGCCGGATGAGGTCGATCAACCCGGCGCGCAGTGTGTGAGGGGCGCAGAGCAGCTCCTGGTAGTGGACGTCGCGGGCGTAACCGGTCAGGTAGTTGAACAGTTGGCTCAGGTCGGAGCCGATGCTGGGCTCGGCAGTCAGCAGGCCGATGTCCTCGTACAGCCGAGCCGTGCGGGAGTTGTAGTTGCCGGTGCCGATGTGGCAGTAGCGGCGTACCCCGTCGCCCTCCTCGCGCACGACCAGGCACGTCTTGGTGTGGGTCTTGAGCCCGACGAGTCCGTACACGACGTGCACGCCCGCCTGCTCCAGACGGCGGGCCCATTCGATGTTGCGTTCCTCGTCGAAGCGGGCCTTCAACTCGACGAGCGCCACGACCT
The DNA here is from genome assembly GCA_964450685.1 of uncultured Microthrixaceae bacterium. Classification (GTDB taxonomy): domain Bacteria; phylum Actinomycetota; class Acidimicrobiia; order Acidimicrobiales; family Microtrichaceae; genus JBAOHV01. The sequence continues at coordinate 67,134 of CAYVDN010000013.1, forward strand.
GCTTGCCTTCCTCGGCCGCGTGGATCAGCGAGCCGACGATGGGGCTGTCACCGGAGGTGCGGTACAGGGTCAACTTGATGGTCAGCACCTTCGGGTCGTTCGCCGCCTGACGGATGAACTCCTCGACGGAGGTGACGAAGCTGTCGTAGGGGTGCTGGACCAGGATGTCGCCGGCAGCGATCGCCGCGAAGATGTCGCGCTCGTCGTCCTCGTCGGGGGCGAGTCGTCGTTGGGTGACCGGCACGAAGTCCGGGTACTTCAGCTCCGGGCGGTCCATGTCGTGCACTGCGAACAGGCCGCTCAGGTCGACCGGCGCCGAGTGCGCCGAGACGTCCTCGTCACGCAACTCGAGCTCGTCGCGGATCAGCTCGAGGGTGTCGGCGGAGATGTCGTCCTCTACCTCGAGTCGGACCGCCTTGCCGAACCGGCGTCTGCGCAGCTCCAGCTCGATCGCTGCGAGCAGGTCGTCGGCCTCTTCGTCCTCGACGGTCAGGTCCGCGTTGCGTGTGACCCTGAACGCGACGCTGTCGAGGATCTCCATGCCGGGGAACAACTGGTCCATGTGCGCGGCGATGACCTGCTCCAGAGGCACGAACCGCTCGCCGTCGGGCATGACCACGAAACGCGGCAGCAGCGGCGGGACCTTGACACGGGCGAAGCGCCGTTCGCCGGTCTGGGGATCCCCGACGATCACGCCGAGGTTCAGCGACAGCGTGGATATGTACGGGAACGGGTGGCCTGGATCCACCGCGAGCGGTGTGAGCACCGGGAAGATCCGTCGTTGGAACTGGTCCGCCAACCACTCCCGATCGTCCTCGTCGAGCTGGGACCAGGTCGAGAACCTGATTCCCACATCTGCCAGGGCCCGGCACACGGGCCCCAGGAACAGCTCGTCCGCGTGCGCGCTCAACGCCGTGGCTCGCTCGAGGATCGCGGCCAGCTGCTCCGATGCGGTGAGACCGTCGACGCTGCGGCGGGTCACTCCAGCGGCGACACGCTCCTTCAGCCCCGCGACGCGGACCTGGAAGAACTCGTCCAGGTTCTGACTGAAGATCGCCAGGAACTTCACGCGCTCGAGAAGCGGTGTGGCGGGGTCCTCGGCAAGTGCGAGAACGCGGGCGTTGAAGTCCAGCCAGGACAACTCGCGGTTCAGGTAACGGCGTTCCTCGTCGTCGCTCATCCCCGTCGACACTAGCGACGGATCGAGCGGACGGGACTGCGGGTCAGCGGCCCTGGTCGTCGTCGCCCAGGTCCCACACGAGCTCGATCAGCTCTCGCTCGGCGTCGCGGTTCACGCGCTCCTTGTTGCGCCTGAACTGCGGGTCGTGCGGGGGCAACAGCATCAGCCGGGCGTTGACGCGGGAGCAGAAGTCGTCGATCAGTTGCTGGTCGCCGTATTCGGAGCGGATCTCCCAGTGCGGCGCCACGGGCCCCAGGTAGACGATCGTCGCCTGGGCGACGGGCGGCTCGGTGGGCTCTTCTGGGTCGATCGCACGGTCCTCGGACATGGCTCGCCAGCATACTGCCGGCGACCCATGCCGATGGAACGTGCCCGCTCGCCGGGATCGCTCAGTTGCTGCCGAGAGTGGCGGTGACCGTCTGCTCCTCCCCGCCGCGCTCGATGGTCACCTCGATGGTGTCGCCCGGGTCGTGCTCGCGGACGGCCTCACCGACATCCGCGGAGGTACGGACCTGCTCACCGTCGACGGCGACGATCACGTCGCCGGCCTGCAACCCGGCTTCGTCGGCGCCCGATCCGGACTCGACTCGCTGGATGAAAGCTCCCGAGGTCGCGGTGATCGAGAACCGCTGGAGCACCGTGGGTGACACCGCTGCCACGTCGACGGTCTCGACTCCGAGAACCGGACGGTTGCCGGAGACCTCACGACCTGCCTTCAGGTCGTCGATGATCGAGACGATCGAGTCGATCGACAGCGCGAAGCCGACGTTCTGGGCATCGGCGAGGATCGCTGTGTTGACCCCGACGACCTGACCTGCGGAGTTGAGCAGCGGACCGCCGGAGTTGCCGGGGTTGATCGCCGCGTCGGTCTGGATCAGGTCGGTCAGCACCACTCCGTCACCAGCGGAGATAGACCTACCGGTGGCAGAGACGATGCCGGTGGTCACGCTCGGCTCATCGCCGAGGTTGAGCGCGTTGCCGATAGCCACCAGGTCGTCTCCGACCTGGAGGTCGTCGGAGCTGCCGAGCTCGGCGGGGGTGACCGGATTGGTCAGTCCCTCGGCCTTGATCAGTGCCACGTCGTACTCGGGAGCTGAGCCGATCACCCGGGCCTCGTAGCTGGTGCCGTCGGAGAAGTCGACCTGGATGGTCTGGGCGCCGTCGATGACGTGGGCGTTGGTGAGCACCATGCCGTCCTCGGTCAGAACGATCCCGGAACCGGCCGCCTCACCTTGACGGGTACCGGTGTGAATCGACACGACCGACGGGCTGACCTTGTCGAGCAGAGCCTTGATGTCCAGGTTCTCGCCGGCGATCGTGTTCGCCGAGCGGGACGACTCGGTCGCCACCTGGGTCGCTGCGGGAACCGAGCCCGACTCATCGTCCCACATCGCGGCGGAGACGAGGCCGCCGGCGACGATCGCTCCGACGAGCCCGCCCACCAGAGCGGAGCGGACACCACCGCCGCGTCGGCGGTCTCCCCCGCCGGCAGGTCCGGCGGTGGGCGTCGGAGCCACCGGGGGAACCGGCGGGACCGGCCCCCCGCCGGCCGGTCCACCGGTGTAGGTGGGAGTTCCGAGAGGCTGCGGCGCCGGAGCGACCGGAGCCCATGGCTCACCGTAGGACGGGGTGGCGGGGCCGGGTGGAGGTGTCGCGATGGGTCCGGCGAGCGGCGGGCCCGACGGGGCAGCACCCGTTGCGGGCTGCTGGGCCACTGGTTGCTGGGCCACTGGTTGCTGGGCCACTGGTTGCTGGGGGACTGTCGAGTGGGGCGTCATCGGCGGCGTAGAGGGCCTGGATGCAGCGGCGTTGCTCGTGAGGGGGTCGTTGCTCGTGAGGGGGTCGTGGTTCGACATGCCGACGAGTATGCGACATGTCGTGGCGCTGTCGAGGGTGGAACCCATGCGGGCATAGAGCCCTCTCAGCGCCGTTTGTGTACGGCCACAGTCGGCGACCCTGACCGCCCGCCCTGGGGCTTGCTCTGAGACCCTGCTCAGTCCCCCGCGAAACCCATGGAACAAAAGGGGGGTCCGCGGCGTCAGACTCATCACTATGAAGGCACGAAACCTCGAAACCGATTGGATGGCGTCGGGCAACTGCGCCAATGAGAAGCCGAGCCTCTTCTTCCCTTCTGACGGCGTCGGAGTGGACCGCGCTCGCCAGGTGTGCGTCGGCTGCCCCGTGAAGACCGACTGCCTCGAGTACGCATTGGCCAACCGCATCGACCACGGTGTCTGGGGCGGGACTTCCGAACGCGAGCGTCGGCGGATCCTCAAGGCACGGGCCCGCGAGCGGGCATCGGCTGCAACCGTGTGACAAATCCGGCCGAGTGACAACCCTGCCGTCCAACGCGCTGACCATGTGACCGGGCGACACGTCGCCCGGTCGAGGGCGCCAGGGCTCAGGCCTCGGAGGCGGTGCCCTTCTTGTCGTCCTTCCCCGCGGCTGCATCGCTCCCGGAGTCGGCATCATCAGATGCCCCGTCGGCGATCCCGGCCTTGAACTCCTTCTGGGCCTGACCCAGGCTGCGTGCCAGCTTGGGGATCTGGGAGCCACCGAAGAGAACCAGGGCTACGACCACGACGATGATCCACTCGTTGCCACTGAACATGCGCGCGAGCCTACAGGGTGTACCGCAGGATCACAGGTCGGCCCGGGCGACGGAGGTTCAGACGTGACGACACCCAGCACCCATCCGGTCTCGCCCGGCGATGTCGCTCGGCTGAGATCTGCCGCCCGAGCGGGGCGGGCCGCGTTGGACGCAACCACTCGCCGCGGTGCCGAGACAGCGATCGTGGAGTCGTTGCTCGGGCTCGACGAGTTCCAGCGGCCGGGCGGGCCCGGGCGGGAGTCACTCGCCGTGGGTTGGTACATGCCCACGGACGGAGAGGTCGATCTGGGCGGCGCCGTCGAGGAGCTCCGGCGACGAGGACACAGCCTGTGGCTACCGGTGATCGGCGAGGCGCGGACGATGGATTTCGGCCGCTGGGACAGCCACACACCCCTTGGGGCCAATCGCTACGGGATCCCCGAACCTGTCGTTCGCAGCGGGCCGTCCGCCCACGGGATCGACCGTGTCGCCGCCACGGCTCTGGACGTGGTCGTCGTGCCGTCAGTCGTGCTGGATCCTGCCGGGCATCGTCTGGGATTCGGCGCTGGCTACTACGACCGGGCGCTGGCCGACTCGAACGCGACCACGATCGGGGTCGGCTTCGCCCTCCAGCTCGTGGACGCGCTCCAGCCCGAGCCCTGGGACATCACCCTCGACATCGTTCTGACCGAGCGAGGCGTGTCCCGCCCCAAAGCAAACCATCGGTGATGCGAGATCGCGGCGATCACCGCGATCTCGCATCACAGATCGAACGAGGAGTGTGATCAGGCGGTGCGGGTCTGCTGCGCGGCTCTGGCAAGGGCACGCTGGCGGCGGATACGGCGACGCTCACGCTCGCTGAGCCCGCCCCAGATGCCGAACTTCTCGCCGTTCTGGAGCGCGTACTCCAGGCAGTCCTCGCGAACGACACATCCCTGGCAGACGGCCTTGGCCTCCTTGGTGGAGGCGCCGCGCTCGGGGAAGAAGAGGTCGGGATCGACACCGAGACAGTTGGCGAACATCTGCCAGCTCTCGACATCACCGGCCTCGTCAAAGTTCGCCATGTCGTCCTCCCTACCCTCGGTCATCTCGCTCCCAGTGGCCCGTTCTGCCCGAACCCCCCAGCTGAACGGGAACCGACGTCACGTCGTTGTAATTACATCGGTGTAAGACGACATTCTGACTGCGTATCGCCGGAAACGCAAGGCGGTTCTGTGACCCGCGCCACCGGGCGCGCGGAACCGACGACGCTCAGCGTCGACCGCGCAGCATCTCGCGGCGCTGTTCGATGAAGTCGACCAGCACGTAGTCACCCAGCGTCTGGGGTGTGGTGAAAAACGCCCGCCCGCCGTTCAGCTGGGTCAGCCGCTCGATGAAGCGCTGAAGGCTGCGATCCGGGTCGAGCATGAACGTGTTGATCCGGATGTCGTCGCGGGTGCAGCGGGCCACCTCGAGAAGCGTCGCGTCGACCGTCTCGCGCACCGGCGGGTAGTGGAACTCCGGCTCGCCGTGGGCGTTTATGTGCGCTGTCGGCTCACCGTCGGTGATCATGATGATCTGCTTCGTGCCGCTCTGGCGCGACAGCAGCTCGCGTGCCAGTTGGAACCCGTGCTGCATGTTCGTGCCGTACACGAAGTCCCAGCTCACCTCGGGGAGCTGCTGGGCCGTCAGCACCCGGGCCACCTCGGAGAAGCCGACCAGTCCCAGGTAGTCACGCGGGTACTGCATCGAGATCAGCGAGTGCAGCGCCATGGCGACCTTCTTGGCCGGCAGGAAGTTGTCGCGCATCGGCATCGACAGCGACAGGTCCAGCATCAGGACCGTGGAGGAGCGCACGACGTGCTCGGTCTGTTCGACCTCGAAGTCGTCGGGCACCAGGCGCACCGGTGAACCCTCACCCCGGACGATCGCGTTGCGGATGGTTCGTTCGATGCTCAGGTTGAACGGGTCGCCCCACTCGTAGGGCTTGGTCTGGTAGGTGCGCTCGTGGCCACTGCCACGGGCCTCCATCTCGTGTCGGCCCAGCTTGTCGCGATCCAGCTTGCGGAACAGCTCGGCCAGCGCGTTCTGGCCCAGCTTGCGCATGCCTCGCGGTGTCAGCTCGGTGCGCCCCTCGCGCTGCTCGATCAGGCCGGCGTCGGTGAGCATGCGGGTCAGCTCCGACATGCGCTCCAGGCTGGCGGCCGTCTCGTCACCGAGGAGCTCCCGAACCCGGTCAAGGTCCGCGTCTGCGAGCGCGCCGGGGTTGGGCGCTCCACGCATCAGCTGTTCGAGTTGGTCCAGGTCACCCAACTCCCCCAGCAGCGCGTTGGCACCGGCCATGTCCAGCGGGTCCATGCCCTCGAACTGGTAGCTGGAGTCCCAACCCAGGTCGGGGAAAGCCTGGCGCAGGTTCTGGCCGAGCTGCTCGACCTGCCAGCGCAGGTCCATGTCCTCGAGCAGTTGGTCCGACAGCGCCTGGAGCTGCGCGCGCTGCTCCGGGGTCATCGAGTTGAGCATCGCCTGTGCCGCTGCCATGCGCCGCGCCATCACCTCGAGCAGCTCGTCGAGCGTGCTGGGGTTCTCCGGGAAGAAGTCGCCGTAGCGCTCCATGAATCCGTCGAAGTCGGGTTGCTCACCGTTGGCGCGCTGTTCGAGCATCCGGTTCAGCTCGGACATCATGTCCTTCATGCGGGCCATGTCCTCGGGCGACATCGAACCCATCGCGCCCGACATCTGGTCGACGGTCTGTTGCATCAGCTGCTGGCGCAACCGGTCGATCAGGTCGTCGAAACGCCGCTGGGCGTCGGTCGAGGCGAAGTCGTAGTCCTCCAGTCCCTTCACCTGCCCGGCCAGGTCGGGCGGCAGCATGTCGAGCTCCAGGTGCTTGCCGGCGACCGTCTCCTCGGTGAGTTCGGCCCGGCGCTGGTCACCCGACTGCTTCGCTTCATCCGCGCGCCGGTCGAGCTCGGCGCGTTCCTCCTGGACCAGTTCGCGCAGCTCCTTGGCTATGTCGTCGTAGACGCCGCCCAGGTCGAAGCGCTCCAGGGTCTCCTCGCGGCGACGCCGGATCTTGTCGAGCATCTCGCGGATGCCCTCGATCCGTTCGCCGTTGCGGTCCTGGAACCCCTGCTGCATCATGCGGCGCAGCGCCGAACTGAGGTCTCCGTGGTAGAGCAGGTCGTCGGTCAACTGCTCCATGACGTCGAACGCGTCGACGTCGAACCCGCGCTGGGTCCCGTCCCATGGCGAGTAGCGGAACCGTGGTCGGCTCATGCAGCGAGGCTACTTCCCGCCCCGGGGGACATAGGGGTCGTCAGCGACAAGGGATGTCACCGACGCGCCCAAGATCGGCGTGGGCGGGGTCAGGCCCGGGCCCGGTACTGGGCACGGGCTCCGACGGCGTCCTTGTTGAGCCGTTTCGACAGGTGCAGCCCCTCGAGCACCAGCTCGACCGCCGA
>CAYVDN010000014.1:0-18414 GCA_964450685.1 uncultured Microthrixaceae bacterium
GTCACGAGGCGTTCACCGCCATGCGTGCCAGGGGAGCCGAGGCCACCGACATCGTCGTGCTGGTCGTCGCAGCAGACGACGGCGTCATGCCCCAGACGCTCGAGGCGATCTCGCACGCCAAGGCGGCCGAAGTGCCGATCGTGGTGGCGATCAACAAGATCGATCGTGAGGGCGCAGACCCGACCAGGGTGATGCAGCAGCTCTCCGAGCACGAGCTCGTGCCCGAGGCCTGGGGCGGCGACACCATGATGTGCGAGGTGTCAGCGCTTCAGGGCACAGGTATCGATGAACTTCTCGAGAACCTGTTGGTAGTCGCCGAGGTAGAGGACCTGCGTGCCGATCCGTCGGGTCGGGCTCGTGGAATCGTCATCGAGGCGCATCTCGACATCGGAAGGGGCTCGGTCGCCTCGGTCCTGGTCCAGCACGGGACGTTGAAGGTCGGCGACCCGCTGGTCGCCGGCGCTGCATGGGGGCGCATCAGGGCTCTCATCAACGACCGCGGTGAACAGGTCAAGGAAGCCGGCCCGTCATCGGCGGTCGAGGTTCTCGGGCTGTCCGATGTGCCCTTCGCCGGCGACTCGTTCGTGATCGCCCCCGACGAGCGCAAGGCCAAGTCGGTGGCCGAGACCCGGGAACGCTGGCAGCGTGACGCCGCTCGAGGTCAGAACGCCGCGGTCAACGTCCAGGGTGCACGACTCGAGGACATCTTCGCCCAGATCCAGGCGGGCGAGCAGACCAGTCTGAACCTGATCGTGAAGGCCGACGCGCAGGGTTCTCTCGAGGCGCTCACCGAGAGCCTCAAGAAGCTCGAGCGGCCCGAGGTCAAGGTCGGTTTCGTCCTCCGTGGTGTCGGTGGCATCTCCGAATCTGACATCCAGCTCGCTGCCACCTCCAGTGCCACGATCATCGGTTTCAACGTGCGTCCCGGCCGCCAGGCACGCGAGATGGCGGTCGCCGAGGGTGTCGAGATCCGTACCTACGAGATCATCTACAAGCTCCTCGAGGACGTCGAGGCTGCCATGGTCGGCATGCTCGAGCCGGAGTACGAAGAGGTCGTCACCGGTGAGGCCGAGGTCCGCGAGGTGTTCCGGGTTCCACGGATCGGCGCCGTCGCAGGCTGCATGGTGCAGTCCGGCGTCATCACTCGTGGTTCGAAGGTGCGGTTCCTGCGTGAGGGAACCATCATCTGGAAGGGCGAGATCAGCTCTCTGCGTCGGTTCAAGGACGACGTCAAGGAAGTCGCTGCAGGCTTCGAGTGCGGAGTCGGCCTCTCGGACTTCCAGGACCTCAAGGACCGCGACGTGATCGAGACCTACGACATGAAGGAGATCCCCCGGATCTGAGTCCGGGGGATCCTCCGGGCGAGGGATCCTTCATCAGTCACAGGCGACCGGTCGTGCAGGCCGGAGTCTGTCGGCCGATGTCGAGTCTCCGGAAACGAGAAACGGTCCCAGCTCCAAGGAGCTGGGACCGTCCTGCGTTACGGCTCAGTGGCGCCTCAGGGGTGCCTGTGGTGTGCGTCAGGCGCTGCGTCGCCGACGGTGGCCACCGAGCAGGAGGAGGCCACCTGCAGTCAGGAGAGCGACCCCCAGGGCCAGGCCGACGTGGGTGGAGGTGCCGGTGAACGCAAGCTCAGCAGCCTGAGCTTCGCCATCGGAGTTCTCCGCGGTGGTGCCGGCCACAGCAGCAGGTGCCATCGTGTTGGTGACCGACTCGCCGGCCACCACAGCGGCCTCGGTGGAAGGCGCGGCGGTGGGAGTGGTCCCACCCTCGGTGATCGTGACGGTTGTCGTCACCACGGTCTCGCAGCCGACAGCGTTGGCTGCAAGCGTCCACACTCCGGGAGAAGCGTCGGTGGGCACGAACACCGTCGTGCTCCAGCGGCCGTCCGGCCCCACGAGCGCCGGATCTGACAGCGCGACGAACCCGGCAGCGGACTCTTCCTCGCTCAGGCCATCGGCATCCGCCGGGGGCCGCAGCTGCACCTGGACCGACGTACCGGGGGTTCCGGTGCCCGACACGGTGAGGGTTTCTCCGGGTCCTGCGCTCGACGGTGAGACAGTCACGTTGGCCGGGGTGTAGTTCTCGCAGTTGTCATCGATCGTCGTGGTTGTGGATGACGAGGTGGTCGACGTGGTCGAGGTGGAGGTGGTCGGGCCACAGCCCCACCACTGGAGTGAGGTCGACGTGTCGAGCGGGAACAGCAGCGGGCCGTGCCATGCGCCGGTGGGAGAGATCGTCGGAGGGGTGGCCCCCGTGATCACGTCGAACTGCACAGGAGTGCAGGTCTTGGTGAAGATGACCTCGGTCGTGCCGGGCGCCTTCAGCGAGAACGGCGCTGTCTCGAGCAGGTTCTGGGGCCACGCGACACCGTTGCCGGGCATCTGGTAGATGGCCGCGACGGCGTCGACCCGGGAGCACAGCGGTGCTGTCACCCTGATGACCAGGCGGAAGGTCGTTTCGTCGGACCGCGTGCTCTGGCGCAGCGCGAGCGCCGGTGGAAGGCAGATGCCGCCCCCGCCTGACGGCGTCTGGACGATCTGGATGTTCGATGACTCGCCGCTCTGCGACGTCGCCGCCGGAGCAGCGCTCACGGTGCTGCCGATCACGAGGGTGCCGAGCAGGATCAGTACCGCACCCATCGCTGTCCACAGCTTGTTCTTCAACCGCACGTCGAGGATCCCCTCCAGTAGCCCGCTACGCAACATTCTGAGCCGAATTCGATGGCTGAGTCCAGCCTTTGGGCTGTTCTACCCGAGATGGTCGCGTCATCCACCCGAACAGCTTGAGCCGCCCGCCCCGACACACCACCGGGACCCCGGGCCGTCACAGCGCTGAACGGAGTCACTCCGCCAGGAACCTGAGGACCTGGACCCGACTGTCGTCGAGCGCATGGGCCGCGCTCGGTTGGCCACCCTCCAGCGTCGTTCCGATCGGTTCGACTATCACGCGTGTCACGTCGGCGTTGGGGAGCGGCTGGCTGAACCAGGTGAGTGTGTACTCCGGGCCGGGGGAGACCGCGCCGCTGAGGTCCAGGACCACTGTTCGCGAAGCGCCGGCCGGGATGTCGACGGCCACCGTGTAGCGCTGCAGGTCGTTGATGTCGTCGCGTCGACCGATTGCGAGGGGTTCCCCGTCGAGCATCGCTCCTGTGGCTTCGAAGGGGCTCAGAATCGAGAGCTCGGTCCGGTTCGTGCCCGGGGGGTTGCCCACACGGCCACCGATGAACTCGACCGGCAGTCCGTCCGAGGGTGCGCCGTTGTGCATCGTCACGACGACTCGGGTCGTGGCGTCGCCGGTCTCCGGGTCCCAGCGGATCTTGTAGTCGATGGTCCGCTCGAGGAAGGCGTCGATCTTCGACGGGTTGGCGTTGCGGTTGACCACCGCAACCAGGTCCGTGCCTTCCGGTGCGACCAATGGGCGGTCTAGGCCCACCTTGCGGAGGAGTTCGGAGGATCCGGGCTCGGTGAGGACGAACTGCAGGTGCCCCGCCCTGACCGCTGGTCCGAAGGCTTCGGCAAGAGCAGTGGGACCGGGAAGCTGCTCAGAGGCAAGCCGGTCCAGCCCTGCACGCACGAGGTCGTTGACCACGTGGTCCGGAATCTCGGCTGCGTACTGGCCCCTGGTCAGGAACTCGACGGCGTTGTCGGCGCTGAGAGTCGTGTCGCCGACGGTGACTGGGCCGGTCACCGACAGCAGGGCAGCGAAGGCGGTGGGATCTGCGTAGATGACGCCGTCGATCGGTGCTCCACCTCGCGCTTGTGGGAACAGATCGGCGGCCAGCCGCGCCACCGTTGACAGGTCCGGAGATGAGCCCCAGTTCTGGGGGAAGCGAGTGGGGTCCACCTCGAGCAGGCTCGCAGGGAGGTCCAGGTCGTCGCTCACCGTGGGACGTAGCTGACTCATCGGTCCGAACAGCTCGTAGGGCTGTCCGACCTCGACGACGTCCATCTGACCGTCCGTGATCGTCAGCTCGGCCCAGTTGCCGATGTGGCCACCCAGATCCCGTGCCTCTGCCGGGCTTCCGAGCAGCAACAGGTAGCGCTTCGGCCCGTCCGCGCCGAGCATCGACGGCAGTTCGGCGGCGGCGGCCGAAGCGATCGCCGTCGCCGACTCTGCACGGTCGAGATGCCCGAGGTACTCGTCCAGGCGCTCCTGGACAGGGGCAAGGAGCCATGGTGACGAGACTGCCTCGAGGTCCGCTCGTGCCTCGCTGACTGTCAGGTGCGTGGCACTCGCCATGGGCTCGTAGGAGGCGAGCCGCTGCACATCGAGTGAACCGTCCGGCCTGGCGAGTGCGTCGTAGTCGACCTGCTCGGCGAGGTCCGCGGCAACCCCGGCGAGGTCCGCTCCTGTGGACGCAGCTGCACCGATGGCCCTGGTGTTCTGGGCGACCACGGGTACCAGGGACGCGGGAGCAGCCCACCAGGACCCTGCTGCGTCGGCCACGCTCCTGAACTGGTCAGCACTCCCACGCAGATCGGATGCGGAACCAGTCGTGCTGCCCGATGCCACGACCGAGGCAGCGGCCTCGGCGTTGGAAGCCGCCGACTCGAGCGTGCTCCGCTGCGTTGCCGCCAGCGCGGCCCCCGCTGCCGCTCCGAGGAGCATGACCGAGGCGATGGACGCGACGACGAGGCGGATCCATCGGCGCGTCCGGCGTCGGGCCACCCGGTAGCCGGAGAACCACAGCGGAACGACCGCTGTGGCTGCGAGCACGATCGTGGCGCCCGTGGGCGACGCCGGCCAAGCCAGGTTCATCGCGCAGTATCCGATCAGTGCTCCCACCGCGCCTCCCGCGACCCGTTCGCGGCGGTCGGTCCAAGCGAGGAGGAACGAGAGTGCCAGCGCACAGAGTGCCGGAACGAGTGTCCAGCCATCGGAGCCGATCGAGACGAGGGCCGCCGCGATGAGCAGCACCCGTCGGCGTGCCCGGGCCCCGGCCAGGACCGTGGCGGTCATGAACGCCGAACGGTAGATGGCGTCGATGACCTGGTTTCCGGTCGGGGCGGTGTCGCAGAGAGCGATGGCGGCCGATATGGACAACGCAACCACGATCGCCAGCAGGATGCGCTGCGAGCGCGTCGAAGTGGACCGACGTCGTCGGTGCGGACTTGGCTCGGACGCGGGCGACTCGAGCATTTGGACAACGGTGTCGTTGGACATCTCCCACAACAGTGTGCCCCGAGTCGCGCTGTTGTGGCACGGAGGCAATTCAGCCCACTGCATTGACCGGCGATGCGTCGGGTCGGTTGGGTCGTGCTACCAATGTCGGGATGGCACGCAGGCGGCCCTCGGGGCAACGACAGTTCAGCAGGACGGACCGCTTGTCGGAGCTGGTACGGGAGGTCGTCGCGTCCGAGCTCGAGCGGATAGGCGATGAACGCCTGGAGCTCGTCACCATCACCGCGGTCACCGTCGATGGTGCACTCGAACACGCTGACGTCTTCTGGTCATCGCTGGTGGCGGAGGAGGACGGCCGAATCGACGAGGTCGTCGAGGCACTCGAGGAGCGGCGTTGGAAGGTCCAGCAGGTCGTGAACCGCGAGGTTCGTGCCCGTCGCACCCCCCAGATCAGGTTCCGGCCCGACACAGTGCTCGCCTCGGCTCTCCGGATCGACGAGATCCTCCGTGGGATCGAGGACTCGGGCAGGCCAGCCTCGGACCGGTCCGACGATCCCGGCCAGGACGGCGGCCCGGAGGCGGCCGACGGACCCGGGTCCCCCTGATGGGACGCAGGACCGATTCCGGTTCTGGTCCGGACGGGATCTGCATCGTCGACAAGCCGTCCGGCTGGACCAGCCATGATGTCGTAGCGCGCTGTCGACGGCTGCTCGGAACCCGCCGTGTCGGCCATGCGGGAACACTCGACCCGATGGCCACAGGAGTACTGGTGCTCGGAGTCGGTCGCGGAACCCGTCTGCTCACTTTCATCACCGGGGTGGCGAAGTGCTACGAGGCGACCATCCGATTCGGGGTCGCGACCGACAGCCTCGACGCCGACGGTGCCGTTACCGCCCTGCACGACATGTCGGGGCTCGATCCCGACTCCGTCCGATCTGCCGCGGCGGAGTTGACCGGCAACCTCCTGCAGGTCCCGCCGATGGTCTCTGCGTTGAAGATCGACGGCCGACGGCTCCACCAGCTCGCACGTGAGGGCATGGAGGTCGAGCGTGCGGCACGTCCCGTCGAGGTGACGCGCTTCGACGTCGACCCGACAGGCGACCCCCTTCATTGGAGCGCCGAGGTGAGTTGCTCCTCTGGCACCTATGTGCGTTCGCTGGCGGCCGATCTTGGCGCCGCGCTGGGAGGTGGCGCCTACCTGGCGTCCCTGCGACGTACGTCGGTCGGACCATTCGGGATCGACGAAGCGCGAGAACTCGACGAGCTCGAGCTACTGCCCCTGCGAGAAGGGGTGCGTCATCTGCCGACGGTCGAGATCGACGAGACCACGGCTGCGATGGTCCGCAACGGACAGGTCCTCGACGATCAGCAGTTGGCCGGTGGCCCCGGCCTCGGCGACTCGGACGGACCGTGGGGTGTGTTGGACGGTGACGGCTCACTTCTCGCCGTCTACGAGAGGCGGGCTGTCGGCCGCGTCAAACCGGCGATCGTGCTCGCCGGCTGATCTGACTAGGTTTCGACCGTGCAGATCCTCACCGACAGCGACCCCTGCCCGAGGCCGCCCGACGGCACGGTCGTCACGATCGGTGCGTACGACGGTGTGCATCTCGGGCACCGTTCCGTGATTGCGGAGGTCCGCGCCCGTGCCGCCGCCCAGGGGCGTCGAAGCGCTGTCGTGACCTTCGACCGTCACCCTGCGCAGGTCATCCGCCCGGACTCGGCCCCACGTCTTCTGACCGACCTGGACCAGAAGCTCGAGCTGTTGGAGGCGACGGGTCTCGACTACACGCTCCTGGTCCGCTTCGACGAGGGACGGGCTGCGGAGGACGCCGAGCACTTCGTCGAGTCGGTGCTGGTCGGCTGCCTGCATGCACGATCGGTGGTGGTCGGAGAAGACTTCCATTTCGGCCACAACCGACAGGGCAACGTCGCGCTCCTCGAGGAGATGGGCGGCCGACTGGGCTTCGACGTACTCGGCCACAAGCTCGTCGGTGCAGACGGGAACGCTGCTCGCGACGACGCGCAGGTTTCATCCACGGCGATCCGGCGCGCACTTCACGAGGGTCGACTGATCGATGCGAACCTCATGCTGGGACGCCCCCACGAGATGCGTGGAGTCGTGGTTCCGGGCGACCAGAGGGGGAGGACCCTCGGTTTCCCGACCGCCAACGTGGCGATCCCCGACGAGATGCTCATGCCCGGCGACGGCATATATGCAGGGTGGCTCGAACGCACAGCGAGCGCCCCCGGCGTGCTGCTGCCCGCGGCTGTGTACGTGGGAAAGCGCCCGACCTTCTACGACGACCGGGCCATGACGCTGCTCGAGGTCCACGTGCTCGACTTCTCGGGTGACCTGTACGGCGAGGCGGTCTCAGTGCGGTTCACCCATCGAATACGTCCTGACGCTCGCTTCGCATCGGTGGACGAGCTCGCATCGCAGCTGCGCGTGGACTGTGACACCGCCAGGCAGCTGCTCGGTCCGTGAGCAGGGTTTCACCGGTTCCGTGGGCCGGACAGCTACGGTGGTCGTGGCATGAAGTCAGTGACCGACGCGGGTAAGTCAGCCCCAGCAGTGGTTGAGGGTTCGACCGAGGTCCTGGAGCCGATCCAGGGCCCGGTGCTGGACGAGCCGCTGGCAGCGACCGCGGTAGAAGCGCCCCGACTCGCCCGGCACCAGATAGAGCTGTCCGACGGTCATCTCGTGGGTGTGACGGTCGCGGGCAGGGGAGTGCCGCTGGTCGTGGTGCACGGATTCTCGGCCGAGGGGTTCCTCTACGCCCAGTCGCTGTCGAGGCTGGTCAAGATGGGATTTCGTGTCGTGGCCATCGACACGGCAGGACACGGGGCGACCCAGGGCCTGCCCCTGAGCGGACAGAATCTCAATGAGTACGCGGATCTGCTGGCCCGCGCGATCGAGGAGCTGGGGATCGAGCGTTTCGTCCTGGCAGGTCATTCGATGGGTGGCCAGCTCGTCACTCGTCTGGCTGCCGAGCACGCCGACCGTGTCATGGGTGTCGTCCTCATCGACGCGATCGTCGGAGACACGTGGGACCGGATGGTCTACTTGTTCCGTGTCGCTCCACCGCTGCTGGGAGCCGTGGGCGGCGTGCTGCTGGTCGACTCGCTGGCGATCCTGCCCACGTTCAGTGATCCTCGACAGGCGGCAAAGCTGCTGCGCCTCGTGGCTCCGACACTCGCCGGGCACGCGGTGCAACCATGGCGGTTGCTCGGTCCGATGCTGAGCATCCTGCGGACCCGTTCGAGTCG
The DNA here is from genome assembly GCA_964450685.1 of uncultured Microthrixaceae bacterium. Taxonomy (GTDB): domain Bacteria; phylum Actinomycetota; class Acidimicrobiia; order Acidimicrobiales; family Microtrichaceae; genus JBAOHV01. The sequence goes on from CAYVDN010000014.1 coordinate 8,392, forward strand.
GTACGCGCTCGACGAGATCGCGGCTCATGGTGTGCCTGTGTTCGTGCTCCACGGGTCCCTGGACCTCGCGGTACCTCACCGGACCGCTCGTGACACCGTGCGTCGGACAGACGGCGTGCTGGTCACGATCGAGGGGGCAGGACACTCCTGGATGTTGCGCGATCCCGAGGCGCTGCCGGCGATCGTCGCCGAGTTGCTGGCGTCCGAGTTGGGTGATGGAATCCGTCGATCGTTGCGATCAGCGGGTGTCCGCAAGAAGTTCCCGACCCTCGACGACGTCGAGGCCGTCTGCTACCGCTCCGATGCCAAGGTCTTCGCCCTGGCCCCGGGAGACTCGCGACGCGTCCGAGTCGGACGACACCGCAAGCCCAAGTACCGTTGGCACACTGAGCACCCTGGCAGCTAGGTTGTCGGGTTCCGGCGTGCGCCGGACCGCTCCCGGGCGCGTCACGGATCCTCCGGATTCGTCGATCGGTCCGAGGGGCAGGGTCAGACACCCATCCACGGAGGTACCCCCCACATGGGCAATCGACAGCCCACCAACCTGCCTGCCAAGGCCGACACCATCGCCAGGTTCGGGAAGAACGAGTCCGACACCGGCTCCCCCGAGGTGCAGATCGCGCTGCTGACGGATCGCATCAACCACCTGACAGAGCACCTCAAGTCGCACAAGAAGGACCACCACTCCCGCCGTGGTCTGCTGATGCTGGTCGGCAAGCGCCGTCGCTTCCTCGACTACCTGAAGAAGAACGATGTCGAGCGGTACCGTTCGATCATCGCCGAGTTGGGCCTCCGTCGCTGACGGGCCGCCCCCACTCGCGTCAATCGGCCGGCCTTCGGGCCGGTCGTTGCGCGTGTGGTCCGGTGACGTGTGACCACCATCCCCGGGGTGTGCACGTTCTCGGGTAGCCTGCGCCCCACACATCCAATGGAGAAGAGTGCGGCGAGGAAGTCCGCACCTGACGGTCCCGAGGGGGACCGAAGGAGGGCCAGATGGCCACAGAAATCCGCGTCGCGGCGCCGGTGGGCGACGACGACGAGAAGACGATCTCGTTCTCGACGGGCAAACTGGCGGGCTTGGCCGGTGGAGCGGTCCTCGCCGGAACTGGCGACACCCGCATCCTCATGACGGCAACCGCCGCCGGGCACGTACGCGAGGGCATCGACTTCTTCCCGCTGACCGTCGACATCGAAGAGCGCATGTACGCCGCGGGCAAGATCCCCGGCTCGTTCTTCCGCCGCGAGGGTCGTGCTCCGGAGTCGGCGATCCTCACGTGCCGACTCATCGACCGTCCGTTGCGGCCGTCCTTCCCCGACGGCTTCCGCAACGAGGTCCACGTGGTGGGCACCGTGTTCGGCGCCGACCAGGTCAATCCCTACGACGTGCTGGCGATCAACGGCGCATCCGCGGCGTTGATGATCTCGGACATTCCCTTCGACGGTCCGGTGGGTGCCGTGCGCCTGGCGTACGACTCCGACGGCAACTGGATCCCACACCCCACATACGACGAGAGTGCGGCCGCGTCCTTCGAGATCGTCGTGGCAGGTCGTCAGCTCGACGACGGTGACGTCGCCGTGATGATGGTCGAGGCCGGAGGTACCGAAGCCTCCTGGGGCATGTACCAGGACGGCGCCCCGAAGGTCGACGAGGCAGCGCTCGCGGCGGCCCTCAACGAGTCGAAGCGTTGGATCTCCGACGTGATCGAGCTCCAGCGCAACCTGGTCGCAGCTGTCGTCGCCGAGCGCGGCGAGATCGCGACCATGTCGTACGAGGTGCAGGTCGACTACACGCCCGAGATCTACTCCGAGGTCGAGTCGCTCGGCGGGCAGCGCATCGCGGAGATCATGCAGATCGCCGACAAAGCCGAACGGACCCAGGCCGAGTCCGCGCTGCGTGACGAGCTGGTCGGACGCATCGTCCCGGGTCTCGTGGAGGCAGCGGTCGAGGCCGGTACACCGGCCGACTCCGCCGCTGCACTCGCGACCAAGCAGACCAAGAACGCGTTCCGCTCGCTGTCCAAGGCGACTGTGCGTTCCCGCATCGTCGCCGACGGTGCACGTATCGATGGTCGCGGTCCCAGGGATCTGCGCCAGCTGTCGGCCGAGGTCTCGGTCCTGCCCACTGCCCACGGCACCGGACTGTTCCAGCGTGGCGAGACCCAGGTTCTCAACGTGGCGACCCTCGGCATGGCCAAGATGGACCAGATGATCGACGGCATCGATCCCGTCACCCGCAAGCGCTACCTGCACCACTACAACTTCCCGCCGTTCTCCACCGGCGAGCCCGGTTTCATGCGTGGGCCGAAGCGCCGGGAGATCGGCCACGGTGCTCTCGCCGAGCGGGCCGTGTTCCCCGTGGTCCCATCGCTCGAGGAGTTCCCCTACACGATCCGTCTTGTGTCGGAGGTGCTCGCCTCCAACGGCTCCACATCGATGGCGTCGGTGTGTGCATCGACACTCTCCTTGATGGACGCGGGTGTTCCGATCAAGGCGCCCGTCGCCGGTATCGCCATGGGGCTCGTCTACGCCGATGGCCAGTACGTGACGCTGACCGACATCCTCGGCGCCGAGGACGCGTTCGGTGACATGGACTTCAAGGTCGCCGGCACGGCCGAGTTCGTGACGGCACTGCAGCTGGACACCAAGATCGACGGCATCCCCGCTGATGTCCTTGCCGCGGCGCTCGAGCAGGCCAAGGAGGCCCGTCTGGCGATCCTGGAAGTCATGACCTCCGCGATCGCCGCCCCCCGCGACGAGGTTGCCGAGACCGCTCCCAAGATCATCAGCTTCGAGATCCCGATCGACAAGATCGGCGAGGTCATCGGACCCAAGGGCAAGGTCATCAACGCGATCCAGGCCGAGACGGGCGCGAACATCAGCGTCGACGACGACGGCATGGTCGGCACGGTGTCGATCGCGTCGGTTGACGCCGGAGCCATGCAGGAGGCGGAGCGCCAGATCAAGCTGATCCTCGATCCGCCAACGGCCGAGGTCGGCGAGACCTACGACGGTCGTGTCGTGAACATCACCAAGTTCGGCGCATTCGTCAACATCCTCCCCGGGCGTGACGGTTTGCTGCACATCTCCAAGCTGGGCAGCGGCAAGCGCATCGATAGGGTCGAGGACGTGGTCGACCTGGGTGATCCGGTGAAGGTGCGGGTTGACGACATCGACCCGAACGGCAAGATCTCGCTCGCTCTGGTCGAGGAGCTCGCCCCAAAAGCGGGTGACGGGGGAGCCGCTTCCGGCGCCCCCGCCGCGGACTCTGCCGAGGGTAGCGGTGCAGAACGTCGTGAGCTGAGCTTCGCCGACGCTTTCGACGCCGAGCTCTCCGATGCATTCGGTGACCTCGGTCCAGCGCCGGTGCGCGCCGGCGGTCGTGGTGGTGACCGCAACTCTCGTGGTGGCAACGGCGGAGGCCGTCGCCGCCGGTGAGTCCGACCGGGCGACGCGACCAACGGTCCGTCAGCTGATGGAATCCGCGTCCGATCGACGGGCGGTGGCGTTGCCGCCGCCCGTCGACGACGTCCGGCGCAGCGTCCTGCCCCACGGTCTCAGGGTGCTGACTGATTCGGTACCCGGATCCAACGCCGCGACCCTCGCCGTGTGGGTCGGTGTCGGTGGTCGCGATGAACCGGAGGAGCACTCCGGCGCCTCGCACTTCTTGGAGCACCTCCTGTTCAAGGGCACGGAACGTCGCAGCGCCAGGGAGCTCGCCGCGGCGATAGACGACGTGGGAGGCGACATGAACGCCTACACCGCGAGCGAGTACACGTCGTTCTACGCGCGGGTTCCGGCGGTGGAGATCGACCTGGCGTTGGACCTCCTGCTCGACGTCGTTGCCGCTCCGGCACTGCGACCCGAGGAGTTCGCAGCCGAGCGCGAGGTCATCCTCGAGGAGCTTGCCGCGGCCGAGGACGATCCCGAGGATGTGGTTGGGGTCAGGCTGTTCGAGGCGATGTTCCCGGGGCATCCGCTGGGCCGCGAGGTGCTCGGGAGCAGTTCGAGCATCTCAGGCATGACCCGCGAGGACGTCTCCGGCTTCTTCGGGGCGTACTACCGGCCATGCAACCTCGTGGTCACCTGCGCCGGAGCGGTCGACCACGACAGGCTCGTGGAACAGGTGGAGAGTCGCTTGGACAACGGGCCGGACGGCGATCGTCCACTGCGTTCGAGCCCCGGACCTGCGACTCCCACGGTGGTCGTCGAGCACGATCCCGGTGAGCTCGTCCATCTGACCTGGGGTTGGCGAGCGCCCGGTGCCCGTGACGACGAGCGCTACGCGCTGGCAGTGCTCAATCACGTGCTCGGTGCGGGGCCTTCCAGCAGGCTCTTCCAGACGGTGCGCGAGGAGCACGCGCTGACGTACTCGATCAGCTCAGCCGTATCCCAGTACACGGACGCAGGTGCGCTCAGCATCGCCTGCGCGACGACGCCGTCGAAGGCGTCCCGCGTCATCGATCTCGTGCACGCCGAGGTGGCCCGGTTGGGAGAAGCTGGCATAGAGGACGTGGAGCTCGCCCGTGCCAAGCGCTCGATGCGCGGTTCGCTGCTGCTCGGGCTAGAGGACACGAGTGCCCGTGGTTCACGGCTCGGCCTGTCAGAGACCCTGCGTGGACGGGTCAGCACGCTCCCCGAGCACCTCGCGCGGATCGATGAGATCGAGCTGGTCGACGTTGCGCGGGTCGCCCGCGATCTCTTCGACGGGGCGATGGTCCGATCCGTTGTCGGACCGGGTGATCTGGATGCCCTGGCGGCCACAACCCTCTGACCAAGCCGCTCGACTGCATGAGTCGGCACTGGGCTTGTCGCACTGGGCTTGTCGAAACTGGACTGTGGGTATTGGGCGGACCCTGGTAGTCAGTCATCGGAAACGGTGTCTGCGCGGACCACTTCGTCGCGGGTGACCCCGAGCACGAAGAGGATCGCGTCGAGGTAGGGGACGTTCACTGTCGTGTCGGCAGCCTCTTGGACCACCGGCTTGGCGTTGAACGCGATACCCAGTCCGGCAACGGACAACATGTCCAAGTCGTTGGCTCCGTCTCCCACGGCGACCGCCTGGGACAGCGGTATCTCCTCGGCGGCGGCGAACTCGGCCAGCAGCTCCGCCTTGCGGCGACGGTCGACCACTTGGCCGGTCACCTTGCCGGTGAGACGGCCGTCGACAATCTCTAGATGGTTGGCGACCGCATGGTCCAGGCCCAGCTCCTCGGCGAGCCGGTCAGTGAAGTGGGTGAAGCCACCGGAGACGATCCCGACCGTGTACCCGAGCCGCTTGAGAGTCCTCACGAACGTTCGTGCGCCGGGCGTCAGTCGCATGGAGTCGCGGGCCCGGTCCATCGCTGCCAGATCCAGTCCCTCCAGCAGCGCCACGCGTTGTCTCAGCGCGGACTCGAAGTCGAGCTCGCCTGCCATCGCTCCCTGGGTCAGATCCCGCACCTCGTCGAGACATCCAGCTTCTGCCGCGAGTAGCTCGATGACCTCGTCCTGGATCAGCGTCGAGTCGACGTCGAGAACCACCAGACGTTTGGCCCGTCGCCCCAGACCCTCGGGCTGGACGGCTATGTCGAGTCGGTGTGCGGCGGCGCTCTGGGCGAGATAGCCGCGCAGAGCGACGGGTTCGGCGCCCGTTACCCGGAACTCGTAGGCGTGGACCGGGTAGCGGGCCAGTCGGACGATGCGGTCGATGTTCCCGCCGGCCGCAGCGATGCCCGCGGCGACAGCGCCCAGCTCAGCGGGTGACAGTGCCGTTTCGAGCTCGTGCCCCAGCACGGTCACGGCGTCCACGCTGTCGACATCGGTGGACACGGAGGGGACCTCGTCCACCTGGACGTGAAGATGTCGTTCCTCGGCGAAGTGGTCCAAAGCGGAGCGCAGCTCGTCGAGCCCCGCAGGTGAGTTCACCACGGCCGCGAGCGTCAGATGTCCGCGCACCAGGACCTGCTCCAGATCCTGGACCTCGGTGCCGGTCAGATCGAGCACGGTCATCAGGTCGGTCGTGATACCTGGGTGGTCGGGGCCGCTGACGCGTACAAGGACGCTCCCGTCGGTCTGCGCGGCCATGTCGTGCATGACAGCTACGGTACGGCGCTCGGAGGGCGTTCCACGACATCGGCCGTGGTGGGGCTCGTCAGGCCGATGAGTAGCGATCCGGGGAGGTCACATGTCGATCGTCGAGATCGAGTCTGTCGGTGAGTCAGTGAGGATCGTGCGGCTCAACCGACCGGAACGACTCAACGCGCTGTCGATCGACCTGGCGGTCGAGCTCGACGGGTGTCTCGCCGAGGTGGGAGACGACAACCTGGCGCGGGTAGTGATCCTGACGGGAGCCGGGCGAGCGTTCTGCTCCGGGCTCGACCTCAAGGACTACGGGATCATCCCCAACATCGACAACCTCAGCGTGCACCGGATCGCAAGCCGGTCGATGGGGCACTACTCGCAGCTGACCCGTCGTCTGCGTTCGATCCCCCAGCCGGTCATCGCGGCGGTGAACGGGCCGGCTTACGGTGGTGGAATGTGCCTGGGGCTCGGCGCAGACCTGCGGATCGCGGCGGAGTCAGCGGAGTTCAATGCCACGGGCATAGTGAACGGTCTCACGTCTGCAGAGATGGGGGCGGGCTGGATTCTGCCGCGGTTGATCGGCGCGGCAAATTCCAACGATCTCCTGCTGACAGGCAGGAGGATCGACGCGACCGAGGCCCTGCGGATAGGGCTCGTGTCGCGGGTGGTTCCCGAAGAATCGCTGCTCGACGAGGCGATCGCGATGGCTGACGCGATGTCGAGCTACTCCCACCACGGGCTCGAGGCGACGAAGCAGTCGCTGTGGGTGGAACAGGAGATCTCCAGCCTGCAGGCGGCGATCGAGTTCGAGGACCGCAATCAGCTCATGGCCGGGTTCACGGACAACCTCCCCGAGGCGATCCGTGCCTTCGACGAGGGTCGCCGGCCGGTCTACCTGGACGAACCACGCCGCGACCTGTTCGAGGGCGGATGAGGTGTCATCGGCTCACCCCTAGAATCCGGCCATGACGATCAGAGTCGGCGTGTGCGGTGCTGGTGGGCGGATGGGGTCGACCGTGTGTCAGGCGGTGAACGACGACCCCGACCTGGAGCTCGTGGCGGCGGTTGACCCCAACTATCGGGGTATCGACCTCAGGACGGTCACGGGCGTCGATGCCGACCTACGCATCTCGGGTGAGGCCGAGTCGTTCGAGCGCAGCGGCGTCGACGTCGTGGTGGACTTCTCCGAGCGGAGTGCCTCGGTCGGGCATCTCACGTGGCTCGCCGAGCACGGAGTGCATGCGGTGGTCGGGACGACGGGGTTCAGCGATGCCGAGCTAGACCGGTTCCGGGCGGCCTTCACGAGCTCCAACTGCCTGATCGCTCCGAACTTCGCCATCGGTGCGGTGCTGATGATGCACTTCGCGGCGCTGGCAGCGCCGTACTTCGATTCGGCCGAGATCATCGAGCTGCACCATGACGGGAAGGTCGACGCGCCATCAGGAACCGCGATGCTGACGGTGCAGAAGATGGCGTCCGCGTCGGAGGAGTGGACCGCTGATCCGACCACCCACGAGGTCATCGCAGGTGCCAGGGGTGGAGTGGGCCCGGCGGGGATCGCGGTGCACTCGGTCCGTCTGCGTGGCCTGGTGGCACACCAGGAGGTGCTGCTCGGGACCACCGGGCAGACGCTCTCGATCCGCCACGACTCGATCGACCGGACGAGCTTCATGCCGGGGGTCGTGCTCGCCGTCAAGCAGATCGACCAGCACCCGGGGCTGACCCTCGGTCTCGACGCGTTCCTGGGGATCTGACGGCTCAGTCGTCGCCGAGCTCGTCCTCGAGCGTCTCGACGGCGCGCACCATGCCGCGGCGCCCGACCACCTGGTAGACGAGGACGAACGCCACGAGGGCGACGGACGCGAGCGTGAACCACCGCTGATAGCGGGCGACGACCTCGAGCACGTTCTCGATCTGGTCCGAGAACACCAGCCCTATGGTCCGCATCAGAGCGATCCGCGACAGCGTGCCCGTCACGTTCAGGAGGACGAAGCGCTTCCACGGCATTGCGGCGACCCCGGCCAGCAGGCAGACGGGGTTGTTCGGTGCGACGAACACAGCGACGTCCAGGACCCGCTGGGTGGCACCGCCCTGCGACTCGAACTGGTCGAAGATCGGGTTCATCCCCGAGAAGACCTGTCGTGCCCAGTGCAGCGCTCGACCTCGGTAGATGTAGCCGAGCAGATAGAAGAACGGGTCCGGTATCGAGAGCCGTATCAATGCGATGAGCACATACGGAACGAGATCAGTGAGGATCGACGTTGCCAGCAGGTACTTGTTGGAGCTGTTGAGCATCAACAACCCCAGAGGGTTGTCGGCGAACCACGACACCCCCGGCCAGGAGCAGATCGACGATGCCTTGCCGGGGTCGCTGACCACGGCGCAGGACCACACTGCGTTGCCCAGGTTCGACGCGACGATCAACGAGATGATCGCGGCTCCCACCACGGGCAGGAACCATCTGGGTGCGTGCAGCGGCGCTTGGGTGGGGGAGTCGGTCATCTGTCCGTCGTTCGAGGCTCCCCAACGCTACATGTACTGCGTTGCAGCTCCGACGGCAGCGGGGCGTATGGTCGGCGTCGATGTATGCATTCGCCCGCCGGCCGCTCTGGATCCTGAGCCACGTCGTCGTCGCACTACTTATCCTGCTCGCGATCGGCCTCGGATTCTGGCAGCGCTCCAGGTACCTCGAGGAGACCGCCAAGCAGGAACGCCTCGAGGAGCTGGCGGCCCGACCGCCCGTACCGTATTCGGAGGCGGTCGATGTCGACTCGTCGCCTGCTGACGTCGACCCTGCGCTCGAGTTCACCCGGGTCGAGGTGTCGGGGGTCTACGACACCGAGGCAGAGGTCGCGATCCGCAACCACACATATGAGGGGAGCCCGGGTGCGTGGGTCCTCACCCCTCTGATCCAGGACGACGGAACGGCTGTCCCCGTGGTGCGCGGCTGGATCCCCTACGACCCGACCGGTCAGCAGACGACCTTTCCGGAGGCAGCACCGCCCGATGGTCGGGTGACCGTCACCGGTGTGCTGCAGAAGACCCAACGCCGAGGCTCGCTGGGGGGAGTCGATGCTGCGGAGGGCCGACTGGCCGCGCTGTCCAGGGTCGACCTGGAGCGCTACGCGGCTCAGCTCGACCATGAGCTCGCGCCTGCATGGGTGATGCTCGACGGGCAGGAACCGCCCCAGCCGGGCGACCTCCCCGCTGTCGTGGAGCTGAGCGCAGGCGATGCGTCGCAGAACTTCGGCTACATGTTCCAGTGGTGGATCTTCGCCTTGATCGGCCTGATCGGATATCCCCTGATCCTGCGCCGGGTGGCTCACAATCGGGCAGCGGAGTCGGCCGAGCCGGAGGTGCCTGGATGACGGAAGGCGATGAGGACCTCAGGGAGAGGATCCTGGCGGCGACCACCGCGAGCGCCGAATCGAGCGGGGTGCGTGGCTTCTCACTCGAGCAGGTCGCCGCGACCGCAGGTGTGTCGCGCACGACCGTCTACAGGTACTTCCCGGGTGGCAGGGCCCAGCTGGTGTCCGAGACAGTCACATGGGAGATCGGGAGGTTCTGGCGGCGGCTTGCGTCCGCGGTCGAGCATCTGGCGACCCTCGAGGACCGACTGGTCGCCGGGCTCGTGGTCGGGCGCAAGCTGATCGACCGGAGCACGATCATGTCGAACCTCATGGACCCCGACCTCGAGGAGTTGCTGGCGGCCGCGCAGCCCTCGGAACCGCTCGTCCACGGAGTGGTGCGGGACTACCTGCGCGAGACACTCGAGGCGGAGGAGGCAGCGGGGAATCTGTGCGAGGGACTCAACCTGGACGAGGCAGCCGACTACCTGATGCGCATGACGGTGAGCTGGCTGGGAAGTCCGACGGGAGTGGATCTGACCGATCCCGAAGCGACCAGAGCGGTGGTGCGGCGCCAGTTCCTTGCCGGGGTCGTACGGACCCGACCCGCAACGGA
>CAYVDN010000014.1:18514-66757 GCA_964450685.1 uncultured Microthrixaceae bacterium
CGGTGGTGCGGCGCCAGTTCCTTGCCGGGGTCGTACGGACCCGACCCGCAACGGAGCTGTGACCGATGACTCATGTTGTCGGGTAGCGATAAGACAGATTGGGTCTTATTATTCACACAGATGATCGCCATCACAGGGGGTGAGCGGTCGGTGGATGTGGTGCTTGAGCGCACCTCCGTGGCACCGACGACAGAGGCGCGGATCGCTGCCGCGCTCCTTGAGTGCACCGCGCGCTGGGGACTTGCCAAGACCACGATCGACGACATCGCACGCGAAGCGGGCGTGTCGCGCGCCACTGTCTACCGGCTCTACCCGGGCGGAAAGGCCGCCATCTCGAACGCCGCATCACAGGCCGAGGTCGTACGGCTCAGTGTCCATCTGGCCGAGGGCCTGCGTGGCGTCGACGACCTCGAGGAAGCACTGACAAGAACGCTTCACCTCTCCGTCGGGTTCCTGGCCGAGCAGGAGGCGTTCCGCTTCCTACGGGATCACGAACCGGCGGAGTTCGCCCGTCTGGTGACGATGGAACGGCTCGAATCGCTGCTCTGCACGGCGGGAATGATCCTCTCGCCGATGCTCGCCCAGCCGTTCGAGGCGGCCGATATCGGCGATGTGGCGCTCCGGGACGAGACGGCGGTCTGGCTTGCCAGGGTCATCGCCAGCCATGTGCTTCACCCTTCCGACGACGCCGACCTGGCCGACCCCGACGTCGCGCGTCGAATCGTCCGCAGTTTCTTCCTTCCGGCGCTTTCGCCCCAACCGACACAAACCGGCTGACCCACCTCCAGCACCCATCACCTCTTCAGCACTCAAGTACAGGAGTACGACCAAATGTCCACCACCGACGACACTCTCACAGCCAACCTCATCGGACGTGCCGACGTAAACGACATCGAGGCGATCCTCGCTGTCACCAACACCGACCGGGACGAGGCGATCTCAGTCGTCGAGAACAACGCTGACGCGATCTTCACCTGGGACTACGAGAAGGGGGCCCGGCCGTCGCTGGAGAAGCTCTACGAGAAGGCCAAGGTGTCCATGTGGAACGGCGAGACCGACCTGCCGTGGGACACCGAGGTCGACCAGGAAGCCGTGGTCATCGCAAACGCCGAGGCCAACGGGGCTGCCGGAATGGGGCTCGCCGACTTCGACGTGACCGGCACCCCGTTCGCCAAGTGGGATGACGCCCAGTGGATGAAGCTGGGCGTCGAGAGCCAGAACTGGACGCTGTCGCAGTTCATGCACGGTGAGCAAGGGGCCCTCATCTGCACGGCCAAGATCGTCGAGACAGTCCCGTGGATCGATGCCAAGTACTACGCCTCCACCCAGGTGATGGACGAGGCTCGTCACGTCGAGGTGTTCGCCAAGTACCTCGACACCAAGCTGAGCGGTCACTACCCGGTCAACGCCCACCTGAAGCTGCTGCTCGACGACATCGTCAACGACTCCCGTTGGGACATGACATACCTGGGTATGCAGGTGATGGTCGAGGGTCTCGCCCTGGCGGCATTCGGGTTCATCCACACGATGACGACCGAGCCGCTCCTCAAGCAGCTCCTCCGCTACGTGATGAGTGACGAGGCGCGGCACGTGGCCTTCGGCGTGTTGTCGCTCAAGGAGTACTACGCCGAGATGTCCGACGCGGAGATCTTCGAGCGTCAGCAGTTCGCGTTCGAAGCAGCCGTGCGCATGCGGGACCGGTTCCTCCAGCAGGAGGTGTGGGAGCGTATGGAGGTCCCGGTCAAGGAGGCGATCGAGCTCGTGATGCTCACGCCGACCCGTCAGATGTTCCAGATGATGCTCTTCTCCAAGATCGTGCCCAACTGCAAGAAGCTCGGGCTGCTCGACCGCAACGACAAGTGGCTCCGCCGGCGCTTCGAGGAGATCGGGGTCATCCAGTTCGAGGACTGGGTGGACACCGGCGAGGAGTACGAGGCGTTCGCTCTGTCCGATTCGGAGCTCAAGACCGCCTGACCCGAGTCAGGAGCCGTCCCGGCGGCCGCGGCGGCCTCCGGTAGTGTTCGTATCGATGTCCGACGATTCCGCGGCGACGGTGTTGCTCGTGCTGCGGGTGAAGCCGTTCGCCTCGGCTGAGGCCGTCGCGGAGTTGGTGGACGTCCCAGTGGTCGATCTCGACGCCCAACTCCAGCAGATGGCCGCGGTCGGATGGGTCGAGCACAGGAGTGGCATCGCCACCGGTTGGACCCTCACCGCTGCCGGTCGCCGCCACGGAGCCCAGCTGCTGCGCGACGAGGTCGGTCGAACCGGTGCGAAGGCCACCGTCGAGCGCTGCTACCGGGAGTTCCTTCCTCTGAACCGCGAGCTGCTCGCTGTGTGCACCGCTTGGCAGACGGTCGAGGTGGACGGCACGCACATCGTGAACGACCACTCGGACCCCGCTCACGACGCCGAGGTTCTCTCTCGTCTGGCTGAGCTGCACGCAGCAGCAGTTCCGCTGCTCGAGCGTCTGGCCGCCTCTGCTCAGCGCTTCTCGAGCTACGCACCTCGGCTGACACTTGCCCATGAAATGGTGCGCTCGGGTAGAACGGAGTGGATCGCGAGGCCGATCCTGGACTCGTATCACAGCGTGTGGTTCGAGTTGCACGAGCACCTGCTCGTCACCCTGGGACTCGAACGAAGTTCCGAGCCCAACACGCCCACCGGCAGGAAGTCGAACGGAGACCCCTCATGAGCCCCAGCATCGGCCGCGTCGTCACCGCGATGGTGACACCATTCGACGAGCGCGGTGACCTGGACCTGGACGCTGCGGTCGAGCTCGCCAACTGGCTCGTCGAGAACGGTAGCGACGGACTCGTGCTGGCCGGCACCACTGGCGAGAGCCCTACCCTGACCGAGTCCGAGGAACTCGTGCTCTTCCGGACCGTCCGTGACGCGGTGTCGGTGCCAGTGGTCGCAGGCGCCGGGTCGAACTCAACGGCGACCGCGGTCGAGCAGACCCGCAGGGCGAGCGAGACCGGAGTCGACGCGATCCTCTCCGTGGCCCCCTATTACAACCGTCCGTCGCAGGCGGGTCTCGAGGCGCACTTCCGGGCGGTGGCGGCGGCAACCGACCTGCCGGTCATCCTCTACGACATCCCTGGTCGGACGGGGCGCAAGATCGCCAGCGACACGATCCTGCGCCTGGCCCATGAGGTGCCGAACATCGTGGGCCTGAAGGACGCGGCGGGTGACCCTGGAGAGACCGCGCGACTGATCTCGAAGGCACCGGCCGGTTTCGAGGTGTACAGCGGCGACGACCCGTTGACCCTGCCCCTCCTGTCGGTCGGAGCAGTCGGCGTGATCTCGGTGGCGTCTCACTGGGTCGGTCGCCAGATGGGTGAGATGATCCAGGCGTTCGAGAAGGGCGACACAGCAGCCGCGCAGCGGATCAACGCCGGGCTGATCGAGTCTTACGACTACGAGACCGGCGACGATGCCCCCAACCCGATCCCGACGAAGGCCCTCCTGCGCGTCCTGGGTCTCAAGGTCGGTGATTGCCGCCCGCCGATGGGACCTGCTCCGGCGGACCTGTCCGAACGGGCACGCGCGGTTCTCGAGGGGCTGAACTGATGGCTTCACCTGTACACATCACCTTCCTCGGCGGACTGGGCGAGATCGGCCGGAACTGCGCCGTGCTCGAGATCGAGGAGTCGCTGCTGCTCATCGACTGCGGGCTGATGTTCCCCGACACCGACATGCTCGGAGTCGACCTCGTCCTGCCCGACTTCTCGTTCCTGGTCGACCGGGCCGATGACATCGTCGGGTGCGTGCTCACGCACGGACACGAGGACCACATAGGTGCGCTGTCGTACCTGTTGCGTCATGCCAGCTTCCCGCTGTTCGGAAGCGACCTGACGCTGGGTCTGGCACGCGGTCGCATAGAGGAAGCGGGTCTGCTGGGCCGGACCCAGCTGAACGTCGTCTCCGACGGTGAGCTGTGGGAGATCGGCCCGTTCGAGGTCGAGTTCATCCCAGCGACGCACTCGGTTCCACAGGGTATGGCGACCGCCTTCCACACACCCCAGGGCACGATCGTCCACACAGGTGATTTCAAGATCGACCTCACTCCGGTGGACGGACGCCTGACCGACCTGTCGCGCGTCGGAGCACTGGCGGACGGCGGTGGCATCCGCCTGCTTCTCGCCGACTCGACCAACGCCGACCAGCCCGGTCATGCGCGCTCCGAGACGACTGTCGGCAAGGTGCTCTACAACCTGATGCACGAGCAGGAGGGTCGCCGTGTCATAACGGCATGTTTCGCGAGCCACGTGCACCGGGTGCAGCAGTTGGCCGACGCGGCGATCTCGTTCGGGCGGAAGATCGCGCCGCTGGGCAGGTCGATGAAGCGCAACATCACGATGGCGCGCGAGATGGGCCTGCTCAGCATCCCCGATGGGTCCCTCATCGAGATCGAACAGGTCGACCGATACGCGCCCGGTGAGGTGCTCGTGCTCTGCACCGGATCGCAGGGCGAGCCGATGTCGGCGTTGACCCTCCTCGCGGCGAACGAGAACCGCTGGCTCAAGGTCACCCCAGACGACACGGTCATCTTCTCCTCGCACCCGATCCCCGGCAACGAACACGCGGTCACGAAGGTGATCGACAACCTGTTCCGGCTCGGTGCCGAGGTCATCCACTCCGGGTTGTCGGACGTGCACGCGACCGGTCACGCCAAGGCCGAGGAGCTCAAGCTCTACCACTCGATAGCCAAGCCGGAGTGGTTCGTCCCCGTCCACGGCGAGTACCACCACCTCGTGGCACACTCCCGCATCGCGACCACGATGGGAATGGCCCCCGAACGGGTCCTGCTGGCAGAGGACGGCGATCGCCTGATCCTCGACGACGACGGCCTGCGGGCCGTGGGGCGGGTTCCGTCGGAGTACGTCTACGTGCACGGCACCGTCGGTGACATCGGACACGGAGTCCTGCGTGACAGGCGGATCCTCGCCGACGACGGGGTCGTCGCAGCCATAGTCTGCGTCGACCGTGGTTCCCGCCAGGTGGTGTCGGGCCCCGAGATAGTGAGCCGAGGGTGGATCCACGAGGCCGAGGCCGGCGAGCTGCTGGGTGAGCTGGCACAGAAGGTGCGAGGCGCCACCGAGAAGGCCCTTGCGGAGGGTTCCGATTTGGCCGGAATCGAACGTGCCGTGAGACGAGCAGCAGGTGGACTCGTGTCAGACCGCACCCGTCGCAGACCGATGATCGTTCCCGTGGTCATGGAGAGCTGATTCCGCGGACGGATCCAGCTCGGATGCCGCGACTGTGTCGGCGCCGCTGAGTACCGTGTAGATCGTCGTGGCTACCCGAACGCGCACCTCCACCAGCAGCCGGTCGAACAGCCGGTCCAACAAGTCCCGGACCACGGGCCGGTCCGGTCCTTCGCGGTCGTCCAGCTCTGGTCGTGGCTCGTCGTCGGCTCGCACCACCAAGTCGTCGACTGCCCCCACCAGATCCGTCATTCACCAGCTGTTCGATGGTCACGGGCACGACCTCTGGGGTGTCGCGGTCCTCATATCGGCCGTACTGGTCGGTGTGAGCGTCTACACGGAGACAGCGGGCCCGGTCGGTGACGCACTGGGCTCAGTCGTCCGCGCTCTCTTCGGCCAGCTCGCCTACGTCGTGCCCCCGCTGCTGGTCGTCGTCGGGGTCCTGCTGATACGAGGGCCGCGCGAGCCCGGCATCGACCTGACCGACGACGACCCGGAGATCACCGGTCGGCAGAGAAACCCGGCTCTCGTCGGTGTCGGCGTCGTTCTCGGGCTGCTCGTCGTGGCGGGAATCCTGGACCTGCTCCTCGCCGACGGCCGCACCGTGAGCGAACACGGGATGAGCGCGTATGCGCCCGGTGGTGGCTTCCTGGGTGCCGTCCCCGGCTCGGCGGCCCTCGTGCTGGGTCGCTGGGGGGCGCTGGCCGTTCTGGTGATGCTCGGTGCCGTCTCCGTCAGCCTGGTGAGCGGGCGTTCCCTGCGCCAGATGTGGCGTCAGTTGGTCAGGGCCACCGCACCCATCGTCCGGGCGCTACGTGACTGGTTCTCGGACCTGTTCAACCTCGGAGACGCCGTCGAGGGGGCCGATCCGGGCGCCGAAGCCGAACCCGTCGCACTGTACGACCAGGACGCCGACGCCCCGGCGAAACCCAAGCGAGTGCGCAAGAAGAAGGAACCGGCGGCACCGTCCGGCCCGTCGCTGGTTGTCGCCGATCCGCAGCCGTTCGACCCGTCCAGCGCCGAGCAGCTCGAGATCGGGCTCGGTCCCGGTGCCGAGAGCTCCAAGTGGCGGCTTCCCCCGTCCAAGCTGCTCTCGGTGTCGGGGAAGCGAACCGTCGACACCAAGGCTGTTGAGGCCCGAGGGCGGGTGCTCGAGGGGGCGCTGGCAGAACATGGCGTGGAGACACGTCTGGTCGGCATGGTCGTCGGTCCCACCGTCACCCGCTACGAACTCGAGCTGGGCGTCGGTGTCAAGGTCGCCCGGATCACGAGCCTCCACAAGGACATCGCGTATGCGATGGCGTCGCCGGATGTTCGGATCCTGGCTCCCATCCCGGGTCGGCAGGCGATCGGGGTCGAGGTACCCAATGAGGACCGCCAGATCGTCGCCCTGGGTGACATCCTCACTTCGGAGGAGGCCCACAGGGCCACCCACCCGCTCGAGGTGGGTGTTGGGCGCGACATCACCGGTACCTCAGTGCTGATGAACCTGGCGACCATGCCGCACCTTCTGATCGCCGGTCAGACGGGCGCTGGCAAGTCGTCCTGCATCAACTCGATAATCACGTCGCTGTTGATGCGGTCGACGCCGGACCAGGTACGCATGATCCTCATCGACCCCAAGCAGGTCGAGCTGACCCAGTACAACAAGATCCCGCACCTCCTCACCCAGGTGGTGACAAACCCCAAGAAGGCCGCAAACGCCCTCAACTGGGCGGTCAAGGAGATGGAACGACGCTACGACCTGCTCTCGGAGGTGGGTGTTCGTGATATCGGCGGCTACAACGCTGCCTACGACCGTGGCGACCTCCAGGCCCAGATGGGGGAGGAGCGGGAGTTCCACCGGCTGCCGTTCATACTGGTCGTCGTCGACGAGCTAGCCGACCTGATGATGGTCGCGTCCCGTGATGTCGAGGAGTCGATAACCCGCATCGCGGCGAAGGCCCGTGCGGTCGGCATCCACCTCGTCATCGCCACACAGCGACCCTCGGTGAACGTCATCACCGGTGTCATCAAGGCCAACATCCCGGCCAGGCTCGCTTTCGCAGTCGCATCGGCAATGGACTCCAAGGTCATCCTCGACCAGCTCGGTGCCGAGCGCCTCGTCGGACGTGGCGACATGCTGCTCCTGGGTCCCGGTACCTCGGCACCACAGCGCATCCAGGGGTCCTGGGTCGAGGAGTCCGAGGTCGCAGCAGTCGTCGGTGCTTGGCGCAAGCAGACACCGACCCCAGACGAGCACTACGTGGCAGGTGTCGCCGACGAGGAGGTCGCCGGCGGCGGAGGCGGCACGGGTGGCGGCAGCGGTGCCGGCAGCGAGGACGACGACCTGCTGGCACAGTCGATGGAGCTCGTAGTACGCAGCGGCATGGGATCCACCTCGATGCTCCAGCGCAAGCTCAAGGTCGGCTTCGCCAGGGCGGGTCGTCTGATGGACCTGCTCGAGGAACGCGGCGTCGTGGGACCATCAGAGGGGTCCAAGGCGCGGACGGTCCTGATGACGCCCGAGGAGCTCGACAACCTGATCGAGTCTGGCGAGATCTGATTCGCCGGGTCGTGGCGATCGGTACGCTGCGTCGATGGCCCTCGATCTGCCTTCCGAGTACCGCACGCTGGCCACGGGACTTCGCTTCCCCGAAGGGCCCACACCGCTGTCGGACGGTTCGGTCCTCGTCGTCGAGATAGCCCGGGGCACCCTCACCAGGGTCCAGCCGGACGGCTCCGTCGACGTCGTCGCAGACTGCGGCGGAGGGCCCAACGGTTCAGCCATTGGCCCGGACGGGCGGGTGTGGGTGACGAACAACGGCGGCTGCTTCGAGTACTTCGAGCTGGGCGGGATGCTCATTCCGGGAGGAGTTCCCCCGGAGTGGAGCGGAGGGTCGATCCAGTGTGTGGACCTGGAATCCGGTGATGTCGAAACCGTCTACACCCACTGCGACGGACGTCCGCTGCGAGCACCGAACGACCTGGTCTTCGACTCCCACGGCGGCTTCTGGTTCACCGACCACGGCGTCCGCCTGGAGCGGAGCTCCGACCGTACCGGTGTGTTCTACGCATCAGCGGACGGGGGCTCGATCACCGAGGTGCTGCATCCGCTCGACGCACCAAACGGGATCGGACTCTCTCCCGCCGGAGACCGGTTGTACGTCGCTGAGACCCACACCGGCCGTGTGTACTCCTGGGATGTCCCCGAGCCGGGAGCAGCCATCGGTAGCGGTCTACTGGCACCGCACGGCGATCTGCTCGCCGGGCTCGCAGGGCTCCAACTCCTCGACTCGCTCGCGGTGGACAGCGATGGCAACGTCTGTGTAGGGACACTGGTCAACGGGGGTATCACTGTCATCAGCGCCGATGGCGCCACCACGCAGCACCTCCCGATCGACGACCTGCTCGTCACCAACATCGCCTTCGGGGGCGACGACCTGCGGACCGCCTACGTGACCGCCTCGGGCACCGGGCGGCTGCTGGCTCTGGATTGGCCGGTCGAGGGACTCAAGCTGGCCCACGGTCGCTGACCGGTTGTTGCCGAGGGGCTCTAGACTCCCACGATCGTGCCCCGCACCTACTGGGTCGAGACCCTCGGCTGTCCCAAGAACCAGGTCGATTCCGACAAGCTGACCGGCACGATGCTCGCCGACGGCATGGTGCCGGCCGCCTCCGCCGAGGTCGCCGACCTGGTCGTGGTGAACACATGTGCATTCATCGAGGATGCCCGCGAGGAGTCGATAGCGACGATCCTCTCGCTCGACGACCTGCGCCCCGAGGGCTCCCGGCTCGTCGTCACCGGGTGCATGGCCGAGCGGTACGGCGACGAGTTGGCCGAGGCCCTGCCCGAGGTCGACCAGGTTGCAGGTTTCGGGCAGCCGGTGACGCTGGGGTCCAAGCCGACCGGCCGGGTCACGCTCTCGGCCAGTTCGGAGGCCGTTCCAGCGCTGGACCTGCTGAACCTGCCGCGTCCTCCGTCTGAGCGTCCCTGGGCGTACGTGAAGGTGGCCGAGGGTTGCGACAAGGCATGCGGCTTCTGTGCCATCCCGTCGTTCCGAGGTCCACAGGTCTCCCGTCCAATCGAGTCGATCCTGGCCGAGGTAGACCAGCTCCGTGTACGCGAGGTGGTGCTGGTCGCCCAGGACCTGGCGGCGTACGGTCGCGACGGCGGCAGTGGTCAGCGGTCGATCGTGCCGCTCGTCGAGGCTGTGTCGGAGATGGTGGACTGGGTGCGGCTCCTGTACCTGTACCCGTCCGAGCTGACCGACGAGCTGATCGAGCTCATGTGCGCCGGGCCCGTTCCGTACTTCGACTTGTCTCTCCAGCACGTCTCGTCGCCTTTGGTCCGACGGATGCGACGATGGGGCAACGGGGCCAAGTACCTGGAGAGGATCGCCCAGATCCGCTCGGTGCGCCCCGACGCCGCGTTCCGGTCCAACTTCATCGTCGGCTATCCCGGTGAGACCGAGGATGACCACGACGAACTGCTCCGCTTCGTTCAGGAGGCGGACCTGGACTGGTGCGGATTCTTCTCCTACTCGAGGGAGGACGGCACCCACGCCGCATCGCTGGACGGAGCGGTCGACACCTCGCTCGTCGAGGAACGCCTTGCCGAGCTCCGGGAGCTCGCCGACCCGATCAGCGCCGCTCGCCGCGACGAGCTGATCGGCACCGAGACCACGGTCCTGGTGGACGAGGCCGGTCTCGCCCGCTCACACCGCGAGGCTCCCGAGATAGACGGCGTGATCTGGGTGCCGGAGCACCTCGACGTCGGTTCCATGCAACGAGTGCTGATCACCGCAGCAGAAGGCCCCGACCTGCACGCCGAACTCGTCGCGGGCCAACCGTGAACACGTCCGAAGCGCCCGTCAACGGAGACGACCCTTCTGGCGGTCCGACCAGGGCCAAGGTGTTCGGGCCCTCTGCGCTTCTCACACCGGCCAACGCGATAACCGTGGCACGGCTCGTCGTCGCCCCTGTCGCCTTCTGGATGATCATCCGTCAGGAGGCAAGCTGGCCTCTGTGGGTTCTGTGGGTGCTGCTGACCACGACCGACAGCCTCGACGGGTTCCTCGCCCGACGCCAGGGCACCACCCGCTCCGGTGCGTTCCTGGATCCCCTGGCGGACAAGGTGCTCTCCCTGGGCGGTCTCTGGGCGATGGTCGTGCAGGGCCGCTTCTGGTGGCTGCCGGTCGTCCTGATCACATTGAGAGAGGCCCTCATCTCGGCTTTCCGGTCGTACTGGGGGCGCAGGGGTCTGGCGGTCCAGGCCTCACAGCTCGCCAAGTTCAAGACGTTCCTCCAGTTCGGCGCGGTCGGATGGGTCGTGTTCCCGCTGACCACCGACATCAGCTGGCTCGCTGACTCCTTCCTGTGGGCCGGAGTGGCTGTCGCGTGGATCTCGGCGGGCCAGTACGTCGCAGCAGGGTCACGAGCCACGTCGAGCATGTCGCGGGACTGAGCCGCCGCAGTGAGACCGGTAGCGTGCCGGCCATGCGAGTCGAAGTCGTCGCCGTAGGCACTGAGCTGCTGCTCGGACAGATCGTGGACACCAACTCGTCCTGGGTGGGGGAGCAGCTCGCGCTCGCAGGGCTCGACTCGTACTTCCAGTCGAAGGTGGGTGACAACCTGGAGCGGATCGTCGAGGTGCTCGAGCTCGCCCTGTCGCGCAGCGACGCGGTGATCTGCACCGGTGGGCTCGGACCCACCCAGGACGACCTCACACGTGAGGCCCTGGCCCGTGTCATGGGAGTAGAGCTCGAGGAGGACGAGGGGATGGCGGAGCGGATCATCGAGATGTTCGCCCGCAGTGGGCGGCGGATGCCGATGAACAACCTGCGCCAGGCCCAACGGCCCGTCGGGTCCCGCTTCATAGACGAGCAGCCCGGAACCGCTCCCGGTCTGGTGTGCCCGGTGCCCTCCGTCAACGGTGCCGGCGGCTCTTCCGAGAAGGTGGTGTACGCGGTACCCGGAGTGCCGTGGGAGATGCAGGAGATGGTTCTCGGAACGGTCATCCCGGACCTGCAGAGACGTGCCGGCCTGGACGGTGTCATCGCCAGCCGGACCCTGCGGACCTGGGGGGAGACCGAGTCCGGCCTGGCCGAGATGCTGGCTCCACGCATGGCCGAGCTCGACCAGGGTGGTGCCGCGACGATCGCCTTCCTGGCGTCAGGGGTGGAGGGCCTGAAGGTGCGCATCACCGCCAAGGCCGACAGCGTCGAGGGTGTGACCGCGATCCTCGCCGCCGAGGAGCAGATCCTGAGGACGGTCCTCGGCCCGGTCGTGTTCGGGGTCGACGACGAGACCATGGAGTCGGTCGTGCTCGAACAGCTCCGCTCGCGGGGGATGACCCTCGCTGTGGCTGAGTCGCTGACCGGAGGGATGATCGGCTCCCGGCTGTGCGACGTACCCGGCGCCAGCGACGTGTTCCGCGGCTCGGTCGTCTCGTATGCATCGGACGTGAAGCATGCCGTGCTCGGCGTCGCTCACGGCCCTGTCGTGACGGAGGTGGCAGCGGTCGAGATGGCCTCGGGTGCAAGAAGGCTGCTCGGGTCAGACGTTGCGATCGCAGCCACCGGTGTCGCCGGACCCGGCCAACAGGAGGGACTCCGCCCCGGGACGGTCTGTCTGGCCGTGGTGATCGGCGACCCCGCGGACGGCGGGTCTGTCGATTCCGTGACCGTTCATCTTCCGGGTCGACGCCGGCAGGTTCGAGAGCTGACCGTCATAAGCCTGCTGTCGATGCTGCGGAGACGCCTCGGTGAGAACCGTGGTGCGGAAACCGGCGTCTGACGTGGCCGACAACCTCTTCAGCGCCGCCGCACAGGAAGTCCTGCGAGCGAACGGTCCCCTGGCCGATCGACTGCGTCCGCACAGCCTGGACGAAGTCGTCGGTCAGGACCATCTGCTGGGCCCGGGCAGACCGCTACGGGCCCTTGTGGATGCCGACAGGCTCAGCTCGGTGATCCTCTGGGGCCCACCGGGAACCGGCAAGACGACGGTCGCCAGGCTGATCGCCAGGGCGTCATCGAAGACCTTCGTGCCGCTCTCGGCGGTCACCGCGACGGTCAAGGACATCCGCGAGGTGACAGCCGAGGCACAGCACCGCCTCGGATCACATGGCACCGGGACGATCCTGTTCCTCGATGAGATCCACCGGTTCACCAAGTCCCAGCAGGATGCCCTGCTGCCTTCGGTGGAGACCGGTCTCGTCGTACTGATCGGCGCGACGACCGAGAACCCGTATTTCGAGGTGAATCCGCCGCTGCTGAGTCGGTCGACGCTGTTCCGGCTCCACGGACTCGATTCCGAGGCGCTGCACCTGCTGGTCGAACGAGGGCTCGAGGCCGAGGGTGCGGTGGCAGACGTGGATGCGGTCGATCATCTGGTCGATCGTTCAGGTGGGGACGGTAGACACCTGCTCACAAGCCTGGAGGTTGCGTTGGCACTCGCCGAGGCGCGTCGCACGGTCGACATCGGCAACGGTGCCGGTGCCGGTGTCGACGGTCCGGTCAGGCTGGTGCTGGCCGACGCGGAGGGCGCCCTGGGCGCATCGCCGGTCCGCTACGGCCGCGACGACCACTACGACGTCGCTTCGGCGTTCATCAAGTCGATCCGTGGATCCGACGCCGACGCCGCGTTGCACTGGCTCGCCCGGATGCTGGAAGCGGGCGAGGACGCCCGTTTCATTGCCAGGAGACTGGTGATCTCGGCATCCGAGGACATCGGCATGGCCGACCCGTTCGCTCTGATGGTGGCCACAGCGGCAGCACAGGCGGTCGATCTCGTAGGACTTCCCGAAGCCCGCATCAACCTGGCACAGGCGACTGTCCATCTGGCCCTGGCGCCCAAGTCGTCGGCCGCCTACGCCGGGATCGACGCAGCGATCGCCGATATGCGCCGCCGCCCGGTAGGCGAGGTGCCGGCGCACCTGCGCGACGCCCACTACCGGGGAGCGGCCCAGCTGGGGCACGGAACGGGCTACCGGTATCCACACGACCAACCTTCCGGTTGGGTCGACCAGCAATACCTCCCGGACGAACTGGTCGGAACCCGCTACTACGAGCCGACGGGTAACGGTGCCGAGGCCCGACTCGTCGAGCGATGGAGGGAGCGACGCGGGGAGATCCGTCCCGAGCGGACACAGCTGGACGAGAATGGTTGCTGATGGAAGCCATCGACCTGCTCACCGTGCTCTGTGGAGTGCTCGCCCTCGGCGGGGCCGTGGCGCTGTCACTGGCCAGCGCACGCGTTCTCAGAGCAGCGGCTTCCTTCGAGGCAGCTGCGGCGGCCTTCGAGGACCAGGCGCTGCCCGCTGTCGAAGAGTTGCGACAGGTCACCCGTGCAGCAGCGGTCGAGGTCGACAGGATCGACGAGCTGGTCGAGATCGCAGGGTCGATCGGCGATCGGGTCGACACGGCCACGGAGGCGACCTATCGGGCGCTGACCGCGCCGGTCATCAAGGGTGTGGCCATAGCCAGCGGAACCAGGCGCGCTGCACAACGGTTGCGTGGACGTGAACACCAACCTGGTCCGACGAACGGAGCACGACGATGAGACGACTGTTCTGGCTGGGTGTGGGTGCGGTCGCGGGTGCGTCCGGAACCATCTGGGCCGAGCACAAGGTGCGAGCCCGCATCGAGCAGCTCGGGCCCGAGCACTTGGTCGTGTCGGCCGGCAACAAGGCACGTGACGTCGGTCGCAGTGTGGTCGACGCGGTCACCGAGGGACGCGGCGCCATGCGCGACCGGGAAGCGGAGCTGCGCCGGGAGTACGACCCGGCGACCCGCAGCTCCCACAGGGCGGGTCACTCCTCTCCGTCCTCGGCCACCAGACCCTCGCACACGACCTGGACCGACAGGCCGACCCGGCGACACTGAGCCACCCAGGCGCGAGTTCCGCGTCGACCGCGAGGCATCCCGGGTGCCGTCACCGCACTTGTAGGCTGGCACTCCCATGTCCTCTGCAATGCGACCTCTGACCGCCGACCAACTGCGTGCGGCCTGGTACGACTTCTTCGTCTCCCGCGCCCACACCAAGGTCGAGTCCGGAGGGCTGATACCGACTCATCCCTCCGCCCCGATGTTCACGAACTCGGGGATGATGCCGTTCGTCCCCTACTTCCTGGGCGAGGAGCCGGTTCCGTACGACCCACCCCGGGCTGTCTCGATCCAGAAGTGCGTGCGGGCGGGGGGCAAGCACAACGACCTCGACGCGATCGGCCGCTCGCCGCGGCATCTGTCGTTCTTCGAGATGCTGGGGAACTTCAGCTTCGGTGACTACTTCAAGTCCGACGCGATCCCGTGGGCGTGGGAATTCGTCACCGAGGTCCTCGGGATAGACCCCGAGCGGCTGTGGGTCACCTGCCACGTCAGTGACGACGAGGCGGAGCAGATCTGGGTCGAGCAGGTCGGTGTCCCGCTGGAACGCATCCAACGCTTGGACAAGGACAACTTCTGGGAGATGGGCGAGACCGGCCCGTGCGGGCCCAGCTCCGAGATCTTCTTCGATCACGGTCCGGCGAGCGGACCCGAGGGAGGGCCGGCCAATCCGGCTTCTGAGCATCGCTACGTCGAGATATGGAACCTCGTTTTCCAGCAGTACTTCCGCAGCGAGGATGGCTCGCTGAGCGACCTTCCGACCCGCAACATCGACACGGGTGCTGGCCTCGAACGCATCCTCGCGGTTCTGGCGGACAGCCCCTCGTTGTACACCGCTGACGTGCTCGCCCAACTCGTCGACCAGGCTCAGTCGGTCACAGGTAGACGCCTGGGCGACGGCGAGCTGTCCGACATCGCCCTTCGCCTGATCGCGGATCACACCCGCACCTCGGCCTTCCTGGTTGCCGACGGCGTCGTGCCGTCCAACGAGGACCGGGGGTACGTGTTGCGTCGTGTCATTCGCAGGGCGGTCCGCTTCGCCTACATGCTCGACGTCGAACAGCTCGTGATGCCTTCGATGGTCGAGCGATGCGTCGAGGTGATGGGTGGCGCCTACCCCGAGCTCGTGCAGCAGCGGACGTTGGTCGTCGATCTGATCGCGAGGGAGGAGGAGCGGTTCCGTCAGACGCTCGCCCGCGGGTCAGCCCTGTTGGACTCCGAGCTCGCCAAGCTCGACGACGGCGGTCGTCTGGACGGCCGGGTCGCCTTCGAGCTGCACGACACCTACGGCTTCCCTCTCGAGGTGACCCAGGAGATGGGTGAACTGCGGGGTGTCCAGGTCGACACCGAGGGATTCGAGGCGGCGATGGCCGAGCAGCGCGAGCGTTCCCGTGCAGCGGGTCGTCGCGGTGGTGTCGCGGCAGACGAAGACGCAGATGCGGCCAGGGAGCTGCTCGCCGAGCACGGCGCCACCGAGTTCACCGGCCGGGACGAGCTCGAGTCGACCGCGACCGTACTCGCCGTGGTGGGCGACTCCGTCTATCTGGACCGCACCCCCTTCTACGCCGAGTCGGGTGGTCAGGTGGGTGACACCGGCACGATCACCACCACGAGCGGGGTGGCACGGGTGACCGACACGACCTTTGCGCTCCCAGGACTTCACCGTCACACGGTGGAGGTCATCGACGGGGAGCTCGTGGCAGGGCAGGACGCGACCGCGTCCGTCGATCGTGAGCGGCGTGACGCGATCAGGCGCAATCACACCGCGACGCACCTGTTGCACTGGGCACTGCGAGAGGTGCTGGGCGACCACGTCAAACAGCAGGGCTCCTGGGTGGGGCCGGACCGGTTGCGCTTCGACTTCTCGCACTACGCGGCCATCACCCCCGATGAGATGGCCCGGATCGAGGACCTGGCGAACAGCGAGATCCTGGCCAACCCGACCGTCAGCCACTTCGAGACCTCGATGGACGAGGCCCGGTCGCTGGGAGCGATCGCCTTCTTCGGTGAGAAGTACGGCGATGTGGTGAGGGTCCTCGTGGCCGGTCCACACAGCGTCGAGCTCTGCGGAGGAACGCATGTGGGTGCGCTCGGCGACATCGGCTCGGTGAAGGTCGTCTCGGAAGGCTCGATCGGGTCGAACATCCGCCGCATAGAAGCCGTGACGGGCATGGGCGTCGTCGAGAGACTCCGCGAAACCGAGCGGCTCCTGCGGCGCGGATCGGAACTCGTCGGAGCGTCACCCGACGACATGGTCGAGGGCATCGAACGGCGCCTTGCAGAGATCAAGTCACTGCGTGACGAGCTGAAGGCCCTGCGCCGCGAGATGGCTGGCAGCCAAGCCGACGAACTTGCCGGGGCGGCGGTCGAGGGCGTCGTCGTCGCCCACGTCGAGTCGGAGTCCCGCAACGATCTCCGGGACCTGGCCGTCGCACTTCGCGACCGCCCGGGGATGCGAGTGGTGGTGCTGGCCAGTTCGCCGGGCGGAAAAGGCGCTGCACTTGTCGCTGCGGTCACCCAGGCGAGCGGTCTGAACGCTGCGGAGCTGATCTCGGGAGCGACCTCGGCGATAGGCGGCGGCGGCGGCAAAGGGGATGAGCTGGCGGTTGCCGGAGGACGCGATGCCGACGGCATCCCAGCAGCACTCGAGCTGGTCAGGGCGAAGCTGGTCTGATGCGAGCGATCGGTGTCGACCTCGGATCCAAGCGGATCGGAGTCGCGCTGTCGGACTCGGCGGGCAAGCTGGCAGTTCCCTTCGAGGTGGTGCACAGGACCAGCGACCGGGCGAGGGACCACCGCGCCATCGCCGCCCTGGTCGACGAGGCCGAGGCGGAGATCGTCGTGGTGGGCGTCCCGTACTCGCTCGACGGATCCGAGGGCCCAGCTGCTCGTCGCGCACTCGCGGAGGTCAGGGTGATGCGACGCGCTCTGAGCGTGCCCGTGGAGACCTACGATGAGCGGCTGAGCACTGTCACCGCCCACAGGTCGCTCCAGGAGATGGATGTCGCCCCGGCGACCCGCCGGAAGGTCGTCGACAAGGTCGCCGCGGCGGTCATCCTCCAGGCGTGGCTCGACCGTCATGCGGCCACAGCACCCGACAGCGTCAATCCCGCACCGCCACAACCATGTACGACCAATGACATGCACGATCAACGAGGACGAAGCACGTGACGCCAGCTGACGAGTTCGACGAGGGCTCTGTGCAACCTGTCGTGCGTCGCCGCAAACGTGAGGCGGCAGCGGGCGGGGTCGACGCGAGCAACGTCGATGAGCGACCCAGGCCGCCCGAGGAGGAGCGACCCGACTCGCTCGACGGCGAGTATGTCGTGCTCCCGGCGCGGGTCACCGGCGGGCGCAGAGTCCTCGGGGTGGCAGGAGTGCTGTTGATGCTCGCCGCCATCCTGTTGGGAGCTCTCTTCGTCCAGGTCTCACGGCAGGTCGACCCGGCCGGAGAGCCCGGGGCTGTGGTCGAGTCCGTTGAGATCCCCTCCGGGTCCTCCACCGACACGATCGCCGGGATCCTCGAGGACGAGGAGATCATCGCAAGCGCCCGACTCTTCCGCTATTACGTGCGCTGGCAGGGGGCGGGTCCGTGGGAGGCGGGCGAGTACGTCGAGTTCAGGCAGAACTCGTCGTTCGACGAAGCGATCGAGGTACTGGACGCCGGGCCGGTCCCTGCACAGGCCTCGGTGCTGCGAATCACCGAGGGAACCCGCCTGATTGACGCGCTGGCGCAGATCTCGGAGCAGCTCCCTTGGATCACCGCCGAGCAGTTGCAGGCCTCGCTCGAGTCGGGCGAGGTCACCTCCAAGTACAAGCCCGCAGAGGTGACCAGCTGGGAGGGACTGCTGTTCCCGGACACCTACGAGTTCGAGGAGGGCGCCACACCTCAGCAGGTGCTCCAGACGATGGCCAGCAGGATGGAGGACGTACTCGACGATCTGGGTTACGACAAGGCCGAGGCGTTGCAGGGCCGTTCCGCCTATGAGTTGATCACCATCGCCTCGCTCATCGAGAAGGAGACGGGAAGCCCGGCTGAGGAGAGAGCGATGATCTCAAGGGTGATCTCGAACCGGCTCGATGAGGGCGAGCCACTCGGGATCGACGCCTCAGTGCTCTACGGTCTCGGACGAGCGAACGGTGAGCTGACGAAGTCGGACCTGGAACAGGACACGCCCTACAACACCCGCACGGTCGTCGGACTTCCACCGACACCCATCTCGCTGCCCGGTGAGGCGTCGTTGGCCGCCGCCATCCAACCTGCCGAGGGTGACTGGCGCTACTACGTGCTGGTCTCGAACGACCCTCCGACCCACTTCTTCACGGACGACTACGACGAGTTCCTCGAGGCCAAGTCCGACGCCCAGGCAAACGGGGTCTTCTGAGCATGCCGACCACGCGCGCAGCGCCGTCGGGTCGAACCCAGGTCGTCGCCGTGATCGGCGATCCGATATCCCACTCGCTGTCACCCGCGATCCACAACGCGGCATTCGACGCGCTCGGGCTCGACTGGGCCTGCGTCGCCCTGCCGGTCCGTCGAGGCGCCGCCGGGGATGCGGTCACAGGCATCCGTGCGCTGGGGCTGCGCGGGGTATCGGTCACGATGCCACACAAGCACGCCGTCATCGACTCGCTGGACGAGGTGACCGACGCCGCACGGAGCCTCGGGGCGGTGAACTGCATAACCGCTAACGACGGGCGACTCGTGGGCGACAACACCGACGGCGCCGGATTCCTGGCGGGGCTACGGGCCGATCTCGCCTTCGAGCCGAAGGGGCGTTGTTGCGTGGTGCTGGGCGCCGGAGGTGCGGCCAGCGCAGTGGTGTTGGCGCTGGCCGATGCCGGCGCCGAGTCAGTCGTCGTCGTCAACCGTACCGAGGAGTCGGCGCGTCGTGCCGCAGCATTGGCCGGTCGAGCAGGGCGGGTGGGCACGCCGGACGACATCCGAGATGCGGAGCTGCTCGTGAACGCCACGCCCGTCGGGATGGAAGGCGCCGGCGCCACGGTGGATGACCTACCGGTGGGGCCCGAGTTCCTCCACGACCGTCTGCTCGTCGCCGACCTGATCTACCACCCATCACGCACGCGTCTCATGGACGTGGCCGAATCGATGGGAGCACGTGCGGCGAACGGGGTGTCGATGCTGGTCCACCAGGCTGCGGTGGCGTTCGAGTCGTGGACCGGCCGCGAAGCCCCTCTCGACTCGATGGTGGCGGCAGCGACGGCGGCGCTCTCGCGTTGAATGCGCGTGGTGTGAACACCCCATGGGCTGTTGGGCCCAGGAAATGTTGAACCGGGGCGTAGTGGGTGCCGATGGAGTGGGGACCCGGAAACGGGTGACGACCACTCCAGGAGGACCCCCGTGGCGCTGCAGGGAACCATTGACGCCTTCCCACTTACTGACGTGCTGCAGTTGCTGGCGACGTCGTCCAAGAGCGGCAGGCTCACTCTCGACGGCGACCGTGGCCGTGCCGAGCTGTGGATCGAGGGGGGCGATGTCGTAGGTGCCGGATCCGGTGCTGGGTCCAGTGCCGAGAAGCTCGTGTTCGAACTGCTCCGCTACACGGATGGCTCCTTCCAGTTCGGTGACGAGTCCGGGACTCCTCGTCACGGGGTCGAACCCGTGCCGCTGATCGAATGCCTGGAGCGCGCCGGAGCGCTGTTGGATGACTGGCGACGCATCGAAGCGGTCGTGCCCTCACCAGCTCACCGCATTGGACTCGCCAGGGAGCTCCGGGATTCGTCTGTGACACTCGACCGGGACGACTGGGCGGTTGTCGTAGCGGTGGGTGACATGCCAACGGTCGAGGCCATCGGCGAACGGATGGCGATCGACGAGTTCGGATGCGGTGCGATGCTGGCCGCTCTCGTCGAGCGCGGGGTGCTGCTGGTCGAGGAGCCGGATCGAAGTGCGAATGCACCGAGGTCCGTGACCGGCGACAAGGCGGTCGACTCCGATCAGCAGACGGACTCCGACGACTCTCATCTCGGATCAGACCTCATCGCTCGACGCGACGAGGGTGGGACCGACGGCTTCCCCGACAGGTTCCCGATCGATGACCTGTTGGGTGGTTCGGATCCGGGGTCGAGTTCCTGGGAGGACGATGACGAGTCCGGCAGGTTCGCTGCCGCGCAGACGCTCGAGCCCGCGGCGAGTGACCCCTTCACTCCGTTCGGGGGCGACCTGAACGAGCGGACAGCCGAGGCATGGGACGAGGTCGTTGCCGGCCACGGCGTCGGCGACCCTGACGAAGATCTGTCTGGGCGTTCGCCGCACGACGGGGCCGACGAGGTCCTCCGTCAGATGTCCCGGCTGAGCCCGAAGGCGGCGGAGGCGATTGCCGCAGCGTTGAACACGTCGGGGCCTGCCGAGACGATCGTGTTCGAGCCCTTGGCCGATGACGACGGCGACGGACCGTCGCCCTTCCTCGGGACGCTGTGATGACATCGACCGTCACAGCCCCGGATCGGGGCCCGCTGTGGAGCGTCGACCCGGCAGCACGTATTGACCCGCCGGTGCCGCCTGCAGCTCCATTGCCGGTACGGTGGTCGATAGAGGACGGGATCGTCATGCAGGACGACCTGCGCGGAGGCGTCAGCGAGGTGACAGGAGCAGTGTTCGGATCCGCCGGGGCCACCGGTGAACCGGAGCCCGATGCAGTCGCCAGCGGCTGGGTCGTCCCTCCGGGCGGATCGAAGGTCGACGCGATCTTCGTTCTCGCCGGAACGCTGCTGGGAATCGGACGGGTGGATCGGCCGGCCTCACCGGTCTGGCTGAACCTGGACGATCTGGTGAATCTCGATGCAGTGGGTGACCCCGTGGATGGCCTGACCGCTGTCGAGATCCTGATGGAAGATCAGCGGGTCATCGGGGCCGGCTGGCCGGATGACTTCATCGACTCCATCGTCGAGGTGCTGAGGGCCACGGCTGGTCGTCCCACAGCGACACCAGGTTCGCCGGCTGCTGTCGGCAAGCCGATCAGCGACGGCGTCGAGACCCACGTAGAAGCCCACGAGCCGGAGTGGGCGCCGCCGCACGACCCAACTGAGGCGCCGATGGCCAGCCCGGCAGTGAGTCAGGAGATGGCCCGGGTAGACAGCCAGGCCGTCGCCCCGGCTGCGGTGTCGGAGCAGATCTCGGGAGATGGTCCCAGCGCTGCTCTCGAGCTCGAGGACGTTGTCTACCTGGGTGGATACCCGGGCCAGCCCCGCCGCCGCAAGCGATGCACGGTGTCGATGTCGCGCGGTGCCCTGGAGCTGCGTGGCCCGTCGGATCTGCACGTCCGGATAGGTTGGGAGTCAGTGCGCTCGATCGAGGTGCAGAACTCCGACGAGGCCCGATTCCGCATGAACACCAAGATCCACCGCGACGCGTCGGCGCTGGTCGTCGAATGCGAGTCCGATGTCACGTTGCTGCTCGAGGCGCGTGACTGTCCGACGTTGCCCCTTCGTGCAGCCATCTCCCAGCTGCTCGGCGAAGTACCGGTAGTGGTCGTGTGAGCAGAGCAGATCGCCACATCGCACTGGTCGGCCTGTCCGGTTCCGGCAAGTCGACCCTGGCGCCGCTGCTCGCGTCGCGATTGGGTGGCCACATCGCTGTCGATCTGGACAAGTTGGTGGTCGAGCGCTTCGGCCGGCCCGTCGACGAGATCTTCGCCGAGGAGGGTGAGGGCGCGTTCCGCGAGGCCGAGACCGAGGCGCTGATCGAGGCACTGGACGGCCCGCCCGCAGTGATCGCAACCGGCGGTGGGGTTGTGCTCGATCCGGGCAACCGTCAGATGCTGCGCGGCGCCCGAGTCGTGTGGCTGGATGCCCATCCGGATCACCTGCAGCAGCGTCTCGCCGGCACAACCGAAGCTCGTCCGTTGCTCGAGGGCGACCCGGGGTTTGCTCTCACCCGTCTGCACGAGGAACGCGCCGCGCTCTACGCCCAGGTGGCCGACCTGACCATCGACGTCGAAGGCGCAGCGTCGGTGGACATCGCCGACGAGATCGTCAGGGCCCTCGCCTGAGCGCAGGTGACCGTGGGTCACCGAGCGACGATACGCTCGATCGGGTGAGCACACTCGCAGTCAGCCGTCCGGAACAACGATGATCACAGTCGACGTGGCGCTCGCCGACGGGCGCGGGTACCCGGTGCTCGTCGCTGCCGGTGCGATCTCGGAGCTGGATGCGCTGCTGCCCGAGAGAGCTCGTCGGGTCGCCGTCGTGACCCAGGACGGCGTGCCTGTCGAGCTGGACATCTCACGCGATCACCGTCGTTTCGTGATCGGCGATGGGGAACGTTCGAAGACCACTTCCACGATCGAACGGCTCTGCTCGGAGTTCGCCCAGTGGGGTCTGACCCGCACGGACTGCGTCGTCGGGGTGGGTGGCGGAATGGTGACCGACGTCGCCGGTTTCGCCGCGGCGGTCTACCACCGCGGGATCCCAGTCGTGCACGTCGCCACGACGCTGCTCGGACAGATCGACGCAGCCATCGGCGGCAAGACCGGCGTGAACCTGCCCGAGGGCAAGAACCTCGTCGGTGCCTACTGGCAGCCCAGCGGTGTCATCTGCGACACCGACACCCTGGCCACCCTGCCCCCGCGTGAGTGGCGGTGCGGGCTGGGGGAGCTGGCCAAATACCACTGGCTCGGCGGCGGTCGCCTGGACGAGCTGGCACTCGACGAGCGCGTGGCCGCATGCGTGCGGATCAAGGCCGACGTCGTGGCATCCGACGAGCGCGAGTCCGGCCGCAGAGCGCTGCTCAACTACGGCCACACGCTCGCGCATGCCCTGGAGACGGCCGGCGGCCACGAGCTGCGCCACGGCGAGGCGGTTGCGATCGGCCTGGTGTACGCAGCCGAGCTGGCCGCCGCACTGGGACGAATCGACGCCGCCGCGGTCGACGAGCATCGACGGGTGGTTGCTGGCTACGACCTACCTTCGACCATCCCGGCAGGCCTGCAGGACGATGACCTGATCGAGCTGATGGGGCGAGACAAGAAGGTGCTCGATGGCGGACTGACGTTCGTGCTCGACGGCCCAGCCGGAGTCGAGGTGGTCACCGGCGTCGACGTCGAATTGGTCCGCTCGACGTTGGGGGCGCTGCGATGAACAGGTCGACCGACGACCGCGGAACCATCCTGCTCCTCTCCGGCCCGAATCTGAACCTGCTCGGCGAACGTGAACCGCTCATCTACGGGTCCGCGTCGCTCGCCGAGCACGTGGACCTTGCCACCGAAACGGCCGCGGGGCTGGGTTTCGATCTCCGACACCTTCAGAGCAACCACGAGGGGGTGCTGGTCGACGCGGTGCACCAGGCCCGGAGCGACGCAGTCGCGCTTGTGGTCAACGCCGGGGCGTTCACCCACTCCGCTTGGGCGCTGCACGACGCTCTGGCGGCGTTCGACGGGCCCGTGGTCGAGCTACACCTGTCGAACCCGTTGGCACGCGAATCATGGCGCCACACCTCGGTGGTAACTCCCGTCGCGGATGCCCTCATCTGCGGCCTGGGCGGCCAGGGCTACCGGCTCGCCATCGAAGCCGTCGACGTTCTCGTGGGGCGCCCCGACGGTGGCTGAGCGCCCCTCGCTCGTCGGTGTGCGGCTGATCCGCGCCGGCCTGCTGGTGGTGGTCGCAACGGCGCTGCTGGGAGCGTCGGTTGTCGCCGTGGCGGTGGTGACCCCGTTGCAGGAGGTCAGCTTCCGTTGGATGGGTCTGACCGGCGTGGCCTTGCCGGTGACGGGGATCCTGGCGGCTCTGGCGACACTCGCCGCTGTGGGCTACTCGCTGAGCGCCCCCTCGAGCGGCCGAGCAGTTCGGTTGTCGTGTCTCGCCGGAGTGCTGGTCGTCTGGGCGATGGTTTCTGCGCTGGCCTGGCCGACGCTTGCCGGGATGGCGGCGCCACGGAACCCGGGGGGAGGTGTTCCGCTGGAACTCGTCGTGCAGAACCTCTGGTACCTGAACGAGGATCCGGTCTCCACCGCGGACGCGGTGATGGCGCTGGACGCAGATGTCCTGGTCCTGGTCGAGTACACACCTGTACATGCAGAGGCACTCCGGGACGCCGGGGCGGCGGCGGAGTACCCCTACGTGTGGGAGTCGCCCCACGAGTTGGGCAGCGGCCTGGCGGTGCTCTCCAGGGTACCCCTGGGACCTGTGACACCGATCCCGACCCGTGGCGACGGTGCAACCATGCAACTGCGGCCCCCGGGCGGCCTCGCCACCCTCCACGTCGTTCATCCGATCGCACCCCGTAACCGGTGGGGTCTGACCAACTGGATCAAGGACTACCGGGTGCTGCAGGCGACGTTTGCCGATGCCCCGCCGGACACGATCATCGCTGGCGACTTCAACGCGACCGGCGCACACCGTCGCTACCGCGAACTGCTCGCCGCTGGCGAGCTGAGCGACGCCCAGGACGTGTCGGGCAGCGGATTCGGATCGACCTGGCCGTCGACCGACTGGATCCCGCCGCTGATGCGCCTTGACCGCGTGCTGGTCGGCAGCGCGATCGGCGTCGACGGTGTCGAGGTGCTGGACCCGGTCGGCGCCGACCACAGGGGAGTGCTCGCTCGTCTCAGGTTGCCTCCGGCCGGGCCGTAGGCTGGTCCCGATGGCCGTGACCGAACGATCTACACCAGAGTTCCCACCGGACGCGCTTCCGCCCATGGACGTGGCGTCGCGTGCCCGGCGACTTCGTGATGCCCTGGAAGAAGCACACTGCGACGCTCTCGTCGTCACGAACCTGACGAACATCCGGTACCTGACCGGCTTCACCGGGTCGGCCGCAGTGCTGTTGGTGAGCCCGACCGAGCTGCTGTTCGTTTCCGACGGCCGCTACCAGACCCAGAGCCACCAGCAGATCGCCGCGGCCGGGGTGGACGCGCGGATCGAGATCGTCGCTGCGGACCCGGAGTCGGTCGTGGCTGACGCTGTGGTCGCGTCCGGCGCGGGGAGGCTCGGTCTCGAGGCGGGCTCGATCACGTGGGCGCAGCAACGCCGCTGGGCCTCGACGTTGTTCAGCGACGGTGAGCTCGTCGCCACCGACGGCCTGGTAGAGCAGCTACGTCTGGTGAAGGACCCGGGGGAAGCTGCACGGATCCGCACGGCGTGCGCGATCGCTGACCGGGCTTTGGCGCAGGTGCGCGGCAAGCTGCTCGACGGGCCCACCGAGGTCGAGTTCGCGCTCGAGCTGGACGCAGCGATGCGTCACCTGGGGGCCGAGGACGTCAGCTTCGAGACGATCGTGGCGTCCGGCCCCAACGGAGCCAAGCCTCACCACCGACCGTCACAGCGGCGTATCGCCGAGGGTGATCTCGTCGTGTTGGACTTCGGTGCGTTGGTCGACGGCTACCACTCCGACATGACCCGCACCCTGGCGGTCGGCGACATCGGTGCAGAACGCAGCCGGATGCTCGAGGTGGTGCTCGAGTCCCAGGACGCCGGTGTACGAGCTGTCCGGGCGGGTGAGACCGCTGTGGCGATCGACGAAGCGTGCCGTGCCGTGATCGACGACGCCGGTTGGGGAGAGGCGTTCCTGCACTCGACCGGGCACGGTGTCGGTCTGGACATACACGAGGAGCCAAGGGTCTCGGCCCGCTCTGCTGCTACCCTCGTCGCCGGCCACGTGGTGACCGTGGAGCCGGGGGTCTACCTTCCCGAGCTCGGCGGGGTCCGCATCGAGGACACCGTGCTGGTCACCGACGACGGTTGCGACCGTCTCACCCTGACCCCCAAGGACCCTGCGGTCAACTGAGCGGTCACGGCGCCTGCCGTCGCGGACCACCCAGACCCCCCCGATTCACGAACGCCAGAAACACGGAGGCCGACGATGCCCCAGATCTCCACCGCAGACTTCAAGAACGGCATGACCATCGATCTCGACGACGGCCTGTTCCAGATCGCCGAGTTCCAACACGTCAAGCCCGGCAAGGGCGGTGCGTTCGTGCGCACCTCGCTGCGCAACGTCCGCAACGGCGGTGTGGTCGAGAGGACGTTCCGGGCAGGCGAGAAGATGGAGCGAGCGATCGTCGAGAAGCGCGAGATGCAGCTGCTCTACCGCGACGGCGACGACTACGTGTTCATGGACAACAGCACCTACGACCAGCTCAACGTGCCCGCGGCGACACTCGGTGACACCACGAACTACCTGATCGACCAGGCCGGCGCCCTTCTGATGATGTACGGCGACGAGATCATCGGTGTCGAGCTGCCAGCGTCGGTCGAGCTCGACGTCGCCGAGACCGAACCGGGCGAGAAGGGCGATCGCGTGTCCGGCGCCAAGAAGCCCGCCACGCTCGAGACGGGACTGGTCGTGCAGGTGCCCCTGTTCATCAACCCCGGCGAGAAGATCAAGGTCGACACCCGCACCGGCGACTTCATCTCCCGGGCGTGAGCAACAGCGGGACTGGCGACGATCCCGGCGCACAGTCGGACGACACCCCGCAGCAGCGCGTGCCAGACGGCGCGCCAGTCAGCGAGTCGGTGATCGACACCGTCCTGGATGCCGAGACCGTCGTCGAGCAGATCGACGTCGAGGCCCCACCGGTCGTCAGGCCGGTGGTCGGCGGTCGCCACGAGGCGCGTGAGCGAGCAGTGCACCTGCTCTACGAGTCGCGCATCAAGGACCTGCCGATATCGCAGGTGCTCGCTTCGCAGGTGCTTGCTCCTGACGAGTACACCGACGCGCTCGTGCGCGGCGTGGTCGAGCACCGCTCCCAGATCGACGAGCTGCTCGCCCGGCGGGTGCAGGGATGGAGCCTGGAACGGATGGCGGCCCTCGACCTCGTCGTGTTGCAGGTGGCCTGCTTCGAATTGGCTCATCGTCCGGACGTACCACGAGGCGTGGTGCTGGCAGAAGCAGTCGACCTGGCAGGACGTTACGGGACCGACGACTCGGCCCGCTTCGTGAACGGAGTTCTCGCCGCGGCAGCGGACGAGCTCCGAGCGTAGACACACCCGCGAGCACCGGTGGCAGCGTTTCGTCGCTCGTTCTCCTGACGACGGTGGTCAGGATGACCAGTGGGCGAGTCCCGGCATGATCGCCCTCGCAGCTGATGGCACTTCCATCGAAGTGGCTCAGTTCTGCTGGTAGTTGGCCGATGGAGGAGGACCGACATCATGACGGAGGACCCTTCGATGAACGACGACCGCTACCGCCTGCTGACCCGCAGCGACATGGACGGCCTGGTGTGCGCGTTGCTGCTCAAGGAGCTGGACCTCCTCGGTGAGATCGAGTTCCACCACCCGAAGGACGTCCAGGACGGAAAGGTGGCAGTGACTGATCGCGACATCCTGACCAACCTCCCGTACGTCGACGGCTGCGGCATGTGCTTCGACCACCACGCCAGCGAGTTGATCCGCAACGGCGGCGACGATCTGCCGGGATACATCCTCGAGCCGGACGCCAAATCGGCAGCGCGGGTGGTCTATGACCACTTCGGCGGCGCAGCTCGGTTCCCCAGCATCAGCCCGGAGCTCATGTTCGCCGTGGACAAGGCCGATGCGGCCGAGTTCGAGATGCAGGACGTGTTGGAGCCCAAGGGCTGGGAGTTGTTGTCGTTCCTCATGGACGCTCGTACCGGTCTCGGTCGCTTCCGCGACTTCCGGGTATCGAACTACCAGCTGATGATGACACTCATCGACTGCTGCCGCGACCTGTCGATCGACGAGATCCTGGCGCTGCCCGACGTCGCTGAGCGCGTCGAGCTGTTCCAGGCCCAGCACGACTT
Organism: uncultured Microthrixaceae bacterium; assembly: GCA_964450685.1. Taxonomy (GTDB): domain Bacteria; phylum Actinomycetota; class Acidimicrobiia; order Acidimicrobiales; family Microtrichaceae; genus JBAOHV01. The sequence continues at coordinate 46,304 of CAYVDN010000014.1, forward strand.
GTTCCGCAACCAGATCTCCCGGGTCGCACAGGTCCACGACAACCTGGTCGTGCTGGACCTGCGCGACGAAGAGGTCATCTACGCCGGCAACCGGTTCGTGGTCTACGCGATGTTCCCCGAGTGCGACATTTCGATGCACGTCATGTGGGGCCGGGCCCAGCAGAACACCGTTTACACGGTCGGAAAATCCATCTTCGATCGGTCCAACCCGGTCGAGGTCGGCCAGCTGATGCTGGAGTACGGCGGGGTGGGCACCACGCCGCGGGCACCTGCCAGCGACCCAACGAGGTGGCCGACGCGACCAAGGCCGAGCTGATCGAGCGGCTGGTAGCGCTGTCTGGCCGCCGACCTGTCAACGCCTGAGCACCTGGCCACGTAAACGCAAGAGGTCGAGTCTCTCCCGGGCTTCGCCCATCCTTGCGTCGAGCGACGCCTGGGAAGGGGCGTCTGCTGCAGATTCGGTTGTCGCCTTGAGCGACTACCGGCTGGACGACGGCTCGCTGGGCGCTACGCCCCTGACTTGGACGACACTTCAACGGCCCGGCAGGGTGGGCGACGGTGACCCGGCAGCAGCTTCGCTGCCGCTTCTTGTCGCACCTCGTAGCCCTTGTTGGCCAGCAACCGCCACGGAAAGTGGTTCGAGCTGTACTCGCGCTCGCCGATCACGACGTTCTGACCGGTCCTGGCCGGACCAAACTGCGCAGACACGAGTCCCGCTGCGGCGGACACCGACGGGATGAGCGCTATGTCAGCTCGATCTGCTCCCATCAGGGCTGCGACTGAAGTTCTGGCCGACTCGGCAGCCGCCTCTCCCTGGTCGAAGTCCAGACCGGACTTCGACCATTCGTCGACATACCGGTGATACGCCGCAGTCAAGGCTTCACTCGCCAGTCCGACGGCCGCTGTGTTGAAGTACGCGGATCCATCCGTCGCCGGGAACAAGGCCCGCGCCTCGCGGACATCGACAGCGATCCCCCTGCTGCTGTTCACGTCGGAACCGTAACCCGAACATCCTCGATGAGTTCGAGATGATGGAGCCTGCAGGTGTCATCATGAGAGGCCGCTGACTGGACGCCTACGCACGAGGTGCCACGCCGGTCCGAGTGGCGACCTCACCCACAGGCAGGCAGTGTCCACATGTTCGAGTTTGCCTGGTGGAATGCGCCGAAGGACGAAGTGGAAGCCGGAAAGGCTGGGAGTACATGCGCGATGTCAGGAAGCAGAGTCGCTTGGTCGCAGTTGCCCTGGGCGGAGCGGTCGGCTCGACTGCGAGGTGGGGTGTCGTCTCGGTCTTCGGGCACCAGTCCCCGTTCCCATGGCCCGTTTTGTTGGTGAACGTCGCCGGGTCCGTGCTGCTTGGCGTTCTCCTCGGCGAGGAGTGGTCGCATCCACAGGCTCGGCTGGTACTTCACGACTTCGGTGGCATCGGAGTGTGTGGCGGTCTCACAACCTTTTCGACCTTCTCTCTCGAGGTGGTGGAACTGGCCCGAATCGGCCGATCAGAGGTTGCCGCGGTGTATGTGGCTGCGTCGCTCGTCTCAGGTCTCCTTGGCGTAGCCGGTGGCGCCGCCATGCTTCGTCGGTTCCGATCGCTGGATCTTGCGGTGGAGGGCGACCAATGATGACAGCTGTCGCCTTCGTGCTTGCGTCTGCCGTCGGTTCACTCGCTCGCGCGGGAGTCGGTCGCCGCTGGAACCGGCCAGGAGGGTTTCCAATGGGAACCCTGGTCGTCAACCTCACCGGCTCCTTCCTGCTGGGCGTTCTCTCGTCGGTCACGCCGCCTGCGTTCACGGTCATCGGTGTAGGTGGGCTCGGCGCCTACACGACCTTCTCGAGCTTCGCTCACGACGCCATTGCGCTGGCGAGGAGGAAGCAGCTGGGCCTTGCTGGGGTCTATATCGGGGTGTCGTGTTTGAGCATCGGTGCCGCAGCTCTCGGGATGGCGTTCTCGTGAGCCCGTGCCGCTGGGCTACTTGACCGGATAGGGCGTCACCACTCGCTTGTGCGGACGATGCGGCCGGAGAGGGTCCGTGCGGTCGTGCTAGGGTCGGTGCCTGTACGTGAAAGGGGTCCTGAGAGGCTCCTACGGACAGAAAGGCCGCTGCCCATGGCAGAACGCGAACGCCGTATGACGCGCCCCTACGGGGGCGTTTTCGTTGCCCGGGCGCAGGTCATGGACGCCGATGACATCCATCGGGCGCTGCGCCGGATGTCGCACGAGATCCTGGAACGCAACCACGGACTCGATGACGTCGTCCTGGTCGGCCTGCAGACCGGCGGGGTGCAGCTAGCCCACGCACTGGCCGCAACTCTCGAGGAGATCGAGAGCCTCGAAGGTGTCGAGACCTCGGTTCCGGTAGGCACACTCGATGTCGCCCTGTACCGCGACGACATCGGCATCCGCCCGGTCCTTCCCGAGGAGGTCACGGACATACCGGTGGACCTCACCGGCAAGATCGTCATCCTGGTCGACGACGTGCTCTTCACCGGGCGCACCATCCGGGCCGCGCTCGACGCGGTCATCGACTTCGGTCGGCCCCGCACCGTCCAGCTCGCGGTCATGGTCGACCGGGGACACCGTGAGCTCCCCATCCGGCCCGACTTCGTCGGCAAGAACCTGCCGACGCGACGCGACGAACTCGTCGACGTGACCATGCAGGGCGTCGAGCTGGGCGAGCTGCAGAAGTCGTGAGCTCCACCCCAGTTGTCGAGACACCCAGAGCTGTCGACACCACCCGGCACCTCCTGTCGGTCAACGACCTGACCCGCGAGCAGGTAGTCGAGCTGCTCGACCTGACCGACACGTTCGTCGAGGTCGGCCGGCGGGCGATCCCCAAGGTCCCCGCACTGCGCGGCCGCACGGTCGTGTCGCTGTTCTTCGAGGACTCCACCCGGACCCGCCTCAGCTTCGACACAGCGGCCAAACGGCTGTCGGCCGACACGATGTCCTTCGCCGTGTCGTCGTCGTCAGTCAACAAGGGCGAGTCCGTGCGCGACACGATCGAGACGATCGAGGCGATGGGCATCGACGCCGTGATCGTGCGGCACCGCTCCTCGGGAGTACCCGCGCAGATCGCCGCCTGGACGAACGCCGCCGTCATCAACGCCGGCGACGGCTGGCACCAGCACCCCACTCAGGCCCTGCTCGACGCGTACACCGCGCGGGCACACCTGGGCGACCTCCGGGGACGCCACGTGGCGATCGTCGGCGACGTCAAGCACTCGCGTGTGGCGCGCTCCGACATGGAGATCTTCACGATGCTCGGCGCGAAGGTGACGCTGGTGGCCCCACCGACGCTGCTGCCCCCGGACACAGCGGCGTGGGACGTCGAGGTCAGCCACCGGCTGGATCCGGTGCTCGAACACGTCGACGTCTGCTACCTGCTGCGCATGCAACGTGAGCGCATGACCGAGGCTCTGGTGCCGTCCCTGCGGGAGTACACCGCGGGCTACGGACTGAGTGCCGAACGGGCCGCGCGCCTGGCCCCTGGGGCCATCATCATGCACCCCGGCCCCATGAACCGCGGTGTCGAGATCGCGAGCGAGGTGGCCGATCAGCCCAATGCCGTGATCACCGAACAGGTAGCCAACGGCGTAGCGGTGCGGATGGCGGTCCTGTTCATGCTGTTGGGGTCCGGCCGCCACCTGAACCAGACCCCCGAGGAGTCCTCATGAGCACGCCCACGAGCACGGTCCTGCGCGGCGGGCGGATCATCGACGAGACCGGTGAACGCAGCGGCGACGTCGTCGTGGTCGACGGTCGGATCGCCGCGGTCGGTAACGGACTCGACGCCGACCGCGTCATCGACGCCGGTGGCTGCATCGTGGCGCCGGGTCTGGTGGACCTGCACACCCACCTGCGCCAGCCCGGACGAGAAGAAGCCGAGACCATCGAGACAGGCGCACGGGCCGCCGCGCTGGGCGGATTCACGGCGGTGCTCGCCATGCCCAACACCACTCCCGCGATCGACTGCGCCGCGGTCGTGCGCGAGGTGCTCGAGCTGGGACGCTCATCGGTCTGCGACGTGCACACCTCGGGCGCGATCACAGTCGGCCGCGCGGGGGAGCAGCTGTCGCCGATGGCCGAGATGGCCGAGCTCGGAGTGCGGATCTTCACCGATGACGGCACCGGCGTGCAGGACGACCGCCTGATGCGTCGGGCGCTCGAGTACGCCTCGGGACTCGGTGTCACCTTGGCCCAGCACTGCGAGGTCTCTTCGCTGTCCGAGGGAACCTGCATGCACGAGGGGGAGTGGTCCAGCCGTCTGGGCCTGCCCGGTCAACCGAGCGAAGCCGAGGAGCTGATGGTCATGCGTGACATCGCGCTCGCACGGCTCACCGGGGCCAGAGTCCACTTCCAGCACATGTCCACAGCCGGGTCCGTCGCGATGATCGCCGCCGCCAAAGCGGGGGGTCTTCCCGTCACCGCCGAAGCGGCCCCGCACCACTTCACGCTCACAGACGCCTGCTGTGCCGGATACGACGCCACCTACAAGGTGCACCCGCCACTGCGCACCGACAGCGACGTGGCAGCTATCGCCGAGGGGCTCGCGTCGGGTGTACTGGACGCCATAGCGACGGACCACGCCCCCCACACGCCCGAGGACAAGGAGCGTCCGTTCGACCACGCACCTCCCGGCATGCTTGGACTCGAGTATGCGCTGGCGCTGGCGTTCACCCAGCTCGTGGACGGCGGCACCGGCATGACCGAGTCGGACGTGATCGCAGCGCTGTCCTGGCGCCCGGCGCGGATCGCGGGCATGGACCAGCACGGCCGCACCGTCACCGAGGGCTCACCCGCCAACCTGTGTGTGATCGACCCCGATCACCGCTGGACGATCGATGACAGCGGTGGGGCCTCACGGAGTCGCAACGTCCCCTATGTGGGACGTCAGGTCCGCGGCGCGGTGCGCCACACCTTCCTGTTCGGCGAACAGGTCGTGATCGATGGAGAGGTACAGCGATGAGCATCCGCGATGCGGCGATCGTGCTGCGTGACGGAACCGTGTTCGAGGGCGAGGCGATCGGTGCCGAACCCGAATCCGGGGTCACGACCGGTGAGTTCGTCTTCAACACCGTTCTGAGCGGCTACCAGGAGGTGATCTCCGACCCGTCCTACGCCGGACAGGTCATCGCGTTCACCTACCCCCACATCGGCAACTACGGGGTGAACGACCACGACGACGAGTCGTCGGCGCCTCGCTGCGCGGGTGTGGTCGTGCGCGACCTGGCCCGTCGCCACAGCAGCTGGCGTGCCGAGTCCGACCTGGACTCGTACCTGGTCCGCCATGGGATCGCAGGCATCGCCGGGATCGATACCCGACGCCTCACCCGCCACCTGCGCGACCACGGCGCCCTGCCGGGTGCGTTCGGGACCGCGGCTGATTCCGAACTGCGGGCTGCGGCCTCTTCGGCGGTGGGGACGGACGGCTGCGACCTGGTATCGGTCGTGAGCACCACCGAAGCCTGGTCACAGCCGGCGAGCACCGATGCGCAACGACGCATCGTCGCGGTCGACCTGGGCATCAAGACGACCATCGTGCGAAACCTGGCGACCATCGGTTCGGTGCATGTGGTTCCTGCGTCCACAACGGCGGACGAGATCCTGGCACTGGATCCGGACGGCGTGTTCCTCTCCAACGGTCCCGGTGACCCCGGTGCCGTCGAGGCTGTGCCCGCCACGATCCGCGAGCTGCTGGGCCGGGTTCCGGTGTTCGGCATCTGCATGGGCCACCAGATGCTCGCCACAGCGCTCGGCGGGACGACCTACAAGCTTCCGTTCGGCCATCACGGTGGCAACCACCCGGTACGCGACCTGACCACCGGCAAGGTCGAAATAACGAGCCAGAACCACAACTACTGCGTCGATCTAGACGGCGTCGCCAACGTCTCTGTCACACACCGCAACCTCAACGACGGCACGGTAGAGGGATTCGAGTGCAACGACGTCGCGGCATTCGCGGTGCAGCACCACCCCGAGGCCGGTCCCGGCCCGCACGACAGCCGCTACCTGTTCGAGCGATTCGCCGATCTCATGGATGCCAGGTCGCGATGACCGGTCGTTCAGCCGTCCAGACGGGTTGCGATCGCGTCGGCTTCCTCGCCGAGGTGCTCGACCACACCTTCGACGATGGCCGGCTCGACCTTGCGGCCGAGCAGCGGGATGCGCACCGAGAGGTCGCCGTCGATCGAGCGGACCGCGTCGGAGCCGTCCGCTCGCAGCCGAGCAGTGGCCGATGCCCGCAGCAGCCCCGCGGCCTGATCGGGGTGGAAGCTCACCTTGGCGACCCGGCTCCTCAGATCCCAGTTGGTCTCCTCGACCCAGGCGACGTCGTCGGGGTCGATGAAGCGAGCGGCTTCACGTGGAAGGTCGACCGTGAGCACCCAGTGCAGACGGACAACGGCGCGGTCGGCGCTCCGCTCGATGTCCAGGACCGTCGGAGGGCTCGTCTTGTGCAGGTTCACCAGGCTCATCCAGAAGGACTCGTCCAGGTAGACGTCGACGACGTCGTCAACCGGTGCGGTCCAGCGTTGCTCGAAATCGAACTTCACCTGCGTAGCGTCGCACACGGCGCCCGCTGCGCCGGACATACCCCAAGGAGCCACTGATGCCCCGCCGCGACGACCTCGAGTCGATCCTGCTGATCGGATCCGGTCCGATCGTGATCGGCCAGGCCTGCGAGTTCGACTACTCGGGCACCCAGGCATGCCGGGTGCTGCGCGAAGAGGGCTACCGGGTGATCCTCGCCAACTCGAACCCGGCGACGATCATGACCGACCCCGACTTCGCGGATGCCACATACGTTGAGCCCCTCGTCGCGGATGTGCTGGAGCGGATCATCGCCAAGGAGCGACCAGACGCGGTGCTGCCGACGCTCGGCGGTCAGACCGCTCTCAACCTGGCAATGGAGCTCCACGCCGACGGCGTGCTCGACCGCTACGGCGCCGAACTGATCGGGGCAGACGCCGAGGCGATCAGCACCGCCGAGGACCGCGAGAAGTTCAAGCAGGCGATGATCGAGATCGGGCTCGGCGTACCGGCATCTGCCACGGCCAACAACATGGACGAAGCGCGCGCATGCGTCGGCGAGATCGGCCTGCCCGTGGTGATCCGCCCGGCCTACATCCTGGGCGGCAAGGGGACAGGCATCGCATCGACGGTCGAGGAGTTCGAGTACATAGCCTCGCGTGGCCTCGAGGCGAGCCCCATCTCGGAGATCCTGATCGAGAAGTCGATCGCCGGCTGGAAGGAGTTCGAACTCGAGGTCATGCGTGACCGTGCGGACAACTGCGTGATCATCTGTTCGATCGAGAACTTCGACCCGATGGGTGTGCACACGGGCGACTCGATAACCGTGGCTCCTGCCCAGACGCTCACAGACGTCGAGTACCAGCAGATGCGCGACGCCGCGTTCGCTTGCATCCGACGCGTCGGTGTCGAGACGGGCGGCTCGAACGTGCAGTTCGCCGTGCATCCCGAGACCGGCGAGCAGGTCGTGATCGAGATGAATCCCCGTGTGAGCCGCTCCTCCGCGCTCGCATCCAAGGCGACCGGGTTCCCGATCGCGAAGATCGCCGCCAAGCTCGCGGTCGGCTACACCCTCGACGAGATCCCCAACGACATCACCCGCAAGACCCCGGCGAGCTTCGAACCGACGATCGACTACGTGGTGACCAAGGTGCCTCGCTGGGCGTTCGAGAAGTTCCCCGGAGCCGAGCCCCGCCTGGGCACCCAGATGCAGTCCGTGGGTGAGGTCATGGCGATCGGGCGAACGTTTCCGGAGTCGCTCCAGAAGGCGATGCGCTCGCTGGAACAGGGGCGCGGCGGGCTCAACGGCGACCCGGCCGAGGCCCAGTACGACGACGTGCCCACGGCGCAGTTGCTCGAGCGCGCAGCGGTCGGCTCACCTGAGCGGATCTTTGAGGTGGAGTCCCTGCTTCGTCGCGGGGTACCGCTCGACGAGGTTCACGACGCGACGGGGATCGACCCGTGGTTCCTCGACCAGATCCTGGCGATCATCGAGGAGCGTCAACACCTCGTGTCGTTGGGTTCGGGCACATCCGTGCTCGCCGGGGTCGACCGTCGCACGTGGCGGCGGGCCAAACGCCTCGGCTTCGGAGACGCACAGCTGGCCCACCTCTGGGGCGTCACCGAGACACAGGTCCGCGAAGCCCGTCTGGCAGCTGGCGTGGCGATCACCTACAAGACCGTCGACACCTGCGGCGCCGAGTTCGAGGCCGAGACTCCGTACCACTACGGCACTTACGAGGACGAGTGCGAGGTGGCGCCGTCCGGAAGGGACAAGGTCATAATCCTGGGGTCCGGTCCGAACCGCATCGGACAGGGGATCGAGTTCGACTACTGCTGCGTGCACGCATGCTTCGCGCTCGCAGATGCCGGTTTCGAGACCGTGATGGTGAACTGCAACCCCGAGACGGTCTCGACCGACTACGACACATCCGACCGGCTCTACTTCGAGCCGCTGTCGGCTGAAGGGGTTTTCAACGTCATCGACGCCGAGCGGCGTTCCGCCGAGGAGGGCGGCGGGAATCTCGTCGGCGTGATCGTCTCGCTCGGTGGTCAGACACCGCTGAAGCTCGCCGGCGTCCTGCCTCCGGATCTGGTTCTGGGGACCTCGGCCGCCAGCATCGATGCCGCTGAGGACAGGGACCGATGGGGTGCCCTGTGCGCACGTCTCGAGATCCCCCAGCCGGCAGGCGCAACCGCGACCACCCTCGCAGAAGCGCTCGCCACTACCGAGCGGATCGGATTCCCCGCGCTGGTTCGGCCCAGCTACGTGCTCGGTGGCAGGGCGATGGAGATCGTCTACAACTCCCGCGACCTCGAGCTCGCATGGGAGGCGATCGCTCTTAGCGGATCGCTCGGGCGCGAGGGAGGGCTCTCGGCCGAACGGCCGGTGCTGATCGACCGCTTCCTCGAGGACGCGACCGAGGTCGACGTCGATGCCATCCGTGACCACACCGGCCAGGTGATCATCGGCGGGATCATGGAACACGTCGAAGAGGCCGGCGTGCACTCGGGTGACTCCGCCTGCGTGATCCCCCCGGTCGGGCTCTCGGAGTCCACCGTCGCTGTCATCGAGGACTACACCCGGCGCATCGCCGCGGAGCTCCAGGTGCAGGGGCTCATCAACGTGCAGTTCGCGGTGAAGCGCTCGGGTGAGGACCCCGACACCGGGCAGGTGTTCGTGATCGAGGCAAACCCGCGTGCATCACGGACGGTGCCGTTCGTGGCGAAGGCGACCGGCGTGCCGCTGGTGAAGATCGCGGCGAGGGTCATGTGCGGCGCAACCCTCGAGGAACTGCGCGAAGAAGGCCTGTTGCGTCCCAAGGTCGAGGGTGACCACATAGCGGTCAAGGAAGCCGTCCTGCCCTGGAGCCGCTTCCCCGATGTCGACGCTGTGCTGGGCCCCGAGATGCGCTCCACCGGAGAGGTGATGGGAATCGACACGACGGTGGGGATGGCGTTCGCCAAGTCGCAGCTCGCGGCAGGGGACCGCATGCCGACCTCCGGCACCGTCTTCTTCTCGCTGGCCGATCGCGACAAGGAGGTCGGCGCGCGAGCAGCGCGACGGTTCGCCGATCTCGGCTTCTCGATTGTCGCCACATCCGGCACGGCTGCTCGACTGCGAGACGCCGGAGTACCGGTGACGAAGGTGGTGGCGAAGCTCACCACACCGCCCGGTGCCGCGGCCGACCCGGATGACACCGGCGAGGATGCGGTCGACCTGATCGCCGGCGGCGAGGTCGACCTGGTCGTCAATAGCCCGCGCGGTCGCGGCCCGCGAGCGGACGGCGCCCACATCCGTTCGGCCGCAGCCCGTCACCAGGTGCCTCTGCTGACCACAGCGGCGGCTGCGCTGGCGGCTGCCAACGGCGTGGCCGACTGCATCGCCACCGACCTGACCGTGCGCAGCCTGCAGGAGTACCACCAGGGTGTCCGTGCCTGACCGCCTCCGCGGTCGTTTCGCTCGCGGACGCCGACAGGCGCCGTCGGGTCGGGTCGGCGTCACGCCCGTGGACATGGCCGTTCAGGTGGGCTCGGTGGCTTTGCGTTCACCGGTGATGACGGCGTCGGGCACTGCGGGCCACGGCGATGAGCTGGCCGACTACGTCGACCTGGCACGACTGGGCGCTGTCGTGGTCAAGTCGCTGGGCGCAGATCCGTGGCCCGGGAACCCCGCCCCCAGGGTTCACCAGACGGCCGCCGGGATGATCAACAGCGTGGGACTCCAGGGGCCAGGGGTCGTGCGGTGGCGTGCTGAGGAGCTACCGGCGCTGCTCGCCCGGGACGCGGCGGTCGTGGTGAGCATCTGGGGCCGCAGCGTCGATGACTACGCGCGCGCCGCCGAAGCGGCGTCGTCATGCTCGGACGAGGTCGTCGCGGTCGAGGTGAACCTGTCCTGTCCGAACCTCGACGGTGGAACCCACCTGTTCGCCCACGACCCCGACGCAACTGCCGCGGTGATCGAGGCGACCGAGGTCGCCGGAAGACCACGCTGGGCCAAGCTCAGCCCCAACACCGACCGGCTCGTCGAGGTCGCAGGCGCAGCGGCGGCTGCCGGCGCAGAAGCAGTCACGCTGGTCAACACGCTCATGGGGATGGTGATCGATCTGGACAGCCGCCGTCCGCTCCTGGGAGGTCGGACCGGCGGTGTGTCGGGCCCCGCGATCCACCCGATCGCTGTGCGAGCAGTCCATGACGTGCACGCTGCCCATCCGGACCTGCCGATAGTCGGTGTCGGGGGAGTGGCCACCGCGCATGACGCGATCGAACTGATGATCGCCGGCGCGAGCGCGGTTCAGGTCGGCACCGCCACCTTCGCGGATCCGCGTACGGTCGTGCGTGTGCTCGAAGGAATGGAATCATGGTGCCGCGAACACGACGTGGCTCGTGTCGCGTCACTCACCGGGCAGGTCGTCCCAGTGACACCCCCGACCGTGCCGAACGATGGACGATGACCGCTGATCGAGAGCAGCGGCTGAACGGAGGATTGGATGTCTGAGCCGGTGAGCGGCAGCGACGTCGAGCGCGAGGTTCCCGACGAGGTTCGTCGTCGCCTCGCGCTCGCGCTCGACGTGGACGACCTGGTCGAGGCCATGCGCCTGGCCGTGAGCCTGCGCCCCTGGTTCGGCGTGGCAAAGGTGGGCCTGGAGTTGTTCAGCTCCGACGGACCCGAGGCGATCGGCGCCCTGCGGGATTTGGGCTACCAGGTCTTCCTGGACCTCAAGCTGTTCGACATACCCACGACGGTGCAGCGTTCGACGATGGTCCTGGGCTCACTCGGGGTCGAGTACCTCACACTCCACGCGCTCGGCGGTGTCGACATGCTCCGTGCCGGTGTGGAAGGCCTGCACGAGGGCGCAGCACGAGCCGGGCTCCCCGATCCGTGCGCCCTGGCGGTCACGGTCCTGACCAGCGACGACTCCGCACCGCCGCACATCGTTCCGAACCGCGTGCGCCTGGCGCTCGAGGGTGGCTGCGGAGGCTTGGTGCTGGCAGCTGAGGACCTGCAGACCGCTCGCGAGTTGGCGCCACGTCTCAAGCGAGTCGTGCCTGGTATCCGCCTCAGCGGTGAGGCGCGTCATGATCAGGCGCGTGCTGCCAGCCCGCAGGAGGCCGCTGCCAACGGTGCCGACCTGCTCGTGATCGGGCGCGCTGTGACCAAGGCGGACGATCCCCGCGCAGCTGCAGCTGCGATAGCCGCAGCGATATGACTGACGCGCTGCCTGCTGACCGTGCCCGTGCGCTCGAATGGGCCGAGCGGGCAAGGAACGAGCGCATCGGAATGCGACGCGGTCTCTCCGAGGGACGGATCTCGTTGGCCGAGGCACTCGCCTCGGCCGAGACCGACCCGCTGGCCGGGCAGGTCAGGGTCCTGTGGATGCTCGAGTCCCTGCCCGGTGCCCGCAAGACCGAGACACGCCGGACGCTCGACCGCTTGGGCCTTGCGGCGCGTACGCCGATCTCCGCGTTGAACGCAGCTCGCAGAGCCGAGCTGATCGACGAGTTCGACCGAGGCGAGAGGGAGGGTTCGTGAGCTCCGGCGCTGGTATCCCGGTGCCGTTGCCGGAGGGTTCGGCAGTGATCGTCATCTCCGGGCCCGGAGGTGTGGGTAAGGGCACGCTCGTCACCCGCCTGCTCGAGGTGGACCCGCGCCTGTGGCTCAGCAGGTCGTGGACCACGCGGAACCGTCGCCCGTCCGAGGCTGCTGACGCCTACCACTTCGTCACCCGGGACCGTTTCGAGCAGCGGATCGCAGACGGAGGGTTCCTCGAGTGGACCGAGTTCCTCGACTACCTCCAGGGCAGCCCCGTACCTGAACCGCCCGCAGGGCGCGACGTCCTGTTCGAGATCGACGTCAGGGGCGCTGCGAACATCAAGGAGCTGTACCCACAGGCGCTGCTGCTGTTCGTCGACGCTCCGGACCGATCCGTCCAGGAGGAACGGCTCCGCGGCAGGGGGGATGACGAGGATCGAATCCGTCAGCGACTCGCGAAGGCAGACGAAGAGGTCGAGCTTGCCCGCCAGCTCGAGGCGGTCAACGTCGTGAACGACGAGTTCGAGCGCGCCCTTGACGAGCTGCGTCATCACATACACGTCCACCGTTCCCGCTGAGGGGCCCTCGACTGCTAGCATCGTTCGCTGGCCCAGCGACGTCCGCGGCGCCGGCCGCCCCCGACAGCGTCACGAACCTGGAGATCGCCCGCACATGGCTGAACGCCTCGACACGATGATGGATCCGCCCGTCGAGGAGCTGCTCGACCGCTGCCATTCGAAGTTCTCGCTGGTCACTCTTGCATCCAAGCGTGCTCGACAGATCAACAGCTACTACGGCCAGCTCGGCGAGACATCCGGAGGGGTGGTTCCGCCGCAGGTGACCTCAACGGCCCGCAAGCCGCTGTCGATCGCCTTCGAGGAGATCGCAGCCGACAAGGTCGAGGGGATCAAGGTCGACCTCACCTCGGTAGAGGTCGATGCGGAGCCGGTCGAGGAGACCGACTCCGCCGACGACTGATCGACAACGTGGGATCGCTCGAGGGCCGTCGCGTCGTCCTCGGCGTGTGCGGTGGGATAGCCGCCTACAAGTCGGTGGAGCTCTGCCGACGGCTGGTCGATGCAGGAGCCCACGTGGTGCCCGTGATGACCGACGATGCAGTTCGGTTCGTCGGTGAGGTCACTTTGAGCGCCTTGGCGTCGGAGCCGGTGCGCCGCTCCCTCTGGAGTGAGCCTGATCCCATCCCCCATACGTTGCTGGGACAGACCGCGGATCTGATCGTGGTGGCACCCGCCACAGCCAGGCTCCTGTCGGCCTACGCGGACGGCTACTCCCACGACCTGCTCACCAACGTCCTGATAGCCACCCGCGCTCCGGTGATGGTCTGCCCGGCGATGCACACCGAGATGTGGGAGCACCCGGCAGTCCGTGACAACGTCGCCACCCTGGTTTCGAGGGGTGTGCACGTGGTTCCACCCGAGGAGGGTCGCCTGGCCGGCGGAGACGTCGGAGCAGGCCGGTTGGCGGAGCCGGCAACGATCCTCGACGCTGTGTTCGACGTGCTGGGCCCGAGTGCCGGGGATCTCGCAGGCCTAGACGTCCTCGTGGCGGCAGGAGGAACCAGGGAGCCGATCGACCCGGTTCGGTTTATCGGGAACCGATCGTCGGGCAAGCAGGGACATGCGATCGCCGAGGCGGCAGCGAAGCGGGGCGCGCGGGTGACGCTGGTGACCACCACCGCTCTGCCGGTGCCGCCGTTGGTCGAACGTGTCGAGGTGGCCACCGCCGATGAGATGCACCGTGTCGTTGCCGATCGCTCACGCAGCGCCGACGTCGTCGTGATGGCAGCGGCAGTCGCAGACTTCACCCCTGTCCGGGTCGCCGACCAGAAGATCAAGAAGGGTGACGGAGTCCCGACTGTCGAGCTCCGTCCGACCGTCGACATCCTCGCCGAGCTCGGAGCCACCCGTCTGCCCGGCCAGACGCTCGTCGGGTTTGCTGCCGAGACGACCGACGTGGCCGCTCACGCGGCTCGCAAGCTCCGCGACAAGAACGTCGATCTGGTCGTAGCCAATGATGTGGCAGCACCGGGTGTCGGCTTCGAGCACGACACCAACGAGGTCTTGATCCTCAGCTCCCACGGCGAGCAACATCACGTGCCGCTGAGCGACAAGCGCGCGGTCGCCGAAGCGGTGCTGGACGCCGTCGTGGGGATCCGGAACACCGATCCAGAGCACCCTGACAGGGAGAAGACATGAGCAAGTGGACGTTCACCTCGGAGTCAGTGACCGAGGGACATCCTGACAAGATGGCCGATCAGATCTCGGACTCTATCCTGGATGCGATACTGACCCAGGACCCGGCCGCACGAGTCGCTTGCGAGACGTTCGTGACGACCGGCCTGGCGATCGTCGGTGGAGAGATCAGCACCTCCGCCTATGTCGAGATCCCTTCGATCGTGCGTCAGACGATCCGTGACATCGGCTACGACCGCGAGAGCTACGGCTACGACGGCGCCACTGTCGGTGTGCTGGTAGCGATCGACGAGCAGTCACCCGACATCGCCCAGGGCGTCGACGACTCGGAGGAGGTCCGCACCGGAACAGCGGGCGAGGACGACGAGCTCGACAAGCAGGGCGCCGGCGACCAGGGGATGATGTTCGGCTACGCGGTCGACGAGACCGACGTCCTCATGCCGCTGCCCATCCACCTCGCTCACCGGATGGCGGAACGTCTGGCCGAGGTCCGCAAGGCGGGGACCATTCCATACCTGCGCCCCGACGCCAAGACGCAGGTCACCTTCGAGTACGAGGACGGTCGCCCCGTCGCTCTGAAGACGGTGCTCATCTCCACCCAGCACAACGACGGGGTGGACCGCGACACCGAGATCCGCCCCGACCTGATCGAGCAGGTGATCCGCCCGGTCATCCCAGAGCAGTTCAGCGACGACGACTACGAGGTATTCGTCAACCCGACCGGCCGCTTCGTGATCGGTGGCCCCGTCGGAGACGCGGGGCTGACCGGCCGCAAGATCATCGTCGACACCTACGGTGGCGCTGCTCGCCACGGAGGCGGTGCCTTCTCGGGCAAGGACCCCTCGAAGGTAGACCGCTCTGCCGCCTACGCCGCTCGTTGGGTCGCCAAGAACGTTGTCGCATCCGGCGCCGCGTCGCGTTGCGAGGTACAGGTCGCCTACGCGATCGGCGTCGCCCATCCCGTGTCGATCCTGGTGGAGACCTTCGGCACCGCCACGGTCGACCCCCTCAAGCTCGACTCTGCGGTGCGAGAGGTGTTCGATCTGCGTCCCGCCGCCATCGTGAGGGATCTTGACCTGCGTCGGCCGGTGTTCCGCCCGACCGCTGCCTACGGTCACTTCGGTCGTACCGGCGATGGATTCACCTGGGAGCGCACGGATCGGGTTGATTCGCTCCGCTCCGCGCTCGGTCTCTGAGTCCACAGGAGGCACGAGCGGCGGACGTGGCGCCGTGAGCGGCATTGTCGTGAGGGTGCTGCCCGACGTGCCTGCGATCGACCGCAGCTTCGACTACCTGGTCCCCGAGCCGCTCGGGGACCAGGTGCGCGTCGGCACCATGGTCAGGGTCCCGTTGTCGGGTCGCAGAGTCGCCGGCTGGGTGCTCGAGCGTGACGTCCGGGCCGAACAGGGTGTGGCCCTCCGGGAGATCGCCAAGATCGTGGGTGAAGGCCCGCCGGCTGACGTGGTGGAGCTGTGCAAGTGGGCGGCCTGGCGCTGGGCAGGTCGCCTCGCGACGATGCTGCGCCTCGCTTCCCCCGAACGTGTGGTGCACTCCTCACCCCCACTGCGAGTACGTCCGGCAGTTCGTTTCGCCCAGAAGCCGCTGGAGCTCCCGGACGCTCACACCGGCCGCCCCGTGGTGATCGAAGTGTCGCCGACCAGCGATCCGCTGGATGTGGTTCTCCCGGCGGCCGCAGGTGGGCAGTTGATTGTCATCACCCCCAGGCGCGACGCGGTGGACCGCCTGGTCAGGGGCCTACGTGCATCGGGTGCGTCAGCTGCAGCCTGGCCCAATGGATGGGCGGCCGCGGCCGGCGGAGCGACAGCCGTCGGTGGCCGCGCCGCAGTGTTCGCCCCAGCGCCGGCGCTGAGCGCGATCGTCGTGCTCGACGAGCACGATCCGGCGCTCCAGAGCGAGGCATCACCGACGTGGCACGCTCGCGACGTGGCGATCGAACGCGCTCGGCGGGCGGGTGTGCCATGCCTGCTCGTTTCGCCGTGCCCTTCACTCGAAGCACTCGGCTCCCAACGCGAGGACGAAGGGGCCGGACTGTGGGTCCGTCCGGAGCCCGGAGCCCCTGCGACACCCACCGTCGACTTGCCCGATCCGGCGGCACGCATCGGCGCCGCGGAGCGACGAGCGGGCTGGGCGCCGGTGACGATCATCGATCGACGGGGTGACGACAGCTCCCGCGGCGGGCTCTACACATCACGTCTGGTCGAAGCGGTCCGAGGCACCGCCCGCGCCGATGGACGGGTGCTCGTCGTCCTCAACCGCACCGGTAGGGCCAGGATGCTGACATGTCGCTCGTGCGGCACCGTCGCCGAGTGCGCCGTCTGTGGAGCCGCCGTCCACCAGGACGACAGTCGCGCCCTGGTGTGTGCGAGCTGCACGTCGACACGCCCCTCGGTCTGCGTCGAGTGCGGGTCTACGGCGCTGAGCCTCCTGCGTGTCGGTGTCACCCGTGCTCGCGAGGAGCTCGAAGCCCTTGCTCTGGAACCGGTCACGATGATCACGGCCAGCTCCACGGGCGAGCTCTTCGTCGACGAACGCATCATCATCGGGACCTCGGCCGCGTTGCACCGAGCCGATCGTGCTGACCTGGTCGTGTTCCTGGACTTCGACCAGGAGCTGTTGGCACCCCGATACAGGGCGGCGGAAGAGGCTCTCGGACTGCTCGTCCTGGCCAACCGGGTCCTCGGTGGACGAGCCCGTGGTGGCCGCCTGTTGATACAGACCAGGAACCCTGAACACGAGGTGGTCCAGGCGGCGCTACGGGCCGAACCCCGCCTGGTCTCGGTGGTCGAGGCGAGCCGTCGTCGTCTGTTGCGCTTTCCGCCTGCGGCGACGATCGTCGCTGTGGGGCGAGAAGCCGCACCGTCGTACATCGAACGGTTCGGAGCGCCGGTGGGCGTGTCGGTGCAGGGATCCGACGACGGTAGGTGGGTGCTCAGGGCCGAGGATCGTGAACTCCTGTTGAACCACATGGCCGGTGTCGAGCGACCGCCGGGGCAGCTGAAGCTCCAGGTGGATCCCGCCCGGCTGAGCTGAAAGCGTCTCGGCCGGACCGATGATTCCGGACTCCGGCGCAGTCGGCTCCGTCGTCCGTCAGCCCGGTGCCACCGAGAGCAGCCGATAGCCCTGGCGTGACGTGAGCCGATCCACGTCATGGCCTCGGGCGCGGAGCCATTTGGCAAGCGAGTCGGCACCGAGGTTCTTGTGCACCACCAGGTACGCCCGACCGTCAGGCACGAGTCGGTCGAGCCATGTCGTCAACAGATCGTGCAGCGCCTGCTTGCCGATACGGATGGGCGGGTTGGACACGATCGTTCCCAGCTGGTCCAGTCCGGCTGCGCCAACAGGGTCCAGCACCTGCACCCGTGCCCCCAGTGCTGTCGCGTTGGAGGCGCACAGAGCCCGTGCGCGTTCGTTCACGTCCAGCGCCACGACCTCCAGCTGCGGATGTCGCAACGCGACCGTGCAGGCGATCGGGCCGTAGCCACATCCCAGGTCGAGTACTGGGCCCTCCTCGATCGGTGGCAGTTCCTGGAGCAGGAGCTTGGTTCCGGGGTCGATCCGTCCCGGTGAGAAGACACCTGCATCGGTGCTGAGCACCAATGAACGGTCGGGCAGGTCGAGCGTTACCGATGACGGACGAGACCGGGTTGCCGGGACGGCGCTGAAGTAGTGGTCGTCACGCCGCTCGGTGCTGTCGGGGACCGTCACGGCACTCACGGTATCGTGGACGCCATGACCAGCCCGTATGCGATCCGCCTGGTCGGTGATCCCGTGCTGCGTCAGCGGGCCGACGAGGTCACCGACATCGACGAACGCCTGGTGAGGCTGTGCGATGACATGCTCCAGACCATGTACGACGCGCCAGGCCTGGGTCTTGCAGCACCACAGGTTGGGGTCCAGAAGCGGTTCTTCGTCTACGACCTGGGTGCCGGTGACGGGGGAGAGGTGCTCATCAACCCCGTCATCACCGAATCCGACGGCGAGTGGGAGTACCACGAGGGGTGCCTCAGTGTGCCGGGCATGTCGTTCGACATCGTCAGGCCCAAACAGGTCCACGTGACCGGAGTCGACCTGGACGGTAACGAGATCTCGTTCGAGGCGGACGAACTGTTCTCGCGTCTGATCCAGCACGAGCTCGACCACCTCGACGGGATCCTTCTCCTGGAGCGGCTGGACGACGATCAGCGCAAGGCAGCCAAGCGCGAGCTGCGGGAGCAGGCGATGTCGGGTCGCCCAGCTGAGCCCGCGGAGTTGGCTGAAACCAAGCGTTCGCTGTTCCGGTTCCGCTGAACGCGCCGATGGACCTTGTCTACCTGGGGACGCCCGAGATGGCGGTACCCCCGCTGATCGCACTGCACGGAGCCGGTCACCGGATCGTGTTGGTCGTGAGCGGGTCGGACAAGCGCCGCGGCCGGGGCGGTGCTGCATCACCGAGCCCGGTCAAAGCAGCCGCACTGGAGCTCGGGCTTCCTGTCACGGACGACATCGAGGCTCTCTTGGAGGTGGAGGCACAGCTGGGTGTCGTCGTGGCATACGGACGCCTCATCCGACCTCACCTACTGGCCCACATGCCGATGATCAACCTGCACTTCTCGCTGCTGCCGCGCTGGAGAGGAGCTGCGCCGGTGGAACGGGCACTGCTCGCGGGCGACGAATCGACCGGGGTCTGTCTGATGGCGCTCGAGGAAGGCCTGGACACGGGATGCGTGTACGACAGGGCGGAGATCGGGATAGGTGCTTTCACCACCGCTGCCGACCTGCGGACGGAGCTCGTCAGCGTGGGCACCGACCTGCTGGTCGATTCGCTCGACAGGGGCCTCGGACGGTGCGAACCGCAGGACGACAGCTATGCGACCTACGCAGCCAAGCTGACCGTCGACGACCTGCGGTTGGACTGGAGCGGATCGGTCGTGCAGCTCGATCGACAAGTACGTGTGGGCGGGGCGTGGACAACATGGGGCGGCGAGCGGTTCAAGGTCCATCGGGCCAGACCGGCGCTGCCTGGCGACCGTTCGCTATCGATCGGTGTTCCCGACGACGCCGCCTCCCCCGGCACCATCTGGGGTGACCGGCGTGCGGTGATGGTCCGTGCCGGCGACGGAGACCTGGAGATCCAACAGGTCCAACCAGCCGGCAAGGCGTCGATGGGGGCAGATGCCTGGGCGAACGGTGCGTCACCCTTCGGTGAGCGTCTGGGCGCCAGGGACGACGCACCGACATGAGCGCCGACACGCCTGAACCCGGTGTGACGACCCGCCGTCTCGCCCTCGAGGTTCTCGCAAGGATCGACGACGACGGCGCTTTCGCCAACCTCGCACTGTCCGCGGCCCTCGATCGTTCCGGTCTCCGAGGAGACGACCGCGGCCTGGTGACGGACCTTGTCTACGGCACGCTGCGCCGACAGCGGGCGGTGGATCACCTGGTCGACCGCTTCCTGACATCCGAGCCGCCGGCACCGGCCAGGAGAGTGCTGCGCCTGGGTGCCTACCAGATCGTGTACCGGCCCGACATGCCCGACTATGCAGCGGTCAGCACGACTGTTGCCGCTGCGCCGAAGCGATTCCGTGCACTGACCAATGCGGTGCTCCGCAAACTCGCTGCGGCTCCCGTGCAGCAATTCCCCGACGACGCCACCGAGCTCTCCTACCCGGACTGGATCGTCGAGCTCCTGCGAGCGGATCTGGGCGCCACGGCCGCAGATGCCTCACTCCGGGCGATGAACGAGGCCGCCCGCCCGACGCCCAGATCCGACGGCTACACCCAGGACCTGGGCTCGCAGTGGGTGGCTCAGCTCGTCGATGCCTGCCCAGGCGAGCTGATCGTCGATCTTTGCGCCGCGCCCGGCGGAAAGGCCACAGCGATGGCGGCCAACGGCGCTTCGGTGATCGCTGCCGATCTTCAGGAGTCACGCGCCGGTTTGATCCGCTCCAACGTCGAGAGGCTCGGAGCCCGGGGAGTCGATGTGGTCGTGGCGGACGCCCTGCGACCTCCGATCCGCGCAGGTGCCGCTGACAAGGTGCTGCTCGATGCTCCGTGCTCGGGGCTGGGGGTACTGCGTCGTCGTGCTGATGCCCGTTGGCGAGTGACGCCCGACGTCGTCGAACGGCTAGCAGCTCTGCAGCGGCGCCTGATCGACGTTGCGGTCCCTCTGGTGCGACCCG
>CAYVDN010000015.1:0-62827 GCA_964450685.1 uncultured Microthrixaceae bacterium
ACACGATGCGCGCCAGCGGGGTGAGGCCGAGCTCCTTGGCCTTGGTGTCGCTCATGACGACCACTGCAGCGGCGCCGTCGTTGAGCGGGCAGGCGTTGCCGGCGGTGACGGTTCCGTCGGGCCGGAACGCGGGAGCCAGGCCGGAGACCTTCTCCAGAGTCGTGCCGGGGCGGATGCCGTCGTCCTTGGAGACGAGCCCATCGGGGGTCTCGACCGGGGTGATCTCGGCCTCCCAGAAGCCGTTGGTCAGGCTCTCCTCCGCCAGGTTCTGGCTGCGAACGGCGAACTCGTCCTGGTCAGCGCGGCTGACGTTCTTGAACTGGGCGACGTTCTCGGCGGTCTGACCCATGGCCAGGTACATGTCGGGAAGGCCCTCGGCGGGGGCCCAGGTCGGTGCGCCACCTTCGGCGCGCTGGGCGGAGCGGGCCTCGGCGTCGGCGAAGACCGGGTTCTTGGGTCCATCCGCCATGCCGTAGAAGAACCGGCTGGCCGTCTCGACGCCACCGGCGATGAACACGTCGCCGTCTCCGGCCTTGATGGCGTGCGCAGCCATTCGGATCGTCATCAGCGACGAGGAGCAGTAGCGGTTGACGGTCGCGCCCGGGACGTCGTCGAGACCGGCGAGAACGGCGGACACGCGGGCGATGTTGTGGCCCGACTCACCGCCTGGCTGGCCGCAGCCCCAGAGCACGTCCTCGATCTGGGTGCGGTCGAGCGACGGCACCTTGTCGAGAACCGCACGGATGATGTGTGCTGACAGGTCGTCAGGACGCATGTCCTTGAGCGACCCCTTGGCCATACGCCCGATGGGCGTACGGGCGGTTGCGACGATGACGGCCTCGGTCATTGGTCCCCCTCAGGGCAGGTGGACGCCGCCGAGCGGCGCTCCGGTCGTGTGGATCGATCGGTCCGGCTCAGGTGCCGGCCGACCACGCGACGTTACCGGCCGGTAACAATGTGGGCCAAGCCGGTCGCTGGCTCAGGGAAAGAACCGGCTGACGGTGTCGGCGATGCAGACAGGCTTGTCCGCACCCTCCCGCTCCACGGTGACGCGAACGGTCACCTGCACCCCGCCCTTTGCTTCCTCGACGGAGACGATCTGGCCGCGGCCACGCAGCCGTGAACCGACCGGCACGGGTGCGGGGAAGCGGACCTTGTCCAACCCGACATTGACCCCCATCGATGCGCCTTGGACCTCGAGCAGGCGGGGCAGGAAGAGGTTGACCAGTGACAGGGTCAGGTAGCCGTGCGCTATCGGGCCGCCGAAGGGGGACTCCGCGGTCGCCCGTGCCACGTCGACGTGTATCCACTGGTGGTCGCCGGTCGAGCCGGCGAAGAGGTTCACCTGCTCCTGGGTCACCTCCTCCCAGTCCGTCACGCCTAGATCGGCGCCGTCCAGCTCGAGGAGCTCCGTCGGGCTCTGCACGGTGGTCATGTGGTCGTCTCCGAGGTGTCGAGGCGGGTGATCGCCGCTCAGGCGTGCTGGCTGGAGACCGGCACCACCTCGCCGGTCATGTAGGTCGACAGGTCGCTCGCCAGGAAGACCATGACGTTGGCGACCTCCCACGGTTCGGCTCCGCGGCCGAACGCCTCCGCGGCCTTCAGTTCTTCGAGCAGCCCGGGAGGCGTGACCTTCTCGAGGTTGGGATGCATCGCCAGGCTGGGTGCGACGGCGTTGATGCGCACTCCGTGCTCGGCGGCCTCGACTGCGGCGCAGCGCGTGAGTGCCATGACCCCGGCCTTGGCTGCCGCGTAGTGCGCCTGACGTTCCTGGGCACGCCAGCCGAGCACCGACGCGTTGTTGACGATCGCTCCCTGGCCGCGTTCGTACATGTGGGGGAGCACGGAGCGGATGCAGCGGAAGGTGCCGGTCAGCGTCACGTCGAGCACCTTCGCCCACTGCTCGTCCGTGAGCTCGGTGACGAGTCCATTGCCGCCGAGTCCGGCGTTGTTCATCCACACGTCGATGTGACCCAGGTCGTCCAACGCCGCTGTCAGGAGCGCTTGGACGTCGTCCTCGTTCGTGACGTCACAGCGCAGCGCGACGGGTCGCGTCCCGAACTCCTCGGCCAGAGCGTCCGCAGTCTCACCGACGCGGCGCTCATGGGCATCGGAGATGACGATCCGCGCGCCTTCGAGCAGGCATCGGCGGGCGAGCGCGCCGCCGATGCCGGAGCCGGCAGCCGCGGTGATCACCACGTTGCGACCTTCGAGCAGGCCGCGCCCGGGGGGTTCGGTCGGTGCTGGTTGTGCCATGTCGGTTTCCTCTCGACCTGTGGTGTCAGCGGGGCTCTCGGGGCAAGCCCAGCGCGCGCTCGCCGATCACGTTGCGTTGGATCTCGTCGGAGCCGCCGTAGATGGTGTCGGAGCGGCTGAAGAAGAACAACTTGTGAGCAGCGCCCATCTCGAGTTCTCCGGCGTCGCCCTCGTCGGCCTCGGAGTAGCGGGTCAGGAGCGCACCCGCGCCGAGAACTTCGACGGCCAGTTCACCCATGTCGCGGTGCAGGTTCGCCCAGTAGAGCTTGTTGATCATCGCTTCACGTGGAAGCGCGACGTTCTCGTCCACGCGGAGGGCGCGCAGGGCGTTCCAGCGCATTATCCGCAGCCGGCTCCACATCTGGGCGAGCCGCTGACGCATGACCGGATCGGCGGTCCTGCCGAGAGAGCGGGCGGTGTTGGTGATCTCGGTCAGTTCACGCTCGAACGCCATCTGCTGTCCGAGCGTCAGAACGCCGCGTTCGAAGGCGAGGGTGCCCATGGCTACCTTCCAGCCGTCACCCGGCTCACCGACGACCAGGTCCTTGTGAGTCCTGGCCCCGTCGAAGAACACCTCGTTGAACTCTGCGGTTCCGGTGATCTGGCGTATCGGCCGGATCTCGATGCCGGGTTGGTCCATCGGTACCAGCAGGTAGGAGAGGCCCTTGTGGCGCTCGGAGCCCTCCTCGGTGCGACAGACCACGAAGCACCAGCCGGACCATTGTGCGAGTGACGTCCAGACCTTCTGTCCGTCGATCACCCACTCGTCGCCCTCGAGTCGGGCACGGGTCTTGACGTTGGCCAGGTCCGATCCGGCATTCGGTTCGGAGTACCCCTGGCACCAGAACTCGGTGCCCGAGACGATGTCCGGCAGGAAGCGTTGCTGGATCCCGGGGTCGGCGAAGTGGATGAGCGTCGGGCCGAGAAGGCCCTCTCCGATCAACCCGGCACGGCCAGGGCCCCCCGCTCGTGCGTACTCCTCGTGGAAGGCGACCTCGAGGTGGATGGGTAGCCCACGGCCGCCGTGTTCGGTCGGCCAGCCGACACAGGTCCATCCCCCCGAGGCGAGCTCGCGCTCCCACTCCATGCGCTCCTGTACGAATGCGTGCTCGTCACCCGGCCCGCCACGGTGACGGAGGATCTCGAACTCGCCGCGGAGGTGGTCGGCCATCCATTCGCGGATGGACTCACGGAAGCTCTGCTCGTCGAGCGTCTCGGGGGTTTCGCCGGTCGAGGTGGAGGTCACGGCAGCCAAGCTAACGCGAACTGACGACCCGTCAGAAAAGGCGGCCCGAGTGCTTGCGGAGGCTTTTGGTACGACCCGCTGGCCCTCGGTGGCCGTCGTCGCGGCCGTACACTGCCAGTGCCGAGGACGGAGAGACCTTGCCCGACAGACCGACCACGAAGAGGACGCCCACCCGCTGGGTCGTCGCCGGCGTACTGCTCCTCGCTGTCATCGTCCTGTGTCTTGTCGTGATCGTGGCGGCACTCGGCCGGGGAGACAGCAGCACCCGGGAAGTCACCACCACGTCGACGACCACATCGGCACCGTTCGACGGTGGCGGGGACGGTCCGGCGACCACTGCGGACACGCCGAGCGAGGTCGATGAACAGACCCGCACGCTGAGCATCGCCGGTGTGAACCGGACCGCGATCGTGCTGTCCCCGAAGGGCGTCGGAGCGGACGAACGGCTTCCAGCCGTTGTCGTGCTCCACGGAATGGGCGTCAGCGCCGCGGCGATGAGCAACGTCGCAGACTGGCGCGGAGCCGTTGCCGAAGACAGGTTCGTGGCGGTCTTCCCGCAGGGTGTCGAGAACTCGTGGAACCTGGGCCCGTGTTGTCCGCCTGCGAGCTTGCTCGGAGTCGACGACACGGCCTTCCTTGACGCTGTCGTGGCGGAGTTGCAGGCACGAAGCGACATAGACGGGGACCGTCTGTACCTCACGGGGTTCTCGAACGGCGCGCTGATGGTCTACGACTACACCTGTGCGCGCTCGGAAGTGTTCGCTGCTGTCGCTCCCATGGCCGGGAGCAACGTGACCGGGTGCGTACCCAGTCAGCCTGTATCGCTGCTGCACCAGCACGGAGACGTCGATCTGGTGGTGCCCTATGCCGGCGGACTGGCACTCGGATCGCTCGTGTCCTCGGCCCCGTTCCCCCCGGTCGAGTCGTCGGTGGCCGCCTGGGCCGAGGCGGACGGCTGTGCCCCGGTTCCAACCGTCGCAACCGACGGCGCCATCCGGCGTTCCACATGGACCGACTGCTCTGAGGGCACCGAGGTGCAGCTGGTCCGCGTGGCCGGCAAGGGCCACGCCTGGTTGCGCAGCGGTGCATTCGATCCGCTCGACGACGTGCTCACGTTCTTCGGTCTGCGCTGAAGCTGCTGGGCCAGAGCATTGGGCAGGGCGGCGTCGCGCTCACGGTTCTGTCAGCAGATCGGCAGGACGGGTGCCAGCTGGCGCGCTGGATGGCGTGCCCTGCTGCGGCGGCGGTCGAGCCCTTGGTCGGCGACTGCCCGCCGTAGTTCGGTGGCGGAGTCCGATCCGGGCGCGAGCCCATCGTTGGCGGCCAGGTACCGGAGGTAGGTGGCGAGTGAGGTCGTGATGTCCGACGGGGGTGCCGCCCGGTGCGAACGGCACCATGCAGGGACGATGCTCATCACCAGGTACGGGACCTGATCGGACTGCCAACGGTCCGCCACCTTTCCCGTGACGGGGTCTGTCAGCACGGCGACAAGCGCTGCCAGCGCGTCGCGATCCACAGGTTGAGCGTTGGCCAGAGCCCACCTGAGCACCTGGCGTCTGTGGCGCTTGGCGGCAGGATGGACTGGTACGGCGTGGGCTCGTCGGTCGGTGGTCGCAGCAGGCATGTGGCCATACTCGTCCGCTGGTGTGACATCGAAGGCCGCCAGCGCGGGATTCATCCGGACGCGCATCGGGGGTGCGGGACCAGCCCGCACCCCCGATGTGATCAGCCCTTGTTCGGGCTTCGGAAATCCCGCCTGATCAGCCGACGAAGACGATCCCGGCTTCCTCGCTCTCACCGGCCACCTGTGGCGTTGCGCTGTTGCCGGCCACTTCGGTCACCGTCACCTGGATGATGCCCTGGGCGCACAGCGGCTGCGGTGGCGTAGGAGCCTCGCCCTGCTCGAGCGTCGACGCAGCGATCTTCTGTGGGAAGAGGCTGTTGAGGAACGCCGTGACCTGCGGGATCAATGCCCCGATGTTCAGCTTGAACAGCAGGTAGGCCTTCCAGTCGTCCGGAGAAACGGGCTTACCCGTTGTGATGCTCTCGATGATCAGAGCAGCCATCGCGTCGTCCGCTGCGCGCTGGTCGGCGGGGACGTTCGGGTCGAGCGAGTCGATCAGCGTCTGGAACTCGGACTTCTCGGTGTCCTCTCCCTCCTCGCCACCGAGCGATCCGGCGAGTCCCGCGATTGCCTCGCTGATGCGATCGAGGACCTCCTGCGGGGGAACGCTGTACCACTGGGCCAACGAGATCGACGGGATGTCCTGCTCGGCCTTGGTGCCCACGTAGGTCACCTTGAGGCTGGCGATCTGGCCCAGGCGGGTCGTCTCGGCGCCTTCGGAGTCAAGCCCGACGACCTGGACGTTCCCTGCACCGATGCTCGGCAGGGCTTCGAGGGCAGACTGCACGTCAGCCGGGGAGATTCCCTTGTAGCGGGTCTCGACGGCGTACTGGTTGACAAGACCCTGCTTGTCAGCCGGTGCCCAGTTCTCGGGTGTGGGGGTGACCCCTCCGAGCGGAACCGACACCAGGCCCGGGAAGAGTGCGTGCTCGGCGGCCCAGATCAGGCGGGTCTCCTCGTCGCCTACCTTCAGCGTGAAGGCGACGGGTCGGGGGTTGAGCCCCTGGCCGACCACGGGCAGGCCACCGCCGGTGCCTACGGCGGTCCAGTTCTCGCCGAATGTGAGCGTCTGCACCTCGTTGATGCCCGGGGTGCCTGCCTCGTCCTTGGGTGCTCCGCAGACCTCGACGGTGGTCGTGTAGGTGCCGCCCTGTTCAGGAGCGGTGAAGCTGAAGACACCGTTGCTGATCGACGCCGTGCCAGCGGTGGGCTGCTCGACGATCTTGAGCGAGTCGGGCAGGAGCGGGGTCTTGCCCGGGGTGATCACATCACCGAGGAGGTCGACGGTGACTGTTTCGCCGGCCGCAGCATCGAGCTGCACGACCTCGGGGTTGAAGGTGGGGGCGTCGGGATCGCGGACCGTGGTCTTGGCGATGATGTTCGAGCCCTGCACCTCGCATGTGAGCTTGAGGTTGAAGTCGCCGGTACCGGGGATGGAGAGCGTCGCGTCGAGCTCCAGCGAACCGACCCGGTAGGTGACGATTCCGCCGCCGGTGGTCTTGACGGTACCGCCGATGGTGCCGATGGGGAGTGTCGACTTGACCCCTGCGACCGGCGTGACGGTGACCGGACCGGGGTTGGAGCCCGTGAACTCGTTCGGGGTCACTGGCCCACGGACCTGCTGCACGGCGTTGATGTTCGAGATGGTGATGGACGGGATGAGCCCGGCGGCCTTGTCGATCAGCGTCTGGTCCATCGTGGCGGTCCAGTTGAAGGCCGCGTCGATGTCCTGCTCGAGCCCGGCGGTCGCCGGAACGTTGCCACCGGTGATGACCAGGTCGACCGCCACACGGTCGGAGCCGATCAGACCCTTGGCCAACCCAAGGGTGTCGTTGGTCGCCTTGTCGCGGCCGGTGCAGCTGGTGGCGATGTTCGCGTTGACCGGCTCGGCACCCGTTGCGCTGTTGCTGCCGACCACGACCAGCAGTGCTGCCACCAGAGCGGTGACCATTGCCGCTGCTCCGGTTCGGCGCCCTGCCGGGGTCCGCCTGGTGGATCGTTCTCGCATCGACTGACTCTCCCTTTTGCCGTGGCCATCTGCACGAGGACGCTCCAGCGCATCGGAACAGGTGGTCCGCTCCGATCGCCCTCGTTCGAGGCGCTGGCCCGCGTCTCCGTGGACCACCCCCTCAATGCGTCGCCACCATCCTCCGAACCCTCGTCCGACGGAGCGACATATGTCTGAGTAGTGCTCCTCGGTGGATCAACGCAAGGAGAAGTTGTCTTTCGGGCACTTTTGCCACCACGAATCGCGCGCTGGGTGGTTGTCCAGATGCGCTTGGCGAGATTCGAGTCGGTTGGTCGGCTTCCGTGTCGGCCCGTGGCGCTAGCCTCGGGACGATGTCGGGGACCGCGGGCGGATGATGCCGGAGCAGGAGCTGCCGTCGTCACAGCAGGCGGATGGTGGAGGTGTCGACCGTCCCGCGTCCGCAACGCCGGTCCCATCGCAGGGCGCCGAGGAAGTTGTACGTCTTGCAGATCATCGTCCCGGCTCCAGGACGAACCGCTCCGCTGCTGGATCGCCTGCAGTAGAAGCCGGCCCGTCAGCGGATGACACGATCGTGGATCTCCGGTCGACCCCGGCGACGGGCAAGCGACTGACGTCGGTCGCATCGGCGTGGCCCGCGACTGAACGGCGGAGGCCCCCGGACCCGGATGTTCATCGCAACGGTTCCGGCACCGGAGATGGTCGATCGGAGGATGGTCGCGGTCTCATCGAGCCGCCGGTGGTGTCGCTCTCGTCGCGAGTGTTTCGAGTGCTAGTGCCGACAGTGGTGGTCGGTATCGGCGCAGTGCTCGTAGCCATTGCAGCTTCACTGGTCGCTCTCGACGCTCACCGCGAATCGACCGGATGGGGCGCTGCTGCTGGCGTCGCCGGCGCACGTTCTCATGCGATCGATTCCGCGTGGACCGCTGTGGTGGGCACGGTCGCAGCGGGTGTCGGTCAGCCGATAGCGCAGACCGACCAGATCGACTCTCTGTTGGGCGACGCCGGCGCATCTCTCGAGCTGGCGACACCGGGCGATGCCGCCGACGCTGAGCTGGAGCTCGCCCAGACCCGCTGGGGCTCGTTCACCCAGTCGGTTCGCGACACGCTCGACGAGACCGGAGGCAACCCTGTTGATCTGGGCAATGAGCTCCACACGCTCGAGCGTGCCCACTCCGATGCCGCCGCTGCATCCACTGCTCTTGTCGA
Organism: uncultured Microthrixaceae bacterium; assembly: GCA_964450685.1. Taxonomy (GTDB): domain Bacteria; phylum Actinomycetota; class Acidimicrobiia; order Acidimicrobiales; family Microtrichaceae; genus JBAOHV01. Next base: position 8,323 of record CAYVDN010000015.1, read on the forward strand.
GGAGCTGGATCGGCTATCAGATGAGGCGTCCGAGCGCTCCACGCGGTGGCTCGTCATATCGCTGTGCTGTCTGCTCGCCGGGGTGGCGCTGAGCGTCGCCGTCGGTGAGCAGGCTCGCCGACGGCTCCGGTCCGGACTCGACCTGGCGGTCGAGAGCCTGAGCAGAGAGATCGACCAGGTCGGTGTGGATCGCCCGGCCCCGGTCGTGCCCAGAGGATTCGCCGAGCTCGCGTGGCTCGTCGAGAAGATGCGTTTACGCGGCGGCCGACTTGAGGAGCTCGTGGTCTCGCTGCGACGTCGGGTGGCCTGGGACGAGCAGAGCCGCCGACTCTCGGAGGCACTCGACCTGGCCGACTCGGAACGCGCCAGCTATGCGGTCATCGAGCGAGCGCTCGCTGTGGTCGGTGACGGCCGCCCAGCAGAGCTGCTGCTGGCCGAGCGGGGCTCTTCGACCCTGCGTTCCGTCTCGGTCAACACGACGGCACGGCCACCTGCCTGTCCGGTCGATTCGACCGCCTCCTGTGTGGCGATCCGCAGGGGGCAGGTGTCCGTCTTCGACAGCTCCGAATCGATCAACGCCTGCCCGAAGCTGGTGGGACGTGACTCAGGGCCGTGCTCGGCGGTGTGCGTGCCGGTCACCGTCGCCGGCCGCCCGGTCGGGGTTCTGCACATGACCGATCGCGATGGGGCGCCACCGAACGCCGACGTGATCGAGAGAGAGGTCGACCTCGCCACCCGTATCGGGACCCGTTTCACTGCGCTGCGCACTCTCGAGAGCAGCCGCCAGGAGGCATCCACCGACGGCCTGACGGGTCTGCCGAACCGTCGTGCTCTCGAGGCGCAGGTGGCGGCATTGCTCGATCAGGACACGCCGTTCGTCATGGTCCTGGCCGACCTGGACAAGTTCAAGCTCCTGAACGACAACTTCGGTCACGAGACGGGTGACAAGGCCCTGCAACTGTTCGCAGGCGTTCTGCGGGACAACGTGCGCGGCAACGACGTGGTGGCCCGACTCGGTGGGGAGGAGTTCGTGCTCGTCTACCCCAACATGTCTGTCGAGATCTCACTCGAAGCCGTCGACCGTGTCCGCGCAGCGCTCGCACGTGCACTCGAAGGGACGACGATCCCGCGTTTCACCTGCTCGTTCGGCATCGCCCACTCGAGCGCCGGTCGCGACGGCGACGCAGTGTTGCGTCTTGCCGACGCCGGCCTCCTGAGGGCGAAGGATGAGGGTGGAGACCAGGCAGTCGTCGCCGATGCAGATCTTGCGGCGACGATCTTCTCTGATGACGCCCCGGTGCGGGCACGGCGTCAGAGCCCCTGATCAGATCCGCCCCTGATCGGATCCGAGCATGAAGGGCTCGGACCGTGATGTCGGGTTGTACCCGGTTCAGTTGCCGTTCGTGCTCCAGTGCCACGGCTCGGATGGCAGGTTGAAGAATCCGTAGCTGGAGGCGTTCGCCTTGAGCCACGCGAATGCCGAGCTGCCACGGGTCAGCGTGGAGCCGCCCTGGGTGAAGTCGATCGCTAGTCCACGCTCGTGCATCGACGTTCCCGGTCTCGCGGTGGGCGGGCTGCACGAGGACGCAGGCATCTCGTAGATGGCGTAGTTGGAGGTCCCGCAGTTGTTGCGGCGCACTGCGATCTGGCCGGCAGGGTCCCTGTACCCGCCACCGCTCAGGCCTATCCCGGATGCTGACGCAGCCGCGAGCAGCCTCTGGAGGTTCCCGGCGATGGACTGATGGATCCGGATGCCGCCCACGGTGACGATCTCTCCGCTGCCGGTTATCGACGGCACCGAGCCACCGCCACCGCTGCCGCTGCTGCTTCCGACAACCGCTGCGGCGCGAGACGCGCTGGCCTTGGCTCGCGCCTCGCGTGCTGCGCGTTCAGCGGCAACCGCTCTGGCGATCTCGGCCTGCTTGTCGCTTATCGATTTGGACAGTCCGGCGTCGAGGGAGGCGAGAGAGTCGGCTTCGGCGAGAGCGGAATCGAGGCGCTGCTCCACCTGCGCAGCGAACTGCTGCTGCTCGCTGTAGGCGGCGTTCAGCTCCTGGAGCCGCGACTCGACCTCTGCCTCCTTGGCACGCGCCTTCTCGGCGGCGGCTTGAGCGGCTGCGCGTTGGATCTCCAGGTCCTCCTGGATCGATCGGAACTGCTCGACGAGCCCCTGGTCCTTGCCGGCTCGCATGCTGAGCAGCGTCCGCTTGTTGACGGCATCGTTGATGTCGTCAGAACCGATCGTCGCAAAGGCGTCGCCGCTGCCGGCTGTCACGTATGCCTCCACCGCCGAGGTCTTCATCTGTTCGGTGATCGAGTCGAGTTCCTGCTGCTTCTGTGCCTGGGCCGCCTCGGCGGCCTGCTGCTCGCTGGTCGCCTGTGAAACAGCGCGTTCGGCCTCCTCCACGCGGTCCTGTTGAGCGCTCACATTCGTGGAGAGGGCCGAGAGGGCGGCTGTCACCTCGGCGTCGGAGGCCTTCAGCGCGTCGACCTGCGAGGCCTTCGAAGCCTTCTCCTGGCGCACCTGCTCACGCTCACGCTGGAGCTGCTGGAGGCTCTTGCCGTCCTGTTGTCGCGCTGCCTCGGCCGACCCCACGGAGAGTGGAAGCATCGAGATCGCGACTGCTGCCGCGATGCCGGCGGTCAGACGAGGGCCACGCGTGGTTCTGCGTGACTTCGGGATTCTCTCAGGGGGTGTCATCACTCGGAGATTCGCCTCGGTCTCTGGTGGACTTCCGGTTCTCGCCAGCTCACGCTCCGTGAGCTTCGTAACGGAACTGCAAACTAACACGCTGGCTGGAGAAGGTCCATCAGCCCATGGGGCGACCCTCAGGGACCCGCTGTGCGGATGGTCCCGCCTCGACGCTGGCAGACGGCACAGTGCACAGTCGATCGCGCGTCGATGACCGTCCGGCGCAACGGCTCTCCACATCGTCGACAGGGGAGACCCGCGCGGCCGTAGCAGTCGAGATGGTTCTGGTGGTCGCCTTCGCCGCCCGTTGCATCCCGGTAGTCGCGCAGGGTCGTTCCACCGTGCTCGATCCCCTCGGCGAGCACCTGGCGTACCGAGTCGCGGAGTCGAACGGCGCCGGCTCTCGTGAGCCGCCGCGAACCGGGGTGGACCCTGGACCGCCAGAGAGCCTCGTCCGCGTAGATGTTGCCCACCCCTGCCACTATCCGTTGTGAGAGCAGTTGCGTCTTGACCGCCTTGGACGACCGGTTGACCATCTGCCGCAGGTGTTCGGCGGAGAACCCATCGTCGAAGGGCTCAGGGCCCATCGACGCGAGGGTCGGCAGCGAACCGTGGTCGCCAGTGGACACCACAGCTATCCGGCCGAATCGTCGTGTGTCGTCGAAGCTGAGAGTGCGTCCGTCGTCGAGCCACCACCTGGCACGCAGGTGTGGTCGATCCTCCGCTGCGTCGATGGATCCATCGTCGATCCCCAGTCGCCCGGTCATACCGAGGTGCACGATCAGCTCGTGTTCAGAGGGGTCGCCGTCGACAGCCCGGGAGTCCGCCAGGTCGATGATCAGGTACTTGCCGCGCCGCCGGACGGCGGCCAGGCGGGAGCCGACAACCTCTAGCGCAGGGGTGAACTTCGCCGATTCGAACGCCCACGCGTCGACCACCACTGCGTCGGTCAGTGGTTCTACGAGCTGACGGCGGATGGTCTCGACCTCGGGCAGCTCTGGCACGGACGTGAGTGTGACACGCGAAGAGTGCCGTCTCGGCGGTCAGGTCCCGGCGCCGCGTCCCCGCTCGAGACTTCGCTAGCGTGGGCCCATGGGCGTCGTAGCTGTCGTCAACCAGAAGGGGGGCGTCGGCAAGACGACCGTGACCCTCGGGCTGGCCGCCGCGCTCGCCCACGCAGGTCGACGTGTGCTGGTGGTCGACATCGACCCGCAGGCCAACGCGACCACCGGCCTGGGTGTCTGGAACGCGACCGTGACCGTCGACCAGTCACTCGAGTCGGAGAGCCCCGGATCGATCCGCTCGGCAATCCAACCGGCAGGGTGGCCCGCTACGGGACAAGCAGCAGTGGTTGACGTAGCTGCAAGCTCGCCACGGCTCGCCCAGCGCGAGCACCAGATGGCGATGGACGTCATAGGCGCGCAGGACCGCTTGGCCGTTGCGCTCGAGGGAGTCACGTCGGCTTATGACGAGGTGATCATCGACTGCCCACCTTCGCTCGGTCTGCTGACGGTCAACGCATTGTTCGCCGCTGACAGGGTCCTGATCGTCGCCGAGCCTGCTGCATGGAGCTCTGATGGCGTCGAGCAGATCCTCCGGAACGTCGCCCGGATCGCGGAGCGTCGCGGCGGTCGTCCAGCCGTCGCCGGAATAGTCGTGAACAGGCTGGGTCGGACCCGCGACGCGACGTACTGGGACTCGATGCTTCGCGAGACGCATCCGACGATGATGCTCACGCCCGCCATCCGACTCCGCGCAGCAGTGGCCGAGGCCGCCGCGCAGTCGATGCCGGTACACGCACTGACCCGCGACGGTGCGGCAGAGGCACGGGCCGAGTTCGATCACCTGGCGGCAGCGCTGGGCATGCTCCCGGCCGTGTCCGGGAACCCGTCCCCGTCACCGCTCATGACGGGGGCACCGCCACTCATGACAGGAGACTGCTGATGGCTTCCTATGACCCGAAGCGGCCCCGACCCGGTGCCGGAGAACCAGAGGAGCCGGCTCCGGTCGAGGCTCTCCTGTCCCCTGAGCCGCTCCAGTCGTCAGGTCCGCTCGAGTCAGGCGAACCGAGTGACCAGCCGGCCCTGCACGAAGAGCGCGGAGCCGATGACGTCGAAGTCGACCTCAGGACGGTCGTGGCGAACGGTTCGGGACCCAGGGTCGCACGCGACGTTCCCGTCGCTCCGGCGCCCGAGCAGGGAACAGCGAATCGTGCTCTGCTGACGGCGGCAGCAGTAGCTGGTGCAGCTGCGCTGATGTTGGTCGTGGCAACGCTCCTGCGGCGCCGTAGACGTCGGTCGGACTGAGACGTCTCCGACAGGTCCCGGTCACGACTCACCCGGCAGTTGGAGGTCGGATCGGATCGGCTCCGCCGGACAGCTTGAGTGACCACGTCGATGTGCCGATGTGATCATCGTGCTTTCGTTTCATGTCGATCGCGTGACAGAATCCTGCGCCGTGTCGGGCGAGCCCGCCACTCGTCGGTGGGACACCGACCACGGATCGAACCAGGTGACAACCCCCTTGCCACAATCTCCCCCCCACTGCCGCCGCACGCGTCAGCCAGTTCGTCTTGTCGTCGGTGCCCTCATCGGTCTCTGGTTGCTCACGGCGCTGGTCGGGCCGGCTTCGGGTTCGGCCGACCCCGTCGCCGCCGCTCGTGACCGTCTCGCTCAGGCCACTTCCGATCGGGAGGCGGCCGAGGGGCGGGTTGCCGACGCCGAGGAACGACTCGTGACAGCACGCGGAGAGGCGGAGCGTCTACGAGGCGTCGATATGCAGCTGGCCGAGGACCTGGCGACCGCGCGACGTGACCTCAGGGAGTACGCAATTGCCGCGTACATCGACGGCGGTCAGTCGGAGCTGTTCCGTGCGACGCTCAATGCGGAGCAGGCCCAGGCGCTCGCTTGGCAGTCCAGCATGCTCCTCGGTCAGTCGGTGTCCGCCGACGAGGCCGCAGAGCGATTCCAGGCACTCAAGTCAGCGAACGAGCCGGCGACGCTCGCTGCCGCGACCGAGGTGGACAGGGCAAGCGCAGCGGTGCAGGAGGCCCAGTACGACCTGATCCAGGCGGCAGCGTTCGAACGCGACGCCGAAGCGGAGCTGGCCAGGGCCATCGAGACCGCTCGGCGCGAGGCAGCCGCCCGTGCCGCCGCCGAACGAGCTGCCCGTGCAGCGAGCGAGGCCAGTTCCAGTGCTTCCACTTCTGCCGCTGCGGGCGCAGTCGGTGCACCTGCCTCGGCGTCGACAGCGGCCGAGCCGCCTGCTGCTGCGTCCGGTGTGCGCGGCAATCCGACAGCGGCCGAGTCTGCAACCCTTGCCCGGATCCGGAAGTGCGAGTCCCGGGGCAACTACTCGATCGTGAGCGCTTCCGGCCGCTACCGCGGTGCCTACCAGTTCGACTTCACCACCTGGCGTGGCGTCGGTGGCACCGGGGACCCGGCCGCGGCGAGCCCGGCCGAACAGGACTACAGGGCTCTCCTGCTGATGCGTCTGCGGGGCACCCGTCCCTGGCCGATCTGCGGTCGCTGAACCACGTCCCAACTGGTTCCCGTGAGATGTGTTTTCCCGCTGCCGGATCGCCACGGCTAGGGTCGACTCCCGTCATGAGTGCGCGAGACAGAGGAATGCCGTGAACGCTCGACTTCGTTTGCCAGTCCTGATCGGCGTGGTGGCGCTCGTCGCCATGGCCTGCACCGCCGAGACCCACCAGCCGGCGTTCACCGGGGACATCTCCAAGGGCAACCCGACCGTTGAGGAGGAGGCTGCCGCGGATGCGAGCGGCGACGCTCCTGAGCCGGTCGACCTGACAGCGGCCGAGTCGTCACAGCTCCAGGCGGCACTGGCATCGTCGCCGACCGGGTGCGACTTCATCGACACACGCGACTGCCTCCTTCCGTTCCCGAGCGACGCCTACACCGTGCAGGACCAGGCGACAGGAACCGGGCGGCGCGTCGACCTGCCCCAAGGGCTTCTCGCCAACGTCGACGGCCAGACCCTCGACCCGACCGCGTGGAACCTCAACGACGGGTTCAGCCCCAACACCCCGATCCTCGCCTACGTCCCCGGGATCGATCCGGTGGCCACAGCGCTGCCGAGCGAGGGCGACATCGGCTTCTCGCTCACCGCTGAATCCGCGACGGTCATCGTCGACCTGGATTCCGGTCAGTTGGTTCCCCACTGGGCCGAGATGGACCTGCGCGCCCAGAGTGACGCAGATCGTGCGCTGATACTGCGACCGGCGATCTCACTACCCGAGACCCACCGGTTTGCCGTGGCACTGCGAAACATCAAGAACAGCGCCGGGGAGAACATCGCTCCCTCGATCGGGTTCAAGGTCCTGCGTGACAACAACCCGACGAGCAGCCTGATCGTGGAGGAGCGGCGGGCTGCGTACGAGCCCGTATTCGCCGAGATGGCAACGGCTGGGGTCAACCGCGCCGACCTCTACCTCGCATGGTGGTTCACCGTGGCGTCCGCAGACTCGCTCGCAGGCAACGTGCTGGCCATGCGCCAGGACGCATTCGGCCGCCTCGACGGTGGTGCACCGGAGTTCGCTGTCACCGGTACCAGCACAGACGACCTCGAGGAAGGCATCTCCAAGATCGTCGAGGGCACCTTCGAGGTCCCCAACTACCTCACCGACGGCGGAACTCCGGGCAGCGTCCTGCGGATCGACCCTGCCACGGGGCGCCCTGTCGCCGAAGGCAACTACACGGCGCGCTTCGTGTGCGCCGTGCCGGAGACGGCGGTCGAGAACGGCGAGGCCATACCGGTGGTCTACGGCCACGGCCTCCTCGGGTCAGCCAACGAGGCAGACTCCAGCCAGGTCCAGCACACCGCAGCCGAGCTGAACGGGCTGTACTGCGCCACGAACAGCATCGGGCTCTCGCGTGAGGACATCTCCTTCGCCCTCGTTGCGCTCTCCGACATCTCCGAATTCCCGTCCGTCCCGGACCGGCTCCAGCAGGCGATGATCAACACCCTCTACCTCGGTCGCCTGATGGTGCACCTCGACGGGCTGGGCAGCGCTCCGGAGTTCCAGACTTCCGCCGGCGCCAACATGATCAACACCGAGACCGCCTACTACGACGGCAACAGCCAGGGAGCGATCCTCGGCGGAGCCATCACGGCGATCGCGACCGACTGGACAAAGGCGTCGCTCGGGGTGGGTGGCATGAACTACTCGACGCTGCTCAACCGCAGCGTCGACTTCGACGAGTACTTCGTCGTCCTGCGTGACGCCTACCCGAACGCGTTGGATCAGCAGTTGACCTTCGGTCTCCTCCAGATGCTGTGGGACCGCGGCGAGACCGGCGGTTACGTCCAGCACCTGACCGACCGCGTGTACGACCTGACTCCTGCCAAGGAAGTCCTCATGACCGTTGCGTTCGGTGACCATCAGGTGGCGAACATCACCTCCCAGAACATGGCCCGGACCCTCAAGATCCCGATGTACCGCCCGGCGCTGCCGATCGGTTCGACGATCGTTCCCGAGCCGTTCTTCGACATCGATGCGATCAGGTCGTTCCCGTGGACCGGCTCGGCGCTGTTCTACTGGGATTCGGGCACGATGGCTCCGCCGCTGGGCAACATCACTCCGATCATGTCCGAGCGCTACATCGCAGGCTGCACCGGGGCCAACGCCGACAAGGCCGGCTCACCCCGTTGCGCCGATCCGCACGAGGATCCTCGCCGCCAGCCGCAGGTGATCGCCCAGAAGAAGGCGTTCTTCCAGCCGGAGGGTGTGGTCACGAACGTGTGCCTGGACCAGCCCTGCATCGCAGAGCAGCGCAGCACCTTCGACTACTGATCCGACCGCTGAACCGACCGCGGTGCGGGCCGGTGCACTCCGACGGTGCGGGCCGTAGCGGGGGTCACAGTGAACTCGGCACGTCTGACGTCGCTATGGGGAGTCAGACGTGCCGAGTTCACTGAGGAGCTATGGGTAGAGGTCGTGGTGGGGTGATCCTCTAAGGCGTCTCGACGGTGAATCCGTCCATGTCAGCGGCGAGGATCTCGCGGAGCTGCGCGCAGAGAGCACCGCGGGTCGCCTTGCGGGTGACGCGGAACGGCCCGCGTCCCACCTGCTCGGCGAGCTCGTGGGCCACCGCCTGCGCTCGCTCGCGCACCTGGTCGAGCTCTGCGAGCTCATCGAAGAAGCCTGCCTCCAGCGCCTGGCCGGGGTCGAGCCGTTCGCCCAGGTGCACTGCCCTGGTGAACCAGCGGGGGGACAGGCGATCCCGGCACAGTTCGACGGCGAACGCTGGTACAGGCATACCGATCCGCACCTCGGGAAGCCCGATCTTGTAGGACCCCGCGGCCCCGACTCGGTAGTCGGCGCAGCACAACAGGATCCCGCCCATGGCGAGCGCGTGTCCGGTGACGGCGAACACGACCGGGACCTGCATCTCGAACAGGCGGAGACTGAGGTCGGCTCCCTTGCGCAGCAGGTCGCGCGCCTGTTCGGGGCCCGAGGTCATCACTGACAGGTCGAACCCGGCGGAGAACTTTCCGTCGCGTCCCTCGACAACAATCACACCCGCCTCGGCGGCCAGTGCTTCGTCGATGGCACGGTCGACGCCATCGAGCAGAGCGTGCGACAGAGCGTTTGCCTTGCCGTCGTCGACCGAGATGGTCGCCACAGCGCCGGCGACGGTGCAGGTCACTGGGTCGGGCATGTCTTCGGGTGTGGAGCTCATGGGCGGCACGCTAGGTGCGAGCGGAGACGTCGGCCAGCAGCGCGACGAATCTGCCTCCGGACCCGCCGCGAACGGTCACGATCGACGTGCGAGACTGTCGGGCCGCGGCACCGACTCCCCGGCGTCCCCTTTTCTCATGCGCACCGCTACACGACAGTTCGTCGACATGGCCGGCGACGGCGAGCGTCTGCCGTACTTCCCGACTCTCGACGGGTTGCGCGGTCTCGCTGTCGCGGGAGTCCTCGCATTCCATGCGGGTCTCGACGTGATGGTCGGCGGCTACTTGGGTGTATCGACGTTCTTCACCCTCTCGGGGTACCTCATCACGTCGCTGCTGATGCGTCAGGCAGGCGGTGGGTTGGATGTCGGGACGTTCTGGCGCCGCCGGATCAGGCGGCTGATGCCTGCGTCGCTGCTGACCATCGCCGCAGTCCTCCTGCTGTTCACCCCGTTCGTCGCCACGACATCCCAGCGCGCAACCATCCGCGGCGACTCGTTGGCCTCCCTGTTCAACGTGGCGAACTGGTGGTACCTGCTCAGCGATGACAGCTACGGCGCGCTGTTCGACGACCCCTCTCCTCTGCTGCACTTCTGGAGCCTCGCGATCGAGGAGCAGTTCTACCTCCTGTTCCCACTGCTGGTGGCCGTGCTGTGGTGGGTCACCAGAGGGCGCCGACGACATCTGGCCGCCGTGTTCGCTGCGCTGACGTGCGTGACGGCGGCGCTGCCCTTCGTCTTCGACATGTCCGAGGACCGCGTGTACTTCGGCACCGACACCCGGGCTCCGGAGCTCCTGGTGGGGGCGATGCTGGCAGTGGTGCTGTCATCGCGGCGGGTGCGGCGTCGCATCGTTCTTCGCCACACCTGGCGCAGCGTCGTCGCCTGGGTGGGCTCGGTGGCGTTGGTCGTCCAGCTGTGGTGGTGGTGGTCCCTCGAACAGTCGACCCCGTGGCTGTACCGCGGAGGCTTCGCCCTGTACGCGGTGCTCTCTGCCGCGGTCATCACCGCGGCGATCCTGCCGGTCGGGCCGGTCAAGGGACTGCTCGGCAGCTCCTGGCTCCGCTGGCTGGGCACCCGGTCCTACGGCGTCTACCTGTTGCACTGGCCCCTGTTCCTGGCGTTCCGCCAGGAGCTGCAGTCGGTCCCACCGTTGCTCAACGCGTTGGCCGCCACGGCGGTCACCCTGGTCCTCGCAGAGTGCTCCTATCGCTGGTTGGAGCAACCGGTCAGGCACGGCCGCTGGCCGGTGGGGAAGAAGGCCCCTGCGGCCGCAATTGCGGCCGTATCACTCGTGGCGCTGTGCGCATTCGCTCCATGGACGAACGAACCGACAACGGAGCGCATCGACTTCGACCGATCGTTGGACCTGTTCGAGCAGCGCCGAGCCGAGTCGCGTGCTGCGACGACAGTCCCTTCGAGCACTACGACGACTCCGATCGCTCCTCCGGTTCCGAGGATCGCAACGTTCGGTGATTCGACGGCACTTCTCACAGCGATCGGACTAGCCAACCACCGTCAGGCGACAACTGGAACGGGTGAGGTGCTCGGCGATGTCGCACTCGGCTGCAGTGTCAGTCGATTCGAGGCGAACCGCTTCGACGTGGTGGTCTCCGCGACAGACGCGTGCAGGGACTGGCCGATCAGCTGGCCTCAGGTGCTTGACGTCGACCGCCCGGACATCGCCCAGCTCGTCACGGGTGCATGGGAGGTTCCCGACGTCCGGCTGCCCGGGGCGCAGACCTTCTCGGCGCTGGGGGATCCTGCCGTCGACGAGTTCGTGCTCGGCGAGCTGCGACTTGCCGTCGACAAACTCGCCCAGGATGGCGCGATGGTTCTGATGGTCCTGTGGCCGCACTACGCCAGCTGGGCTGCCGACGGCCGCACCGAGGGCTACAGACATCAGGCCGAACGTGCGCGGATGGATCGCCTCCACGAGTTGCAACGCCAGGTGGCCGCTGAGCGACCTGACACCGTTCGGATCCTGGACTTCGCAGGTTGGGTGGGGGATCGTGCGGAAGATCGTTCGATCAGACCCGACGGTCTGCACTTCAGCGAGCAGCAGATGACCGCCTTCTACTCCGAGTGGATGGCTGCTGAGACTGACCGGATCTGGGCCGAGTGGTGGCGTGAGCACAGGGCCCCGCGTGCAGGCACAGGCTCGGAGACGGGTTCTTCGACTACGTCGACAACGACCACTGGACCGCCCGGTTAGGGTTTGGGCGTAGACCCCCGAAGGAGGACGACCATGGGATTCCTCGACAAGGCGAAGACCCTCGCCGATCAGGCGATCGCCAAGGCTGATGTGGCGATGAACACGGCCACCACCGGCACAGGTGGAGCGAAGCAGGCCGACCCCTACCTGCGAGACCTGGGCGTCCTGGCACTTCTCGAGGCCACCGGACGCGCCCCGGTCGACCTGGCCGAACAACGCCAGCGCTGCCTCACAGCCCTCGGCCAGATCGAGGCGCAGGGTCCCATAAACCTGGCGATGGGGTCACTGGCGCCACCGCCACCCGGGGCAGCAGCAGGCGCGCCGCCGCCACCGGGAGCGGCGGCTGTTCCGCCGGCACCTGGCAACGTCGCGCCGCCGCCCGCTCCGGGGTCTGTCGCCCCACCGCCTGCACCTGGCAACGTCGCGCCGCCGCCCGCTCCGGGGTCTGTCGCTCCACCGCCTGCACCTGGCAGCGTTGCGCCGCCGCCTCCGCCGACCGGTAGCTGAGAGCTGCCACCAGCAGTTGCTTGCCGACGTCCCGCGCGCACTGGTGGCGGCGCCGGTTGCTGTCCTACCGTGGTCATCGTTCCGTGCAAGCGGAGTGGAGAGCGTCGGGGGACGATATGTCGATCAGGTGGCTGGGCCGTAGGGGGATCGTGATCGGCGCGTTGGGCGCGCTGGCCGTCGTTGCTGGAGCATGCGCGTTCGTTCCCGTGAGCGCGCCCGTGACGGTCCCGCGCGTCGCGGACAGGTCCTGTACGGCCATGGTCGTGCGGTCCTGCGGGTTGCCGTACCCGTCTGACGAGTTCAGCGAGGTGGACCCGACGACGCCGACCGGTCGTCGCCTCGTCGCCCCCGAAGGAATCGTCGAGCAGAAGATCCTCGACCGAATGGGCCCCGGCGCGTCGCTGGCTGACGTCTTCGCCGACGCGGACGGCTTCTCCGCCGTATCACCGGTCATCTTCGAGATGCCCATCGCGATACGCCCCGCTTCGGTCCCCGAGGACGGTGGCGATGTGCTCGCGGTCTTCGACGTCGCCACGGGCGAGAGGGTCCCCATGCGCGTCGGAGTTCCTGCAGACGCCGCCCGCCACGGCGGAGCCGACACGATCGTCATGGCGTGGCCCCGGGTCAGGTTCGAGTACGGCCACACCTATGTGGCCAGGATCACCAGCTCGGTGCGTTCCCACACGGGCCAACCGGTGCCGCGTGCCACCGGCATGACGCAGATGTCCGCCCAGCACACCTCATCGCTGCGCGACGACCTGTCCCGCGCCGAGGGCGATCGTTGGGACGACGTGCTGAGCGTCACACGGTTCACGATCCGCAGTCGGAGCAACGCCACCCGGGAGCTCGACGCGATGGCCGCTGCTGCGAGGGCTGCTGATCACCCGGTTCGCAACCTGAAGGTCGACCAGCCGTGGCTGGTCGAAGGCGCGAGTGCAGTTGTCACCGGCGAGGTCCTGTTGAGCGACTTCCGTGACGCCGATGGTGTGGCCCGCGTCGCCAACGGCGACTCGCCGACGTGGGAGAAGTTCATCCTTGTCCTACCCGAACGAGCGGCTGGGAGCGCCGGCGCTCCCGTGGCGATCTATGGGCACGGGATCACCGCATCCAAGGAGACGATGCTGATCACAGCCTCGACCAACGCCGAGAAGGGCGTGGCGACGATCGGGGTGGATGTTCCGAACCACGGTGACCGCCAGATCGGCGACGGTGGCTACGTGATCGACATCGCAACACCGCGGAAGTTCGGTCGCCTGGCATCGATGCCGCTCCAGGGAGTCATAGATCAGCTCTCACTGATGCTCGCGGTGACGGAGCACATGGGATCACTCGATCTGACGATTCCCGCGTCCATGAACGGGCCGGCCAGGCAGGCGCCTCGCCTGGACACCGAAACCCTGTTCTACGAAGGCACCTCCATGGGCGGTGTTCTCGGAGCAGCCTTCCTCGCACTGGCTCCCGAGGTCGACGGATCGTTCCTCCAGGTCCCCGGAACCGGGATCGCCCAGATCATCATGAGCTCATTGCTGTGGCCGGTGTTCATGGGGGTGGTGCCCTCAGGGGCGTCGACGGGCGACGCATATGCGCTCATGGGCGGAGCGACCATGTTGTTGGATCACGGTGATGCCACGAACGTCCTGGAGCGGATTCCGGCGAACGGCACGCCTGTGTTCGTGGCGTACGGGGTCGCTGACGGTGTCGTACCGAACTTCGCCACCGACCGCCTCATGCATCTGCTGGATCTGCCGCTGCTGTCCCCTCAGCTCACCGACGTGAGCCTCCCAATCCGCATGACCGGCAGCGAGGAGATCCCGGCCGACGGCAATGGTGCAGCTCAGCTCTGGCACTTCAGTTCACCGGAATTGGCGTCGTTCGCCGCTCATCTCTCGTTCAGTCAGGCCCGTTCGGTTCGACTCCTGGAGGAGTGGCTCGAGGGTCGGCTCGTAGCCGAGGGCGTCGGAGGCTGAGCACCGTCAGAGGGCCTAGCGTGTTCGAGTGATCCTGCTCGACGTAGAAGGAGTGGCAGCGAGCCGTCCCGGTCGACCGCTCTTCGCTGACGTGTCCTTCACCATCGCCGACTCCGACCGCTTGGGTATCGTCGGCCTGAACGGCTGTGGCAAGTCCACGCTCCTGCGGATCATCGCCGGGGTCGATCTTCCGGAGGCAGGAACGGTCAGACGTGGCCGTGACGTGCGCGTGGTGATGCTCGAGCAGAACCCCATGCACGCCGACTGCACAGTGCGCGAAGCGGTGGTCGAGGGATACGACGACCGCTCCTGGGAGGCCGAGTCGGTCGCTGATCGCCTCGGGCTCGGCCCGCTGATGGAACGATCGGTCGAGAACCTCTCCGGGGGGCAGGCCAAGCGTGTCGCCCTTGCCCGGGCCCTGGTGGCCGAGTCCGACCTGTTGATCCTCGATGAGCCGACCAACCACCTGGACATCGATGCGATCGCATGGCTCGAGGACCGCCTGGCCGAGCACCGTGGTGGACTGGTCCTCGTCACCCACGATCGTCATTTCCTGGACCGCATCACCACCAAGGTCCTCGAGCTCGACCGAGGTCATGGCTACGTGCACGAGGGTGGCTACGACGCCTACCTGGAGGGCCGTGCCCGGCGCGAGGAGCACGCTGCGAAGGCCGAGGACCGTCGGCGGAACCTGGCGCGCACCGAGCTCGCCTGGCTGCGCCGTGGGGCACCTGCGCGGACATCGAAGCCGAAGGCACGGCTCGCGTCTGCGCGTGCGACGGTCGACGGGCGACCACAGGAGGCTGCGCGGCCGGGTGAGCTCCCATTGCACCAGGCGACGCCGCGGCTCGGTGACCGCGTCATCGAGCTGCATGGTGTCGGTCACCACCACCGGGGGGGAGCTGAACTCTTCTCCGAGGTGGAGCTCCTCCTCGATCCACGGGAACGCCTGGGCATCGTCGGTGCCAACGGAACCGGCAAGTCGACGCTGCTCGACATCCTCGCCGGGAGGATCAGCCCCACCTCGGGGCGGGTCGAGTTCGGCTCCACGGCGAAGGTCGGCTACTACGACCAGATCGGCCGCGCGCTCGACCCCGGCCAACGGGTCCGCGACGCCGTGACCGGCGGGCACCGAGAGGCCGACTGGGCCGACTCGGCGCTGATGGAGGCGTTCTGGTTCGACGGCGACGCCCAGTGGGCACCGGTCGGCCTGCTGTCCGGGGGCGAGCGCCGACGTCTCCAGCTGCTGCTGACCCTGGCCGAACGGCCGAACGTCTTGCTGTTGGACGAGCCGACGAACGACCTGGACCTCGACACGCTGCGCCAGCTCGAGGACTTCCTCGACGAGTGGCCGGGTGCTCTGGTGGTTGTCAGTCACGACCGAGCTTTCCTCGAGAGGACGGTCGCTGACGTGATCGTGTTGGATGGTCGGGGCACAGCAGAGCGACGACCGGGCGGGTACGCCGCGTACGAACAGGAACGTCGTTCAGTCAGGTCCCGGCGGAGACTGGCCGTCAGCGGTGACGAGCCGACAGGTCCGAAGGATCCCTCGAAGGTCCGAGGCGGTGGATCGCGGAAGCCGTCGGGACGCAGCCCGTCGACCTTGCGTCACCTCCTCCGGGCAGCCGAGCGGGAGCTGGAGGACCTGAGCGGGCAGGTGCAGGCGTGCAGCGCTTCGATGCTCGATGCTGGTTCCGACCATCACAGGCTCAGCGAGCTGGGCGAGCGCATGGCGGAGCTGGAAGAGCTGCGCAGCGCCTCCGAGGAGCGCTGGCTCGAGCTCGCTGCCGAGGTCGAGGAGCGCGGCCTGCAGCTCTGAAGTAGTGGGTTCAGGCTCCGGTGACGCCGAGGATCGGTTCTGGCTCGACGATCACGTAACCGCCAGGGGAGAACTCGAGCTGCATCGCCTCGCCCGAACCCCGCCCGATCAGCGCACCGGCCGACATGGACGAACGCGGCGTGACGGTCAGCCCCGCTGTCCAAGCGACCACCGCGTTGGGGTCGACGAGGGTGCGGGCCTCGGAGGTGTCGAGCACCACGGGCCAGTCCGACGCCAGGATCAGGGTCCCAGGCCCTGTGAGAGTCACGTTGAAGAGCCCGCCGGCAGCCATTGCTCCGATGCCGCCCTTGATCATCTGGATGTCGTAGCTGATCGTCGCGTCGAATCCGAGCAGCGACCGTGAGGACGCCGACAGCTGCTCGCCCTGGGCGAGCTCGAGCAGGTGCAGCTTGTGTCCACCGCGGGAGACGAACAGCTCACCGTTCCCCTCGCAGCGCATCAGCTTCATACCCTCGCCGGTGGCCGCCGCCTTGAGGTACTTACCGACTCCGCCGGCTCCCTGGTAGGCGAAGCTCACGTCACCCTGGAACGCGATCATCGCCCCGCGGCTGACCAGCAACGGGGTTCCGGTGAGAGTCGCCTTGATCACAGCAGGGTTCTGGCGGGTCATGCGGCCCGTGGTGGGTGCCTCCTGGTGCTCGGTGAAGAGCGTCGATCTGGCCAGACCCGACGGTACGGAGACATGCGACCCTCCAGCTGGTGCCACAGCAGGGCCTGGCGACGCCGAGCTGTCGGGCGCGACGTGCTCGGTCCAGGCGGAGCCGTCCCAGTAGCGCAGCTGTCCGGGTGTGGTGGGATCGGGGTACCAGTTCGCGTCCATGTGACTCCCTCTGTGTTGTCGGTGCCGCTCGGTTGTCGGTGCCGCTCGGTGGCTCTGTCCCGGCTAGCGGGCGTACTGGAATTACGGGTGGATGAGTGGCTCAGAATCGGCCGGAGCGCTGACGGAAGGCACCGGCGATCTGGTCGTTGGAGAAGCCGTGTGGTTCCTCGCCGAGCACGGCGAAGCGGTACAGCGCCGTCTGGAAGACCCCGCTGAGAGCAGCGGAGAACACGGAGACCACGAGCACCCACAGCACGAAGGCCACGACGGCGAGGACGACGAGCGCCGCCAGGCCGGTCGCCACACCTGCTGCGCCGATCAGCGCGGCGACGAGCAGGCCGGCGAACACCGCCACGGCGCTGACGAGTCCGATCCCGGCGTTGCCCACGACGTTCTCACCCCAGGTCCGCCTGAACGCGCTGGCCGACCGTGTGAGAGCGTCCTTCACGCCCGTTCCCTCGATGACCAGGATCGGCAGGACCAGGAAGGTGACGAGCGTCCATGCCATGCCGACAAGGCCGACGACGACCCGTCCGAGGATCCCGGATCGTTCCTGGACGGCCTTGAGCACCATCGACACCGTCGCGCTGAGGATCGCCCACGGGAGGATGTGCCCGGCGCGAGACATCGCTGCCGAAAGAGCCGAGCCGAGCGTCGGGGACCCGCCGGACAGGCGCTCGTTCGCAGCGAGGATCAGAGCGGACTGGAAGAAGATCGTTATGTAGGCGGCCACGAGATATCCGATGAACAGGAACAGCCACCCCAGGGGGCCCATCGCTGCTGAAGAATCGCTCTGCTGCCCCGATGTGCCAGCTGTGCTCATGCCGATCAGGAACGCGCTCGCAGCGAAGGGCGACATTGCTATCAGCGTCACCACACCCGAGATGACCGGCAATGCGAGGAGTTCCTTGTCATGCGACAAGACGTTCCAGGACGACTTCACCAGGGAAACGGAGTTGGAGAAGCGGCTCATGTCGACAGTCTTGCCGACCCGGTGGTCACCGCAAGCCATGAGGTGCTGCCTTGCGGTGAATTTCTCCTACTGCCATGTTGTTCACCATGGCGATGGACACCGACAGCCCTGCAACCCAGGTCGACACCACCTCTACGGACGTCAGCTCGACTGGATCGGTCGAGGTGATCCTGGCCGTCAGCGATGCGGCGATGGCGACCGTGCTCGGAATCCGCTCCGAGGAGCCCGACCCGGCTGCGCTGGGGTTGCGGGTGGAGGTGACCGGGTCCAAGGGATCCGAGTACGTCTACGACCTTTGCTTCAGCGAGCTGGCATCGCTCGAGGAAGGCGACCTCACCTACGTGATCGGCGATCTTGCAGTGATCATCCCCGCCAATTCGGTGGATCAGCTGCGTGGCGCCGAGCTCGACCTGCCTCGCAGCTCCGGTCAGGGTGGCCTGGTGATACGCAACCCCAACAGGGCGGACCCGCTCGCGGGGATCGAGATCGAGCTCACCGGTGACATGGCCGAGCAGGTGGCTCAGCTGCTGGAGCACTCCATCAACCCGTCCCTTGCGTCCCACGGTGGGCACGCCACGCTGGTCGGCGTCGACGACGACAAGAACGTCTACATAACGATGGGTGGTGGATGTCAGGGATGCGCTGCCAGCGCGCTCACCCTCTCCCAAGGCATCAAGCGTTCGATCATGGAGCACATACCCGACGTCGCCGAGGTGATCGACGCGACCGACCACTCGGCTGGGGAGAACCCCTTCTACAGCTGAGCCCGGATCAGACCGACTGGGACGAACGGACCCAGGCGAGCACTTCGTCGACGACACCGTCGGCGTCGAGTCCCAGCCGACTCAGGATCACATCGGGCTTGCCCTGGGCCAGGTACACCGAGGGCACCCCGAGGACCCGCACAGACGGGCTCCCCATCGGCGCCAGCTTGGAGAGCGCATCCGCGATCGACGTGCCGATCCCGCCGTCGCGCAGCCCGTCCTCGATCGTCACGACGAGCCTGTGCCCGGCAGCATCGGCGAGCATCTCCGGGTCGAGGGGCTTGACGACCCGCGGGTCCCACACGGTGACCGTGTGGCCCTGCTCCGACAGACGGTCAGCGGCAGCGGTGGCGGCGCCGAGCATCTTGCCGACACCGATCAGGCAGATCTCCTCGCCGCGACGAACCTGGCGAGCTGCGAGGCCCGAACCGGTGGTCGTCTCGCCGTCCGGAGGCATCGTCTTCGGAAAGCGGATCGCAGCAGGCCCGTCGGTGCACAGATCCAGCGCGTCGCCGAGCATCTGGGCGACCTCGGCGTAGTTGGAAGGTGCGAACACCGTCATGTCGGGGACCTTCGACAACAGGACCATGTCGAGGACACCGTGGTGGGAGGCGCCGTCGTCGCCGGTGATGCCTGCCCGGTCGAGCACGAAGACCACTGGCTGGCCGTGCAGACCGACATCCAGGTTCACCTGGTCGAACGCCCGCGTGAGGAAGGTCGAGTAGACGGCAACGACCGGCCTCAGTCCTCCCATCGCCATGCCCGCAGCCGAGGTGACGGCGTGCTGTTCGGCTATTCCGGCATCGAACATGCGCTCCGGGAACCGTTCCCCGAAGGGCAGCAGCCCTGTCGAATCGGGCATGGCCGCAGTTATCGCCACCAGTTCCGGGCGGGCGGAACCCTCGGCCAGGATCGCCTCGGAGAACGCAGCGGTGTACGAGCCCGGCTTCAGCTCGGACGTGTCGTGCATGTTCTTGACCGGGTCGTTCTCGGCCGGCGCGTAGCCGCGGCCCTTCTGTGTCAGGCAGTGCACGACGACGGGGCCGTCGACCTGGCTCGCGTTGCGGAACGCCTCCTCGAGCGTCGCCAGGTCGTGGCCGTCGTAGGGGCCCAGGTACTTGACGCCGAGCTGTTCGAAGAAGGCCGGGGGCTCGAAGATCTCCCGGATCGCGGCCTTCGCACCGTCGACACCCTTCTCGAGGTAGTTGCCGAGGGGGAGCTCGGAGATCAGCCGCTCGACCCGGGCGCTCTGTCGCCTGTACGTGCCAGACGACCGCAGACGCGAGAGGCTCTCGCCGAGGCTGGACGCAGTCGGTGCGTAGGACCGACCGTTGTCGTTCAGGATGATGATCGCCTTGCGTGACGAGTGGCCCAGGTTGTTGAGACCTTCGTATGCGAGTCCACCGGTCAGCGCACCGTCGCCGAGCACACCGATGATCTGACGGTCGTCCTCCCCGCGCAGGTGCAGGGCCGTGGCGAGTCCGTGCGCGTACGACACGACGGTCGACGCGTGGCTGTTCTCGATCCAGTCGTGGTCCGACTCGGCCCGGGACGGGTAGCCCGACAGGCCACCTTCCTGGCGCAGCGCTGCGAAGTCGTCGACGCGGCCGGTGAGCAGCTTGTGCACGTAGGCCTGGTGGCCGGTGTCCCACAGGATGATGTCGTGCGGTGAACGGAACACACGGTGGAGGGCCAGAGTGATCTCGACCGCGCCGAGGTTCGATCCGAGGTGGCCTCCATGGGTGTTGACCGCGTCGACTATGAACTCACGTATCTCGGATGCGAGCTGCCTCAGCTGCGCCTCGTCCAGACCGCGGAGGTCCGCCGGGCTCTGGATCGTTCGCAGGAGGGTGCTGTCGGCGTCGGTCATGAGCAGCAACAAACTACCGCTGGTCGCTGGCAGCGTCAGGTCCGATGCCCGAGGCGGGGACCTTGCGGCGCCTCCGCGCGGCGACCACGAAGCTGGGTGCTCCAGCAAGGCTGGCCGCGATGAAGACCAGATACACGAGAAGCCCCAGCGCTATGGCGCTCGCGTCCGGAACGCCTATCGCTCCGAAGAACAGCACGAACGCTGCTTCCCGGACGCCGAGCCCGCCGAGCGCGAGCGGGAGGTTCTGGAGCACCGCCGTCGGCGGGAAGAACGCGACGGCGGCGAGCAGCGTCACCTGCGGCAGTTGGAGCGCCCGTGCACAGGCGTAGACCGAGACGCACTGGAGGAACTGGAACCCGAGTCCCGCTGCCAGGACGGCCGCCACCCGCTGCGGGCGGTGGCGGAAGGCGATGATGCCCAGGTGTACAGCTGCCAGGTAGCGACGCCAGCCCCCGCCACCGATGAGGCGCCCACCACCACGTTCGTGGCCTGCTGCCCAGAGGATGGCCACGAGTGCGACGACCGTGATCACGTTTGTGAGGACCGCGACTGTCGTGGCCGATCCGAGGTCCAGGAACGACGGCTCAGCCACCAGAGCGAGAGTTGACAGCAACGGCAGGACCAGCCAGCCGGTCAGTCGTTCCAGCGCGGTGGCCGCGAACGCATCGGCGTAGTCGCCCGAGTCCTGTCCCTGGCGGACGACTCGCACGACGTCACCACCGAACGACGTCGGCAGTGCGTTCGAGACGAACTCTCCGGCCAGCAGGTGGGAGAGCATCCGGCGGAACGGCAGATGGATGCCCATCGTCGTCGACACCGTCTGCCATCGCGTCGTCTGGAGCCCGTAAGCGACGACGTGGACCGCCACCGCGAGCGCCACCCAGCCTGCTGTCGCTGCGGTGAGCTCCGGCAGCACGTCGTCGAGCGATACGTCCGGGAGTCGCCAGAGGAGGAGCGCCAGCAGGGAGAGGCTGGCGACCAGGCGGACCATGGTGCTGCGCCAGTTGTTCGCAGGCAGCTGATGGGGCAGGTGCTCGGCGTCGATGCCCGCGATCGCTTCATCGCGTTCGATGTCGTCCGGAGGCGTCGGCCCGTTGGACACGGAGTCGTCAGCGAGCCTTGTCGAGGAAGCGTTCCACGTCAACGAGCACCCGGGTGACCTTCCCAGCAGCTATCAGGCCGCGTTCGTCGCGCGCGGCGACGTGGAAGATGAGCCGTCTGCCCTCGACCTTCTCGAGGCTCGCCTCGGCAGTCACTGTCCCGCCGACAGGTGTGGGTGATATGTGTTCGATCTGTACCCGGACCCCGACGGTCGAACAGCCCGGATCCAGAGCCGGATGAACAGCAGCGACGGCTGCCTGCTCGACAAGCGCGACTATCCGTGGTGTCGCCAGAACGGGGACCTCCCCCGAACCCATCGCGATCGCGGTGTCGTCGTCGGTGACTGTCAACTGGGCGGTTGCGGAGGCTCCGGGGCGCACTGGCACCCGAATACAGTAAGCACGCGCCGCCGGCCGGTCACACTTTCGCTCGCGCGCCGGTTACGGTCGACGGCCGACCTGGAAAGGAAGAGACGTGCTGAACGTCCCCGAAACGGACGGATCGCCGATGGTCGATCCGCATCTGGTGCAGCGAGTGGTGGCTGCAGGTCTCGAGCGCGGCGCGGACTTCGCCGAGGTCTTCGTGGAGGAGAAGCGTTCGTCGTCGGCGTTGCTGGACGACGGTCGGGTCGAGGAACTCACCTCGGGGCGGGACCGTGGCGCGGGAATCCGGGTGGTGGTCGGTGACTCGACTGGATTCGCCCACACGTCAGATCTGAGCGAGCAGGGGCTCCTCGCCGCTGCTCGTACAGCGGCGGCCGCGGCCCGAGGCACCGGTGGAGGTGCCACGATCGTCGCCCTCCAGGAGGTCGAAGCACCGAGCCCGAACCCGGTGCTCGTGCAACCTGGAGACATATCCAAGGCGCACAAGGTCGAGCTCCTCGTGACCGCTGATGAGGTGGCTCGCAGCGCGGGGTCGGCCATCTCGCAGGTATCAGCCCGCTACTCGGACTCGCGGCGTCGAATCATGGTCGCCAACAGCGACGGAGTGCTCGCTGGCGACGACCAGGTGAAGACGATCTTCTCCGTCTCCTGCGTCGCCTCGGGGGACGCAGGGATGCAGACCGGCCGCGAATCCGTCGGCAGGACGGTCGGCTTCGAGTTGTTCGACGAGTACGACGTGGGCGACCTGGCACGTTCTGCCGCGCAACGAGCCATCACCAAGCTCCAGGCCCGGCCGGCACCGTCGGGTGAGATGACCGTCGTGATCGGACCGGGTGGCGGCGGCGTGATGTTCCACGAGGCCTGCGGCCACGGCCTCGAGGCGGACCTGGTCAACAAGGGTGCCTCGGTCTTCGCCGGCAGGTTGGGCCAGCAGGTCGCCTCACCCCTGGTCACGCTCGTCGACGATGGAACGATGGGAGGCGAGTGGGGCTGCTTCGCGATCGACGACGAGGGCCGGCCCGCCCAGCGCAACGTCCTGATCCGTGACGGAGTGCTGGTCGACTACATGTGGGACGGGCTGCGTGCCCGTGCCGAGGGACGATCCAGTTCGGGCAACGGACGCCGCCAGAGCTACCAGCACCTGCCCATGGTCCGGATGACCAACACGTATCTGCTGGGTGGTGAGAGCGACCCCGACGACATCGTCGCCGACACACCGTCGGGGGTGTACATCGCACACCTGGGTGGCGGACAGGTGAACACCGCAACCGGTGACTTCGTCTTCGGCATGACCGAGGCGTACCTCATCGAGGACGGGCGGATCACCGAGCCGTTGCGTGAGGGCAACCTGATCGGCAACGGTCCGGCGGTGCTGTCCGCCATCGATTCTGTCGGCAACGACTTCGCCATGGGTGCGCCAGGGACCTGCGGCAAGGACGGCCAAGGTGTGCCCGTGGGCGACGGGGTACCGACCCTGCGGGTCGCGACCGGGCTGACGATCGGTGGGACGGCCGCCTGAGAGCTGCCGCCCAAGACCCGATTTCGCCAGTGCCTATGTCGCGGGTGCGTGCCGAGCGAAGCCGAGGCGGGTGAGCACGGTGACCGCACAAGTGGTGAGCACCGCCCAATAGCCCACCAGGGCCAGGTCGTCGATCACCCATCCGTACGCCCCCCACAGCGCGGCGTCCAGAAGGGACAGCCACCAGGTGGCAGCGGCGATGCCCGAGACGTCCTCGGACCGCAGCGCTCGGATGACCTGAGGTCCCGTGGTGACCAGCACACTGGCTCCTAGAACGGCACCGAGCACGCCCATCGTCCACGCGACGCCGATTGCTCCAGCGAACGCAGCAGCTCCGAGCAGATCCGACCGCCTCGATCGCGGTAGCAGGAGCCCCGCCTGCCAGGCACTCGGGAACACCGCGAGCGCCGACACCAGCCAGATCGAGACCCGTTGCGCAAGCAGCCCGTAGCCCAACCAAGCGGCTTCGGACAGCACCTGGTTGAACGCCGCTAGCGGCGAGACACCCTCGTCCACACCCGTGCGTGCCAGACGGAGGGGTTGGGGGATGAGCCGTACCAGGAAAGCGGCCGGCGCTGCGACGGCGAGCACCGACTCGAGCACTGCCGCAGCGTAGGTCCACCCCGGACGCGACTCCGCCGGCCACTCGGGCCGGCGGAGTCAAGCGGATCGACCGTCCCTGTCAGGATCCGGCAGGAGCGGTGTTGGCGGCCATCCAGGCGAGGCGCGTGGTGAGCCAGTCGTCGAGGAACTGCGGCTCGTCTTCCACCCGGTGGGTGTACTTCCAGCGGGCGACGTCGTTGTCCAGCGCCGGTAGCAGCGACGTGGCGAGTGCGTTCACCTGGTCGGGCATCTGGACGAGGGTCGGCTCCAGTTCACGGAACCTGGCATCGACCTGCGCAGCGAAAGCAGGGTCCTGGAACAGACGCCTGGTCCACGCGCCGTTCCCACGTGCATACCATCCCTCCGGCGGCTGGGGCTTGGGAGTGACCGGGCTGCCCATCGAACGGTCGAAGTCCCACATCGGGCCGAAGTAGAGCTTGTCGTCCCCGCGCTGCTTGTAGAAGTAGGTGCTCGACCAGGAGGAGTCACCGTTGCGGGTTATCTCCTGGACCAGGTAGTGATCGATGAACGACTCGACATCCAGGTACTTGCGGTAGCCGTTCACCGGGTCCGTGAAGGTAGAGGAGTAGAGGACGTCTTCGAACGTCTGGACGTGGGTGCGGATGTAGTTGCGCTGCGCGGTTGTGTAGGGCTCGGGGTCCTTGACGACCACCGGGACGTTGCGCGTGGTGCGCCAACCGGGTTCGTTGTTCTCCTCGAGCCGGGCGTCGATCTCGAGGAGATAGCCGCCGGTGATCTCGGGTTCGGCGTTGTCGGTGTCTTCCATCTCCTCGATGTCCACCCGGTTGGAGGCGACCTTCACGGTCTCGGCCAGCTGGTAGACGCCTTGGTAGACGCCGTTGAGAATAACCTCGACGTGCTCGTAGCTGGGGGTCCAGGCCAGGTCGGTTGCCTTGGAGATCGCCTCAGCTGTCGCGGTACGCACCTGGGACGGGTCGAAGTAGTTGGCGAGCAGTGCGTAGTCCTTGCTCGACGGCATACCCATGAGCCCGCTCTTCGAGTCGAGCTTCAGCTTGTAGGGCTTCTTCGGGAGGGTCCACGTCGAGTTGCCACGGCCGCGGATGCCCAGAGTGCCGGAGTACGCGGCGAACGCGGTTCCGTTGGGGTCGATGGTCATCGACGCCTGGACGTAGTTCTCACGGTCGAGGATCGGCGCCCGGTTCTGTGTGTCGATCCTCACGATCGGGAGCTTCGGAACGACGTACCAAGCCGTCACCGAATCGCTGAACGTGTTAGCAGTCGCTCCCGGGGCCACCTTTGCTCTGACCCTGAACCAGTACTGGGTGTACTCGGTCACGTCGTCGAACAGCACGGTGTTGTCGAACGTCGTGGGAATCGCAGTCCAGCCTGCGCCGTCGACCCGGTACTGGAGGTCGTAGCCGTTGGTCTGCCCCTGGCCCGTGGGGTTCCAGGTGACCTGGATGCCGTCGGCCGCCAGCGTCGTGTAGAGGCCGGCCGAGTTGGGTGTCGACGAGCTAGGTGGAGTTGTGCACGCAGCGATGAGCGTGGAAGCGATCAGCACTCCCAGCAGCGCAGCAAAACGAGGCTTCTTGATCTTGGTCACGTGGTCGCCCTCCCTCGACGACGGCCCCGCCGGGCCTATGAATACAAAATGGTAACTGCGAAGCGGTGCGCGATGCACGTGGCGAGTTCGCGCTGCCTCGTGGATCAGCATCATGTCGGCCTGTGGCAGGCTGGCCGCGATGGACGGACTCCGATGACCCCTGACGACCTCCAGCGGGTGGTGGACAGGGTCGTGGCCATGGCGGAACCGGGTGAGCAGGTCGAGGCAGTCGCGGCATGGAGTCGGGACACCGAGATCCGTGCGTTCGGCGGTGAGGTCGAGCATTTCGTCTCGGCGACGTCCTCAGGCATCGGCGTGCGTGTCATCCGTGAGGGCCGCCAGGGCCTCAGTTGGGTCGGCGTCCTGGACGATGTTGCTCTGTCCGACTGTCTGGCCGAGGCGCGCGACAATGCCCGGTTCGGTTCCGTTGACGACGATGCGGGCCTGGCCGAGCCTGATGGCGTCGAGCCGACCGAGCTCGTCCTCTACGACGAGCGGCTCGAGCGGACCCCGACCGAGGAGAAGATCCGCTTGGCGATCGAGCTCGAGCGCGCAGTGCTGGCGGGGGACTCCAGGATGAAGGGAGTCGAGTCGGCTGACTATGCCGACGCGATGAGCGTGACGGCCATCGCGAGCACAACCGGGATCCACAGGTCTGGTGCCGACACCTCCGTCTACCTGGGGGCCTACGCGCTCGCGGGCGACGATGACGAGACCACAACCGGCTTCGGCTTCAGCGTGGCCAGGGCCGTCGAATCGCTCGACCCGGTAGGCGCGGCTAGGGACGCGGTCGAACGCTCAGTGCGTCTGCTCGGCGCGGGCAAGGTGCCCAGCCGTCGAACGACCGTGCTGTTCGATCCTTACGTGACGTCGCAGTTCCTGGGTCTGGTCGTCGAGCTGCTCTCAGGTGACTCGGTCTTGCGGGGCCGGTCGGCGTTCGCGGATCGCCTCGGCGAGCAGGTCGCCGCTCCGCAGCTGACACTCTTCGACGACGCAGCAGACCCGCTCGCACCGACCGCTTCGGACACCGATGGGGAGGGGCTCGCATGTCGGAGAGTCCCGCTGATCGAGTCGGGTGAACTCGTCGGATTTCTTCACAACGCCTACACCGGTCGGGCGTCGGGTACGCAGTCGACGGGGTCAGCGCAGCGCCCGAGTCACCGGTCGGCTCCATCAGTCGGTCCATACGTGACGAAGGCAGCGCCGGGCCAGCGGAGCGCAGCCGATGTGCTCGCCGAGATCGATGACGGGCTCATGGTCCTCGAGGTCGCGGGACTCCACTCGGGTGTCAATCCAGTATCCGGAGATCTGTCGGTAGGCGTCGAGGGTGTGATGATCCGCGGCGGTGAGCTCGCCGAGGGAGTCCGCGAGGTGACGATCGGGTCGACGCTCCAGCGGATGCTCATGGACATCGTCGACGTGGGTGACGACCTCACCTACTTCCCATGGGAGTCCACAGGTGTCTCCCTTGCGATCGCCGACATGACGGTTTCGGGACTGTGACGAGTCCGATGAGCGCGAGCGATGAACTGCTGTCGATCGCCGACTCGTTGGTCGAGTCGGCACTGCCCGGTGAGCACGTCGAGGTGGTCCTGTCCCGCGCCACGTCGACCGTGGTGAAGGTCTACGGCGGAGAGGTCGAGTCGCTGACATCCGCCGACTCCTCGGGTGCCGGGGTCCGGGTTGTCCGCGACGGCAGGCTGGGGTTCGCCCACTGCGGGTCGCTGGAGCGGTCCGTGCTTGCCGCGACCCTTGCCGAGGCGCGCGACAACTGCGCGTTCAGTGCACCCGACGAGTTCAATCGCCTGGCGGATCCGGACGGCGTCGACGTGGTGCCCAGGGATGCCTGGTCGGCGGCAGTGGTCGATCGTGCAGTGGACGCCAAGATCGACACGGCGCTTGATCTCGAGCGCCGAACCGTCGGGTTGGACCCCCGGGTGACCAGTGCCCGCAGCACTGCCTACGGCGACGCATGGGGCGAGTCGGTGATCGTGTCGACCACGGGGATCCGCGGTTCCGACCGTGGTGCCTCGTGTTCGGTCTCGACCCAACCGCTCGCCGTCGACGGAGCAGAGACGCAGATCGGGTTCGGCCACGATGCAGGTCGGGTACCGGAGTTGCTCGACCTGGACCGGGTCGCCGAGGAGGCGGTCGAGCGGTCGACCCGACTCCTCGGGGCGATGAAGCCTGCATCCGGGCGCCTGACGATCGTGCTGGAGCCCAGACTCTCATTGACGTTGCTGGGCATCGTCTCGGGGATGCTCGCCGGCGACGTCGTTGTGAAGGGCCGTTCCCCGTTCGCTGATCGTGTGGGCGAGTCGGTCGCCGCCCCGGCGTTGCACCTCGTCGATGACCCGACGCGCCCGGAGTCGCTGGGAGCTGAGGAGGTGGACGGCGAAGGCCTGGCATGTCGTCGCAACGATCTGATCGTCGACGGTGTGCTGAGCGGCTTCCTTCGTGACACCTACACCGGCTTGCGCACGGGCCTGGGGTCGACCGCGTCGGCGGTACGGGGTGCGCGCAGCCTGCCGGGTGTGGGAGCGCAGGTCCTTGTGATGAGGCCGGGGACGCGCAGCCTGGCGGATCTGATCTCGGACGTCGAGGTGGGGTTGTTCGTCAATTCGTTCAGCGGCTTGCACTCCGGGGTGAACGCTGTGTCGGGTGACTTCTCCGTGGGGGCCGACGGGCTGATGATCCGGGGCGGCTCACTCGCCGAGCCCGTTCGTGAGCTGACGGTCGCCTCGACGATCCAACGGTTGCTCCTCGACATCGAGGAGGTCGGCGGGGACCTGGAGTGGTTGCCCTCGGGTCACGCTGCAGCGTCGTTGGTCATCCCGGATGTTGCGGTGTCCGGAGCCTGATAGCTCGGCCCTTTCACGGGTGTACCACCAGAGCGACCGGCCCCGAGATGGTGGCTACAGCAGTAGCTGTCGCTTCGTTACTGTCGACAGCGAGCACTGCGGTTGACCCGTCGACCCGTAGCACCCTGGCTCCGTGCGCGACGATTGCAGCGCCAGCCGCTCCGACTGAGATGTCTTCGTCGACGTGTGTGGCCGGGTAGTCGGCCGAGAACGAGCCGGCACTCTCCAGAACAGCGACCACGTCGACCTGATCACCCGGGGACACCCCATCCAACGGCTGATCGAGGGTCAGCTGCACGGCGGTCTCGACGTCGGTCAGTTCGACAGCCCATGCCCCCTTGTGCTCGTCCGCCCACCGGCTGGCGATCAGGACCTCCCCACGGGCCATGTCAGTAGCCACACGACGTGACTCCGTCGGGATGGTCCGCACGGCACCGTCGGGAACCAGTCCGACCGGCCAACTTCGCCACTCCAGGTCGTCGGGGCCGATGAGGTCACCGGCTGCGATCTCGCGGTTCGTGACCAGCACGCGTGTCGACTCGCCCCAGCCGGCCCGGTCCCTGTCCGCCGATGCGACCCGATGCCCACCCACGATCAGCACACCCGAAGCAACGACGAACGCTGCAGTTCTCCGCGCCACTGAGCGCCTCAGTGGCGGCGAGCCGGCGAGCGCCCGAACGAACGCTGCTGTCGTGTCCATGCGGCGTAGGAGCCGGCTGGAGCGTCGCCTGTCTTCGCAGCGACTGCTGTCGTCGGATCGAAGGCGTCTCCGACGGACCGCACGGGCAGCAATCGGAGGCGGTGCAGATTCGATCGGCACGAGCGGGTCTCCTGCCAGTTGCCCGCGACGGGCGGGAGGTGTGGGCGGTGATCCGCGAGTGCGTCAGTCGGTGGCCGCGGCCGGTGCTGGTTGCTCATCCGTTCCGCAGCGGACCCCAGCGAAGAGCACGTCGGCCGGCGGGCCCTGTTCGGGAACCGTGAGCAGTTCGTGTCCGCCTTCGGTGACGAGGATCGTGTGCTCGAACTGCGCGGATCGTTGGAGGTCCCTGGTCGAGACGGTCCAGCCGTCGTCCCACATGTCGAGGCGATTGGAGCCCACGTTGATCATCGGTTCCACTGTGAACGTCATGCCGGGGAGCAGCACCGTGTCGTTGCGCGGGTCGTAGTAGTGGGGGATCTGGAGGCTGGTGTGGAACTGGTCACCGATGCCATGTCCGATGAACTCGCGGACAACCCCGTAGCCGTAGGGTGCGACGCTCGCCTCGATGGCTCGTCCGATCTCGTAGATGCGTGCCTCGGGGCGCACCACATCGATACCTGCGTGCATTGCCGAACGGGTTCTCTCGACCAGATCAGTCGACCCGGGGTCGACCTCGCCTACCAGGAAGGTGCACGACGTGTCGCCGTGGACTCCGCCGATGTAGGCCGTGACGTCGACGTTGACGATGTCTCCGTCAGCCAGACGGCGGGAATCCGGGATGCCGTGGCACACGATCTCGTTGACAGATGTGCAGAGCGACTTCGGGAACCCGCGGTAGTTGAGCGTCGACGGATAGGCGCCGGCATCGACCATGAACTCGTGGCCGATCCGGTCCAGCTCGTCGGTCGTTATGCCGGGTCGTACATGCCGGCCGACCTCGATGAGAGCATCGGCCGCGACCCGACCGGCCACCCGCATCGCATCGATCTCATCCCGGGTCCGCAACGCGCGGCTGGCGCGAGCGGAGGGTTCTCCGGTGGCGGCGTAGTCGGGTCGTTCGATGCCCGCTCGGACCCCGCGAAGCGGTGAGACGAGCCCGGCAGTCACTGGCGCGGACGGCGGTTCGGGGAGGTTGCTGCGTCGCTTGCGTTTGCCCATGACGGATCAATCCTAGGCGCCGTCGATTGCCGCGACACCTCGCCCCGGTCGGGTCGACGCGCCCGGTTCGGACATTTCCTCAACTCGTCGGTCCACCCGGTCGATGCCCATTCCGATGGCACTGCAGCGAGATGACGAACGAGGCGCCTCTGCGCGGATGGGGATTGGTGGGCAGCTGCTCCTGCTCCTGGCGATCCCCCTTACAGCCCTACTCCTGGTCACTGGCTATGGCGTCTACTCAGGTGCGACACAGGCTCGAGCGGCCTCGGAGCTGACCGCGCGGACAGACGTGGCATTGGCTGCCTACGCGCTGACCGAGGACCTGCAGGCCGAGCGCTCGGAGTTGATACGCAACGACGCGACCACGAGCGAGATGCGACTCGAGGTCGAGTCCTCCGAGCAGGCGCTGAGACGCGCCGCGGCCGAGGTGGGCGGCGATCTCGAGGACCGGACCAACGACGCGCTGCGGCGTGTCGGCGCGGCGTCGAGTGTCGCCGGGAGGAACCTCGGCGGCGCGGTCGCCTTGCGCGTGTACTCGTCGGCGGTGGCCGACCTGCTCGACGTGGCCACGATCGCGATCGACCCTCGGGGTGCCATCGACGACGCCCAGGCCAGCACCACCGACTACCTGGCGAGGGCCCAGGCCGCCGCCTCGGAGGAACGTGACCTCGTGACCGTCCTGGCCGACCAGGACGGCCTGGACGCACAGTCGTTCCAGGAGGTCATGGCGTTGGCCTCAGCGCAGCAGTCGTACATCGCGCTGGCGGCGGCTTCGGCGCCGACGGACCGGGCGATACAGATACGCGAGGTGGGCTTCGCCTCATCGGCTGCAGACACGCTCCGTCGATCGACCTTCGCTGGTGACAACGACCGAATCGACGCCTGGATCGCCGGTCTGTCGACCCGCACCTCCGACCTGGCCACGTTCCAGCGTGCGGCCGAGCAGAGTGCCGTCGCCGCGGTTGCCGACCTCGCTCGAGACAGCCGACTCCTGTTCGTCACCGCCGCTCTGTCGGCAATCGCGATCGCGCTGATCAGCGCGCTGCTCCTTCGCCGGGCGGTTCGTTCGATAGCTCGTCCACTCCAGGAGCTCTCCGTGCAGGCGGAGGACGTCGCACGGACGCGGCTCCCAGAGGCGGTGGCCGCGCAGCAGAAGGAGGGAGCCGACCAGGTTCACCTTCCTGCCCTGAAGGCCAACGGCGCTGTCGAGGTCCACGAGGTGGCGCAGGCCTTCAACGACGTGCAGGACACGGCCCTGCGTCTGGCGAGTGAACAGGCAGCACTGCGCAGGAACCAGGCCGAGGCGCTGACCAACCTCGGCCGACGGAACCAGACGCTTCTCGCCCGTCAGCTGGACTTCATCAGCTCCCTGGAGACCAGAGAGACCGACCCGGTCTTCCTGGACCACCTGTTCAAGCTGGACCACCTGGCGAGCCGTATGCGTCGGAACGCGGAGTCCCTCCTCATCCTCGCCGGCTCGGAGACCCCCCGACGGCGTCGGAAGCCGGCTCCGATCCCCGAGATCGTCCGTGCAGCGATGAGCGAGGTGGAGGAGTTCGAGCGAGTCCGGATCGGGAACGTGCGGGACGCAACGATCGCCGGCCCGGCAGTGATCGACCTGATCCATCTCCTCTCGGAGCTCATCGAGAACGCGCTCGCCTTCTCGCCACCGGATACCACCGTCGAGATCGACGGACGAGCGCTGGGACAGGGCGGCTACCAGTTCGCCGTCATCGACCACGGTGTGGGCATGAGCGACGTCGAGTTGGTAGCTGCCAACCACCGGCTTCGTGGTCAGGACGAGCTACGTGGCATGCCGACCCGGTACCTCGGCCAGTACGTAGTGGCCAAGCTCGCGTCCAAGACCGGGGCGCACGTCAGGTTGCAGCCGTCCGCCGGAGGCCGCGGCGTCACCGCCCTCGTGATCCTTCCGACCTCGGCGTTGGTGGGGGAGATCGACCGCGACGCCGTGGCGGGCCCGCTGCCGGGTTCCAGAGCCGCTCGCGAGCAGGGTCCGGTGCCGTTCGCGCCAGGTAGTGCGGTCGAGCCGGTCGCGGATGCCTCGGTACTCGCCGAGTTCGATGCGCCGATGGTGTTCGATGCACCGATGGTGTCCGACGCCGAGCCGGTGGCTTCCGAGTTTGCGGATGCCGTTCCTCCTGTCGTCGAACTGTTCGCGTCCGATCCAGCGGTGACCACGCCTACCGAGGTGCCCGGTTGGTTCGGTGGCCGGACGGACGAGGATCCCGGGGTTGACCCGTGGGACGCCTTCCAGGTGACGGATCCGGTCACGGATACCAGCGCTGGCAGTGATCTTGTTGCTCCGCCGCCACCGCCACCGTCGCCAGAGGCAGTTCCGGCGCAGCCGGAATGGGCTCCCGCACCGGTTGATCAGAACGCGGTGGCTCCGGCTCCCGAACCAGCGATGGCCTCAGCGCCGTCTTCTGCTGACATCGCAGCAGGTGTAGCTGGAGATGACGGACAGCGACCGGGCGGACTGACCCGTCGGGTGCCGGGTGCATCCCTCGCAGAGTCCCGTTCCGGCGAGGTCGTCGGCTCCGCTGCTCCGGCGCAGGGCCGGTCCGCTGACGGGGTCCGTTCGATGCTCGCCTCGCTACAGGCAGGACGCGACCGCGGTCGCGTGACTCCGGAAGCCGGAGAACCCGGGGCCGGCCCGATTCCGACCATGACCGACGCCACTGGGGCATCGGTCAACTCAGACACCGTCGATGACGGGAGGTTCCCGCAGTGATCACTGACATCCACGAGCAGGTCCAGCAGATCCCCTGGCTGCTGTCACGATTCGTAGACCAGACATCGGGTGTGACCGACGCCGTCTGCGTCAGCTCGGACGGTCTGCTGATGGCGATGTCCACCGGGCTCGACCGCGCCAGGGCCGATCAGTTCGCTGCGATAGCTGCAGGTCTGACGAGCCTCTCGCTGGGAGCATCGCGGTGCTTCGGCTACGGGGAAGTCGACCAGGTGATGGTCGAGATGTCGACAGGCTTCCTGTTCGTCGCTTCGATCTCCGACGGCAGCAGCCTGGGCATTCTCACCGACAAGGCCGCCGACGTCGGTCTCGTCGGCTACGAGATGACGATGCTCGTCGAGCGGTTCGGTTCGGTGCTCACGCCGCAGGTCCGGGCGGGGCTCCGCTCGGCCCTGGCCGCAGCCTGAGCCTGTAACGAGCTCTCCTGACGATGGGTGACACCGACCCCCGCTACTGGAGCGACCCGCCGGTCGACTCCACGTCGGTGGTCCCGTCGCGCCCTTCGCCAGGTCCGGGAGACGACGAAGGCGCCGACGATTCGCTGGTCAGGCCGTTCGTGATCACAGGTGGGCGCACGCGGCACGCTCGTGTGCACCTGCGAGTGGAGGCGCTGGTCGCATGCACCGGACTCGAGCCCCGGGGCGGGCTCCAGTTCGAACATGCGTCCATCCTCGAGATCTGTCGACAGCCTGTCTCGGTGGCTGAGGTGGCAGCCCGTATCGGTGTGCCCCTGGGTGTGGCGCAGATCCTTGTTGGTGACCTGGCAGATGCCGGGTTGGTTCGAGTTCACGAGGCGACGCCGAACGCGACGCCGGCCCTTCTCAAGAGGTTGATCGATGCAGTACGAGCACTCTGATCCGGATCCGGGCTCGACCGGAGGCGGACCGCAGCCGGTCAAGTTCCTGGTCGCGGGTGGGTTCGGTGTCGGCAAGACGACGCTGGTAGGAGCCATCTCCGAGATCGAGCCGCTGACAACGGAGGCGACGATGACCGCCTACTCGGAGGGGGTGGACGACCTCTCACAGGTCGACCGCAAGACCTCGACGACGGTCGCGATGGACTTCGGTCGGATCACCATCGACTCCGACATCATCCTCTACCTATTCGGGACGCCGGGCCAGGAGCGCTTCTGGTTCATGTGGGACGATCTCGTGGACGGGGCCATCGGCGCTGTCGTGCTCCTCGACACGCGCAGGATCGAGCAGTGCTTCGCCGCGGTCGACTACTTCGAGAGTCGTGGAGTGCCCTTCGTGGCAGCTGTCAACCAGTTCCCCGACGCGGGGTCCTACTCGCTGGAAGAGGTGCGCGAGGCACTGGCCCTCCCCGCCCATGTTCCGCTCGTGCGCGCCGACGCTCGCTCACGCGAGTCGGTGAAGATGGTGCTGGTAGCGCTGCTCGATCACCTGATCCAGCGAGCAGACGCCGCCAGTGAAGTGGCGTCCTCCACGGCTTGATCCGACGAGCTGCGTCTCAGCTCGTCGAGCCGGTGTTGCTCGAAGCGGTCTCCTTGGAGCTGCTCGTGGAACCCTTGTCCGATGGCCTCGTGTCGGACGATTTCGTGTCGGATGACTTGGTGTCGGACGAACCACCGCTGATCGATGAGCCCGAGTCCGACGACCCGCTCGTCGTGCCGCCACCGGACGACCTGGATCCACTCGTGCGGCTGTCGTTCTTGTAGAAGCCCGACCCCTTGAACGAGATACCGACCGGGTTGAACACCTTGCGGAGATCACCTGCACATTCGGGACACTCCGTGAGTGCATCGTCGGAGAACGACTGCTGGATCTCGAACTGGTGGTTGCAGTTCCGGCAGCGGTACTCGTAGACGGGCATCGGGGCTTCTCCGGTGTGGCGGGGTGGATTCGTGCTCCTGGCACTCAAGGGTGCCGAGTGCTAACCCTATCGTCCGGAGCACGAGCTTCCCAAGGCGGGGCAGGCCGCGGGATCGAGGGCGGCACATACCCCTTCTGGGGTGGGGAATCTGGCGCGAGTGGATACGCTCGGTCCCATCGTTCGAGCTGGAGGAACATCATGGCCAGGGTCACCAAGGCGGTCATCCCCGCAGCTGGGCTGGGAACGAGGTTCCTGCCAGCGACCAAGGCGCAGCCGAAGGAGATGCTGCCGGTAGTCGACCGCCCCGCCATCCAGTACGTGGTGGAGGAAGCTGTCGCCGCAGGGATCGACGACATCCTCATCATCACGGGTCGCAACAAGCGGTCCCTGGAAGATCACTTTGACCGCAACTTCGAGCTGGAGCACCAGCTGCGGAGCAAGGGCAAGCTCGGCGACCTGGCCGAGGTGGTGGAGCTGGCCGAGCTGGCCGACATCCACTTCGTGCGCCAGGGCGAGCCACTGGGGCTCGGGCACGCGGTGTCAGTGGCTCGCAAGCACGTAGGTGACGACCCGTTCGTCGTGATGCTCGGGGATGACATCATGGCCGACCAGTCGAGCGTCTTGACGGACATGATCAAGGGCTTCGACGAGCACAACTCGTCCGTGGTCGCGCTTATGGAGGTCGAGCCGGAGTCGATCTCTGCCTACGGGTGTGCGGCCGTCCGCGACCAGAACGGTCCACTGTGCGCTGTGACCGAGATCGTCGAGAAGCCGGACCCTGCCGAGGCGCCGTCAAACCTCGCGGTGATGGGTCGGTACCTCTTCACCCCTGCGATCTTCGACCAGCTGGACAAGGTGCAGCCCGGAGTCGGCGGGGAGATACAGCTCACGGATGCCATCGCCGGGTTGCTCGGGGTCGAGTCGGTGTTCGGCTACGTGTTCTCCGAAGGGCGCTTCGACATCGGCAAGAAGATCGACTACTTGCGAGCGACCGTCGAGCTCGCGCTACGTCGCGACGACCTCGGCCCCGAGTTCCGGCAGTTCCTTTCGCAGGTGGCCCGGCGCGAGGGCTTGGTCTGACGATTTCGGACGATCGGGGAGTCAGGTCGCGCCCAGAGAAGGTGACCTAGACTCCTGAGCCATGTCCGACCGGGGCCTCACCCATCTCGATCCGCTCGGCCGTGCTCGCATGGTCGACGTAACGCCCAAGGAGCAGACGCACCGCAGGGCGATCGCCCGGGGCCGTGTCCACATGTCGACGGAGACGACCTCTCTGGTAGCGCGCGGAGCGATCATCAAGGGTGACGTGCTCTCGGTGGCACGGGTTGCCGGCATCCAGGCTGCCAAACGTGCCGCAGACCTGATTCCGCTGTGCCACCCGGTGATGGTCGGTGCGATGCTCGTCAACTTCCGCATCGAGGACACCTTCATCGAGGTCGAGTCCCAGGTGGAGACGGTCGACCGTACCGGTGTCGAGATGGAGGCGTTGACGGCGGTCACGGTGGCGTGTCTCACCATCTACGACATGTGCAAGTCGGTGGACCGCTCGATGGTGATCGGTGACGTCACGCTGTGGGAGAAGACCGGCGGGAGGTCAGGCAACTTCCGGCGTGACGGGTCCGCTGTGGACGAGCTGCTCGACGGTTTCGACGACCTCGTGTGAATCACACACGTGTAGTTCGTCAAGTACTTGTAACAATCGTCGATTGACCGTAGGGTATGGGCACTCCCCGGATTCCCTGGGTGAGCACCTACCCTCCTGAGGACTCATCCGAACTGATGAACGTCACCACGCTGATCTTCCTGGGCCTGGCTGTCGTGTGGGCGATCGTGTTGCTGCCCGAGCTCGTACGCAAGCTCTCTGGTGCCCGTCGCTCCGACTCGATCCGCTCGTTCAACCATCAGCTGTCCGTGCTGGACCGCAACGGCAGTCGTTCGCCGGTGCGTCCGTCCAACGTGGTCGACCTCCGGTCGCGCAGGACGGCACCGCGGCCCGGTGGGAACGGAACCTCACGTTCCGTCTCGCCAGCCACACGCCGGCGACGCCAGGAGGTGCTCGGTGCGCTCGGAGCGGCCACCGTTCTCTCGCTCGTCTGCACCGTCGCGTTCGGTGGTGTGTTCCTCTACCTCCACCTGCTCTCAGCAGCCCTCCTGGTCGCGTACGTAGTCCTTCTGGTGCAGGTCACACAGGCGCCCGCCACTCAGCGATCCTCTGCATCGTGGGGCCCTGCCGTGACATCCACTGACCACCTGCGGACGGCAACCGTGGGCCAGGCCCGGCCTGCCCCCCGTCGTATCGCCAACTGACCAGAGGCGTCACCGGCAGACCGACGCCATCTTGCCGGTCACTGCGATATCACTAGAATGCTCGTCCTGCCCGGGGGTGTAGCTCAGCTGGCTAGAGCGCTTCGGTCGCATCGAAGAGGTCGTGGGTTCGACTCCCATCACCTCCACCGGAACAGAACGACGACCCTGGCCCAGTGGCCGGGGTCGTCGTCATCGTGGGTCCAATACGTTCGGTTCCGGGGTTGCCGATAGTCCGGTCCCGGGCTCAGTCGAGCAGGTTCGCTGCGACAGTCGCGGCCAGGTCTGACACGGCGCCCAGGTCCGACGCCGTGGGTGGTCCAATCACCGTCACGGGACGAGCGACATCGCGCCACTCGAGGCCGGCCACGATCCGTCTCACGGACCTGACCGCTCCCTCGGTGTCGTCGTTGCCGTGCACCCAGAGACCCCAAGGGCGCCCCGAGGTGGCTCCGAGGCACGTGTAGTAGGTGGTGTCGAAGACGTGCTTGAGCGCCCCCGACATGTAGCCGAAGTTGGCGGTAGTGCCGAGGAGGTACCCATCTGCCGCCAGGATCTGTGATGCGGTGGTTGCCAGCGCTGGCAATGTCTCCACCTCGACCCCGGCAAGTTCCGGGTGCGCCACCCCCGACAACGCTGCTTCGAGGATCTGATGGGTCGGGGGAGACGGGCTGTGATGGATGACGAGAAGGTGCTTCACCAGCACAAGTCCAGCACGCGTGCGGGTGTCGCATTGAGGTGGTTGACCACTCCAGCGGTCCGGCACAGACGCGCTGTAGGTCCCCATAACGATCGTGTTCCCGGGTGGGCGGCCCTGATGTTAGGCATGCCTATTGCACTTCGCTAAGTACTGCTCCTACTCTCTGCCGACCCTTCATCATGAAGCTGGGCAGAAACAAACAGGAGACGACAGAGAATGACCACCCGAAGAAATCGCCACATGGTTCGCACGGCCATCGGCGCACTACTCGTGACGGTCGCCGCGGCGGCATGTGCGCCGGATACCCCGCCGGCCACGACGACCACGACCTCGACGACGGCCACGACCGTTCCGGTGTACACACCAGCGGTCACCTTCTCGGCCACCACCGACCTGGCCCAGACGGGTTCGACGGTGACCATCAACGGTGAAGGCTTCGACCCCGCGCTCATCAACGCCTCGGTGCCCGGTGTGTACGTGGCGATCGGCATCGGTGACGGCGCGGTGCCCACGGCATACACCAGTGCCAAGTACATCAGGCCGAACGGACCGGACCCCGAGACCACCAGCGGTGCAAAGCTTCAGACCGACGGGACCTTCTCGGCGACCATCAGCACTCCTGCGTTGTTCGCGGGACAGGGTCAGGCCGTGAACTGCTACCTCGATGCTTGCAAGGTGTTCGTCTGGTCGGCACACACCGGGTCGCTCTCGTCGTGGTCCTTCTCCGCGCCGCTGACGTTCGCCGCTGCCACGACCAAGCAGGTAGTCGTGTCGAAGGCCTCGAACCTGAGCCGCGACGGTGAGACCGTGACCGTCACAGGTGCAGGATTCGCCGCCACCTCCCCGGGCATCTACCTCGGTCAGGTTCCGTGGAGCGAGGCGACCGCTCCCGCCGGGTGGAACCTCGACTCGGCCGCTTGGGGGCCGACGAAGTTCCTGTCGTACCCGTCGGGGCTTTCCGCGGCCGGCACGTTCCGCACCACGATCGACGCTGAAGCCGTGATCGGAACCTCGGCCACCGACTGTGGTGTCTCGGCCTGCTCGATCGCGACCGTCAAGGCGCACGGCCAGCCCGACCCGACCGGGGCGCTCACGTCCTGGACCTCGATCAGCTTCGCCGCTCCGGCAGCCTGATCAATTCGTCGCTGCGTGCCGGGCGGTGGACTCCACCGCCCGGCACCTTCGCGTCCGGCGCCTGAATGCAGGCCCGGCCAGGCGGACTGGTGGTGGATGGCTCTGGGTGGCGATGGTTCTTCGTGCTGACCTTCAGATGCTGATCGTCGCGTCGGAGTCGACCGTCACGACAGCGTCGCACCCGAACGGTTGATGGCTGCCTGATCGGTGCCGAGATATGAAGCGATGACGGCAGGATGATCGAGCACCTGGCTCGGCGGGCCCTCTGTGATCACACAGCCGAGCTCCATCGCGACGAGCCGGTCACACAACCCCGCCAGCAGTGGCATGTCATGTTCGATCACGAGCATCGCGGCGCCTGTGTGGTCCCGGATTCGGCGCAGCAGTGGACCGAGTGCCTCGGTTTCGCGCTGGGCCACACCGGCCGACGGCTCGTCAAGGAGCATGAGAACGGGGTCCTCGGCCAGCAGGCAGGCCAGCTCCACGATGCGACGGGTGCCAGTCGACAAGGCCGATGTGGGAGTGAATGCATAGCGATCGAGCCCCAGCATGGACACGAGCGACCTTGCCCGTGCCCGCGTGACGCTCGCTGCCAGGTAGGACGCAGGCTGACGGGTGGCGTCGGCGATGAGCGATCTGTTGGCCACCGAACGCTCGCACGCAACCTCGACGGTCTCGAGCACGGTCAGCGAGGGGAACAGACGCGCTTCCTGGAACGAACGCCCGAGGCGTGAGCGCGCACGCTCGTACGGCGCCCACTCGGTGATGTCGACCCCGCGGAACACGATCGTTCCGGCGTCAAGACCATGGAACCCCGAGATGCAGTCCATCAGGGTGGTCTTGCCGGCGCCGTTCTGTCCGATCAGCCCGACTATCTCGCCCGGAGCGACATGCAGGTCGACGTTGCTCAGGGCGTTCACCCCACCGAAGCGCTTGGTGACCCCGACGCACTCCAGGACCGGGACAGCCGAAGCAGGGTCGGCCGCTGTGGGGTTCGGGCGGGCGACCACGTCCAGG
The DNA here is from genome assembly GCA_964450685.1 of uncultured Microthrixaceae bacterium. GTDB lineage: Bacteria > Actinomycetota > Acidimicrobiia > Acidimicrobiales > Microtrichaceae > JBAOHV01. Next base: position 48,337 of record CAYVDN010000015.1, read on the forward strand.
CGGGTCAGGTCCACCGATGTGACGGCATCCTCGGTCTCCTCGGCGTCGTCACCGCCGTTGTCGGCTCCCTCGAGGAAGACCGAACGCAGGATGTCCGGACGGTCGAGCAGCTCACGAGTGGGGCCCTCGAAACGAACCCGGCCCTTCTCCATGAACACCGCCCGCTCAGCCAGGGTCAGCGCGACGTTCACGGACTGCTCGACGACGACGATCGTGATGCCGGAGGCGTTGAGCTTGCGAACGACATCGCAGAGCGCTCCGACGACCATCGGCGACAGACCGAGCGAGAGCTCGTCGATCAGCAGCACGTCGGGTCGCAGCATCAACGTGGTCGCGAGCGCCAGCTGCTGCTGTTCGCCGCCGGAGAGGTCGCCGGCCAGCTGGTCCGCCCGCTCGGCGAGAACGGGGAACAGCGTGCGAACCTCGTCGAGGTCCTTCGCGACCCGCTCGGAGTCGTCGCGGAATGTCCACGTGGCCAGGCGCAGGTGCTCGTCGACGCTGAGTGTGGGGAAGACCGCCTTGCCGCCCGGCATCAACGCTACGCCGGCTCGCACGATCTTCTCGGCGCTCAACCCGCTCAGGTCCTTGTCGCCCAGACGGATCTCCCCGGTGGTGGGGATCAGGCCGCACATGGCCTTGAGGAGCGTCGACTTGCCGGCTCCGTTCGTGCCGAGCAGTGCGACGATCTCGCCCTGAGTCACGTCCAGATGGGCTCCGAAAAGTACTTGGAGTCGTCCGTAGGAGACGTCGACATCGTGTGCGGCCAGGTACCCGGTCGTGTCCGGCGTGTACGGCGGGGGAGTGACGTGCGCGCCGGCGTGGACCGGCTCCGGATCCGCATCGAACACCCCGACTGCCGTGGGCGCAGCCTCGACATCGCTACCGACGGTGGTCGTGGGTTCGGTCTCGGTCGTCAGCGGCTGGCCCTCGAGGTCCATGCCGTGGCGGCGGGCGAGCGGTACCAACAGTCGATCGCGTGCGCGTGCCGCGAGTCCCGCGAGACCTGACGGGATCAACCAGAGGACCAGCAGTACGCCGGCACCTGCGGCGACCAGGCGGATCGTCGCGTCCAGGTCCTGCATGCCGCGCATGCCAGCAGCACCGGTGATAGCCCCACCGATCGAGCCGAGCCCGCCGATGGTGGCCATCGAGAAGATCTCCACTGACTGGACCGGCTGGTAGGAGCCGACGCGTGCTCCGTGCAGCAGCAGCACGTGGAGCCCGCCGGCGAGTCCCGCCAGGAATCCGGAGAACACGAACCCGCTCAACGTCACCGAGCGTGTGGAGGCCGAAATCGCTTCGGTCGCCTTGGCGTTGTCGCGCGAGGCGATCAGCAGACGCCCCGAACGCGAGCGTCGCACGCCTCGTGCCAGGACAATCCCGAAAGCCAGGACAGCCAGGCAGAACCACGGCATCGCCCGGTCGTTCTCCAGGTCGACGCGTGACCACAGCAACGGCCGGGTGACCTCCTGGGGGATGAGCTCGGGGAAGACGTTCGGATTCAGTACGTACCCGTCGAGCACGACAGCGAATGCGAGCGTGACCACGGCAAGGAACGGCCCCCTGATTCGGAGGGCGGGGATACCAAGTAGCAGTGCTGCGAGCGAACCCGCGCCGGCTGCCACGGCGAGCGTGACGAACAGGTCGATGTTCCAGCGCATGACCATGTTCCCGGCCACGATCGCGCCGACTCCCACGAGTGCGAACTGCCCCAGGCTGATCTGTCCGCCCCAGCCTGTGAGCACGACGAGGCTGACTGCGACCAGGCCCCAGATGGCCATGATCGACAGCGAGTAGGCGGTACCCGGACCGACTGCCAGCGGGATCAACGCGGCCGCTGCTACCAGCCCTACGAGCCCCAGCGCCTTTGCCACACGGACCGGACGTAACGCGGCGATGGCAGGAGCTATCGGTCGTATCAGCTCGGCGTCTCGCCAACCGCCGTCGGCGTCGTGTGCCCGCGAGGTGGTGCCGCGCTGCAACAGGAGCGCGACGACTATGACGGCGAGAAGCACCACATCGATGAGCTCCGGGCTGGTCGTGTTCCAACGAACGACCTGGTCGACCACTCCCAGTCCCACCGCGGCGATGAATGCGACCGGCATCGACTCCATGCGCGCAACCACCGCGGCGGCCAGGGCCGGCAGCAGCACCGCCGGACCAGCGATCGCCGCGGGAGTGGCGCCCAGGAAGGGCGCCTTCAGGACCCAGGTGAGCGCTGCGAGCATCCCTGCGATGATCCACACGAGGGTCGTCAGGTTGCGGACGGGGATTCCCAGCAGCCGGGCGCGGTCGGTGTTCTCCGCTGCTGCACGAATGGCTGTTCCCGCGAGGGACCGTCGCAGGAACCAAGCCAGGATGCCGACCACGACCGGTACGACGGCGGCGACGAGCATGTGGTCGCCTGTGATGACGATCGGGCCCAGGATGACGGTCGTCGACGTGAGCGGGGTCTCGAACGCACCGAGGATCGGGGACTCGACCCCGAACACGAGCTTCGGGATTCCCAGCTCCAAGCCTCCGAGCAGCTGTGCGAGACCGATCGTCGCGACCGTCAGGACCAGGCGTGGCGCCTGCGCGAAGCGACGTATGACTGCTATCTCGACCAGCCCGCCGATGAGCGCGCCGCTGACGAGCGCGAACAGGACCGCAACGAAGTAGGGCCACTGCCACGTCAGGTAGAGGTTGAGCGATCCGAGTGCCGCGGCACCGCCGATTGCACCGGCCGCGAAGTTGACTACCCGGTTGGCGCGCCAGACGAGGATGATCCCCACTGCTGCCAGTCCGGTCGCGGAGCCGAGCACCGCGCCGATGGCGACGAGTCCGACCGGCGCCCCGTTGGGCAGCAGGAGCATCGCCAGTCCCCACGCGGCTAGCGCTGCGAGGAGTCCGACGGTCCAGCGCAGGGGCCGCGAAGACATCAAGGCGCTCACCCCGCGGTCCGCGGAGGAGTTGCTGGCCACTTGCCGATCGGGAAGCGCTGTCCGCCGTTCGGGTCGACGTATGCACCCGGGTTACGGGTCTGGACCGACGTCTGTCGCGGATTCCAGATCACCTCGCGCGCGTCGTCCGACGTCGAGTGATCACCTTGCTTGAACCCCCACGTACCGTTTGGTCCGGTCCGGGTCGGGTAGTCGAACATCCCCTTCTGGAACGACTGCGGGTTCAGGTTGGGGCCGGCCATCTGAATCCCGATCGCCAGGAGTTGGAGCTGGTTGTAGATCAGGTCGACGCCGATCGACGGTTCGTCCTTGCGGACCGCCTTGTAGGCCCTGTAGCCGAGACTCCGACCTGCCGCCTGGGTCGGGCCCGAGAACGAGACCCCGAACGAACGGGACCACTGGCCGGGTTCCATGATCGATCCGATCAGGTCGTTGTCGATGAGCGCCACACCGGTGATCAGCCACTCCGGGTTGTAGTTCTGCTCCTTGGCCTTGGCGGTGAGGAAGGTCATGAAGAGCGGATCGCAGCCGCACACGACGGTCGTCACTCCGGCGGCCTTCAGCTTGGCGAGCTTCTCGCCGGCCTGGATCGACATCTGGTTGATCTCCAGCCGGTAGCGCTCGTTCAGGGTAGGGCTGACACCTCCGCTCTGGAGGATTCGCACACCTGCGGCCACACATTCCTGGTACCAGGAGTTCTCGGGGGCGATGATCCCCACCTTGCGCGGCTGGCCCTTCAGGTCACCACCGGCCAGGTCGGCGTTCTTGTTCGCCATCTTCGTGACGTAGTACGACCCGACGCTCTCGACGATCGTGCTGCAGTCGGTGAACTGGCTCCACACGTAGGGGCTGCGCTGCGAGAGCCATTCGCGGGACATGAATGGTGCGCCGATGTTGACGACCCCACGGCGGGCGAGCGCATCAGCGTAGATGGGAGAGACGGCGGAGATGTCTGCGAACGCCTTGATCTCCTGGCTCACCTTCAGTGCGTCGGCCTCAGCCCCTTCCTGGCCGCCACCGGTGGCCTCCTTGAGCACATCCCCCTTGCCGTCGTAGATGACGAGCTCGATCTTGCGCCCGTAGAACTGGTAGGTCCGGTTGAAGTACTCGACCAGGCCCTGGATCGTCCGCGTGATGAGCTCGGCGCTCTCGGTCGGGATCTGAGCCTTGGCCACCTTGGAGAGCGCGTCGAGCATCCCGTTCGAGAAACCACCGATGCGTACCGACACGCGGATCGTGTCACCGGTGACGCCGTTGGAGGTGCCGCCTCCGTTGCCGCCGCTGAAAGTGCGACACGGAGGCGAATAGGGGTCACTCGGGACCTGGAGCTGGCGGTCGGCACAACCCGAAACGCTTGCGGGGCCGGCAGCACCGGCGCCTCCGCCAGCGGCGGCGGTACCTCCTCCTCCGCCGCCGCCGGCTGCTGCAGCAGCAGCTTCTGCGGCCGCGGCATCGGCCGCGGCCGCGTCGGCCGACTCAGTCGCACCGGACACCTCCACATCTTCGGTGCCCGTCAGGTCCTCAGCACCCGCTCCGCTTCCGCTTCGGGCCAGTTCGGTCTCGTCGAGCGCCTCGACACGCACCTCGCGCTGCTGGCTCGGCACGAGGATCGCTATGGCCAGGAACACCGCCATGAAACCGACCAGTGGCCCGTACCCCCGGAAGAGGCGGTCACGTCCATCGCCGCCCGACGGCGCTCCGCTCCTCGAGTCTTCGCTCACGGAATCCTCCTGCTCATGCGGCGTGACCGCAGTCGTTCACCCAGGCTCAACCCGATAGCGCCGAGCAGCCCAAGCAGCCCGACGACGGCAGCGGCCGTGCCTGCGTCAGTGTCCTCGTAGCGCGATGGCACCAGTCCGGTGGTAGCCGTCGCGGTCTCCTCGGTCGCTGCCTTCTTCGAGGTGACGGCAGCCACCTCGGTCGTCTCGATCGGGGCGTCGACCGTCTCCAACGGGATGTCCTCGAGCGGGATCTCGTCCATCGGAATCTCCTCGAACGGAATCTCCTCGAGTGGCATCACCTCGACGGGCGCATCGATCGGCGCGGCCAGCATCGAGTCGACCGGCAGGGGGTCCATCTCGAGGGCCGAGAAGTCGGTGTCGGCAGTGAAGACCTCGACCCCGCCCGCCTGGATGACGATCGAGCCGCTGCCGGCCAGAACGTTCAGGAAGACGTCCATCAGCATGATTGCCGACTCGTTCTTGCAATCCTTCTCGAGTAGCTGCTTGGTCATCGCCTCCTTCAGCGACTGCACGTCACCGAGGAACGGGGCGATCACCTTCGAGCCCCAGGGCATGTCCTTGACGGCGAACTCCATGGGGGTCACACGGGCGCGGCCACCGTCGACGACGAGCTCGGGCATCTTGATCGTCACCCCGAGCGGTTTGAGCAGATCCTCGAGTCCCTTCTTGAACCCGGCGAAGTCGGCCAGGACCTGCTCGTTGGTCCTCGGTGAGCCGAGCACGGTCGCTCGCTCGAAAAGGAACCCTCCTGAAGCAGCGGTGCGTCCCCCGCTCAACGCTGTTGCTTCCCAACGCACGTTGTAGAAGGTGAAGAGACCGCCGAACACCCGGAGCTGTTCGGCGGTGCTCACGGCGTGTGCCTCGCGCACGCCGTTCTCGAGCTTGGCCGTCGACTCGGTCTTGCCGCCGATGACAGCGAGCAGGAACATGTCGGCCGGTTGCGACCGTGTGATGGCATTGGAGGACGGGAGCTTGGTCGCGGTGGCGTCCTGCTCGCCGGCGAGCGGTCCGGGACCGTGGCTGCCCATGCCGGGCTGATACGCGCTCGCCAGTCGGGAGTTGGCCGAGTCGGCCTGACCGGAATCGACTCGGGTCTTGGGCGGGAAGGTCGCAGGGTTGAGGATCGGGGCCGATCCGTCGCACTGCTCCACGCCGAAGAGCGTCGGGAAGACACCCAGGTCGAGCGCTCGAGCCTCGGCGGTGCCGGTGGTGTCGCGGTAGTTGGCGATGGAGAGGCCGTACGTGAAACCGATGTTCGCGTTGCCCTGCACGATGTTCGCGGAGAACGTCTGTGCCGTCGCCTCGGCTTCGCCGTTGCGGAAGGTCTGATCCTGTGCCCCGGACGGCGCGGCGATTGCCGCCACCACAGCAGCACCGGCGACGACGGCCACCGCTGCACGACGTCGACCGCGAACTCGGGTGCTCACCCGTCCACGGCCGGTGATGTCCCCCATCGCCTTCCCCCTTAGCCCTCACAGCCTCTCGCGGGAGGACCGACCGGGTTCAACCCCCTGTTGCCCGGCCGACCCTCGCACGCAACTTCGGTGACATTAGACACTCGGGGTTACCACCGTACAGATCTGATTCGCGTCGACCCACGACACCAGAACCACCGACGTGTGAATCCGCGCAACTACGATCCGGGCGGACCCCTCAGAGGAGGACATTCCGGCGTGCTCTTCCCGACGATGACGTTCGCGTTGTTCTTCGTCGTCGTGCTCGGCGTGAGCTGGAAGCTCAACGACCGACCGGTGCAGTGGAAGCTGTTCGTGCTCGCGGCCAGCTACCTCTTCTACGGATGGGCCGACTGGAAGTTCTGCCTGCTCCTCGCCGGTTCGACCGTGGCCAACTGGGCTGTGGCGATGGCGATCGCCCACGCCAGCAGTGCCCGAGCGGGCAAGGCGTGGATGACGACCGGCATCGTCGCCAACCTGCTCCTACTGGGCTTCTTCAAGTACTACGGCTTCTTCGTCGACTCGATGATCGCCGCGCTGGAGCCGCTGGGGCTCGCACCCACCGCGCTGCTGGTCCGGGTCGGGCTGCCGATCGGCATCTCGTTCTTCACGTTCTGTGCGATCAGCTACGTGATCGACGTGCACCGCGGGCAGCAGGAGCCGGTGACGCTGATCGACTTCGCTGTCTACCTGGCGTTCTTCCCACATCTGGTCGCCGGGCCGATCGTGCGGGTCTCGGAGTTCGAACCGCAGCTGCGTCGCCGCCGCAACCCGAACAGCGTGGACGCCACCCGAGCTGCACGGCTGATCTGTCGGGGTATGTTCAAGAAGGTCGTGATCGCGAACTTCTTGGCAACCGCGATCGTCGATCCGGTGTTCAACGCGCCGGCACAGCACACCAACTGGGAGCTCCTCGTGGGCGCCTGGGCGTACGCGGTCCAGATCTACGCCGACTTCTCGGGCTACACCGACATCGCGATCGGGATCGCCCTCATGCTGGGGATCAAGTTCCCGGACAACTTCGACCAGCCGTATTCGTCGCGCTCGATCCAGGACTTCTGGCGGCGCTGGCACATGACCCTGTCACGGTGGCTGCGCGACTACCTGTACATCCCTCTCGGCGGCAACCGGGGCGGTCCGCGGGCCGAGTACCGCAACCTGTTCCTCACCATGCTGCTCGGAGGACTCTGGCACGGCGCCAGTTGGAACTTCGTTATCTGGGGGGCCTTCCACGGGTGCGGGCTGGCGGTCGAGCGGTGGAAGGCCATGCAGGAACCGTCGCCCACCTATGTGGACCTGGGAGCAGTCGGGTCGCTGTCACCCGACGAGCGGCGCAGCCGGACCGGACGCGGCGGAGCGCGGCGGTGGAGCGAGCGACTCGGCCTCGCCGGCGGGTCCGACCTGGAGAGCGACGCCGGGAAGCGCAACAGCGAGCGTGACGGCGAACCGATCCCTTACCGCCCCGACGACCTCACCGTCGTCATGGACCAGCCGACCGTGGTCGTGCGTCGGGAGATGAACCCCTGGCTCGCCCGACTGTGGGTGTTCCACTTCGTGGTCGCCGGTTGGATCTTCTTCCGGGCTCGGGACCTTGGAGTGGCGATCAGCTACTTCGTGGCGCTGCTCACGAACTGGGGCATCGGGTCGCTCGTCACCTGGACGGTGCTCCTGGCGATCGCGGTCGGTATGGTCGGCCAGTTCGTGCCCCGCCGTGTCGGCGACGCGCTCGAGTTCCGGGTTTCGAAGCTCCCGCCGATGGTCCTGGCTGTGGGAGTCGGCTTGTGGTTGGTCGTCATCAACCTGCTCGGCCCCCAGGGCGTGGCGCCGTTCATCTACTTCCAGTTCTGATCCCCGTGGACCTCCAGACCCTGCGAACCGAGACTGTGGACACCGAGACAACGACCAGCGAACGACCGGAGCGAGGCGCCACCAGGCCCGCGCGCCCGCCCGCCGGTCGCCGTCGGCGGGTGCGGGCGACCCAACCGGCCGAGACCGTCTGGAAGGGAACCGTCGTCGCTCTCGTCGTGTTCGTCGTGCTCGCTTCCCAGAACATGGTCGACTCGGCTCGTGGTATGCCCCTCGGCTGGCAGCGCAACGTGGCCATGGCCACCAGCGGCGCGGTCGACCGGGTCGCCAACTTCTTCTCGTTGAACCGCCCCTACGACTGGGCGGCGGAACAGCTAGGCATCGACTCCGGTGACGAGGACTTCGAGTTCCCCGACGCGCCGGAGCAGGCGCCGTCGGCGAGCACAACGACCCTTCCCCCGGTTCGCGTTCCGACTGCGGCAGATCCGTTGCGGGTCGTGGTGGCGGGTGACTCGACCGCGAAGTCGCTCGGCGACGCGCTGATCGCAGCCACCGAGGAGCTCCCGGTCGCGATGACGAACAAGGGAACCGTGTCGACAGGGCTCGCCCGGTCGGACTACTTCAACTGGGGAGCCGAGCTCAGCGACATCGTGTCGGAGCAGTCTCCCGAGGTCGTCGTGTTCATGGTCGGAGCCAACGACGGGCAGTCGATCCTCGAGAGCGACGGAACCGTCGTCGCCCAGTTCGGATCACCGGAGTGGGAGGACGCATACCGCGAACGAGTCGCCGGGATCATGGACCTGGCCGGCGGCGACGGGCGGCGGATGATCTGGGTGGGTGAACCGAACGTCGGCACCGGCAACGTGCAGCAGGCGGTCGAGATCGGCAACGCCCTCGCCGAGGAGGAGGCGTCGAGCCGGCCGTGGGTGACCTACGTGGACGTAGCCGACCTGCTCGCCGGCCCCGACGGCGGGTTCGCCGAGTACATCACCCTGCCCGACGGTTCCACGGCACGCTGCTACGCGGGTGATGGCGTGCACCTGAGTGTGAAGTGCCTGGACGTGGTGATCGACGAGTTGGTGCCGACGATCACCGGTCTCTACGACTCCGGTTCAACTGGTTCAACCGGTTCAACCGGTTCGACCGGTTCGGCGGCCACCACGACGACTGTTGCCGCACGAACGCCCACGACCTCGGCCGGAACCGGCGGCGACTGAGCACACCCGTTCGCTCAACCCAGGCCTCGCAGGATCGGCTCCTGCAGCCAGACGGCGAGCATCGCCCCGAGACACAGCCCCGGACCGAACGGGAAGCGGCTGTCGCCCCGGGTCGCCAGTGCCGCCAGGCCCATGACCAGGCCCAGAACCGCACCGAACAGCAAGCCGTAGATGGGCAGGATCGGGTGTAGCCAGGCGAGGAAGAGTCCGAGCATCAGCGCCAGGCGGACGTCGCCGAAACCGAGCTTGCCCGGCGCTGCCAGGAACAGGACGAGGAAGAGCACGAACGTGCCGAACGCGCCGGCGACAGCAACCACGATCTGGCCCGGCGCTCCGAGATGCACCGACACGGCAGTGATCAGCACAAGGCCGACGCCAGCTCCCAGCCAGGGCATCCAGTAGGGGATGAGCCAGATCCGCAGGTCGACCACGGCGATGGCGGCGAGCGCGACGGTCAGGAACAGATACGGCAACGCAACCCAACTGCCGGGCATGAGCAGCACGGTGACCAGCATCGCCAACGGCAGCCCGACCTGGAGCGCCAGCGCGGTGCGGGGCAGGGCCACCCCACACGACGGGCATCCGCGGAACCAACTGACGAGCGGAGCGGCGTCACGCCACGAGTACACGTGATGGCAGTTCGGACAGCGTGCCTGTCGGTACGACGCGCGGATCACCGGCGCAGGATCGTCAGGCCCGCCGAGCTCGGTCGCGACGTCTCGGGGGGTCAGCGGCCGCAGCTCCTTGAACCGGTAGAGCGGCACCGTCAGCGCCCAGGCGACGGCGATGCCGACGATCACGGTCGCGGTCGGGATCAGTGCATTCACATGTCCCCAGTCGGCACTCTGGTCCCGATCCTGAAGGGGTCGTCAGCCGATGACCAGCTCAGCTGCTGCCCGTCGGTCGACCTTCTGAGCGGTGGTCAGGGGTATCGCTGAAACGATCGTGAGCTTCTCGGGCCACTTGTAGCGCGCCAGGCGGCCGTCGCAGTGCGAACGGAGGTCGTCGATCGACGGCGGATCGGCTGGGTCGGTCGGCACCACCAGCGCGACTCCGATCTCGCCCAACACGTCGTCGGCCAGAGGGGTGACGGCTACGTCCGCGACCGAGGGATGGTCGAGCAGGACTGCTTCGACCTCCTGGGGGAACACGTTGTAGCCGCCGCGTATGTACATGTCGGTACGACGGCCGCGTAGCTCGACGCAGCCGTCGTCGTTGATCAGCGCAAGGTCACCGGTGCGCAGCCAGCCGTCCTGGGTGAGGGCAGCCGCGGTTGCGTCGGGGTCACCCAGGTACCCGTCCATGACCGCTGCGGACCGCAGCTGGAGCTCTCCCACCTCGTTGCGTGGGAGCTCGTCGTCCTGTTCGTCCGCGATCCTCACCTCGACGCCCGGGCGTGGACGGCCGACGGTGTGCAGTGCCTCCTGGTCGGGTGCGTCGAACGCCGTCCCCAGGCCCACCCCACCGGATTCGGTCGACGAGTAGCGGATCGAGTAGCCGGCGCCGAATCGTCGTCGTGCCTCCTCGACGAGCGCCGGGGGAGACGGTGCACCGCCGGCGATGATGCCCATCACACAGGACAGGTCCAGTTGGTCCATCAGCGGTGATCGCAGCATCAGAGCCAACTGCGGGGCTACCGCTCCGATGGTCGGCATGCGCTCGCGGGCGACCAGCTCGAGCGCGTCGTCCGCCCGCCAACGCTGCATCACGTGAAGGGTTGCGCCGACACGGAGGTACCACGGGAACTTGGTCGTCATGCCGACGTGGGCGAACTGCGTCGACGCCAGCATCGACGACCCGCCGCCCCAGGTCTGTTCCGCCTCGGGGCCCAGGTCGATCAGCTGGACGGCCCGGAGCTGGCGCTCACGGAACACGGCAGCCTTGGCCCTTCCGGTAGTGCCCGATGTGAAGCAGATCGCGGCGAGCCGTTCGTCGTCAGGAGCAGGGTCTGTCGGTGGCTCTCCATCGGTCGCCAGCGGAGCACCCCTGCCTCCCGGGTCCAGGACCGCTACGTCGACGCGCAGCGGTAGGCCGTCGACGGTTTCCTGCTGTGCCAGGACCAGTCTCGGGTGGATCAGGTCGACCAGGTCGTGTCGCTCAGATGCGGTGATAGCGGTGCTCACCCCGGCGAACGCCGCCCCGAGCCGGGCGACCGCGACCGCGGCGACGAGCCAATCGCAGCCCGGCGCGAGTGCCAGCACGACGATGTCGCCCTCGGTGACCCCACGCTGGGCGAGCCCGGTCGCCAGGGCATCAGCGTGCAGGTCCAGCTCGGCATAGCTCAACGTGCCGTCGGGGGCGACGACGACCGGTCGGTCGCCGAAGCGCCGCGCCGCTTCTCGGCTGATCGCTGAAAGCACGGTTCGCTCCCTGTGTAGGCGGCCGTCAGTGTAAGAGCCGTGCGGCCGGAAGGATCGGCTCAGCAGTTGGCCATCGCATCGAGGGCATCGCAGATCCGGCGGTGACCCCCAATGCCGAGATCGCCCAGCCGTCTCGTGAGTACGGACTTGGGGACCGCAGTGAGACTGTCGAACGTCGCCACGCTGTCGTGGTCGATCCCTTCTGCAGGGCCCACCGGGATGCAGGTCGGGATGTCGCGGATGGTGCTCGTGACCGGAGCGACGACGACGTTGTTCAGGACCGAGATGGCCTCGTCGCGGGACACGACGAGCACTGGTCGACGCTTCCGATTCGCTGTCTCCATCAACCAGATCTCGGCTTGCGCTACCAAGGTTCCGCCTCGGTCAAGGCGAGAGCACTCGCCATTGCGAGCTCATCGTCCTCCGCGGTCTGCGGGTGAAGCCGATAGGACTCGACAATCGACGCGCCGATCCTGGCGCGGCGGACCGAGTCCGCCAGGAGATGAACGCCACGACGGATGACCGACGACCGGTTGTCGCCGACGCCGGCATCGACGAGCTCATCGATGATCTTGAGCTCCTCGTCGCTGAAACGTGTCGGAACCGGAGTTGTCATACAGGGTATTATACGTGCCGTGTTACATCGAGCTGACGACCCGAAGAACCCTTCCAACGTCCTCGGCTCGTCCGTCTCAGGAAGGAACGTTTCGGCGATCTCGGCGATCTCGGCGACGAGCTGGTCGAGGGTGATCCCGCGGCGTGCCGCTTCGGCTTGCAGACGGGCTTGTTCGGCTTCGGAGAGCTCAAGGATCACAGCCGTCGTGGTTTCCACGTATGACTCGCCCAGAGGCCTGACAGGGCGTTGCGAGAGGCCTCGACGGGCCTGTCCCCGCCGCTAGGTCACCGCGGCGACCGCTACGGGCAAGGGTGTGATCGTGATCTCGGCGACGTCGACCGCGTCGGCGCAGATCGCTACGCTCGCGGGTGTGGCGACTCCGGTGCTGACAACTGCTTCGGTGTTCCTTGACGAGTTGGGCATGACCGGCACCGGTGGGGTGAACCAGGGAACCTCGTTGAACCAGGCCAGCGTCGCGGTCAGCGCCGCGGGCCAGTCTCACGACCTCGGTGCCGGGTTCCCGGCGGGGACGGTCGCGATAGCGTCGTCAGCGACGATGAGCCACGGCTGGGGTAAACCGAACTCGAACGCGGTCGTCGCGGCGACGATCACGGGTGACGCGACGAAGGCGGCGGTGTTCGGCTACGACACCGGCGCCACCATGGTGTCAGGCACCGCCACAGCCCGACGGGTGAACTACCCGTTGAGCGGTGGGCTGGCCACGAACATCAACGACAACGGGGTGCAGTTGTTCGACGCCGCGGTGGCGTGGGCGTCCGGCAAATCGCCGAAGATCGCCTACAAGCGCGACGCCACCGACCGCATCACCGAACGCACCGTCAACGGGCGTGTGGTGGCCCGCTACAGCTACACCGCATCCGGTGATACGAGTGACTTGACGTTGGACGGTTCGAACAACCGGGTCGAAGCCTCCCTCGCCCTGCCCGGCGGGGCTCTGTACACGTGGCGGACGGCGACACCGGTGTGGTCGTATGCGAACACGCACGGCGACATCGTCGTCACCGCGAACACCGCCGGTGTGAAGCAAGGCCCGACCAGGGCCTATGACCCGTACGGTCAGCCGCTCACCACCACCGCCGAGCTCGACAACAGCGCAGGCGAGTTCGACTACGGCTGGCTCGGCGAACACCAACGACCCCTCGAACACCACAGCGGCTCGATCCCGGTGATCGAGATGGGAGCACGCCAGTACGACCCCCTACCTCGGACGATTCATCGAAGTCGACCCCGTCGAGGGTGGATCAGCCAACGACTACGACTACGCGAGCGGCGACCCCATCAACAACACCGACCTGAGCGGGGAATGGTGTCTCGGCGGGTTCGTCGGCACAACCTGCACCCGCTATGTGAAGGACAAGTACGGGCGGTCCGTCCCTGTGCAGCATCGGATTCGCCGGAAGATCCAGGACAGGCACGGCATCAACTGGTCGACTCTGAAGTGGTTGATCTCTAACCTCCAGCAGGTCGGCGGAGCCGGCACGCGAGTGGAGTACGGCGGCCTCGTCCAAGAACTCGTCTGTTCTTCCGGCCGGGGCTGCCGCCGGACTGGGAGAAGCACGTACGTGAACCTCATCGCCGATTTCAAGCTCAACGACGGCAAGACCTTCGGCGTGGTCACCGCGTATTGCAAGGGCCGAACCCTTTGTCCGAGTTGGATCAACAACCCGCTGAAGCTGTGACGACCTCCTCATGGGCCCTTCAGCTCGCCGATGCCGTCGTCGAGCAGCTCGGTCGCCGGGCGCATCGAGTCGCAATCCGATCGGTCCGAGCCGCGAGCGATGATGTGCTTGAGGTCACCTTCTCGACGCCCGGGGACACAGTGCTTCGTGGAATGCGTATCGACCGAGGGGTGCTCGACGCCACCCCGGGACGCCTGAGCGGGAGTTCCTTGGAGGAGATTGCGTTCGACATCCTGACGACCGGCATCTGCGAGCCACGGGACATCGACGAGTTCTCGATCGTCGATGAGGCGGGCGTGCATTGGTTGCCGTTGGCAGACTGGCTGGCCGACATCTCGTAGCCCTTCGACGTCCCTGCAGCCGCTCGGTGCCGGGTCCGCCGGCACCGCGGCCACGGGCTCAGAGACGAAAAGCCCGGCCCGAGCGGCCCGAGGTCCCGGACGGGCCGGAAGTGCCGGGGGCCGCGGGCCGGAGAGCAGGGGTGCCGGGGGCGCGGGAGGGCGGGCGCGGGGCCGGGCGGGCGGCGGGGGTGCGGGGGTGGGCCCCGCGGCCCCGGCCCCCCGGCGCACACACAAATCAAGCCCGGCGCGGCCGCCACCCCGCGCTGAAGGTTGGCCCCCAGAGGTTTGCCGTCCGCTCCGACCGTTCCATCAT
>CAYVDN010000016.1:0-62213 GCA_964450685.1 uncultured Microthrixaceae bacterium
GCAAGGTCAACGGCACCACCGAGGCCCGCTACTCGTTCGGCGGCAGCGGCGATTCGCCGACGCTCATGCTGAACGCCTCCAACGCGGTGGTCGGGGCATCGATCAGCCTGCCCGGCGGCGTCCTTTACCAATGGGTCCCATCTACGCCGTCGGCGTCGGTCTGGAATTACCCGAACCTCCAGGGCAGCCTCACCGCCTCAGCGAACCAATCCGGCGCCAAGCTCGGAGCCACCAGGGTTCATGACCCTGACGGCAATCAGCTCGCCGGGAGCGAAACGGACACCGGTCCGGGCCAGTTCGACTACGGCTGGCTCGGCCAACACCAACGGCCTCTGGAGCACCAGGACGGACTTGTTTCGGTCGTCCAGATGGGTGAGCGCCAGTACTCCCCCTCACTGGGGCGCTTCCTCGAGGTCGACCCAATCGAAGGTGGTCTAGCGAACGACTACGGCTACGTATCTGACCCGACGAACTCTACAGACCTACAAGGTCGCGACAACTTGTGGCAGCAAGTGCAGAAGTACGCCAACTCCTGGGAGGCGTGCAACGGTGTCTTGGGATTCGTGATGGACGGAAACCCATGTCGGGTGGCTCTCAGTGCCAAGAGTGACGTTGAAGCCTTGGCCAGGGAAATCTGGGGCAATCGACAGTCCGCGCACCGAGACGCATTCGAACACATCTATCTCCACGCCCTTATGGTCTACCGAGGAGTTGACGTTGCCGTGGCTAGAGAGCTAGGCGAAGCCTACGAAGACTTTTCTGGGAACCGGGACCGGACTGGTGATCTTCACAACAACATGATCGGGCGAATGTTTGGAATGATGTACCGAGGTCGAGGTGGCATGAAGGTCGCAATTCTCAACTACGTGGGTCAGGGCTATGCAGATACAACTAGGAACTGCCACGGCTGTCCCGTGAAATAGGGATGGATGCCTCGCCGAGCTTTGGCTCCGACTTCAGGGTGCAGGATGCCACAAGTGTCGTGGCGGTTGGCCGCCAACGATTAGCCTTAGTCGCGGAGTTTACATGAACTTGTGGAGGCACCATGCAATCTGACTCTGCGCCGATCCCGCCGTGGAAGTTGCTGGTGCTCGGGACGCTGGCAGCGCTGCTATTCTTTGGTGGGCTGGTGTGCGTCAGCGGCCAAGATCTACTTGTTAGTTTCCTTCCGCTCCTCGTCGTCGCTGGATGGTTCAGCTCGTGCGCACTCGCCATGAGATGGCGATCCCGCTCGTTCCTCGTGGTGCTGGGTACTATTCCTGTCGCTGTATTGCTCGCTGGACTGCTCAGCTGGCCGGCTGTCGGCAGAGCGGCCGTCAGTCAGGACGCGCTAGCTTCTGCGTCCGGCAGTGAAGGAGTGTCCCGTTCAGGGACCCGAATTGGCCTGTACTGGGTCAATTGGTCGCGAAAGGAGGCGGGTTGCACCATATTCGTGACCGAGTCCCTGCTTGGTGATGAGTCTGGTGTCGCCTACTGCCCCGATGGAAGACCTCGGTCGCCTCACTTGGACCACCTGGTTGGCAACGTCTACAGCTATCTGTACGTCCGCTAGCGCCCGGTTGAGCGGTGGATCCGGGGCCGGTTGTCTCGCTCCACTAGATCATCTGAGTTCTGGGAGATAGAGATTGGTGTTGGCTCTGCTCGAGGGTTCGGAGTGCGGCGGACGGTCGACCGGGTCTGCTGCCGGGTCCGTCGTCATCTCGAGCGACCGCCGACTGGACGCCGACGGAATGGTAGCCACGGCTCCCGACCAGGGCGACACCCGATCCAGAAGCGCCGCAGCGGCGCGGGCAGCGCCAGGGTCCTGGCCCAACTCGGCGATCCGAGATCAGATGCGATACTCGTCGCAATGACTGATGATGTGGAAGGGAAACTCGAGGGGTGTCTCAGGATGGCGGAGGCTGTGCTCGATGCGATGGAAGCAGCGATGCGGCACACGGGTCTGCTGCCGGTTGCGTTGACACTCTGACCGACTGTTGGTGCGTGGCTCGGGTAAAAGAGCGGGTGGTCGATATCGGGGCGGCCCGCTGCGCTGCTTGGCTATGGGAGCCGCCCGACTGCGAGGGGCGTATGCAGGATGTATGCAGAGTCGTCACGACTACCCGGATTGATGCTTCCTAGCTGGATTGAGATTCGGCGAGAACCCCGGAATTCCAAGACGCCGCAAGACCACTCAGACCGGCCAACATGCGGTCGAGGTGACTGGGGGTCAAGAGGTCGGGAGTTCGAATCTCCCCAGCCCGACGGTACGGAGCCCCTGCAACTGCAGGGGCTCCGCCGCGTCAGATGGCTCCGAGTGGGCGGGACTACATGGCAGCCGGCGGCTCACATCAGGGCATGGATGATCGCTCGATGGAACTGGATGAACGCCAAAATGTGAGCACTGTGCCCATCGCTGCCAGAGCGATCATCACGACTGCAATCCGAACCGATGTATTGCGGTGGCGGTGCAGGCGGCGATTGCCGACCATCCACGCACTCGGGAACGACCGCGTCTGCATGCCCCAAGCGGTGGCGCGTCCGAGTGCGCGTCCAGCGGCCGGCGAGAGGCGTCGGCGCCAGCCGACCCGGTGCCGGGTGCCCAGCGCCACGACTGTTCCCGCGAGGCGGCTGAACCGAGCAGATGTCGCGAGCGGTGTGACTGCGCGGAGATAGCGATCCTCGTCGACCAACAGTCGATGAGCCCAGTTCGCCAGCACGACCGAACCGATGACAGCGACCACCGCGATGTGTGACATCAGCGCCACGCTAAGCGCGGGGCTCCCTGCGGGGCAATGGCCGTGCCGTTGTAGGACGGAGACGGGGCGGAAAGCAGGCTTTGCACGGAGGGGCTTGACATCAGATGGCACAGTCCGGACACTCGTCGCCGACCCGGGACTGACTTTTCGACAGCCTGTGTGATCTGTCACGTTGCAAGGGGTACTCTCGTTCTCATCGACTGAGGAAGGGACGGGCCATCCTCGACGGAAGGGGACCGATGAGCGACACACCCCAGGGTGGATGGTGGAAGGCCAGCGATGGCAAGTGGTATCCACCAGAGACCCATCCGGATCAGGCTGGCTACGTCGGAGCCGATCCCTTTGGTGAGCCCGTGAGCGCAGCGCCCGCAGCGGGTTGGTGGCAGGCGAACGACGGCAACTGGTATCCACCCGACAGTGTTCCGGGCCCGGTGATCGACCTGGGTGAGGACCTCGGCCCCGAGCTTCCCGCCCATCTGTCCGAGGCGGATCTTACCGTCGCGGAGCCAGAGATCGATCTGACCGAACGCCCTGACATCACCGCCGATGACGCCGGCTACGAGATCGGCTCCGCCGCCGATGCAGCAGGCACTTCCACCAGCGCCTTCTGGGGAGAGTCGGTCCTCACCACTGCTCCACCATTGACATCCGATCCGTCTCCTGAGTTGTCAGAGCTCGACGTGACGCCCGTGAACGGCGTAGTTCCACCTCTCGTCGAACCCGAGCCCGAGATATCCGTCGTGGAAGAACCGGTAGCTCTCGTGGGTGACGCTGACCCCGAGGTGCTGAACGAGTTGCCTGGCACCGCTGAGGAGTCGATCGAGACCGTGACGGTCGAGCCGGAATCACCGGCGTCGCCCTTCGGCGCTCCCGCTTCTCCCTTCGGCGCTCCGCCGTCGCCGTTCGACATGCCGGGCGATCCTCTCGCGGAGTCACCGGTCGAGTCCCCGCCCGAGCCGAGATCGCTGTTCGCAGCGCCTTCGATCGAGCAGTCGGAGACGCCACCTTCTTTCGGAGCGCCCCCGGACAGCCCCCTGGTATCGCCGGTGTCGCCGTTCGCCGTGCCTGCAGATTCCGCTGGAGCCGCGCCGGGATCGCTTTTCGGCGCCCCGCCGCCGGTGGAAGATGCCGCTGTCTCACACGTACCCCCGTACGTGGAACCTGCGATCGAGCCGCCGCCGCTGTCCGGCGACGCCGAATTGCTGCCCGGCGCCCTACCGATCACTCCGCCCGACGCGGATCCTCGCCGTGGACTCTTCGATCTGGACGACCGTCCACCGGGGGCCGGGGACCAGACGGCCAAGCGGCCTCTTTTCGGTGGGACCCCGGCGCCCGCCCCTGCAGAACAGCCACCGGCGATCGAGTTCGACGCCACCGGATCGGATCCCGCTCCGATGGGTGTGGCCGCACCGATCAGCTCCGCCAAGCCGATGAAGCCGGCTGGTGACCGAAAGCGGCTGCTGGTGCTCCTCGGTGTGCTCGCAGGCGTCGTGGTGGTGGGCGGCCTGTTGTTCGTCCTGCTCGGCCGTGGTGGTGACGAGACAGCAGAGGGTACGACGACCGTGCCGGGCACCGGCTCGTCCACCCAGGAGTCGACACCGGCAACCGGTGACACTCAAAGCGACGGCACTGTCGAGTCATCTGGTGCGGATTCCACCGCTGTTGCTCCGACAACGGTGCTCCCCCCGGCGGAGATCCCTGCACAGGTGAGTGGATCCGGTCCTGCCACAGCAGATCTGGGCCATGACGTATCGGACATGCTGCTCGCGCTCATCACCCACGATGGTCCGGGCGCCGCATCGTTCGATCTGCTGGGAGCCGATGGCAGCGTCGTCCAGCAGCTCGTCGGTCCGGGTGTGAGCGGACAGTACCTGGGAGTCGTCCCGGTGAACTTCGCTCAGGGTCAATCCTTCCGCTCGGTTCGCTTCAACGGCGAGGGCCCCTGGGCGGTCACGTTCGCGGTGACCACGTCGGCACCCGCCATCAGTACCTCGTCGGGAAGCACCTTCAGCGAGTCGGGCGACCGTGTCGTCCTGGTCGACGGCTCCGGTGCCTTCCGTCTGCAGACGTCCTGCGATGCCTGCACCACGCCGCTGCAGATAAGGGCTTGGCAGACCGGAGCGACCACCGCTCCCGAGGCGCTGGTTGCCGATGGCGGAATCGTCGAGGTGCCCGGTGGAACCGCTTGGCTGCAGATCACTGCGCCGGGTGCGGAGTCGACCATGCCGGGCTGGACGCTGACGGTCGGCTGAGTCCGGCCACCCGGACGCGACGAAGGGGCGGACCCGAAACGGGCCCGCCCCTTCTTGACCGCTTGATCTCCTCGGTCAGCCGCTGATGCTGCTGGAGACCTCGGAGAAGTTGTCCCGGGCGGTGTTGCCCAGCAGCGTCACGGCGCCGATCACGACGACCGCGATGAGCGCTACGAGGAGTGCGTACTCCACCAGGGACGCGCCACGTTCGGTCTTGGCGAACGAGGTGAGCCATGTCTTGAGGAAGTTGTACTGCGCCATCACTTGGGTTCCCTTCTTGGTGCTTCGGGGTCACAAGTGCTGTCGGCGCGAATGGCGACGGACTTGAGCGGGTTCTCAGTCGCGCCGGCGACGCCAGAGGTAGGTCGTGTTCAGGTACCAGTTGATGATCAGCGCCACGACGGCTCCCACCAGGTTGTGAACCACCCTGGTAGCGCCGCCCAGGTAGGTGAGCAGGAACCCGGTCTCCTGGAGGAACGTGAACACCGCCACATGGACCCCGGTGCCGACGAGTGACATCGCCTCGTACACGGCAAACGCAGGGATGAGCCTCCAGCCCCGGTACCTCACCTCCCAGAACGTGAACTCGTTGTTCAGCACGAACAGCACCAGGATCGACAACTGGACGCTGAAAATGAACGACGTCGCGATCGGATCGATCTCCGCGTTCAAACCGGTGTCGATCATCGGGAAGCCGATCCACTCGGCGATCCAGAACGCCACGGAGTTGACCACCAGGCCGACGATCCCGACCAGGACGTAGAGCAGGAAGGTCGGGTTGATCTGTCGGCCGACACGCAGCTCCGCCACGCCGAGCAGGTAGGCGCGGATCACCGATCGGCTCAGCTTTGTCTCTCCGTGCACCCTGTTGGCGAACTCGTAGCCGACCTCTCGTACCCGCAGAGATCGATCGCGCCCGATGAACTCCAAGAGGATCTTGAAGCCCCGTGGATTGATGTGCGGTGCCGTCCGTTCGTAGGCGTCGCGAGAGACGACGAAGTAGCCGCTCATCGGGTCAGACACCGGGACCCGCAGGAGCAGTCGAGCGATCAAGGTCGCGACCCAACTCACGAACCGACGGCTGAGGGACCAGTCGCCGTAGCCGCCTCCCATGGTCGACCTCGAGCCGACGACGACGTCAGCCTCGTCGCCGGCCACAAGGTCGACCATCTCCGGCAGGATCGACGGGTCGTGTTGGAGGTCGGCGTCGATCACCGCCAGGCATCGGCCGCGGGCGAACGCCATCCCGTCCAGGACTGATGCCGACAGGCCCGGGTCGTGGAAACGTCGGAGCACCTTGACCGATGGATCATGATCGGCGAGACGTTCGGCCACCTCCCAGGTGCGGTCCGGGCTGTCGTCGTCGGCGACGATGATCTCGTGTGGGACATCGCCGAGCGCGTTGTGGAGACGTTCGACGAGTATCGGCAGGTTCTCGGCCTCGTTGAAGGTCGGGGTTATGACAGAGACCAGCGGAGCGGTGCTGGTCCTGTCGTCGTGTGGGGGAGGGGCGGGCATGTGCTCGGCGATCGTACCGACCATCAGCGCGCACCCGTACGATGCACCCCATGTGCGGTCGCTTCGTATCGTCCTCACCTCCCGATCAGATCGCGGCCTACTTCGACGTCGATTCGGTCGCGGAGCAACTGATCGACCGAGGACCCAACTTCAACACCGCGCCGACCACCGAGGTGATCGTCGTGCACACCGACGGATCCACACGCCGCCTGGACGCATTCCGCTGGGGACTGGTTCCGTCCTGGGCCAAGGACATCTCGATCGGGTCCAGGATGATCAACGCCCGAGCGGAGACCGTCGCGTCCAAACCCGCGTTCCGGCGAGCGTTCGCCGGTCGCCGATGCATCATCCCCGCCGATGGGTTCTACGAGTGGAAGGCCGATCCGACCCAGCCCAGGAAGAAGCAGCCGTACTTCATCCATCGCCCGGATGGTGAGCCGTACGCGTTCGCAGGGATCTGGGAGCGATGGAAAGGCGTGGCCGGCCAGGCGGAGGAGGGCGAAGCTGAGCCGCTACGGAGCTGTTCGATCATCACCACGAGCGCAAACCAGCGGATGTCAGAGCTGCACGACCGCATGCCGGTCATTCTCCCGAGTTCGGCGTGGGAGACCTGGTTGGATCCGGAGCAGCACGACACCGACCTGCTGGGCGCGCTCCTGGTGCCCGCACCCGACGAGCTGATCACTTTCCACGCGGTTTCCACCGAGGTGAACAACGCGCGCAACAAGGGGGAGCATCTCGTCGACGTCGTCGACCCGTCCGCGGGTTCTTCCACCGCGGACGGCAGAGGAAGCTTGTTCGACCGGGACTGATCCGCGGCGCTCTCAGGCGTCCGCGAACTCGCCGCGACCCATCGCACGCAGGGCTTCACGGATCCGCTCGGCGTCAGCGTCCAACTCGTGCGGATCCGGCGAATGGTTCGCCTTGGCGAAGTCCAGATCCGCCTCGGTGCGGATCGGCACAAGGTGCACATGGCAGTGGGGCACTTCCAACCCTGCTATGAGTGATCCGACACGGACGGGTCGAAAAGCCTCCATCAGGGCCTGACCCACCGCCAGCTGGACCGTGCCGATCCGTGCCCACAGCTCCTCCGGAAGATCGGTCCAGCGGTCGATCTGACGGACAGGAACGACGAGCGTGTGACCGGGTCTCATCGGTGCGATCGTCAGGAATGCGACAACGTCGGGGTCGCGCCAGACGAAACGGCCGGGGAACTCACCACCGATGATCCGGGTGAAGACCGACGGCTCGACTTGATTCGAATCGGAGCTCATGGCGCCACACTAAGTGCGGGCGAGCGGACAGTGTCGTGTCCCCAACTGGTCGCGGTGTGGCGCCCTACGATCGGGCCGATGTCGCAAGCCCATGGTCTCGCCGGTGAGGAGATCCCCGAGGGGGAGGAACGGCTGCTGACCGCGCCGAACCTGATCACAGCGGTACGCCTGCTCTGCATACCGCTGTACATCTGGCTGTTGTTCGGCGTGGAGAACTACCTGGCTGCCGCTGGCTTGCTCGCATTGCTGGGAGCCACCGACTGGGTCGACGGTTACGTCGCCCGCCGGTTCGGTCAGGTGTCGAACTTCGGCAAGATGTTCGACCCGAGCGTCGACAGGCTGCTACTCATCGTCGGGATAGGCGGGATCATGCTCGCCGACCTGGACATCGCCTACTTCTACCCGTTCGCCTGGATCGTCATCATCCGCGAGATCATCCTCTCGGTCGTCGTCGGCGGCTCGGTCCTGCTCGGTGCCCGGCGCATGGATGTCACCTGGATCGGCAAGTGCGGGGCGTTCGCGATGATGGTCGCTTTCCCGGCCTTCCTTGCGTCGGCGGACTCCTCTATCGCGGGGACCGGCTGGGAGACACTGCTGCTGGTGATCGCATGGGCAGCGGGCCTGCCCGGGCTCGTCTGCTCGATGATCGCGTTCGTCGGCTACATGCGTGAGGTTCCGGTGGCCCTTCGCGAGGGGCGTGAGATGCGTGCTGCCGCCAGCCGGGACTGACCGGTCGGGCACCGTGGAGCCGCAGCGTCCGAAACCGCTTGCGGAGCGGTAGGTTCTGGGGAACCGCCCGACGAGCCGAGGAAGTCGTGTTGTGAAGGCAGTGATCATGGCAGGAGGGGAGGGGACACGACTCCGTCCCCTGACCTCGAACGCCCCCAAGCCGATGCTCCCGTTGGTCAACCGGCCGATGATGGAGCACATCGTCGAACTCCTCAGGACACACGGCATCGAGGACATCGTCGTCACCGTCGCCTTCATGGCGAACGCGATCCGCAACTACTTCGGCGACGGATCTGAGTTCGGCGTACGCATGGTCTATGCGACCGAGGAGTCACCGCTGGGCACAGCGGGTTCTGTGCGCAACGCCATGGAGCAGCTCGACGAGACCTTCCTGGTCATCTCGGGGGACGTCCTCACCGACATCGACCTGAGTGCGCTGATCAGCACACACCAGGAGCGCTCAGCGCTGGCGACGATCGGCCTGGTGCGGGTCGAGAACCCCCTCGAGTACGGGATCGTCATCGCCAACGAGGACGGCTCGATCGAACGGTTCCTCGAGAAACCGACCTGGGGCCAGGTGTTCTCCGACACGATCAACTCGGGGATCTACGTGCTCGAACCCGAGATCTTCGACTGGATCGCTCCCGACCAGCCGGTCGACTTCTCGAGCGACGTGTTCCCGGCACTCCTCGACGAGGGCCGAGGCGTCTACGGCGCGGTCGCTGAGGGCTACTGGGAGGACGTCGGAACCCTCGCGGCGTACGTGCGGGCCCACAAGGACATCCTCGACCGCCGGGTCGTCGTCTCCATACCCGGGTTCGAGCTCGCCGACGGCGTGTACGTCGGTCAGGGATCCGAGGTCGATCCCGCAGCCGAGCTCACCGGTCCGTGCGTGATAGGCGACAACTGCTTCGTGGATGCGGACGTCCGCCTCGGGGAGTACGTCGTGCTGGGAACCGGCGTCCGGATGCGCCGCGATGCCGAACTGGAGCGGACGGTCGTTCACGACAACGCCTACATCGGTGAGTCGGTTCGCATGCGTGGGGCGGTCGTGGGTCGTGCATCCGACCTGCGCCGCGGTGCCCGGTGCGAGGAAGGCGTCGTCCTGGGCGACGAGGTCTTCGTCGGAGAGAACGCCGTGCTGTCGACCGACGTGAAGGTGTACCCCTTCAAGACCGTCGAGGCAGGAGCGGTCCTCAACACGTCGGTCATCTGGGAGTCGCGCGGTGCGCGCTCACTTTTCGGTCGGGGTGGAGTATCCGGGTTGGCGAACGTCGACATCACCCCGGAGCTCGCCGCCAAGGTCGCGCTGGCATTCGCGACGTCGTTGTCGAAGGACGCGACAGTCGTCGTGTCGAGGGACTCGAGCCGATCGGCCCGCATGCTCAAACGTGCCGTGATCTCCGGACTCAATGCCGGTGGGGTCAATGTCATGGACCTCGAGGTGGCCAGCGTGCCGCTGACGAGGTTCCACTGCCGGTCCGCACAGGTGTCGGGCGCTGTCACGTTGCGGCTGAGCCCGGACGATCCCGACACGGTGACGATCGGCTTCTTCGGCAACGACGGTGCCGACATCATCGAAGATCGGCAACGCAAGATCGAGCGGCTCTTCACACGTGAGGACTTCCGGCGCGTCCGACCGGCCGACATAGGTGACATCGATCTGGTCCCGCGGGCGCTCGAGCAGTACGCCGTGGCCCTGGAGCAGACGATCGACGTCAGGTCGGTCGCTGACCGGCGATTCAAGGTGGTCATCGACTACTCGTACGGAGCGACGAGCTTCGTGATGCCCAACGTCCTGTCCAAGCTCGAGGCCGAGGTCCTGGCCGTCAACCCGTACGCCTCCACCCGAGGTGTCCTCGGATTCGACCGAGAGGAGCACGCCGCTGGTGTCGCCAACCTCGTGCGGGCCTCGGGAGCTGACCTGGGGGCGGTCATCGATCCATCCGGGGAACAGCTGACCCTGGTCGACGGACGCGGGGTCGTGCTGAGCTTCGACCAACTGCTGATGGCCTTCCTCGAGCTCGTGTGCGGCCGGCTGCTCGGGGACCGCATCGCACTACCCGTCACGGTGAGTCGACAGGCGGCCAAGATCGTCGAGAAGCACGGCTATGACGTGCTGTGGACCAAGACCTCGGCGGCGGCGCTGATGGATGACGCAGACACACCGGGCGTGGGTTTCGCAGCCAACGTGGAGGGGGGAGTCATACTCCCGGGTTTCCTGCCGGCCTTCGACGCGGCGGCCGGCCTGTTGAAGATGCTCGACCTCCTTGCTGTCCGGGGTGCGTCGCTGGCCGACATCGTCGCTGATCTGCCGCAGGTCCACATGGTCCACGAGGGAGTGATCACTCCGTGGGAGCAGAAGGGCACAGTCATGCGGACCCTGGTGGAGCAGACCCACGGACGCGACGTGCAGCTGATCGACGGGGTGAAGGTCTTCCACGACAGCGGCTGGGTACTGGTGCTCCCGGATCCGGAGGAGCCGGTGACACACATCTGGGCCGAGGGAGACGAGAGCGCCGACGCGCGGACTCTGGCCCAGGAGTACGCACGTCGGATCCGTCAGATGCTGCGCTGACGCTGCAGCGGTACTGCGCTGATGGTGCAACCGGATGGACGACCCGAAGGTGGCTCCTGGGGTGCTCATCACCTCTGCCGCGTCAGGTAGCGTGCCCCGCATGAACGTGCCTGACGAACTCCGCTATTCCTCGGACCACGAGTGGGTCCGTGTCGAGGGAGCGACAGCCAGGGTCGGAATCACCGACTACGCCCAGGATGCACTGGGAGATGTCGTGTTCGTACAGGTGCCCGACGTCGGATCCGCTGTCCACGCCGGGGAGTCGATCGGTGAGGTCGAGTCGACCAAGTCGGTCTCCGAGATATATGCGCCGCTGTCGGGCACCGTCACCGAGATCAACGCCGAGCTCGAGACCAACCCCGAGCTGGTGAACTCAGATCCTTACGGAGCTGGCTGGTTGGCGGTCATCGAGTTGTCCGACCCTGCGTCGGTCGAGTCGCTCATGGACGCGGCGGGGTACCGTCAGCTGACCGAGGGCTGACAGGTACCGGACCCGGTGGACGGGCGATCGGAGGGAGGGCACAGATGGACAGCGAAGGTGTGACGTGCCCGGTCTGCAGCGTCGCCAACGCGGTCGGCTCGAGGTTCTGCTCCGCTTGCGGCGCTGAGCTTCCAGAGCTCGAGGATCCCGCGACCGGCGCCTACCCGGTGGTAGGCGTCGACGTGGCCGGCGACGGCGAGATCGGACAGCTGATAGTCACCCGTGGCGGCTCCGCAGGGTCGCGATTCGCTCTCGCCGACGACGAGGTGTCGATCGGCCGCCATCCCGACAGCATCATCTTCCTCGACGACGTCACCGTCTCCCGTAGACATGCGACCGTCTCCCGAGATGACTCAGGCCAGTACACGTTGCATGACGCCGGGTCGCTCAACGGCACGTACCTCGACGGCGAACGGATAGAACACGCCCCTTTGCGGGAGGGTGCACAGGTGCAGGTCGGGCGGTTTCGCCTGGTCTTCGTGATTGGCACTCTCGGAGGTACGGCATGACCGAAGCCGTCGCCAACGGCCATCTGTCCATCGGCGAGGTCCTGGCACTGGTCCAGGCCGACTTTCCCGATGTCACGATCTCGAAGATCCGCTTCCTGGAGAGCCAGGGCCTGATCGCCCCTGAGCGAACCGCATCCGGTTACCGGAAGTTCTACGACTCGGACATCGACCGGCTGCGCTGGATACTGGGCCAGCAGAGGGACCACTTCCTACCTCTCAAGGTCATCAAGCGGATGCTCGACCAGGGCGTCGATGTCGCTGACGTGTCGCAGGTGCAGCCGAGCCTCTTTTCCTCGCCGGGGAACGAGCCCGAGGACGTCCGGCCGCAGTCCCCGGGGTCGACCGGGAGCACCTCGTCGACTGGCTCGGTGTCGGGGGGAAGCGGAGCAAAGCCGGCGGATCGAGCGACCACGCGCCGTTCGTCCGCTCACCCTACGGTCAAGGCATCTCAAGGCGGGTCCGGCGGCACGGATCGACACGGTGTGTCCCAGTCGGCCAGCACCGCTGCGTCACCGTCGGAAGACACTGGGCGTTCGGAGGATCGGGCTGCTTCCGATGAGACCGGCAGGCCCACATCCGGGCCCGGAGCGAACACCCCCGACGATCAGGGCGTCAGCACCGCCGACGACGCTCCACGTCGGCACTCGACACCGGCGGACGTGGTCGCTGCGCTCCAGGAGGACCCGAGAGTGGTCAAATCACAGCGGCGAACCGGCGAATCAGGGGCCGAGACGGACCAGGCCCACCGGTCGCCATCCTCGTCATCGACCCCGTCGTCGAACTCACCATCAAGAGCCGGTTCCCTGGGTGCCCCTGCCGACGGCGAGCCGATGGCACGGGCCGACCTGCTGTCAGCGTTCGGCGTCACCGAGGACCTGTTGGCGGACCTCGAGTCGTTCGGTCTCATCCACTCGGCCATGCGCGGAGGAACTGCTACCTACGACGCCGAGAGTCAACTCGTCGTGCGGGCTGCGGCGCGCTACCAGGAGCTCGGCGTCGAGCCACGGCACCTGCGCATGTACAAGGTGGCTGCCGAGCGCGAGGCGGGCTTCGTCGAACAGCTGGTGATGCCGCTGATGAAGCAGCGGAACCCGGCATCGCGCGAACAGGCCTCCGAGCGTACCGATGAGCTGCTCGCTCTCGGTGCCGAGCTCCACTCGATCCTCATACGTCGTCAGCTGGGGCCAGTTCTAGGGACCTGAGCGCCTTACGGCTCACATCGCTGCGCGGTAGGCTCCAGAGGTGATCGAACTCGAGCTGGTCGCTGTCCGAGTGGAGCTGCCCAGCAACACCCCGGTGGTGGTGCTGCGCGAGTTGACCGGCCGGAACCGTCAGCTGTCGATCTTCATCGGGGGACCGGAGGCGACAGCGATCGCCTTCGCTCTGGAGGACGTCGAGACACCGCGTCCGCTCACCCACGACCTGTTCTGCGACGTCCTCGACGAGCTCGGGGCGACCTTGGAGCGGGTGGTGATAACCGAGCTGCGCGACACGACCTACTACGCCGAGCTCCACCTGTCCGGCGCCGACGGCGGACACCAGGTGTCGGCTCGTCCCTCCGATGCGATCGCCCTGGCCGTTCGGGCCGGGTGCCGGGTGTTCGGATCCGAGGAGCTTCTCGACGAGGCCGGGTTCGTCGAGACAGTCGATGCTGATGCCGACGAGCTCCCCGACGAAGTGGTCGAGGAGTTCCGCCAGTTCATCGATCAGGTGTCGCCGGACGACTTCGCCTCCTGAAACAAGCGCCGGGAGTGGGGTCGCGGCGCATCCACCAGGTATGGTGCACACAAGGGTAATTTCCCCGCTGCAATTCGCAGCGCGGGTCCACCCCAGGGGCCCTCGCCGGCGTGAGGCGCCGAACTGACGCGGAGGCGAAAGTGACAGATCCCCAGGCACACATCGACGATCTTCCGACACCGGACGCCGGCACCGTTGGTTTCAGCGGGCGCAAGACCGCCGAGATCGTCGGCATCTCATATCGACAGCTCGACTATTGGGCACGGACGGAGCTCGTGACACCGTCACTGGCCGAGGCCCGCGGCTCCGGTTCCCGTCGTCTGTACTCCTACCGTGACCTGCTCGAGCTGAAGGTGATCAAGACCCTTCTGGACTCGGGCATAAAGCTCGAGTCCGTGCGACGCGTCTTCACCTACATGCGCGACCAGCTCGGAGAGGACATCTCGTCGGCAAACCTCGTCATCAACGGGTCGACGTCGGTGCTGGTGCGGTCCGGCGAGGAACTGATCGACGTGCTGCAGCAGGGCCAGGGTGTTCTCAACGTGCTGCCACTCGCAGGCGTCAAGGACGAGATCGACGCACGGATCCTGGAGTTGCGCCCTGCCGTGTTGAAGGATGACGTCCAGGACAGCCCGAGCGCATCCGTCGTCTGACGCCGGTTGGCCCGAACGTCGTTCGGGCCACCAGACTCGGGGGATGACCGTCAATCGCTCACCCCTCGACGCCGCTCATCGCTCGCTCGGAGCGAAGATGGTTCCCTTCGGTGGGTGGGACATGCCGCTGTCGTACCCGACGGGCACGATCGAGGAGCACCGTGCGTGCCGCGAATCTGCTGTCGTGTTCGATGTGAGCCACCTCGGCACCGTCCGCGTCAGCGGCCCCGGAGCAAAGGCGGCCCTTCAGCGGGCGTTCACCAACGATCTCGACAAGATCGAGCCCGGCCGGGCCCAGTACACCCATCTGCTCGACCCCGCTGACGCCTCGGTGCTCGACGACATCATCGTGTGGTGGGTCGAGCCCGAGGTGTTCGACGTGATGCCGAACGCGTCCAACACCTCGGGGGTCAGCAGTGCCCTGCGAGAGGTCTCGTCAGCGGACGTCTCCGTCGAGGCCACCACCTCGAGCCGTGCAGTCCTGGCAGTTCAGGGCCCACAGGCCCGTGAGCGCCTGGCGCAGATCGTGCCGGAGGCCGCCCAGGTCGGCAGGTTCCGCATCCTTGCGTTCAGCTTCGCCGGTCACGAGGGGCTGGTCGCCGGGACCGGATACACAGGCGAGGACGGTGTCGAGCTGGCAGTGCCCTCTGCGATCGCCGAGCAGCTCTGGTCGGCGATCCTGGAAGCCGGGGTGATGCCGGCGGGGCTCGGTGCGCGTGACACGCTTCGACTGGAGGCGGCGCTGCCGTTGCACGGTCACGAGCTGGGCCCGGGGACGACACCGCTGAACGCGGGTCTCGGGTGGGTCGTCAGCTGGACCAAGGGCGACTTCCGCGGCCGAGACGCGCTCCTGGCACAGCAGGAGGCCGGTGTGACACCGGTGCTGCGTGGTCTGCGCATAGAGGGCCGCCGGCCACCGCGTGCGGACCAGGATGTGCTGCGCGACGGTCAGGTCATCGGTCGGATCAGCTCAGGCAACTTCTCTCCGGCTCTTGGCGCGGGGATCGCGCTGGCGTTCGTCGAACCGGATGTCGTCGTCGGCGACGAGGTGAGCATCGACGTGCGCGGCACCTCGGTTCCGGCGACGGTGGTCGAGGTGCCGTTCGTGGCGAAGCGCTGACTGGCGCTATTCGGCCAACTCGTCGATCGGCGGGCAGGAGCACACCAGATTCCGGTCGCCGTAGCCCCCGTCGATCCGGCTGACCGGCGGCCAGTACTTCGACTCCCGCTGCTGTTCGGTCGGCCAACCGGCGAGCGAACGCGGGTACGCCCTTTCCCAGACGTCGCCGCCCACCTCCTCGGCGGTGTGGGGGGCGTTGCAGAGCGGGTTGTCGTCTGCCGGCCAGGTGCCGTTGGCTACAGCGTCGATCTCGGCACGGATGGCGATCATCGCGTCGCAGAAGCGGTCGAGCTCGGCCAGGCTCTCGGACTCGGTCGGCTCGATCATGAGCGTCCCGGCGACCGGGAACGACATGGTCGGAGCGTGGAAGCCGTAGTCGATGAGGCGCTTGGCGACGTCCTCGTTGGTGACACCGGTGGACTTCTCGATGGGCCGCAGGTCGATGATGCACTCGTGGGCGACCAGTCCCGAACGGCCGGTGTAGAGGACCGGGTAGTGCTCGGACAACCGCCGCGCGACGTAGTTGGCCGAGAGCACTGCCAGCTCGGTGGCGCGGCGCAGGTCGTCACCCATCATCGTGATGTACATCCAAGAGATGGGGAGGATGCTCGCTGACCCGAACGGGGCAGCCGAAACCGCTCCGGGTCCTGTTCCCGGGCCGGCATCGGCACGCAGCGAGTGCCCCGGGAGGTGTGGGGCGATGTGCTCGCGGACCGCGACAGGACCGACGCCGGGGCCACCACCGCCGTGTGGGATGCAGAACGTCTTGTGCAGGTTGAGGTGGCTGACGTCTGCGCCGAACTTGCCGGGGCGGGCGATCCCGACGAGCGCGTTCAGGTTCGCTCCGTCGACGTAGACCTGCCCGCCGGCGTCGTGCACGATGCGGCAGAGCTCGACGATGCCCTCCTCGAAGACCCCGTGGGTCGACGGGTAGGTGACCATCACGGCCGCAAGCCGGTCGC
The DNA here is from genome assembly GCA_964450685.1 of uncultured Microthrixaceae bacterium. GTDB lineage: Bacteria > Actinomycetota > Acidimicrobiia > Acidimicrobiales > Microtrichaceae > JBAOHV01. The sequence goes on from CAYVDN010000016.1 coordinate 16,552, forward strand.
GGTTCTCCTCGGCCTTCGCTGACAGGTCGGCCATGTCCACGTTGCCGTCCTCGTCGGTGCCGACGACCACCACTCGCATCCCCGCCATCACGGCACTTGCGGCGTTGGTCCCGTGCGCGGACGCCGGGATGAGGCAGACATCGCGCTGCGCGTCACCGCGCGCGTGGTGGTAGCCACGGATGGCGAGAAGACCGGCCAGCTCTCCCTGGCTGCCCGCGTTCGGCTGCAAGGAGACACGGTCGTAGCCTGTGATGACAGCGAGCGACTCCTCGAGCTCCCGGATCATCTCCAGGTAGCCCTCGGTCTGATCGGCGGGAGCGAATGGATGGATGTCGGCGAACTCGCTCCAGGTCACCGGCACCATCTCGGCGGCCGCGTTCAGCTTCATGGTGCACGAACCCAGAGGGATCATCGTCCGATCGAGTGCGAGGTCCTTGTCGGCCAGGCGACGGAGGTAGCGCATCATCTCGGTCTCGGAGTGGTAGCGGTTGAAGCTGGGGTGATCGAGGAACGTGGAGCTCCTTACCAGCGCGGCCGGAAGCTCGTCGAGAGGATCGGCTCCGATCTGCTCGTCGTCGCTGGTGACCCCGAATGCCGCCAGGACGTCCGCGACGGTCCTGGCCGTGGACGTCTCGTCGAAGGAGAACCCGACAAGATCCGATGACACGCGTCGGAGGTTGATGCCTCGTCCGAGCGCTGCTGCGACGACCTCGTCCGCGGCGCCCTCGACTCGCACGGTGACGGTGTCGAAGATCGTCGTGGTGACGACGTCGATACCGGCGTTGCGGAGCCTGTCGGCGGCGTGCAGTGCGAGCGATCGGGTTCGTCGGGCTATCCGGGTCAGACCATCGGGGCCGTGGTAGGCGGCGTACGCTCCCGCCATCACCGCCAGCAGAACCTGTGCCGTGCAGATGTTGGAGGTCGCCTTCTCGCGACGGATGTGCTGCTCACGCGTCTGCAAGGCCAGGCGCAGCGCACGCCGCCCGTCAGCATCCACCGACACTCCGACGAGCCTGCCCGGAAGTGAGCGCCGGGCGGAGTCGCGTACCGCCATGAACCCCGCATGCGGCCCACCGAATCCCAGCGGTACGCCGAATCGCTGGGCGGAGCCCACGACCACATCGGCGCCCCATTCGCCCGGCGGGGTAAGGATGGTGAGCGCGAGCAGGTCAGCGGCAACGCACACGACGGTGCCTGCCTGACGCGCACGCTCGGTCACGGCTCGGAGGTCACGGACCTCGCCGCTGCTACCGGGATAGGCGAGCAGCACGCCGAAGGCCTCGTGTCCGTCGAGATCGACCAGCGGGTCTCCGACCACGAGCTTCAGGCCGAGCGGTTCGGCCCGTGTCTGGACGACTTCGATCACCTGCGGATGGCAGTCGACGTCGACGAAGAAGGTGTCGCCTGCGACCTTCGACTGCCGACGGGCGAGGGTCATCGCCTCGGCAGCTGCGGTGGCCTCGTCCAGCATCGAGGCGTTGGCCAGATCCATGCCGGTCAGGTCCGTGACGACAGTCTGGAAGTTCAGCAGCGCTTCGAGACGACCCTGGGAGATCTCCGGTTGGTACGGGGTGTACGCCGTGTACCAGGCGGGGTTCTCCAGGACGTTTCGGCGTATCACGTTCGGTGTGTGGGTGCCGTAGTAGCCCGTGCCGATGAGTGAGGTGACCACCCTGTTCCGAGCTGCCATCTCCGCCAGCGCCTCCAGCGCCCCGTGCTCGCTTGGAACCTGCTTGAGGCCGAGCGGTTCGGTGATGCGGATCGATTCAGGGACGGCCTCGGCGATCAGCTCAGAGACCGATGATCGTCCGAGCGTCTTGAGCATCTCGTCGACTTCGTGCGACGTAGGTCCGAGGTGACGCGTCGCGAAGCCGTCGAAGGCCGGTCCGGGCGGTGTCGTCGGCGTGGAGGAGGTGGGATCGTTGCTCATCTGGAACTCCGGTGGTGCACAGCACCGTCGAGGGTCGGATGCCCCCCTCTGTCGCCGTACCTGAGAGCTTCACGCCGGTGGACCGGTGCTTTCCCCGTCGGTGAGCGGGACATCCCGCTTCTTTCCAGAGTTGCCTGCCCTGACCGGTGCTTGTGCCTGAGAGATTCCGGGGCGGTTGCTCCTTCGGCGCCCGCCGACAGGTGTGGCGAGGCTCTCCCGGACGGGGTCCAGCTTCAGTTGTGCCCCAGACGCTAGCCGGTCAGGCGAGTGGGCGTCCGAACGGGAGCTCGTCGACCCACTCAGCGAGGAAGGCCTCGGACGCCGCGCACGCACCCAGGTAGGCGCCGTCAGCATGCGACAACGCATTCGAGGCCGCTTCGGCGCTCTGTCCTTCGACCTTTTGGGCCAGATGGTCGGCGGTGTCCCCGTCCCCGGCGACGAAGCTGTGCAGTGCACCCGACATGGTCAGGAAGTCCGCCAGTACGACAACGCCGGCGCGGCTCGCCACAGCCAGCCCTTTGGCTGTGACCGGGGCGACACCGGTCGGTGCCAGCACCTTGGTGGCCAGGCTTGCAGCCACTTCGTGGTCGACCAGACCCAGCCGTGACCCACAGAACAGGACATCGGCCGATGTGCCAAGCACATGCTCCGGTGGGAGCTCGCTGTTGTGGGCGGCAGGAAGGGAGTCGCCATGCTCCCGCCAGCTCGCACCGATGGCGAGCGGATCGAGTCCGGCGGGATCGGCGAGAGTTCCTGTCGGAGTACCGACGGCGACCACGATCGCTCCGGCGGCAGCCACCCGGGCCAGCACTGCCTGGTTCAAAGGACCGGAGGTCGCTGCCCCCTCGATGGCCACGGTTCTGCCCTCGAGACCGTCGAGCGCTGTGGCGGCTGCCGTGACGGCAGAAAGTGCAGCCAGCTCGTCGCCGAGAACGCCCGTCGCTCGAGGCTGGGCACGGAGATTGCTGCGGCGGTCCAGCGCCGCCAGCGTGTCCAGCTCCTCGGCTGCGACCCCCTTGCCGGCGTCGAGCGACAGCTCGCCAGCGGCCACACGGCTTGTGACGGCTTCGACGAACGCCTCGACCCCGCGCTGTCTGTGCGCAGGAGCGACGTTGATGGCGGCGGAGGCACCGGATCGAGGGACCCCGAGCAACGCCCACGCGTAGGTTCGCGAGCGCGCCATCGTCCGGGCCCCGTCCATGAGGATCTTCTTGGCGCAACGAACGATGCCGTCGGCGCTGCCGGCGGCCGCGATGTCGACGATGACGAAGCCGGTCATCTCGGTGTCGTCGGGTCCGGTGATCTTCTGGACAGGCACCGGGGCAGTCTTGCCGACGCGACGATCCGGCGCCGTTCTTTACGGCTGTCTCGAGTGGGCCGATGTCTCGAGGGGTGGACGTCGCCAAGGGAGAGGCCGGAGGCCGTGTGGACGAAACCCCCCGAATCCGTCCACACGGCCTACCCGGTCACCGGGAGAACGTGCTCGTTGCTCGACCGGACCGACCGAAGTCGGTGCAGGGAAGATAGAACATCGGCGTGACTGCTGTCACGCGAAAGTTGTTGCGAGTTGTCGTCTGTCAGTCAGGGTCGTCGAACTGGACAGCCGAGCGGGATTCCAGATGGGGGAGGATCAGCTCTTCGATGATCCGTCTGTGCAGAGAGTCGTCGCGGTACTGCTCGTATCCGCCCACGTCGTCGAACTCTGCCAGGACCGCCAGGTGAGCGTTGCCGGTGGATAGGCCGAGGTCCTCACCGACTCTGTAGCTGCGGAGCACCGACATCCTCGAAGGCAGCTCGCGCAGGGCGGTCGCCACAGCGGAGACGTGCTCTCCCGGTGTTCCGGGCACGAACTCCAACAGGACGACGTGTCGGATCATCACAGGAGAGTACAGGCGGCCACCGATGAGAAGAGGGGCCCCGCAGACGGGACCCCTCTCTCGTTCACCTGACACCCGAGACCGAAGCACGTGGGACCTGAGCGAGCGGTGAGAGATGTGACGGCGACAGGGTGGAAGCGACCTCCGTTGCTGCGCTGTCAGGTCTACTGACGTGCGGGCTCATCGGAAGTCGCGGACATCTCGGAAAATCTTGCTCGACCGCGGCGATACTTGACCGTCGGGCTTCAGCGCCGTGGGGATCTCTGGACTCCCGTCGGGCCCTCGAGCAGACGACTGTGCGGTATCAGCACCCTGGTGCCGTCGTCGCGCTCGAGTTCCACCGTCGTGGGGTGAAGAGCGAGGACGCGGCCGCTCTCGTCCCCACAGGTGACGAGATGGCCCGGCCGGATCTGATGCCTGAGCGCTCGACCAGCAGCGATCTGCGATGCGACGTCCCTGGCGCCGAATGCAGTCGTCAGCGCCATGGTGAGAGCGGGTGCGCCGACCGCGACTGCCAGCAGTACCACCAGCACGGACTGGTCCACACCGAGTTCGGTCAGGGCGACAACGACAGCGAAGGCCATGATGACCGTGCGAAGCAGCCTCTCGAGTGCTACCTGACGAACGCCGGTTGCCTTGCGCGCCGACTGACCGACCATTGCAGCAACGGCGATGGCTACCGCGTAGCCACCGATCAGCAGCAGGAACGCGACCAACAGGTGCGCGACGTTGTCGCTGAGGCGGCCACCCAGGTCCTCCAGGACCGACGAGTCGATCAGGGCGATCGCCACCAACAGCCCCACAGCGGTGGAGCTCCAGAACACGAAGGTGCCGACTGCGGAGGAGGCCTCCCTCGAGGCCTCGCTACGCCTCACCATCGCACCGCGTACGAGTCGTCCCGCGATCTCCCCGAACAGCAGCCCGCTGCCGAAGGCCACCGCCGCCCAGATCCATTCGCTGTGTTCCATCGTCATCGTCCTTCATCGTCCCGATCGGCCGGTCCGAGCCCGTCTGTGAGCAGCAGACTCAAAGTCCGCCACCCGGTCCCGAGAAGATCCGCCGCGGTTCCCATGGCGTTCTGCGATCGGAGAGTCCGGTCGACATCTGCCGCAGTCCGCTGGCGGACGAGGTCCCCCGGGTCGAGCAGCTCGCGGAGCTGACCGGCGAGCAACGGGTCGAAGTCGGCGAGGGCGTCTTCGATCTCCTCGTCGTCAGCTTCACGTGGTTCGTGGTCGTCGGTCATAGGTCCACCTCATTGCGTACGGCGGCCTGCAGCGTCCTGCGGGCACGTAGGAGCCTGGTCTTCACGAGTGCAGTTGAAATGTCGAGCGTCTCGGCGATCTCCTGGTAGCTGAGCCCCTCGATCTCGCGCAGGACGACGATCGATCGGCTCAACTGGTCGAGGTCGGCCAGAGCGTCGCGGAGCGTCGCCAGGTCGGAACGCCCGGCCGCCCTTGCCGCTGGATCGGCGAGGGTCGAGCCCGCTGAGTCCTCTGGCAGGTCCTCAGGTGCGACCGCCCTGTCGCGCCGTCGGCGGAGGGCGTCCACAGCTGTGTTGTGGGCGATACGCAGGACCCATGTGCGGGTGGAGGAATCACCACGGAAGTCGGCGAGCCCCCGCCAAGCCTTGATCATCGTCTCCTGCACGACGTCCTCGGCCAGGCCCGGGTCGTGCAGGATCCCGTACGCGAGGTGGTGGACCGCCGCCGCGTGCTCATCGATGAGCTGGCGGAGTTGGCGGTCGAGCTCAGGGCCGCGTGGCTCTGGACGGCTGCGACGGGGAATGGGGAACAAGACCGTTCCAGTGTGGGGGTCTTGTGGGCGAAAGCGGCGCGGCGGCATGTGGCTCGCCTGTGGCGTCAGCAGGGTAGGGGATGAGGACATCTCGCCGTATCAGCTGGATGGGCTTGCCTGTGGACGGTGGCGCCGCGAGAGTGACGCCCATGTACCAGCTGGATCTTGGCGCCGGGGTGCTCGTGGCACTGCACGGTCATGGCGACGAGCCCGCGTCTGCGCGTGCGTGGGCTCAGGAGCTGGCGCCCCCGGGATGGGAGGTGGTCACACCAGCCGCTCCGATCGGTGCCGATGGCGTTCCCAGCTGGTTCTCGAGCGGCCCGCGCGGAGCTGATCCGGTGGACCTCGCGACAGCGGTCGCCGTCGTGAAGGATCAGGCCGCCCGGTATCGATCAGGGGGGCGTCCGGTCGTCGTCGTGGGCTTCTCCCAGGGTGGGGCAGTGGCCCTGGAGGTGGCTGCGTCCGGTGCGGCGCTCGACGGGGTCGTGTCGATCTGCGGTTTCATGGCGGAGCGGGATCACGCAGATCCAGAGCGCAGCTTCAGCCCTGTCGCCCCGGTACTCGTGCTGGGCGGAGACCACGATGAACACGTCCCGTCCTTCATGTCGTCCGACGCTGCGGCAGTGCTCGCCGGTCACGGCTACGACGTCGAGTCCGACCTCGTCGACATGGGCCACGAGGTCGCGGAGCCGGCGATCCGGGCCGTGCAGGACTGGCTCCGACGCAAGCTGACGTCCGGACCGCGGGTGTCGCTGGGGCTGCCGGTCGAACGGGTGGCGGCCGGTGCGGATCTGGTGTCGGGTCCAGCCATCGCGGAGCTGGCAGCCTGGTACGAGCGCTGCGGTTTCCACGCGGCGTATGTCACCGACCACCCCGCGCCCGACGACCGCTGGCTGGCGGGGGGCGGCCATCACGCGCTCGAGCCCACCGTGGCACTCGCGGTGGCAGCTTCGGCCACCCACCGTCTGCTCCTTCACACGAACGTCTACGTCCTCGGCTACCGCAACCCGTTCCTTGCCGCCAAGACGCTGGCCAGCCTCGACGTCGTGAGTGGTGGCCGGCTCGTGGTGGGTGTGGCGGCGGGCTATCTCCGCCCCGAGTTCGAAGCGCTGGGCGCTGACTTCGAGGAGCGCGGCAAGCGTCTTGACGAGGCGCTCGAGCTGCTGCCGCGGATCTGGGCCGAGCACGGGGTTGCAGCGAATGGTCCCGGGTTCTCGGCTCGTGCAGTCACCGCTCTGCCGCACCCGGTGCAGAGGCCACACCCTCCGATCTGGGTCGGTGGGAACAGCCTTGCGGCCATGCGCCGGGCGGTGCGGCATGCGCAGGGATGGTCCCCGTTCCCGACACCTGACGGGGTCGCGCGTGCGGTGCGGACCGCTGCGATCACCGATCTGGGCGACCTTGCCGACCGGCTCCGCCGCTTGGAGGAGCTGTGTGCCGAGGCGGGTCGGATGGAACCCGTGACGACCTGCTTCGTGCCGTTCTCGCTCGCTTCCTACCTGGCTGATCCGCTGACCGGGAGCTCGATGTTGTGCGAGGAGGTGGCAGCGTTGGACGAGCTGGGCGTCGACTGGGTGTCGCTGATGGTGCCTGGCAACTCACGCGGCGAGGTGCTCGACAACTCGGCCCGACTCGCCCAGGATCTCGGCCTCGGCTGACGCTTCGCAGCTCCCCTTTGGTCCGCTGCGGCCCGATCAGCCGTCCTTGGTCGACCAATCGGCCAGGACATCGTCGACGGTGCTCAGGGTCGCGACCATCGCCACAGTGTTGACCAGCACGTCGTCGCCGAAGGTTGTGGGAACCCCCACCACTGCGTCGGTGGGCACTACCGCCCGGTAGCCGAGGTCAGTCGCTCCCAGGCACAGACCCGTCACGCCCACGTTGAGTGAGACGCCGACGGCTATGACGGTGCTGACCCCCAGCGAACGCAACAAAGGGTCCAGGTCCGTGCCAGGGAACGGAGTCAGACCATGCCGCCGCCACGACACGAGGTCGCCAGAGGTATCACCGAGTTGGGGGACCAGTTCAACAGCCCCTGTTCCCTCCAGGATCTGCTCCGGTCGACGGGCGAGGTTGGCCGTCAACGGGGTGTTCAACGGAGTGCCACGCCTGTCAGCTGACCAACGGACGCATGCGTGCACCACCGGCACCCCGAGCGCCCTTGCGCCAGTCACCAGGCGACCACAGGCGTCGAGTGTCCCCCGCTCGGTTGCTGCATCCCGTAGCGCCGTCATGGTGGCCAGGTCCCCGACGACTCCGCGCTGGAGCTCCATGGTCACGACGGCGCAGTCCTGTGGTGAAAGGGCAGGTGCAGGCATGGGACGGACAGTACTGGTGGGCCAGACTGTCGCGATGGAACCGGCTCTGGTCCTCGCATCGTCGTCGCGCTACCGCGCTTCGATCCTCGCGGAGGCGGGTCACGAGGTGATCATCGATCCGCCGGAGGTCGACGAACGCGCCCTCGACCACCTGCTCGAAGAGCTGGGTGCGGACGGGCTTGCGCTGGAACTCGCTCGCCGCAAGGCCCATTCGGTGTCGTCGCGGCATCCGGGTCGCCTGGTGGTCGCCGCGGACCAGGTCGGCATCATCGAAGTCGATGCCCGCCCCAGGATGCTGACCAAGCAGCCGTCCGCGGCGGGAGCCGTCGCACAGCTCCTCGAGATGTCGGGAACGACACACGAGCTGGTGAACGGGCTCGTGCTGCTCGACACCGCCACCGGAGCGATTCACGAGGGGATCGACCGTCAGATCGTGACGATGCGAGCGTTCACCGCACTGGATGCCCGTCGGTACGTGGAGCGGTTCGAGCCGTACGACAGCTCCGGCTCCTATCGCCTCGAGGACCAGGATCGGATGTCGCCTATGGAACCGTTCGTCACGAACGTCGACGGCGAGGACCCCAGCGGCGTCCTCGGACTTCCCCTTCCGCTCCTCACCCGGATGCTCGCCTCGGTCGGCGCTCGACAATGACGCTCACGGAGCGTGGCAGTGGCTACACTTCGCCACATCCCCGGAGGGCGCCGGGGGGACCGGGGGGTCACTTATGCGCAGCGAAGCCGTCTGGCTCGTGCAGTTGCTTGTCTGCGTCTGTCTGTTGACAGGCGCTTTCGTAGTCGGCTGGTGGGTGGGTCGCTCCAGAACCGGGGCCGAGTCCGTCACCTGGGATTCGATGCCGGCTGTGGTTGAAGTGGCGCGCACCGTCGGTCGCAGCGACCTGTTCGCACCCGAGGTGGATCTGCGAGAGCAGCAGGTGGCGGCTCGACCTGAGCTCACCGGTGGCTGAGCGCCCTCACCCATCGCGCCTGGCCGCGACCTAGCCTGCGTCGATGGCTGGACACACCTTCACCATCGAACAGCTGTCGGACATCGAGGGTGTCAAGGCGCTCAAATACGCCTACCTGCGGTGTCTCGACCAGAAGCTCTGGGGTGAGATGGCCGACCTGTTCGTCGCCGATGCGACCGTCGCCTACAGCGGCGGTCGGTACTCCTACGGCGGCAGGGACGAGATCGTCGCATTCCTCGAGCGCAACATGGGCAGTGAGCAGTTCCACTCCAGCCACCGCGCCCACCATCCCGAGATCCGGCTCCATGGCGACCGGGCAGAGGCGACATGGGCGCTCGAGGACCTGGTGGTCGACACCGGTTCCGGAGTCGTGATCATGGGAGCTGCGTTCTACGAGGACACCTGCGTGAAGGACGACGGGACCTGGCGCTTTCAGCACGTCGCCTACCGCCGCAGTTTCGAGTGCCTGTTCCCGATCGCTTCGATCGAAGGGTTCGCTCTGACAGCGAGCTGGTGGGGGACCGACGGTCGCAGCACTCTGCCGGTCACATGAGCGGGTGGCGCAGGACTCGACGCGCATAGAATCTGACGACCCGTCAGATTCTGGAGGACCAGGTGAGCGAGACGGCCAGCACCGAGACGAACGCCGATGACGACTTCCCGATGATCGTCAGCGTCGACGATCACGTCGTCGAACCCGCCCACGTCTGGCAGGAGTGGCTGCCCGAACGCTTCAAGGAGCGCGGGCCGCGGATCGAGCGTCGCGGAGTCGGATCGATGCGCCACATCGGGGGCGGCGCCTACGAACAGGAGTTCACCGACGACGGCCGCCCGGCGGACTGCTGGGTGTTCGAGGACCTCGTCTACATCCACAAGCGCCACGTTGCCGCGGCCGGCTACAGCCGTGACGAGATGACGATGACGCCGATGACCTACGACGAGATGCGCCCGGGTTGCTACGACCCGAAGGCCCGTGTCGAGGACATGTTGATGAACCACGTCGACGTGTCCCTGTGCTTCCCGAGCTTTCCGAGGTTCTGCGGGCAGACCTTCACCGAGGCCAAGGACCGTGAGCTCGGCGAGGCATGCGTCTACGCCTACAACGACTGGATGGTGGAGGAGTGGTGCGGCGACTCCGGCGGGCACCTCGTTCCGCTGTGCATCATCCCACTGTGGGACGCGGAGCTCGCTGCGGCCGAGGTCCGGCGCAACGCCGCCAGGGGAGTCAGAGCGGTGTGCTTCAGCGAGATCCCACCGCATCTCGGTCTGCCCAGCATCCACAGCGGCTTCTGGGATCCGCTGTTCGCCGCCTGCGAGCAGACGGAGACCGTCGTGTGCATGCACATCGGCTCGTCTTCTCGCATGCCCGCGACGTCACCCGACGCGCCGGTCGCAGTGGCGGCGTCGCTGAGCTTCAACAACTCGATGGCGTCCCTGTCGGATTTCCTCTTCTCCGGCGTCCTCGTGCGTTTCCCGACGCTGAAACTGGCCTACTCGGAGGGCCAGATCGGATGGCTGCCGTACCTGCTGGAACGCGTCGACGACGTCTGGAAGGAGCACCGAGCCTGGGGTGGGGTGGCCGAGACGATCCCGGAGCCTCCTTCCAGCTACTACTACCGACAGGTGTTCGGCTGCTTCTTCCGCGACCAGCACGGGCTCAACTCCCTGGACGTCATAGGAGAGGACAACGTCACGTTCGAGACCGATTACCCGCACACGGACTCGACCTGGCCCCACTCCGAGGAGATCGCCCGCAAGATGATGGGTCACCTCGATCCCGCGGTGCAGTACAAGATCCTGCGCGGCAACGCGATCAGGATGCTGTCGCTCGACATCACCTGATACCTCAGCTGCTCGATCGCGTACCGTGCCGTCGGTCGAAGTGTCAGGTGACACCGGCGGCGTGAGGGTGCAGGCTGGGGGAGTGAGCAGTACGGCCGGGCAGCTGCTGGTGTCGATTCCGGACATGGGCGACGACAACTTCGACCAGACGGTCGTGCTGATGCTCGAGCACGATGGGAACGGTGCTCTCGGCGTCGTGCTGAACAGGCCGTCGGGCACCGAGGTGGCCGAGCACATGGCGCACCTGGGAACCATGGTCGCGACGCCACCATGGTTCTTCGTCGGCGGGCCGGTCGCCGTGGGGGGTCTCCTTGCCCTGGGTCGTCAACGACTGGGAGCACCGCTCACGCGCGGGACGAGGATCATCGGACCGGTGGTCCTCATCGAGCCAAGGTCCCTGATCGACGGGGATGTGGACGAGCTTGACGTCATCCGACTGTTCACGGGCTACTCGGGCTGGGCGCCCGGTCAGCTCGAGGGCGAGCTGGCGGCGGGGACATGGCACGTCGTTCCCTCGCTGCCCGATGACGTGTTCACCTCGGAGCCGGAGAACCTCTGGCGTTCGGTGATGAGACGTCAGGGAGGTCGGTTGTTGGCACAGTCGCTCTTCCCCGAGGATGTCAGCGCCAACTGAGGTTGGCTCTACTGGAGAACCACCATCCGGCGTTCGGTCATCTCCTCGACAGCGTAGGCAGGCCCTTCCCTGGTGTTGCCGGAGTCGCGCAGGCCGCCGTAGGGCTGTTGGTCAGCACGCCACGTCGGTGACTCGTTCACAAGTACTCCGCCGAAGTCGAGCCGGCGAGCGGCATCGAGGGCCGTGGCTATGTCGGCGGTGAATACCGACGCCTGGAGGCCGTAGCGGGTGTCGTTGGCCAGTGCGACTGCCTCGTCGAAGCTCTCGTAGGAGGCGACTCCCACCACCGGCCCGAACACCTCCGAACTGCTGATCTTCATGCCCGGCGTGACCCCGTCCACGACGGTCGGGCGCAGAACCCCCGACTCGGAACGGTCGCCGCCGCTGAGCACACAGGCGCCGGCGGAGACGGCTTCATCCAGCCAGCCCGCGACCCTGTCCGTCTCGCTGGCACTGATGAGAGCGCTGACGTTGGTCGCAGGGTCGAGCGGGTCACCGACGTTCAACTCGGCCACCCGCGCTGAGAACGCATCTAGGAAGTCGCCGTGGACGCTGCTGTGCGCGTACACGCGTTGCACTGATATGCAGGTCTGCCCGGAAAAGGAGTAGCCGCCGACAGCGAGCTTGGATGCTGCCAGGTCGATATCGGCTGATGGTTCGATGATCACCGGCGCGTTGTTGCCCAACTCGAGCCCGACGCGTTTGCGTGCTGCACGGGCGCGGATTCCCCAGCCGACCTCGGGTGAACCTGTGAAGGTGATCATCGCCACGTCGGGGTGCTCGACCAGGTGGTTGGCGACCGACCCGGCGCAGGTGATGACGTTGATCCAACCCGGTGGCAGTCCGGCTTCCTCGAACAGGCGGGCGATCCGCAGCGCGGTCAGCGGCGTGGCTGACGCGGGCTTGAGCACCACCGGACAACCGGCGGCGACGGCCGGTCCGATCTTGTGGCAGACCAGGTTGAGCGGGAAGTTGAACGGTGAGATCGCTGCGACCACCCCGACCGGCACCCGCATCACGAATCCGAGCTTGCCGACTCCCGCTGCGCTCGCGTCCATCGCGACCATCTCGCCGGTCAGCGAGCGCGCCACTCCGGCGGAGAAGCGCAGCGTGTCGACAGCCCGTTCGGCCTCGCCGCGAGCTGTCGTGATCGGCTTGGCCGACTCGCGACAGATGCTGAGAGCGAACTCGTCGAGTCGCTCGGCGAGCAGCTGCGCTGCCCGGTCGAGGATCGCTGCCCGCTCGTGTGCTGGTGGGGGGCCTCCACGGTGCCTCTCGAGCGCGATCGCCACAGCCCTGTCGAGGTCGGCCGTGGTGCACGCGGGCACCGCTCCGACGTGTGAGCTGTCGTAGGGGGAGCGCACCTCGATGATGTCGGAGCCCGACAGGTCTTCGCCGTCGAGTAGCGCTGGAGTGACGTCGGTCATGCGACGACGTTATCCCGGCGTCAGTCGACGATCTCGGCGTCGATGATGTCGTCGTCCCATGGCTCGTCGGGGTCGGTCCCTGCCCACTGGCCGGACTGCTGGGCATCCGGGTCGATCAGCTCCGTCTCGTCGTCGATCACCTCGACGACGATCTGCTGCGCCGCGCCGACGGGTGTCCGGCCCGAGAAGTACTCCTTGGCTGCTCGCCCAACAGCGCGGGCGAGCAGCGCGTTCCCTGCGGCGCCGACACCAGCTCCGATGCCGTAGGGCAGGAGGGCTGTCAGGCTCCACGGCCCCCGGGTGGAGCTGAGCTTGGTGAGAGCTCGGCGACCCGCTCCGCTGCCAGGGGCCGCGGGTCCGGTCGGGATCCTGCGCAGCACCCGGGCGCTTCCCTTCGCTCCGGCTCTGGCGGCCAGGCCGCTCATGCCAACGGCGGCACCGTCAGCGATACCCATCACTGCTGCCACGGCCGCCCTGCGATCATCCGTGCTGACCGAGACGGTGTCGTGGCCGTACACCTGACCGATGGCCATGATCATCTCGCTGATGCGCCCAGCGCTGAACGTGGCGTCGGCGCCGGCGGTGGCGGCGACCACGGCCACGCCTGCCACTGGCGACGCGGCTGCACCTCCGCTGACCGCTCCGCCGATCGCGAGCTCCTTCGCATAGCGGCGAATGATGCGATCAGCGAGCTTGTCGGGTTCTTCCTCGGGGAACGTCCCCCTCACGCTCGCGGCGCACTGGGCGGCGGCGTCCGCTCGCGAGTCGACGTAGCGGTAGAAGACCGGCAGGAGACTCTGGTGGTCACCTGTCGCACCTCGCGTGTCGTCGCGGCGGCTCACGCCAGGAAAGGTACTGCGCTCTCAGCCCGTCGCGACGGCACCGGACCCTGGGGTCAGGATCCGGTGCCCTCGGGTGCTTCAGGCCTGCCGGAGCGTCGTCTCGTGGGCGAGAGCCCGGCGTCGACGCTCCAGGGTGCGCCGCTTCCAGAACGACTGCTTCCAGTGGCGCACCCGTCGACGAGGATCGCTGGTCGAGTGCGGGATGGCCGGTTCGTGCTCGTCTGTGTACCCGTGGGTCGCGTGCGGTGTCTCCAGGACCAGTCCATCGTGGTCATCCTCGAGCGCAGCGAGGTGGAGGGACTGGTTCACGGTCCTGCGCACCTTGCGGTGCTCCGCCTTCCTTCTGTCTCGCTCCTCTGGGAGCGCAGAACTAGGTCCGGACTGCCGGGCACGATGACGAGTGGACATCGGCACCTCCTGAGTTGTCGTTGATACGTCCCAGGGGTCGCCCCGGGGACGCCTGGATACATGAGACACCGTCGGCACCCCGATGTAAAGGACCTGAACAAGTTGGGTCGAAGGACCCACTCAGGAGCTCCGACAGCGCCGCCTCGGCTCCTCTGTGGTGGTGCCATGGTGGCTCTTGTGGTGCCGTGGTGCCGTGGTGGCGCTCAGCGCCACATGTGGTCGACCGCTCCCTGGTCGTGCTCCAGGAGGCGGCATTCGATGAGCATCCCGTCGTTCACCCTGTACTGCAGCGTCCGGCTGACCCGGACGCTCTCGTCGTCGCGGGTCAGTCTCTCGGTCACGAGCAGCGAACCGCCGTCGTCGCTCACCTGCACATCATCGACCGACAGCAGTTCTCGTGGTGCAACTTCGGACACAGCTGCCATAGCTGCGATCGCTGCGTCGCGGCCCTCGTATGTACCGGCGTGGGGGGATTCGCCGCCGTAGCGCAGGGCGAAGTCGGAGCCGTAGCACCCCAGGACAGTCTCCAGGTCGGCGCCGGCCCAGGCTGCGGCGTAGCGACGAAGCACGACCCCGGGGTGGTCGGGTCCGTGCCGGCGTTCCAGGAGCATCGCTCGGTGGGCGTCGATGTCGACGGGGGAGTGGACCCGTTCGGTGCTGGCCGGCGCTGCACCGACCAGTGCGGTTGGGCGCACCGGTCGGGCGATCAGCTCACCGGTGCAGTTCGGGCAGACACCACGCAGGGGCCCGTCGGCGCAGTCCGAACAGAAGGTGCACTCGAACGAGCAGATCCGCGCGCCTGTCGCATCCGGTGGCAGGTCACGGTCGCAGTTCTCGCAGTTGGGTCGCATCTCGAGCATCCGGTCACCGTCGCGTCGGATGGTGATTCCGTCAAGGATCATCTCGACGACGGTTTCCCGTCATTCCGTCACTGTGACAGTATGCTGGGTGGGGTGGGCAAGTAGAGGGCGCCAATGGACGCTCGAGGGGGCTCGGGCGATTGGATGGACAAGGGGTTGTTGTATGGATGTGAGCTCGGTGGATGGTGCGACGATCGTCGAGTGCGCTCACTGCGGTAGGACGTTCGCGGTCAGCAGCGGCCCTGGGCGCCCGGCGAAGTACTGCCGGCGGAGTTGTCGACAACGTGCCTTCGAGCAACGAAGACACATCGGTGACCTGGCCTGGGCCGACGCGAGGCTCGTGCGTATGGCCGGGGAGATCGCCGAGCGTGAGGATCGGATCGATCGGGTGCGGGAGATCCTCGACGATCTACGTGCTGATGTGGCCGACGGTCGGGCCGTGGACGGCGAGGAGCTCGTCGAGAGGATCGAGGGCGCACTGGGGCCGGGAACCGGCGCTACTTGACATAATGAGGATTTCCGGCGGACCGGGGGTAGTGGGTGTGGGCTGATCCCCGGTGGGCTTCTGGTCCAGCTGTACCTTCGTTGTCGTGCATCGGCCGACCCTGACCTCATCGATTCCGGGCGCGTCGATTCCGTCAACCTCACACACGGTCCCGACCGTCCTGGCGACGATCAGCGGCTATGAAGTCTTCGTCGTCGCGCTCGCACTACTGGCGCTGGCGATCATGGTCGGCTCTGCACTCGTCGGCGTGTTGACCAGATTCAGGCGAGGGTCTGTCGAGGAGAAACCTGAGCAGCGGACCCGCTTCCGGCGTCGCCGCTGAGTGGAATTCAGTGAACGGGAAGACCCGACTGCGTCGCTGAGTGCTCCCGTGGCCTGACTCCCCCGGCCATCGACGCTCCGCGGCAAGAGCGGGACCGTAAGTGGTCGAAATGTGTCGAGGAATTGCAGGCATTGCGACTACATTCATGTTACGGTTGCGTGACGGGGTGATCATGGTTGGTTCCGCAACGGTGCGGACGACAGGCGAGAGACGAGAGGAAACTGCGGTGACGGCGCAGGCAACGACCAGCGAGACGTCCGAGATCCCCGGGATCGCCCAGTCCCGCTCTCGCAGAGGTCTTCGCCGTCGCCCGACACGGCGCACGATCCCGGCTGCGGTCCTGGAGGGAACAGAGCTGATCCACCTGGGTGGCGGCGAGAACATCCCCTGCCCAGGCGTCGATGCGCTGCCGATGGCACCCTACGCACGACGACTCGGGCTCGGCTCGTCGTCGCTGGCACTCCCACCCGCCAGGGTTCATGTGCTGCGCGGCGCGGTGGTCTGTCCCAGCTCGCGTGTGGTCGTCGACCGTCGTGGACGGGTCGTGGCCGAGTCGTTGACGGCCGACATGATCGGAGTCGTCAGCCCCGAGGTCGACGAGATCCGCCGGGCGCCGATCGAGATCGACGGAACAGTCGCCATGTTCCGTTCACCTTGGCGTCCCTACTACCACACCCTCGTCGACCACCTCCCCCGCGCCGCGCTGCTGGGTCAACCGGCGATCCGGCGCCTGGGGAGCGCGACGTTGCTGCACGACGGCCCGTTGTCCGCCGTCGAGGAACGGCTCCTGCATGCTCTGCTGCCCTCTCGTGTGCGGCTGCAGCAGATCCCTGCCGGGCGGTCGGTGATGGCGGAGCGCGTCCTCCTGCCCGGCTACGTGACCCGTCCCGCAGCCGGTGCGATCCCCAGCTGGTACCGACGCTGGCTCGACCGCGAGGCCGCGTCGGTCAGCGTCTCAGCGGCTGCTGGACTCGGCAGGCGCATCTTCATCGACAGACGAACAGGGGCTCGCAGCGTGCTGAACCGGGGTGAGCTGGACGACGTCCTCGAACGTCATGGCATACAGGCGATCGACCCGGCAGAGCTGGGAGCGGACGAACAGATCGCGCTTTTCCGCGATGCCGAACTCGTGGTCGGAGTGACCGGAAGCGGACTGGCGAACATGTTGTTCAGCAAGCGGGCGTCGCTGGTGGAGCTGGTCGCCGGGCAGGAACTCCTACCCCACCACTTCTACATGACCGCATCGAAGGGCCTCGGCTACTCCTACGTGCTCGCCCGACCGGACCGCAACCGTCTCAGCGCGACCGAACGGCTGGCCAGTCCCGTGCAGGTCGACACGGACGCCCTCGACGCACTGTTGACCGAGCGTTTCAGCATAACCTGAGTCACGGCCTCGCCGGGACAGTGGTGGCCGGTGTTCAGACCGGTTCGTCGGCGATCAGCTGCCCCAACGCGAGAAGCTGACGAGTGGCTCCGCCGAGCTGGAGCTCCAGCTCCTTGGCGCTGAGGAAGTAGCGGTGCAGTGGATAGTCACGGTCGACACCGACACCACCGTGGAGGTGCTGTCCGGTGTGCACCACACGCTGCCCTCCGAATGCAGCCCAGTACTTTGCAGTCGCGACCTCGGTCGAAGCCGGCTTGCCCACCGACAGGCGCCAGAGCGCCTGGGTCGATGTGAGCCGGACCGCTTCTACATCGATGAACGCATCGGCTGCGCGGTGAGCGACCGCCTGGAACGATGCGATCGGCACGTCGAACTGCTTGCGTTCCTTGGTGTACTCAGCGGTTAGCTCGAGCGCCCGGGCGAGCACACCGACAGCCACCGCGCATTGCGTCGCGACCGCCCGCTCGTACGCCCACTGAAGCGACTCGCGGCCTTCGGCAACGAGCTGTGCAGGGGTCATCGCCATGAGGATCGCCGCCTGCGGGTCGCCGAGCGTGGTGCGCAACGGCTCCACACCCACACCTTCGGCGTCGACGCGGACCAGGAACAACCCAACTGATCCTCCCTCGATGGCGGCCGGTACGAGCACGGCGTCGGCAACGGCTCCGGCGGGCACACAGATCTTGGTGCCAGTGACCTGCCAGCCACCATCCACCCGCGAGGCGACTGTCGTCGGCCGTAGCGGTTCGCCCAGATCCTCGTGCCAACCCGCGGTCAGCACCGTCTCGCCCGCCGCGACGGCACCCAGGACCTCGCCGGCGAGCGACTCCGGTGCGAACTCGGCGATAGCCGGCACCGCCAGCCCGAGTGTCTCCCACAGCGGGACAGCAGCAGCGTGGCGACCGACCTGTTCCATCACGGTGCCCAGTGCGACCAGGTCGAGCCCTGCCCCACCATGCGCCTCGGGTATGAACGCTCCGAGGATCCCCGTCTCTGCAAGCGACGCCCACAGCTCGCGGTCGAAGCGCGGGCCGTCGCCGGTCTCGAGTTCTCGTAGCCGCTCATGGCCGGACGCGTCCCCGATGACCTGGGCTGCCAGCCCAGCGATCGCCTGTGCCTCGTCGTCGAGTGAGAAGTCCATCGTCGTCCCCCGTCAGCTGCGCAGCGCCCGCGGAAGTCCCAGACCGAACATGCCGATCAGGTCGCGCTGGATCTCGTTGGTGCCGCCGCCGAAGGTCAGGATGAGCAGGCTGCGGTAGTACATCTCGAGGCGACCCTCGAGGATCGCCCCCGTGGACTCGCGGTCCAGGTAGGCGCGCGGGCCGAGGATCTCCATCATGAGACGGAATGCCTCGAGGTAGAACTCGGTGCCGAAGATCTTGATCGTCGACGCGTCCGAGACATCGAGCGGGGCGTGCGTGGCAGTCCAGGCAACCTTCCAGTTGATCAGCCGCAGGAACTCCACCCCGGCGTGAACCTTGGCCAGATTGAGCCGTACCCACTCCTGGTCGATGACGCGTGAGCCGCTCGCGTCGGTCGTGGCCTGCGCCCACGAGCGGACTTCCTGGTACGCCTGCTCCAGCAGTCCCGACGAGCACAGCGTCACCCGTTCGTGGTTCAGCTGGTTCATGATCAGTCCCCAGCCGTTGTTCTCGCCGCCCACGACGTTGCTCACAGGCACCCGTACGTCGTCGTAGAAGGTCGCGTTGATGTTGTGGCTGGAGAGCAGGTTGAGCGGGTCGACGGTGATGCCCGGCGTCTTCATGTCGACGATGACGATCGAGATGCCCTTGTGCTTGGCGGCATCCGGATCGGTGCGGACCGCGAGCCAGCAGTAGTCGGCGTCACCGGCGAGGCTGGTCCACATCTTCTGGCCGTTGATGACGTACTCGTCCCCGTCGCGCACTGCGCGGGTCTTGAGGGCAGCGAGGTCAGTGCCGGCCTGGTTCTCGGAGTAGCCGATGCAGAACGAGATGTCGCCGGCGAGGATCTTGGGCAGGTAGAAGTCCTTCTGCTCCTGGCTGCCGAACTGCATGATGGTCGGGCCGACAGTGTTGATGGTGAGCATCGGCACCGGCGCGCCGGACCGCATCGACTCGTCGAAGAAGATGAACTGCTCGATCTGGCTGCGTCCCTGGCCGCCGTATTCGGTGGGCCAGCCGATCCCGAGCCAGCCGTCGGTCGCCATCTGCTTGACGATGCGCCGGTGCACCGGGCCGCAGCCGGCCTCCTCGTGCAGGGCGTTGCGCACCTCGTCGGTGAGAAGCTCCTCGTAGTAGGAGCGCAGCTCGTCGCGGAGCCTCTCCTGCTCCGGTGTGTAGGCGATCTCCATCGAGCCCCCAGGTCGTACGGACGGCGAGAACTGTAACGCGTTCCAACTACGTCGCCGGAACGCCAGGAGCCCTGACGGGTCCACCCTTCCGCCCCCTAACGTTGGGTCGTGGGCGATTTCGATCTGGTCATCATCGGTACCGGCTCCGGCAACTCCATCCTGACACCCGAGTTCGACGACTGGAACGTCGCGATAGTCGAGAAGGACGTATTCGGCGGCACGTGCCTCAACCGGGGCTGCATCCCCTCGAAGATGATGGTCCTTCCCGCGGACCGTCTGGTCGAGGCACAGGAGGCGACCCGGGTCCTCGACGTCTCGATCCCGGAGGGTCGGGCAGATTGGCCGGCCATCCGTGATCGGACCTTCGGTCGCATCGACCCGATTGCCGAAGGTGGCGCCCGCTACAGGCACTCGCAGGATCACGTCACGGTGTTCACGGGCGCTGGACGTTTCGTGGGTGATCACCGGCTCGAAGTGGTCGCGCTCGACGGCGCCACGACCACACTCACAGCGCCGAGGTTCGTGCTGGCGGCCGGCGCCCGCCCCCGTGTATCGGACATCGACGGACTCGCCGAGACCCCATTTCACACCTCCGACACCATCATGAGGGTCGATCGGGTTCCGGAGCATCTGATCATCCTCGGAGGCGGTTTCATCGCCGCTGAGATGGGACACGTGTTCGCAGCGTTCGGCTCGAGGGTGTCGGTCGTGCACCGCGGTGACCGCATGCTGCGCCACGAGGATGCCGAGGTGTCAGCTCGCTTCACGGAGGTCTTCAGCGAGCGGATCGACACCTACTTCCACGCACACCCGACGCGGGTGGATCATGCCGACGGCACCTTCCGGCTGCGCATCGATCAGGAGACTGAGCCGGTCGCCCTGGCAGGTCATCGCCGTTCCAGCATCCTGGAAGGGGACGCCCTGCTCGTGACAACTGGGCGCGACCCCAACGGCGACCTGCTCGGTGTGACGGCCACCGGTGTGCGCCTGGACGAAGCCGGCTACGTCATTACCGACGACAAGCTCCGCACAGGTGTTCCGGGGATATGGGCGATAGGCGACATACGCAATCCCCAGCAGCTCAAGCACCTGGCGAACCAGGAGCAGAGAGTGGTGACCCACAACCTGCTCAATCCCGAGGACCTCCGCAGCATCGACCAGCGCCACGCCCCCCACGCCGTGTTCTCCCACCCCCAGGTGGCCTCCGTAGGGCGCACGGAGATGCAGCTCAACTCCGAGGGACGCCTGTTCGTCACTGGGAGGTGCGACTACGGCGCGGTCGCCTACGGCTGGGCGCTGGAGGACTCGACCGGTTTCGCGAAGGTCCTCGTAGACGCCCGGGACGCACAGATACTCGGCGCGCACGTCATCGGCCCGCAGGCCGCCACGCTGGTCCAGCAGATAGTTCAGGCCATGCAGTTCGGCATCCCAGCGCACCGGCTCGCACGGGAGCAGATCTGGTGTCACCCCGCGCTGCCCGAGCTACTCGAGAACGCATTGTTGGATGCTGCGGCACAGCTCCCATCGGGTGCTCTGCAGTCCTAGGAGTCACCGGAACCCGTTTCGAACGCACCCCAGCTGGTTCGGTAGCGTGGGTCCCCTATGTCGCGCCGACTCGAGATCGAACTGACCAGTGAACGACCTGATGGCACTTGGACCTGGCGGGCCGCCGGCGCCAAGCAGCCCAAGGGAGAGCTGGATGCGAACGTCCTGCCCCAGGGGACGAAGGTGGGCGACGTCGTTCGGGCCGACGCCGAGTTCGCGGTCGACGGGATCGACATCATCGCGGTCCTGCCGCCGAAGGGTGCGCGCAAGGAACCTGAGCGCATCGAGGTGGTGGGTACCCGTCGTGATGAGCCCCTCGTCACCCAGCAGCTGGTGTCGAAGGGCCGAGGTGGGCGTAGAGACCGAGGCGACTGGGGAGATCGTGGGGAGCGGCGTGAGCGCGGCGATCGTCGTGAGCGTCGTGGACCGCGCAACGATGGAGACGGCCAGCGCCGTGAGCGTTCGGACCGCCCCCGCGGCCCACGTCCGGACCCGGTGCCGGAGCGGCCAAAGCCCAAGCGGCTGCGGGCCGGACGCTCGTACCGGAATGCGGTGATGGACGAGCTCGCGGTTGAGGAGCGCCCGATCGCGGAGCAGGTACTCAGAGGCGGCGTGCCGGCGGTCCGCGAGGCCATCGCCAAGCAGAACGAGCAGGCCAGGGCCGAGAACAGGCCCGAGATACCCTCCGATCAGCTGGTCGCTCTGGCGGAGAGGCTCCTTCCGAAGCTTCGCGCCGCCGAATGGCGCGACAAGGCGGACGCTGCACTGGCCGACATCGATGAACTAGACCTGAGGGACCTCCGCTCGGTTGTGGTGGCAGCCGACGGCAACACCCGCGACGAGGAATCCCGCGCCCTTCTCCAGCAGCTCCAGGACGGCCTGGCGAGACGGGTGGAGCAGGAGCACACCAACTGGGTCGAGGACATGACCGCCAACCTGGACGCCGGTCGTTTCGTGCGTGCCCTGAGGCTCAGCTCTCGCCCGCCGAAGGCGGGCACTCCCCTGCCCCCCGAGCTGGCGACCAAGCTCATCACAGCGGTCTCAGAGGGGCTCACACCCACAGTGAACCAGGACCTCTGGGCGGCCGCGGTAGACGCCCTCGCCTTCTCCCCGGTTCGCAACTCGGTCGTCCCATCTGGCCGTCCGGAGCAGCCGTCGGAGGCGTTGATCGACGCTGTCACCAGATTCGGTGACCGTCTCCCCAAACTGGTCGAGCTGTTCGGCATCGATCCTGCCGAGGTCGCCAAGGCAGCGAAGCGTCGGCCGCGAGGCGGACGCGGTGGCTCCAGGCCCGCCGCCAAGGGGTCGAAGGCGAACGCACGCGGCTCCGCCAAGAAGGCCGACGCTGATTCAGCGGCAGAGGTTCCGGAGGAAGTTGCGACTGACGCTCCCGTCGAGGCGGACGCTCCGGTCGAAGCGGACTGAGCGACCGCCTCAGTAGAGGTCGAGCAGCTGTATCGGTCGATCGAGCACGAGGCCTTCCGGGGCATCTGCTCGAACTCGCGGGTTCCAGCCGGCCCATACCATGTCGCAACCGACCTCTGCGGCGCACCTGGCGTCCCCCGCGCTGTCTCCGACCATCGCTACCTGCTCTGCTGCCAGGCCCAGTGCGTCGAGCATCGGTCCGAGGTGCTTGTGCGCCCAGTCGAAGCTGTCGGAGAAGAGGGCAAGCTCCGGGTGCCAGCCGAGTCGCTCCATCTCGGCCGATCCCGATCGTGGATGCTTGTTCGAGCACACAGCCCATCGCCCGAACTGTGGAACGACCGTAGCCACACCTGGGAACGGTTCGACCACGTCTGTCCGATACGCGTCCGCATAGGCATCAAGGGAGAGCCCGAGCCGCTCTGTCTCCTCGGCGATCGCATGTCCGAAGGTGATCCCGTCACGTGGGACGCCCAGAAGCACGAAGGCCCTCACCAGTTCCTCATCGGAGTCGACGAGCGTGCCGTCGAAGTCGAACACCAGCGCCTCGTATGTTCGTGAGGGGGTCATGGGCCACACCTTGGCACGGGCGCGATGAGCCTGCATATGGGGTGAAGGTTCCAACTGGACCGCTCGGTCAAGTAGCGCGACTAGATTCCCGGCCATGACAGTCGAGTATGAGAAGCAGGGCAACGTCGGGATCATCACGATCAACCGACCCGATGCGCGCAACGCCGTGAACAGCGACGTGGCGCAGGGAATCGAGTCGGCGATCGACCAGATCGAGGCCGACGATGAGGTGTGGGTGGGGATTCTCACCGGCGCCAAGACAGACAAGGGCTATATCTTCTGCGCTGGTGCCGACCTGAAGCAGATGGCGGTCGACCCCGGTGGCATGCAGACCGCGAAGGGCGGCTTCGGTGGTTTCGTCCAGCGTGAGCGCACCAAGCCGATCATCGCCGCGGTGGACGGCCCGGCTCTCGCGGGTGGCACCGAGCTGGTTCTGGCAGCGGATCTGGTGGTGGCGTCCAAGACAGCGGTGTTCGGGGTTCCGGAGGTCAAGAGGAACCTCGTGGCAGCCGCTGGCGGGCTGTTCCGTCTGCCACGCAAGCTGCCCCGGAACGTCGCCATGGAGCTGGTGCTGACGGGGACACTCAAGTTCCCGGCTGAGCGCGCTTACCACTTCGGCTGGGTGAACCGGCTCTGCGAGGAGGGTGAAGCACTCGACACGGCGCTGGCATTCGCTGCCGAGATCACCGAGAACGCTCCCCTCGCCGTTCGTGAGAGCATGGCGATCGTTCTCCAGGCCGCCGACCAGCCTGATGACATCGGTTGGAAGCTCTCCGGTGACGGCATCATGAAGATGTTCGGCACCGAGGACTTCTCCGAGGGTCTCACCGCTTTCGCCGAGAAGCGCCCGCCCCAGTGGAAGGGCCGCTGAGCTGAGACGTCCGACTCAGACCGGTCTGGTGTCCAGAGCGATCACCAGACCGATCTGAGTCGATCCGTCGGCCGTCGAAGCGGCTGGCACAGATCGGCAGGGTCAGATCAGCAGGGTCAGATCAGCAGGTCGAGGAGTTCGGCGTCTGCCAAGAACTCCGCGAGTCCGGCGACCAGACGGAGCTCGCTCAGCTCCCACATCTGGAATCGGCGCACCTCCAGACCGGAGGGTCCCCGATGAAGGCCACTACTGTCGGCAGGCGGTGAGCTCGCGTCCAACGGGACTGCCTCGAAGTGCAGCGTTACCGCCGGCTCCTCCACATCCACCGCCTCGCTCCAGCCGGCGAACGGTCCGCATACGACCTCGGCACCGGTGTCGTCGATCACCGCGCGTACAAGTGCCTCGGCTGCGGTCTCCCCTGCCCGAAGAGCGCCGCGTGGAAGGTCCCACAGCCCATCGGCCGCTCCGTCTCCGCGTCTGACCAGAACGAGCGAGTCATCGATGCGCCAGATGGCAGCGGCGTGCAGTGCCGGTCCCGGCGAGATGTCACCCACGGAGGTCCCTGTGGACAGTGATTGCCCTGGCTACCAGACCGAACGATTCGAAGAAGTTCTTCGTCTCCCTGTCCCCGGGCAGCGCCCTGGCGTCGACCCCGATGCAGTTGCGGTCGTAAGCCCACGCCAGGATCCGCTCCATGAGCAGAGTCCCCACCCCTACTCCGCGGGCCGGTTCCTCGACGAAGAGATCCGTGACCTCGGCTGCCGCGGTGCTGTCCGCGAGCGGGTGAACGACCGCGATGGCGTAACCGACCACAACTTGTCCGAGACAGCCGACCAGGACGAGACGGTCCACGTCGGCCAGATCCTCGCTGAGACATGGTCCTGCGGGCTCCGGACGAGCAGAGTGCAGCAGGTACATCGCCCCACCTCTGAGTGGTCTCAAGTGCTCCCTCGCGAGACCGTCGAGTCGGACCAGCTCGCCGAGATCGTCGGCGACAGCTGATCTGATCCGTGGAGCTGGATCGCCTGTCGCCGACATCCTCAGGGCGCCAGGAGCTGTTCGACGCGGTGCAGGATCGTCTGGCGGCGCCTGTTGGCGGACTCGTACGACTGGACCACGAGCAGATCGGCGTGGTCCAGGGTTGACAGACGGGGCACGACCTGTGAGGCAGCCAGACTGTCGTAGTCCTGGATCGGCAGGTCCACCTCGGCCGGAACAGGCACGGTGTGAGCAGCCGAAGTGGATGTGGTTTCCGGAGCCGCGAGCCCGGAGTCGGGCGTGGACTCGGATCCGTCGTCCGCGAGCACGCTAAGGACGTCAACACGTTCCCTCTCAGGCTCCCCGGCCGGTATGTCGTCAGAGGGCCTCGAGGGCAGCAGTCCCCCCACGCACGGGAGCATGGACGCGAGCGCACGGGCGAATTCGGCCTGGCTTCGGGTCCTGTCGACCAGTCGCGGGAACAGCCCCAGCAACTCCCCGACCACGTCGGGGGTCATCGTGGGGGCGGCATCTTCGGAACTCATCCTCCAAGGATGCCCTGCCGGGGGCGGATGCGTCGAAGCGACCGGGCGAAGCCCGACCCGCTACTTCTTCGCCGACTTCTTCAGGCGCTGTTCGACGACCTTGAACGACGGGCACGGGTCGTATCCCTCGGGACACACGAGATGCCCGGGACGACCGAACTGTCGAGGGTGCACGATCATGAAGCAGGTCGTGCAGGTGAACTCCTCGGCTGACTTGGCAGCAACCCGCTCGCCTCCCTCACCTTCGGTGCGGTCGTCCGTCTCGTCCTCTTCGTCCTCGTCGTCGCTGCTGGCAGCGATCCGGTCCTTGAGGATGGCGTCGAGATCGGCCTCGACGTCGTCGGGGTTCAGGTCGTCGTCATCGTCATCGTCGTCCTCACCCGCCGGCTTGCGTCGGGCCACGACGGGCTCGTCGTCATCCTCGTCCTCATCGTCCACGCTGCCGACGACGGCGTCATCGTCGTCGCCCGAGGGAAGGCCGAGATCGTCCTCGTCGAGCTCCTCGTCGAGCTCCTCGTCGAGCTCTTCCTCGTCCGGTGCTCCGACGTCGTCAGCGTCGATGTCCTCGTCCAAAGTGGGGTCGTCCAATCAGGTGTGCACTAGCAGCTTCACGTGGTGCTGCGGTTCAGTCGGGGCGCATCATAGACACACCCGGCGGTCCTCGGTGGTGTTGGTTCAAACCCGGGCTCGGGGATCAGCCGGCGCTGGCTCTCCGTGCCTCGGCGTTGCGCTCGGCCTGCAGGCGTTCGAGCTCGGGCTCTCCCGAGTGGTCCACGAAGCTCATCATCTCCGCGATCGCCCGGTGACCCGCCTGCTCGGCTATGAGCCGATGCATCTCCTGGCCCACCGAGCGGTAGCCGGGGTGACCCTGGACCGACGTCCTGAGCTCGATCAGGTGCATCGCCTCCCGAGCGTTGAACTGCATCACATAGCGGATCCGATATGCCAACGACACTGCGTAGGCAGCCCGCTCAGGGAACCGCTCGGCAAGGTCGGACCACAGCTGAGCCGAGGTGGCCATCGCTTCGTCGAAGCGGTGGCCGAGGCCGGCCTCGTCGATTGCAACAGGCCGTGTGTACCCGAGCCGTGGCGACAGCGCCTGCCACTCGACGGTCATGAGGCGGTGCCTCTGGAGGTCGCGGAACGCCCCGTAGTCGGAGACGACGTCGAAGCGGTAGTCGGTGCGTTCGAGCGCGCGGCCGGGCTTGTGGCGACGGTTGCCCCGTTCTCCCACGTAGGAACGCACCACGGCGAGCCGATCGTCAATGGACATGGCACGTACCCGATCGAGCACCTGCGTCTCGGGGAGGCTCGTGTACGGGTAGAGCATCGCCGCGATCGCCTTGACCTCCCCCTCAGGATCCCAGTCGACGAGCGTCACCGATGGGGCCGACGGGGTGGTCGTCTCGTCCCCCGGCAGTAGCTCGTATGCGGTGGACTCCATCGCGGAGCGTGTGCTCGACATGTAGTCGGACCACGCCTGGCCCCTGTCGGGAAGGTCGACCCTGCGCAGGAAGCTCGGCACGACCTTGCGCAGCTCGGTGATCATCAGATCGGCATACGTCCGTGCCTCTGGCAGCGGGTGGGCCCGCATCCTCAGCAGCAGGGCTTCGTATCCCTGGCCCGAGCCGTAGATCCCGACGTTGGAGACCGCTGCAGCAGGGAGTATCCCGCGGGTGGCGTCGAACGCCTTGGCCCGGATCGCCTGGCGGTACACGAAGTCGGAATCCTGCTCGCTCTTCGGGAATCGTTCCCGGAAGTAGTCCTGGATCTCGGTGGCGAGCTCTCCGTAGGTGTCGAAAAGCCGGTCCATGTCGCCCACGTAGCGGGCTCCGAGGTTGGAGCCCAGGATCTCCGGGTCACGGTGGTACCGATACCTGCCACCGAGCCGCTCGTCGTAGGGGATGTAGCGGGTCGACTGCTCCAGGTACGACATGAGCCGCCCCCACTCGAGCACCTTGGTGAGGAGATTCGACGCCTGCTCGCACGCCAGGTGGACTCCACCCAGCTGTGCGACGCTGTCATCGCCATACTCGAAGAACACGCGGTCGTAGAGCTGTTCGGCGCGCTCCAGACCGATCGTTGCGTCGATCGACTCGTCCCCGCTGGTGTCCAGCTCTCCCACGAACTCGTCGAGGAACAGCCGGCGCAACGATTTCGCCGAGCGCGAATAGCGCGCGAACAGGGCGCCCTTGACGACCTCGGGCAGGTTGACCAGCGCGAACACCGGTCCGTCGAGGTTCGTGAAGTACCGGCGGAGCACCGAGCGTTCCTCGTCGCTGAACTGCTCGCTCACATAGGTGGGTGCGGGTGGACTCACGGCAGCGAGACTATGCCCGGGCGACTTCTGGGCCGGGGATGGAGCCAGGCGGCGAGGACCAGCAGTCCACCACGGTCGCTGCCATGGCCCGGGCACCGTCGAGCACAGCCCGGTCGCCAGCCGGCCCGCGGGCGTGCTCGGCGAACTCCGGTGTGTGGATCGACACTCCGGGCGGTGCCAGCGCGAGCATCGGGTGGATGCTGGGCACGACATGGCTGACGTCTCCCATGTCGGTGCTGCCGACAACCTCTGGTTGGTCGTTCCCCACCGGGTGGACTCGGCCGAGAGCGGTGGCGTGTCGCTCGTAGATGCGGAGGAGGTCGGCCGAATCACGCATGTCCGAGTACGGCGGGTCGATCCAGGCGTGCTCGAACCCACAGCCGGCGGCTTCTGCGCCCGCTCGCAGGCAGGCAAGCACCCGTTCCTTCAGTTCGGACAGCCCGGCAACCGTGGCCGATCGGACGTACCAGGTAGCGGCCGCCGTGCGAGGCACGACGTTGGGCTTCTCCCCCGCTTCGGTGAAGATCCCGTGTACTCGCTCGTCCGCCGCGATGTGCTGACGCAGCGCGGCGACGTTCATGTAGCCGAGCACCGCAGCATCCAGAGCATTGCGTCCGAGCTCGGGCGCGGCAGCGGCATGGGATGCGATGCCGTGGTAGCGGACCTCGAGCGTCTGGATGGCAAGGGTTCGCATCGTGGGGAGATCGTGGTCGGCAGGATGGATCATCATCGCCGCAGAAACGTCGTCGAAGGCCCCGGCCCGGATCATGAAGACCTTGCCGCCGCCCCCCTCCTCGGCGGGACAACCGAGGATCCGTACGCGACCACCGAGCTCGTCCGCCAGGCTTGCAGCGGCGAGCCCAGCGCCGAGGCCGGCAGCTGCGATCACGTTGTGCCCGCACGCGTGGCCGATGTCGGGCAGCGCGTCGTACTCGCAGCACACGGCGATCACGGGCCCGGTCGTGCCTGCCTCGGCGACGAACGCCGTCGAAAGGCCGAACGCGTGTCTGGTGGTGACAAGGCCGTTGGCCTCGAGCGAGTCGCACAGCAGGTCGTGGGCTTGGTGCTCCTCGAAGCAGAGCTCGGGATGGTCCCAGATCCGGTGGGACACGTCGAGAAGCATCGGTGCCAGGCGGTCTACCTCGGCCGACACGCGGTCGTGGGCGGTCACGCGGCCACGCTACTGCGGGTGCTCCAGGACGATCTTGCCGACCTGCTCCGCCGTGCGCAGCTTGTCGAGCGCCTCCGGGTAGCGAGCCAGCGCGACGACTTCGTCGACGACCATAGGCAGCCCGTCGGCCATCAGGGAGGTCACGTGGCGGAACTCCTCCTGGCTGCCGCAGCTGGCGCCGATTATGTCGAGTTGCTTGAAGAAGAGCCTGGGCAGGTTCAGCTCCACTTTCGGGCCCGACGTGCCCCCGCACACACACATGCGCCCGCCGTGGCGAAGCGTCCTGAGCGAGTGCTCCCACGTGGCGGGGCCGATGCTGTCGACGACGATGTCGGCGCTGACCGGGTACGGCTCGGCTGAGTCGAAGGCGTCCTCGGCCCCCAGGTCCATGGCGATCGCCCGTTTCCTGGGATCGCGCGAGGTCACGAAGACCCGGGCACCGATGTGGTGGGCTATCACGAGCGCCGCGGTGGCAACTCCCCCGCCGATGCCGGTCACGAGGACCGTGTCGTCGGGGCTGATGCGGGCACGGCGAAGGAGGCGCCATGCGGTCGTGGCGCAGACTGGATAGCTGGCTGCTTCTGCCCAGCTCCTACCCGCTGGCTTCGACTCCAACTGGTGCGCGTCCACGACGCAGAACTCGCCGTGCCCTCCCCAGCAGTGCTCGCCCAGCAGGCGCATGGCGGGGTGCAACACCGAGTCAACCCCCATCGCGAGAGCCTCTTCGGGGACCAGTGCGGTGTTGACGACGACCTCGTCACCCGGGTTCCAGCGGTCGACCCCGTCGCCGACCTCATCGACGATCCCGGCCACATCGTTGCCAGGGACGTGCGGGAACGCCGGCGGCTTCGGTAGACCCGTGGTCAACCACAGATCCATGTGGTTGAGCGCCGAAGCGACGACGCGCACCCGCACCTGGCCGGGTCCCGTCACCGGTGTGGGCACCTCGCCCCACACGTATTGTCCGGGAGATTCACGAAGATGCCACGCCTGCATCCCGTCGAGGGTAGCGACCGTTCGGCACCGAGGGGCTCAGACCACTACGACCAACGCGTCGGGGCGACACTCGACCTCGAGTCGACGGGCACGGCCGACGTGCCGGCCGTCGACCTGGACCACAAGACCGTCGGGACCCAGATCGAACGTCGCCGCGGCGATCCGCTGCTCCGCCAGGGCCGGATGCGGGAGGTGGGATCCGGTTAGTGCGCGTGTGCGCGCCTGGCGCCGATCAGCCCGTGGCAACGTTCCGATGGTGACGTCGAGGCGTCCGTCGTTGGGGTGCGCTCGAGGACCGAGGTTCAGCGAGCCGACGAACGCACCGTTCATCACGACCAGGGTCTTCCCGTTGAAGATCCGCCCTCTCCCGGCGCTCATGGCAACGAGGTGGGCGAGCATGACGACATCCTCACCGGAGTCCATCCGAACGATCCCGACATCCACAGGGAGGCGCATGGCCCTGCCCGAGCGGAGGTCGCGCTCTTCGTGGACCGGTGCGCCCAGGGTTCTGTGCAGGTCCCCGCCGACAAGGCCGATCTCGGCTGGTAGCCCTCCACCGGAGTCGAGGGATGCCTGGAGGGCGCACGACGCCTCGAAGTCAGTGGCGAAGACAGGCGCATCCGCAGCCAGCGCACCAGCATCGCCCCAATCGTGTCCGCGACGGATCGTCATTCCGGACTGCCCGCGCTCAGGATCACACCTCTCAGGAGTGCATCGGCGCCGCGACGCGCAGCTGAGCGTGTCTCCTCGTGGGCTGCCACCACCGCAACCTGGCGGAGCAGATCGATGAGCTGACGTACGTTGCGGACGAAATCCCCACCGGTCAGGTCCTCGTCGAGAACTACCTGGAGGTCGTGTCCCGAAGCCCACGCCCAAGCGGTGGCCGCGAAACCGGGCTCGGGTGGGCGCCCTGTCGGGACCTTCCGTCCGCGTTCCATGGCGTGGAGCTCGCCGCTGAGTCGATCGAGCTGCTCGATCCTTTCCGCGACGCGGCTGCTGGGCATCACCGGAGGGGGTGGCGGCTCGGAGCTGCGGTGTTCGTAGGTGAAGCAGCTTGCCAGCGC
Organism: uncultured Microthrixaceae bacterium; assembly: GCA_964450685.1. Taxonomy (GTDB): domain Bacteria; phylum Actinomycetota; class Acidimicrobiia; order Acidimicrobiales; family Microtrichaceae; genus JBAOHV01. The sequence goes on from CAYVDN010000016.1 coordinate 47,474, forward strand.
CGCGACCTCAGGCGCTTCGAGCCCGTCGAAAATGCCGCCGTCGAGCGCCATCGAGATCAGCAGGTCTGACTCGTGGTAGATCCGCCTCAGCTGCTCCCCACTCGGCGTGAGCTGCCAGTCGTCGACGTGTCCCGTCAGTTGCAACACCTCGAGCACGGATCCGAACTGCTCCACCAGGCCGGATCCGCGACGAGCCAAGTCGCGCTCCAGGCGGCGTATCTCATCTCTCAGCCGACGCACGGAATGGTGGCCGGCGAGCAGGTCGTCGCGGTCGGGATGGGAGTGCAGAGGGTGGTGCTCGAGCGCCAGTCGGGCATCGGAGACCCCGCGATCCGACCCAGGGTTTGAGAGACGCCCTCTCAGTCTCTCGATGTCCACCCGTCCGAGCAACGTCGCCGCCTCGCGCCTGAACGCCGGGTCACGGGGCAGATGAGGCACAGGCAGCTCGACCCTACCGAGCACGATGAGGTTCTGATCCGCGTCGGAGGAGTCGAGCGTGACCGGGTCGGCTCGTGTGGTCGCAGCCCGAACCCTCGACCCGGAACGACGCTGCGACACCGCCAACACCACCAGTACCTGCCTGCCCCGCCGGGTCGTCCGTTCGACGACATCGCCCGGTCGGAGCGAGCGCAACGTCAGCTCGGTCTGGGATCGGGTGCCCCGTTGGCGTCGTCTTGCCTCGCGGAGAGTGTCCTGCGCTGCGGCGTAGCCGGCGACGTCGAAGACCTCCTCGACGATGCCGTCGGGGGCGCCCACCGCCTCCAACTCGCCTTCGAGTCGGAGTCTCCGTGCTTCGAGGCGCACCAGCGCGCGATCTGCCTGGAACTGGGCGAAGGACCGCCGTAGGACCTGGCTGGCCGTCTCCCGGTCGTAGCGCTGCACCAGGTTCGCCGCCATGTTGTAGGTGGGCCTGAACGCGGAAGCCAACGGGAACTCTCTGCTGGCTGCCAGAGAAGCGACCTGTTCGAACGTGGCGAACGGGCTCCAGAGCACCACAGCAGTTCCCCTGTCGTCGAGGCCGCGCCGGCCAGCGCGACCGGTCAACTGGGTGAACTGGCCAGGAGTGAGCATCTGGTGGGATTCACCGTTGAACTTCGAGAGCTTCTCGATCATCACCGCTCGGGCGGGCATGTTGATGCCGAGTGCGAGCGTCTCGGTGGCGAACACGACCTTCAGAAGTCCCTCGTTGAAGCACTCCTCGACTGCTTCGCGGAATGCGGGGACCATGCCGGCGTGATGCGCCGCGCAGCCGGACTCGAGCGTGTCGAGCCACTCGTCGTAGCCGAGCACACCCAGGTCGGTGTCGGTCAGGGCATCGGTGCGTGCCTCAGCGATAGCCCGGATCGCGTCGCGTTCGGCGCCCGTGGTGAGACGCACGCCAGCGTTGCGACAGGCTCTGGCCGCTTCATCGCACGCCTTGCGACTGAAGATGAAGTAGATCGCTGGCAGCAGACCCTCGTCGTTCAACCGTTCGACCGTCTCGACCCGGCGCGGAGTGAAGAACCGTGACCGCGGTCTGCCTCTGGGTCCACCCCTGACCGGCCGGTCCACATCGAATCGGTGACCTTCGGGATTGGTCCGTCCGCGTACCAGCAACGGCACCAGGTGGTCCCGCTCGGCGCCCCGGTCGCCGACCAGGAGAACAGGGTCGAGGCGGATCGGCCGCTCGTGCTCCAGGACCGTGTGGGTGGGTCCTCGTAGGGTCGCGATCCACTCCCCCAGCTCCTCGGAATTCGAAACAGTCGCTGAGAGACAGACGAAGCGGACCGTTGCCGGTGTGTGAACGAGGACCTCCTCCCAGACAGGTCCCCGATAGGCGTCCTGGAGGAAGTGCACCTCGTCGAGCACCACCCAGCCGAGATCCCGCAGCGATGCCGACGCCGCGTAGACCATGTTGCGCAGCACCTCGGTGGTCATCACCACCACTGGTGCATCGGGACGGATCGAGTGATCTCCCGTCAGTAGCCCCACGTTCGCGTCGCCCAGCTCGCCGCGGAGATCGTTGAACTTCTGGTTCGACAGCGCCTTTATGGGTGCCGTGTAGAAGCAGCGCAGCCCCGCTCGCAACGCCAGCGAGACGGCGTGCTCGGCGACCACTGTCTTGCCTGAGCCGGTGGGTGCGCACACCAGGACGTTCTCGCCGCGCTCGAGTGCGGCAGCAGCCTCGAGCTGGAAACCGTCCAGGCGGAACTCGCGCTCGAACACGAATCAGGCTGTGTCGGGCTCGGGATCGGGCTCGGAGGTCGAGTTCCTGCGCCTGACCATCAGTCGCCCGATCAGGATGCTGATCTCGTAGAAGAGATACATCGGCACCGCCAGCGCGGCGAGCGAGAAGGGGTCTCCCGACGGGGTGATCGCCGCTGCGATCACCACTATCACCAGGACGGTCTGTCGACGCCAGGAGGAGAGCTGTTTAGGGCTGACAACACCGATCATCTGCAGCGCGACGAGCACGATCGGGAAGAGGAAGCCGACGCCGAACGCGAGCATCATGAACAGGGACAGGCGGACGAACTCGTTCGGACCTGAGCGGATGTCGATGTCCGGGCCACCGATCTGGACCAGGAAGGCAACCGCCTTGGACAGGGTCACGTAGGCGACGAACGCACCCAGTGCGAACAGCGTGATGGCCGAACCGACGAACGCGATCGCGTAGCGACGCTCACGGCGGTACAACCCAGGGGCGATGAATCGCCACAGCTGCCACAACAGGACCGGCATCGCAAGGAACAGGCCGCCGTATCCGGCGACCTTCAGCCGCAAGCTGAACGGATCGAGGAGGTTGGTGACCAGGAAATCGCAGTTGGCGTCGGGGTTCTGCGCTACCAGCGCCGAGCAGTACGGCTGGTTCAGCATGTCCATCAGCCACGGATACAGGAACCACGCCGGGATCATCATCACAGCGACTGCTCCGACGCTGATCAGCAGGCGGTACCGCAGCTCGCGCAGGTGATCTGCGAGGGTCATGTCGGCGCCGCTTCGCTCGGCACCCTTGAGGATCTCGGGACGCTTCACGTCGGCTGGTCGTCTCGTTCTTCGTCGTGTCGGTCGCCCGCTTCGTCAGCGTCGCTGACTGTCACATTCCCGGAACCGTCCTCCGAGCTGGTCGCGTCCGGTTCGGTGGAGTCCGCCTTCGCTGCGGCTGGCTCTGCCGCTTCGGTCTTCGCCGCTTCGGTCTTCGCCGCTTCGGCCTTCGCCGCCTCGGCTTCGCGCTGGGCACGCTCCTCGACCTCTGCTTCGCGTGCATACTCGGAGAGCTTCTGGCGAGGGCGGGTTGCCAACTCGCCCAGCTCCTTGATGGGCTGCATCGACGGATCAGCCATGACGTCACGGACCTCGGCCTGCACGCCTTCGGTCATGGTGCGGACCTTGTGCATCATCCTGCCTGCGCTACGCGCCATCTCAGGCAGCCGCTCGGGACCGAGGACCACGAGCGCGACCAACGCGATGATGACCATCTCGCCGCCGGTGAGGTTCTGGAGGAAGCCGGTGAGGCCCGTCCCGGCCATGGAGCGAGTCTACCGGCGGGCCCGCGCCGACACGGCAGCGGCAAGGGCACCGGTCTCACCGCGCAGTTCGTCGGCAGCAACCGAGAGCACTTCGAAGTCGTGACCAGCGATGACGGAGCCAGCCCGTTCGATTCGAGCGAACGAGAGACCGGTCAGCACGGTCGCCATCAGCACGGCGGAGAGCGTCAGCAGCACAACGATCACGTCGACACGCTACCCGGACGCGACGGACGCCCCGGCACTAGGCAGCAGGGCGTCCTCAGCATCGCGCCCCGATGACGGGACACGTTCGAATCGGGTGGACGAGGGTGCTTCAGCCCTCGGTCATGGTGGCGAGAGTCACGAACCAGTCCGGGGTGTTCAGGAGGTCGTGGAAATCCAGGACGTCGTCGTGGGAGATGACCTGTAGTCCGACCTTGCGTTCGCCCAGCTCGGCCGGCATCCGCCATGTTTCGCAGTCGACACCCGCCGCCACCAGGACGTCGACCACATGGGACTCGGCCGAGCGGACCTCGATCATGCGGCACACGGGGCAGCGGAACAGGTACGTCGAGTCGTCGGTGTCCTCACATGTCCTGACCCTGAGGTCGCGGGAGCGCAACTCGACGTCGCCGCAGTCGCTACACGTGGCACGGATGAGCGCCATTGAAATCTCCTCGTTCGCCGTTCCCGACTTCTTTCGGCCGCGCAGGCGGGAGAGTTGACAATTCCACACCAGGATCACCGACGAAGACGGCTCGACCCCTGTGCCCCCGTGCTGGCAACATGGCGGCGCATGGCCACGAGCTACCCGACACTGGGCCTGCCGGCCATCATGTTCGCCCACAGAGGTGCGCGGGCACATGCACCTGAGAACACCGTCGAGGCCTTCCAGCTCGCCCTGCGACTGGGCGCCACAGGTCTCGAGAGCGACGTCTGGCGGACAGCGGACGACCGGGTCGTTCTCGACCACGACGGTGTTGTGGGCACGGTGTTCCGGAGGCGTCACGTCTCAGAGGTCCAACGCTCGGATCTACCCGCGCACGTACCGGAGCTCGTGGACCTGTACCGGAGCTGCGGAACCGCGTTCGCTCTCTCGCTCGACGTCAAGGACTCCGCTGCGTTCGAGGGGATCATGGATGCCGCCCGTGAGGTCGACGCCGCCGTGTCACTGTGGCTATGTCACCCCGAACTGGAACAGTTGGCCGAGTGGAAGTCGCGCTGCTCTCCGGCTCGACTGGTCCACTCGACGCGGACGACGGCACTGGAACGCGGAACCGAGCACCACGCGTCGCGGCTTCGTGAGGTGGGTATCGATGCGGTGAACCTCCATCACAGCGAATGGAGCGCCGGCACCGTGGCGCTCTACCACCGGTTCGGTCGCTACTGCTTCGGCTGGGATGCACAACAGCCGAGGGTCATCTCGGCGCTGTTGGACATGGGGATCGACGGCATCTACAGCGACCACGTAGACCGGATGGTCGATGCCGCCGCGGTGCTCGGCTGACCTGAATGTCAGAGTGGGCCGACGCGACTCAGTGGCCACATGATCATGAAGGCGCGTCCGACGATCGTGTCGGCGTCGACCGGCCCGAACACTCGACCATCGGTGGAATCCCCACGGTTGTCGCCGAGAACCAGAACCTGGCCCTCGGGTACCTCCAGCGGCTCCTCCAGCCCGTAGGTCATGGTGCCGTCAGCGAGATACGGCTCGTCGAGCAAGCGACCGTCGACATAGACCTGACCGTCCTTGGTGGAGATCTCCTCGCCGGGAAGGCCGATGACACGCTTGATCAGGTCCTTGGGGTCGTCAGGGCCGGCGGCGAGACTCGCCGGACGGGAGAAGACCACCACATCCCCTCGGTTCAGGTCGTGCGCGTCGTAGCTGAGCTTGTTCACGAGAACCCGGTCGCCCTGTTCGAGAGTCGGGACCATCGAGGCCGAGGGGATCCGGAACGCCTGTACGACGAACGTCTTGATCAGCAGCGCCACGAGCACCGCTGCGACGATCACCGCCACCCATTCGACCGTGTTGCGGAGGCTGGACCTGGCCTTCGTCCTTCGAGCCCGACTCGCCGGGTCTGGCTCGTCCTTGTGACTCGTCGTCGATTCAGCCATCCGCTGCGAGCCTACCGGGGGCGGGACGACCCGCTGAATCGGTGTCGTAGCGGGCGAGGAGCCGCTGTGCCGCCGCGCTCCGCAGGGTGTCGAGCGACTCGCCGGTCGCCACATCGGTCGCGCTGACTGCTGGCCCCAGACGGACCAGCAGCCGCTCGAGCCAGGGTGTGGCGGTGATGGGGAGCACGATCCTCACCCGACCGTCGGCGAGCTCCTCGAAGTGGTCACAGGGGTACTCCGCCGCCACCCAAGCGGCTCCTGCCGGAGCGATCAGTTCCACCGTCCGTTCGGGCTCGCTCAGGTCGAACGCGTCGTCGAGCTCGGGATCCGGGGCATCGAAGGATCCGTCGAGGAGCTCGGCCGAGCCGACCCGGTCCAGACGGAACAGTCGTTCGCCGTCTGCCATGTGACACCAGGCCAGCAGGTACCAGTGACCTTCCCTTGCAACAAGGCGGTACGGCTCGATCTTCCTCGTTGACGGAACGTCGCGACCGAAGCTGTAGTAGGTGATCTCCACCGGGTGACAGTCGGTGACTCCCTGTCTGACGGTCGCGAACACCGTGGGGTCGGCGTCGCCCAGCGCGACATCGAGACCGCTGGCGGCACCCGGTCCCAGCGCAGCGGCGAGCTTCTCCACCGCACGGGACAGCGTCCCGTCGGGATCAGTGCCTGTACGGGCGGTTAGCGCTCGGCCGGCGGCGAGAAGGTTCAGTGCCTCCTGGTGGGTCAGTCGCAGCGGCCGACGGAAGTAGTCCCCGACATGGACGGTCACCCTGTCATCGTCGAAGGAGACCTCGGCGAGCATGTCCGGTGTGAACGGATGAAGCCCGACGTTGTAGAAGACGAACTCGAGATCGGCGATCAGGTCCTTGCGACTCAGGCCGAAGCGATCACAGATCTCCTGGACCGGTGCTCCCTGGTTCTGGATGATCCACGGCAGCACCGCCAGGATCCGCTGGACTCTGTCAGTGGCCGTCACCCGGCTCATGCCGCATCCCCCGCCGCCATCTCCACGAGCCGCTCGATCAGGTCCTGGCGCATCGCCGGAGGGCTCAGGAGCTCTGCGCGATCGAGCAGGTTGAGCACGAACCCCCTCAGGGAGGCGGCATTGCGAACCGTCAGCGCGAGCACAACCGATCCGTCTGCTCTGCGCTCGTGCACCCGGAGGCCAGGATCCTCGTTCAACACCGCGCGACTCACCTCTGGATCCAGGAGGACGAGCGCTTCCTGCGCGGGTTCGTCGCCCAGCTCCCAGGGGCGCAGACGGACACCGGCCGGGTCGACCGGGGGCTCGAACGCCCCGGGGGGACCGCTTCGGACACCTCCGACGATCCGATCGAGTCGGAAGCTGCGCCTCGCGGAGCGGTCGAGATCGTCACCTGACACGTACCAGCGTCCTCGCTCGAACTGCAATCGGTGAGGGTGGAGCCTGCGTTCCCCGTCCCCGTAGCGGAAGTCGACCTGTCGGTGTTCGAGCACCGCGACGAACAGGTCCAGGAGCACAGCTGGGGTCGGTACCTCGCCGAGTGTCTCGGGCCGGTGACCGGCCACCGGGTTCCCTCCCAGCTTGCGCAACGCGTCGTCGAGCTCCTCGTCGACCCCTTCGAGCTGCACCGCGGCGGCTGCGAGCTGTATGGCAGCGAGCTCGTCGAGCTCGAAGCCGGGATCGGGCAACGCATAGGTCTCGGGGTGGATCGTGTATGCGGACCGGGGTTGCTCGTGGTGCTCGACGACGACCGTCTCGATCGGGATGCCGAGTTCACGCAGGTCGTCCTTGTCGCGCTCGAAGGCCCGGTGGAACGCTTCGTCGGACTCGCTCGAGTAGCCGGGCACACGGGCGCGGATCTCCTCGGCTGTCAGGGGGATCCCCGTGTCGAGAAGTGCAGCGGTCAGGTTCAGCAGGCGATCCAGCTTTGCCACGTCGGGATCCTATGGGTTGGGGGCGGGAGCGTCGGCCGTTGGCACGAGTCGTGCCAACAGTCGGCCTGCGGCAGTCGCCGCGGCGAAGAACAGCGGGTCCTGATCCACATTGCGACCCATGGTGGTGACGTGAAGGCCGTGGCGATCGAACAGCTCCTTCGCGCTCGACCCGTGACCTGCTGGCACCAGGTGCACTCCGGCCAACGAAGCGACCTCGGCCGGCTCGGTCGCAACGAGCGGGGTCGAATGGGTGAGCCGAAGGGTGGTGGTGGTGTGGTGCGACACCCCGCGGTGTCGATCCCTGGGATCACCGTCCGATGCCCTGACGCAGAGCACGGCCCTGCCCCCGAGTGAATGCACCAGGTCGAGGATCGGCGCTACCTCGATACCGGTGGTCCCGAGACGTGTGCCTGTACCTACGACTCCTGGGCCCATGCCGACAACGACGGCGTCGGCTCGGAGGACGTGTGCCGCCAACCCGAGCGCTGACGCCACCGTCACCGCCTCCAGATCCCCTCCGAAGGCATGACCGGCGGTGACCGTGCCGGAGAGGAGCTCCAACTCCCGTAGCGCTGCCACAAGGTCCGACAACGCCAGCGGAAGGCTTGCCCCATCGGTCATCACGTATACGAGACGCCTTCCCGGCGCTGCTTCCGAGAATGCCGCCGCAACCGCTGCCACCTGGCTGTGGACTGAGCACACAGCCACAGGCAGTCCATCGAGCAGCTCATCGATCTCGGGATGGTTCAACTCGTCGGTTCCGGCGTCGAACTGCAGGCTCGTGTACCGGAGTTTCATGATGTGCTCAGGTCCGGGTTCGACCAACTCCTCCCTGGCGAGGTTCCAGTGCACTACATGCCAACCACCAGTGCCCAGACCCAGCTCGACAGCGGTCGTGTTGACCACGAGCCGGTCCCCAACGGCGCACGTACCGGTGAGCTGGGTGACCGAGTAGGCCCGGGCGGCCGAGCCGTCCGGCATGCGCACTGCCAGTCGCTGCAGGCCCGGTCGTTCGGCGATGATCTCGGTCACCTCGACTGTGCGGAAGCTGGGCATGGCGAGTGGTCTAGTTCATGACGACGGGATCGGGGCGCGCAGGTCCTCGACCTGCGCGCCTTCGGGCTCGGCCCTCGCGGTCGGTCTCACAGCGAGGCGATCAGCCGTTCGACACGCTCGTCGGTGGCCATGAACGGGTCCTTGCAGAGCACGGTCCGCTGCGCCTGGTCGTTCAGCTTCAGGTGGACCCAGTCGACGGTGTAATCGCGCTTGCGTTCCTTGGCGCGGCGGATGAACTCGCCACGCAGGCGGGCACGGGTCGTCTGCGGTGGGGTGTCCATCGCCTCGACGATGTCGGCGTCGGTGACGACCCGCTCGATCCGACCAGCTTGTTGGAGCTTGTAGAAGACCGACCGTCCACGGTCGATGTCGTGGTACTGAAGGTCGAGCAAGGCGACCTTCGGATGGTTGAGCGGAAGGTCGTGTCGTTCGCGGTAGGCCTCGATCAGGTTGTGCTTCGTGACCCAGTCGATTTCGCGGTCGAGCGCGAGAGGGTCGGTCTCGAGCCCCGACATGACGTGCTCCCACATCACCAAGGCCTGCTTCTCCTGGGGCAGCAGCTCGTGGCACTCGGCGTAGCGCAGGGCGCGGTTGAGGTACTCCGACTGGATCTCCAACGCCGAGGCCTCGCGGCCGTTGGCGAGTCGGACCCGTCGGCGGCAGGTGATGTCGTGGCTGATCTCACGTATGGCTCGGATCGGGTTCTCCAGCGTCATGTCGCGCAGCACCACCGACGGATCCTCGAGCATGCGCAGGATTAGTGAGCACGCCCCCACCTTCAGGTACGTCGCGTACTCGCTCATGTTGGAGTCACCGACGATCACGTGCAGGCGTCGGTAGCGGTCCGAGTCTGCGTGCGGCTCGTCGCGGGTGTTGATGATCGGACGTGAGCGCGTCGTGGCCGACGAGACTCCCTCCCATATGTGCTCGGCGCGCTGGGAGATGGAGAACTGCGCACCCCGAGCGGTCTGCAGGACCTTCCCAGCACCCGCGTAGATCTGGCGACTCACGAGGAACGGGATGAGCACCTCGGAGTAGTGGCTCAGGTCGTCGTCACGGCTGGTCAGGTAGTTCTCGTGACACCCGTAGCTGTTGCCGGCCGAATCGGTGTTGTTGCGAAACAGGTAGATGTCGCCGCGGATGCCCTCCTCGGTGAGTCGCGACTGGGCCGACTCGACGAGTTGGCCGAGGATCCACTCCCCGGCCTTGTCGTGCGCGATCAGGTCGTGCAGAGAGTCGCACTCGGGGGTGGCGTACTCCGGGTGGGATCCGACATCCAGGTACAAGCGGGCACCGTTGGCCAGGAAGACGTTCGAGGAGCGTCCCCAGGAGACGACACGACGGAACAGGTATCGGGCGACCTCATCCGGGCTGAGCCGTCGCTGCCCGCGCAAGGTGCAGGTGACGCCGTACTCGTTCTCGAGTCCGTAGATCCTGCGTTCCATCGCGGCTCAACCTACCGGCACCGGCCGCAGAATTGTCTCAGCCCCGCTCGAGCAGCGATGAGACCTCGGCGTCCTCGATACGACGGAAGGTCCGTCTCCCGTTGGAGCGGTCCAGCACGGCAACCTCGAGGTCCGCCGCACCCAACGTACGCTCCGGGCCTTCGAGCGCTCCCACCGCGGCACCGAGTGCTGATCGGAGTGGGCTGCCGCGCTCCCAGCCGCCCGCCAGACGGGTGCTGATGGCGTCTGCCTCACCGCCCAGCACGCAGGTGCCGTCCTCGTCGATCAACGTGCCGTCGTACAGGATGTGGAAGAGGTGATCGTCGGACGCCTCGTGTCCGACCTCGGCGACGAGGATCTCCACCTCCATCGGTTTCATCTCGTGGGTGAAGACCTGGCCGAGCATCTGCGCGTACTGGTTTGCCAGGCTCCGAGCGTCGACGTCCTCCCTGCTGAACGAGAAGCCCTTCAGGTCGGCGTGACGCACACCGGCGATGCGCAACTGGTCGAACTCGTTGTACTTGCCGACACCGGCGAATCCGATGCGGTCGTAGATCTCCGAGATCTTCCGCAACATCCGCGACGGATTCTCCGCGCACAACAGGATGCCCTCGTCGAAGGTGCACGCCACCAGCGCACGACCGCGGGCGATGCCCTTGCGGGCGTAGTCCGCGCGGTCCTTCATCATCTGCTCGGGAGCGACGTAGAACGGCATGGTCATCGCTGATCACCTCCGCGTCCTGTCGCGATCTGCTCGATCATCGAGCTGTAGCGATCTGCCAGATCCCGGTCGTCGAGCCGGGTGAAGCCGGCAGCGTCGATGGTTGCCACCACCGGGTAGATGCCACGGACCAGGTCGGGCCCGCCCGTCGCCGAGTCCTCATCGGCGGCCTCGTAGAGCGAACGGATCGCCAGATCGACGGCGGCGTCACTGCTGAGCCCTTCGCGCCATCCCAGCTTGATGACCGTCGTGGCATGCAGGCTCCCAGACCCTGTGGTCGCGTGGTCGTACTCCTCGTAGCGACCCCCGGTCACGTCGTACTGGAAGAGGCGCCCTACCTCCCGGCCGGTGTCGTAGCCGGCGAAGAGCGGAACCACCGCCAGCCCCTGCATGGCCGCAGGCAGGTGGTTGCGCACCATCTGGGAGAGCTGGTTGGCCTTCCCCTCGAGGCTCAGCGGCGCCCCCTCGACCTTCTCGTAGTGTTCGAGCTGGAGCTGGAACAGCCTCACCATCTCCACCGCCGGACCTGCTGCTCCGGCGATCGCCACCCCGGAGTGGCGGTCCGCGGGGAAGACCTTCTCTATCGAGCGGTGGCTGATGAAGTTCCCCGAGGTGGCACGGCGGTCGCCTGCCATCACAACGCCGTCCGCATAGCGCACAGCTACGCAGGTCGTGCCGTGGGTCACCTGGAATCGTGCGTCGACAGGCGTGTCGGGAACGCTCGGTGCGAGCCCGGCGAGGCGCACCAAGGCAGCGAAATCGGGGCCCGGATCGGTACCCGGGGAGAAGCTCGGAAGTGTCACGGGCCGCAGGCTACAAGGCGGCACCGTTCGGTCACTGCCCGCCCTTCTGGATGTAGGACTTCACGAAGTCCTCGGCGTTCGTCTCGAGCACGTCGTCGATCTCGTCCAGCAGTTCGTCGAGCTCAGCTTTGATCTTCTCGCCGGAATCCGTCGCTGGTGGCTCCTCGACGAGTTCCTCCTCGCGACGCTGCGGCGCAGGCTTCTTCTTCAGTTCACGTTCAGGCATCGTGGATCCTCCGCGTCGCGGTCACCGTACCCCGCGCGTCGATGCAACCCGCGGCGCGTTCCGATCCTTCCCGACTGCGGTTCGGCTCAGGAACCGAGCCGCGCCAGCAGGTCGGCAGCCGACGTGGCACGGTCGATCAGATCACCGACCGATGCGCGCGTCCCCTTCATCGGTTCGAGCATCGGAACTCGTTGGAGAGACGCCGCCCCTGTGTCGAAGACGACCGAGTCCCAGTTGGCAGCGACGATGTCGTCGGCGAAGCGTTCGAGGCAGCGCCCGCGGAAATACGCACGGGTGTCATCGGGTGGCTGGTGGACTGCTGTCGCGACCTCGTCGTCGTCGACGACCCGTTGCAGGCCGACGCGTCGTGCCAGCGAGGACGCGGGACGGATGTCGTGGTACTGAAGATCCATGGCCGCCAAGCGGGCGTCATCCCACTGAAGGCCGTGCCGCTCCCTGTAGCCGTCGAACAGTCGGTACTTGGCAACCCAGTCCAGCCGATCCGCAAGCTGCATGGGATCCGACTCGAGCGTGCTGAGCACCTCCTCCCAGAGCGTCAGGACCTGTTCGCCGACCTGCTCCCCGACTGCAGCAAGGCCGTGGCTCTCGGCGTACGAGCGAGCGGCACCCAGCAGATGCCACTGGATCTCCATCGCTGTCATCGTCGTGCCGTCAGCGAGTCGGATCGCCTCATCCAGCCCGAGGTCGCGAGACACTCGGTGCATGGCCGCCACGGGGTTGGCGAAACGGATCGCTTCACCTGCTGCGTCGTCGTCGACCATCGCCAGCACGAGTGAGGTCGTGCCGAGCTTCAGCAGTGTCTGTACCTCGCTCATGTTCGCGTCGCCGGCTATCACGTGGAGCCTGCGGTACTTCTGGGGGTCGGCGTGGGGTTCGTCGCGGGTGTTGATTATCGGTCGTTTGAGCGTGGTCTCGAGCCCGACCTCCTCCTCGAAGAAGTCGGCCCGTTGGGTTATCTGGAACGCCACCTCGTCACGTCTGGTACCTGGCATCTCCGACCCGACCTTGCCCGACCCCGTGAAGATCTGGCGGGTCACCAAGTGCGCGGTTCCGTGCTCGACGATCCGGCCGAACGGCGTGGCGCGGTCCATCAGGTAGTTCTCGTGGCAGCCGTAGCTGTTCCCCTTGCCGTCCGAGTTGTTCTTGTAGACGACGATCTCCTGGCCGTCCGGCAGCATCATCGTGGCTGCGGCCATGGAGCGGACCAGGATCTCCTCCCCCGCCCGGTCGTAGAGGAGCGCCTCGCGTGCGTTCGCGCACTCAGGTGCCGAGAACTCGGGGTGGGCGTGGTCCACGTAGTAGCGCGCACCGTTGGTGAGAACAGCGTTGACCAGGTTCGTCTCGACCTCCGGGGCGAGCGAGCGCAGCATCGCCTCGCCCCGGGCGTCGTTGCCCGGCGTCTCGTCCTCGAAATCCCAGCCGACCGACGGTCCCGGGGCATCAGCGCGGCGGGTGCTCAGATGCGAAAGGTACGCGTTGATCAGCATCGAGGACGCAGATATCGGGTTTGCGTCCGCCGCGCCGCGTACGACGATGCCGTACTCGGTCTCGATTCCACAGATCTTGGGTACGGCCATGGCTGGACGCTACTGCCAGGCGTCCGCCGACCGGTCCGCGTAACGCTGGCTCAGCGCCGGGGTGACGTGAGTCGCTGTTCGGTCGCTGTTCGGGCGTGCTCGGTCACTTGACGATGGTCAGTCCGACGGACGGATCGACCTTCAGGTAGGTGATCGATGCCGACCTGCCGCCGTTGGTCGACTCCTGGCCAGCCGCGAACGACGAGTAGATCGCTCGCTGGGCACCCTCGTGGTCCTGGAAGAACGACAGGCCCCCGGGTCCTGTCCTGCCGTTCGACGACGAGATCCAGGGGCCGCCCGGATCGCTCGTGCACGGTCCGGTGGGTGAAGCGCAGCGTGCGATTCCGGTCGAGTAGCTGGGCTCCCACCAGCGGCCCGCCGAGTAGCTCAGCAGGTAGTTGTTGCGGACCCGGTCGTAGACCATCGACGGGTTCTCGATGAAGTGGTACTCCCACGGGTGACGCCTGCCCAGGATCGCGACCGGCAGACCCGAGAAGTTGCCGTTCGCATCGAGCGCTATCGAGTGGATGGGTGTCTCGGTGTTGCCGAACGCCACGAGCAGGAATCGCTGCCCCCAAGCGTCGGTGAACACGTTCGGGTCAAGCGCTCCTCGACCGTTGATGCCGCAGTGCACCGGGGACGCTTCTGGAGAGAACGGGCCCATCGGTGACGAAGCGAACGCACGCCCGATGCACTGGCGGTTCGCCGGGTCCGGAGCGTTCACCCGATCGGCGGAGAACCACATGATCCAGCGGTCGCCGAATCGTTCGACGGTCGGGGCCCACAGCTGCGTCGACGAAGCGGTCCAACTGGGCTTGGTGGGCATGCCTTCGACGGTGTTCGCGTTCTTCTCCTGGAGCGAGTATGCGCGGGAGATGTCGGTCAGTCTGGTGACGGGTGCACGCAGGTGGTTGTTGGAGCCGTAGATGTAGTACGCACCATCCGCGGCGACCACGAACGGGTCGGATGTCTCCGGCAGCCGGACAGCCTCGACCGGGGCCTTGGTGACCGGCCCCAGAGGTACGTCGCATCCAGCCGCGATCAGGGCGAATGCACCTGTGAGCACTGCGCCAACCTTACGGAGCTTTCCGCTCCTGGCATTCGTTCCCATGACAGCCTCCCCACTGTTGGTGGCCGCAACAATAACCGATCGGACCGAACGACCTCGGGAGAACCGCGATTGCTGTCAGAGGTACTGCCCGGTCGCCACCCTCTCGATCGACCGGCCGCCCTCGGCGTCGTCGGAGGTCTCGGTGTGCACGAGTGTGCGGACGTAGACGATGCGTTCGCCCTTCTTGCCCGAGATCTTCGCCCAGTCGTCCGGGTTGGTCGTGTTGGGCAGGTCCTCGTGCTCCTTGTACTCCT
>CAYVDN010000017.1:0-36427 GCA_964450685.1 uncultured Microthrixaceae bacterium
GACGGGTCGGCGCGCCAGAACCGCTCGAACGCCTGCGAAGCAGCCTCTTCGTCAATCAGGAACACGACGGGCACCTTCACCCCGTCGCTTCGCATGCGACGACAGACCTCGAAACCGTCGAGATCGGGCATCATCACATCGAGGACGACCAGGTCTGGTGCCACCCGGCCGACCTCGCTGAGAGCTTCGCGGCCACTCGAGAAGGAGTGGACGTCGAATCCGTGGTGCGCGAGGGCCGCTTCCAACATGGAGCGGAGGTTGTCCTCGTCGTCGACGAGCAGGACGGTGGCGGATGTCATGCACACAGGATCCTTTCAGAACCTGGGAGTCCGCTGAGTGTTGGATGAGGAGCCGCGGGGAACCCGTCACGGACGGCCGCGGAGGCGCGGGCTGCTCCACTCCGACGCTCAGCTGTCTACGACCCAGTTCACAGCCAACCCTCAGGTTTGCCAGAGACGATCGTTCCCATGGCTGAACAGACGAGTTCCCCCACCGAGACCACTCCCCCATCCCCCCGGACCGACGGCCGCAAGCGGGCCGGCCTGCTGATCAGCGCAGTAGTTGCGGTCCTGATCGTCACCGGAGGATGGTTCCTGTTCGGGCGGGGCACACCCGATCCCGTCGACATCGACACAGCGGCCAGCGGTGTGACTACCACCATCGCTGAAGGGAGCTCCTCGAGCGGGGACACCTCTGTCGAGGATCTGACCGGCACCTGGACCGTCGACACTTCGACAGGTGAGTTCGACTTCGACTCGGCGACCGGCACGTTCGCCGGGTTCCGAATCGACGAGGAGCTGGCAGGCGTCGGTGCCACCGAGGCGGTCGGCAGGACGGGCGACGTCTCCGGCACCTTCACTCTCGACGGAACCACGATCACCGACGCCGAGTTCGAAGTCGACATGTCGACCATCACCACGGACGAATCGATGCGCGACAACAAGGTCCAGGATGCGCTCGCCACCGACACGTACCCGACCGCCACCTTCCGCCTGACCGAACCGATCGAGTTGTCCGACGATGCGGCGTCCGGCGCGACCACGGAGGTTACCGCCGTGGGTGAGCTGACGATCCACGGAGTGACCAACGAGGTCTCGGTACCTCTGCAGGCACGGCTGGTCGACGACACGGTGGTCGTGGTCGGGTCCGTCGACATCGCCTTCGAGGACTACGGCGTACAGGTCCCTTCGAGCATGAAGGTCGTCTCGGTGGAGGACCACGGCACCATCGAGTTCCAACTGTTGCTCACCCGATGAAGCTGATCTCGGCCGGGTGTTCCGCCCTCACCAGGGGGTCACGGGTGCAGCGATGCGGCCCAGAGCGCTTCTCACCTCACCGAACCGATCGTTTCCTTCGTTCCACATCGTGACTGCCTCGGTCATCTCCTCGTGAGTTCGGCCGACGAAGTTCCACCACATCTTCACGGGCGCCTCGAACGGTTCGCCACCGATAAGCATCCAGCGTGTCGGCTCGTCGATCGCCAGGTGGACCGAGGGTGTTCCGACATCCATGTACACGATGGTCCCGGGCTCGACGATCGTGGAGCGGTGGTGGGGGTGGCGCCTTCCGCCCCCCCCCCCCCGGGGCGCGAGGCACGGCTCGAGTCCCAGCTCGGTACCGGACTTCGACGTCCCGTTCAGCTCCACGCCTACCAACCGGGTGTCGCTACGTGCAGGTGAAGCGACTCCCCCGAAGGAGCCGAGCAGGACGGTGGCCGAGAACGACCCGATTTCCATTTTGGGCAGTGCGGCGTGGTGCTCGAACGCCGGTGTCGAGTGACGAGTCGCCTCGGGTTGGGCGACCCAGAACTGCACCCCGTGCAGCTCTCCGCGCCGGTCGATGGGGGTCTGCTCGGCGTGGGCTATGCCGCGACCAGCGGTCATCAGGTTCAGCTGCCCCGGCTCGATCAACTGCTCGGAGCCCAGGCTGTCGGTGTGGACAGCGCTTCCCCGGATCAACCACGTGACCGTTGCCAGACCGCAGTGAGGATGCGGCCCCACGGAAATCCCGTCTGCGGCGCCGGGCTCCGACGGTCCGAAGTGGTCGAGGAAACACCAGGCGCCAACGGTGCGGTGTTCACGCTGGGGCAGCGCACGGCTGACGGTCGAGTCGCCGACTGTCGCCGCCCGGCTCTCGAAGACCTTCATGATCAGATCGTAGGTACGACCCGTGGTGATTTGTCCGCGAATGCGCTGGCCTAGCGTGGTGCCCATGGCCGACCCCGACGTGGTGATCGTCGATGCCGACACCGTTGCTGGCTGGCGCAGGGTCACGCCGTCCTACGCCCAGCTCGCCGATGCAGTTCGGGACCTGCGGAGCCAGGCTCCGGCTGCGACGGTCGCTGTCGTCGGCGATCCCGCTCTCAAGTGGGCTCTGTCGAACGACGACCAGGTTCTGCTCGACTCCGAGATCAACCATCAACGCCTGGTGCTCGCTCCGGCCGGATCGCGAGGCGGTCACACCGGGTTCATCGCCGAAGCGGTCCGCAAGGGTTCGCGGGGCGGCATATCGGTCGTCGTGGTGACCGACCGAGCGATACCGGAGTGTCCGATCGCCAGACTCCGACGCGAAGGGGACCGCTTCGTGTTCGACCTGGCTGGCGCGGCCATGACCTCCGCTGTTCCCACAACGACAGCCCGACACAGGCGGCGACGAGCAGCCAGCTGAAGACCAGCCGCTCAGCTTTCGGGCAGGATCACCCCGTACGGCTCGGGCTCTGCGTACCAGTCGATCTCGTACAGCTGCTCGACCCTCTCGAGGAGGTCGTAGTCGTCCGGTCTGGACTCGATCCAGACGGTGATTCCATCGACGGGCAGGTCCTCCATGCTCAGCACCGCCTCGTCGGTGCCGACCACGCTGCCGACCAGGTAGACGATTCCTTCCAGCTCGTCCGGTTCCAGTCGGAGCAGGTCGCCGCGCAGGACCATCCGACACGGTTCCGCCAGCATCCACAGCTCCCCGTCGAAGGTGAGCACCACGGTCACCTTGTCGACGAGGAAGCACCAGCCGAGTTCGATCAACGGGGACGGGTCGACGGATACCTCCGCGTAGGTGGCCGGGCTCGCCAGGAACTCGACCTCGGCCTTCAACCTGATCTCCGCGGCTCGGTCGACTCCACGTCGATCCGTACCAGTGATCACAAGAGCGCCAGGTTCCACGGTGAAAGTCGCGACAGGTGGCCCGATCACAGTGACGCCCGCCGGTGTGGAAGAAGCGGCCTCTGCTGCCTTCCGCAATGCTGTGCAGTCGACGGTTGCGGTCGCGTACCAGGACGGTGCCTGCGGCGGATCGAGCGCGGCTAGCGGCTCTCGGACGGGCAGGTCGATCCTGGCCTCGATGAACGCGCCCTTGACGAGTGCGTTGACCGTGCCGTCGACGGCACGACGATCCTCGATCCCGAAATCGCAGAAGCCCTCGCAGTCAGCGATCTCGTAGATCAGCTGGAGGGTGCGAGCCGTCATCCACACAGGTTCCTCCAGCCCCGGTATCGCCACGTCCCAGTGCACGTCCACGACCACACTGCCGACGGCGATGGTTCAGGTGCAGCCGCACTCGAACCGCGAGAGTTGTGCCCCCGGGAATCTGCCGTCCTCGGGGGGTTCCATGGCAGAGAGCATCTGCTTCACGACCCACAACTGGCGGGTGTCTACGGTGACCATCGTCAAGCCGGTCATGAGTCGACCTCGTCGAACGGGTAGAGCTCGTCGAGGACGAACGACCCACCTCGGAACCGACCGCCGCCGGCTGCCCTGCGTGTGGCCAGCGATGCCCTCTCGTCATCGCCCGCCTCGCTCCAGAGCACTGCGCACTCGTCCCAGCGCCTCGACGCAGTCCACGTGTCATCGAGGCGTTCGGCGCTGGCGGCGGTCCGACCAGCGCGTACTGCTGCGCGAACGAGATCGGCGGGCCGACGGGCCAGCCCGCTGAGCTGGTCGACATCGATGATCTGCACGTCCAGGTCCTCGTGGTGAACATCGGGTGGGACGAGCACCTCCGCGACATCCACGCCGTCGCCACGCCGAAGGGGAGCCTGAGCCAACAGCACCAGACCGTGGCGCCGGAGGACTCTCACCCAACGCTCATCGTCGGAGCGGGCCGACATCACCTCGAGAACCGAGGGGGCGATCCGCGCTACTCGGAAGGGTTCCACTGGTTCGGAGTCCACCGTCACGAGCGACTCCACCATCGCCCCGGAAAGCTCGAACTCCGGGGCGGCAGTGGCCGCGACCTGGTCGGACTTCGAGTACCGCCGTCCAGTTCGACGGTCGATGAGGCCTTCCAGCAGGCGGGTCACTTCGGGTGATCCGTCACCGAAGGACGCCAGGAAGGCCCGGGAGAGCATCGTCAGCCGCTCCCACCACCGGTGGTTGCGGCCGCGTGTGCCGTGATCCACCTCGACCGCAAGCCATTCGGCCATTGCCAGCAGGTCGACCAGCAGGGGCTCGAACAGATCCCCACCCTCCGTCCGACTGACACTGGCGGCCAGCTCCACGACTGCGAGGACGCGGGCGAGCGAGCTGACCTACGGATCGCGGGCTAGGTCGGCCAACAGCACGAGTCTTCCAACTCCTGTCGCATCGAAGTGCGGCTGAGGCCGTGCACCCCACTTGTTGGATAGTCCCGGGCGAGGATGGTCGTCGGCGGAGTTGCCACGGGCAAGATCTGCGACTCGCAGCGCACCGTCTCCGCCGAACGCAGCGATGCGAAGCGGTGAGCGCGACGGATCCGCGCTGTCCACCTCCAGTCCGACGAGCCGGCCTGGGTCGATGTGGTCGACCTCCCAGATGCTGCCGTCGGGTAGCTCGGCCGCCGAGGCTCCGGCCGGACCGAACCAGCCGGCGGTGACCTCGAGGCGGTCGCTCCCCTCGACCACGTCCACCGTGGTCGGATAGAAGCCCCATGGGGGTGCCTCAGCCACCTTCCACCTCCTGCTCGGCCAGGAAGGCAACCCGGGCGGCATCGAGCAGATCGATCACCTTGCGGACTGCACGGGACCGGGCCGTGTTCTTGCGGGCCCGCTCACGTCGGTCGTCACCCTTGTCCGGAAAGATGTCGCGTCGGCCCGCGAACCACAACGCCGGCCATCCCTGGGCCTGCTCCGGGGTGGCACCGGCCTCGGGCATCGGGACGCCGTCCAGCTCGATCTCGGGGTATGCCCTCAGCGTCACGAGCGACAGCGCGGCCGAGGTCAGCCAGGGCGGCCGGTCAGCCGAACGCTCCACCGCGACTCGTAGATCGTCGATCGGACCGTCGTTCCAGCGGTCGACGAGAGGGACCACATCGGTGACCATCCCGTCGACCACCTCATCCCTGGTGAGAACCTCGCGTCCCGCCGTGCTGTTCGGTTCGCGTCGTCCGTGCGGAGCCATCGGAGTACGTCCTCGCCTGTGTGCACCACGTCTGTCACTTCCCCTCCCCTCTGTAGCGAGTGTCGCACAGCGGTGTGACAGTCAGCGGTGACACAGCCGGCGGTGCTCACGCTGCCATCGCGAATCCGCTGGCATGCACCATGACGTCCTCCCAGATCAGCGCTTGGCCGACCAGTCGACCGGTGCGTACGTGCCGCTCCTCACCGAGCCCGACGCCGTCGGCGTGGATCGCCTCACCGCTGGCCATGCGTCGCAGGAACCGCAACGCCTTCGAGGCAGACGGCCTCCCCGACACCTGCCACGGCGCGTCGAGCATCTGGGCCCGTACCATCGCCGTCCACTGGCCTGCGAGCAGTTCCGCGGTGGCGAAGACCTCCGCTGAGACGACACGGGAGCCGTGGGTCACCACCACACCGCACTGCCCCGGCAGCGGCCCGCGACTCACAAGCTCCCGTGCAGCGGAAGCCAGCACCGCTCGGCCGTCGTCCTCCGGGCCGGCCGGGGCGTCCAGGACCTCGTCGGTGGCCGCGAAGTTGGAGGTGGCCGAGATGACCGCCAAGCGATCCATCTCGTCGCCGACCACGTCCCACACCAGCTCCTGGTCGGAGTTCTTGCGACCGGTCCGGTCCAGGTTCTCCGCGACCGTCATGGACTTGGCCCTCCGGACCCGGCGGCTGAGCCTGCCCCCGCTACCCGAAAAGGTGCGGGCCCCGCCCCAACGGCCCTGCTCGACACACGACACCGGGATGTCGATTCTTCCGCGCGGCGGCACCAGGACACTCACGTTCAGGGTCCTCTGCTGGAGCCCACCTGCGATGGTCTCCCCCTCCACCAGCAGGAACGGGTCGTCGATCCTGCTGGTGACGCAGAGCGTCGGGACCGACTCGTCGTCGGCCTCGGCGATCTCCAGCGCCCCTTTCGTGCCCGTCACCACCGTCGCCGAACGTGGCTGGAACAGGTAGACGGGGAACAGCGAGACACCGGCACGGGTGATCGGTGCACCGACGGCGGCGTGCTCCAGCCCGGGGATCGTCTCGAAGTCGGAAGGTGTCGGCATGGGCCTCTCCTCGTCTGTCATCGCGGGGTCTGACCTGACCCTGTGCGCCCTTCGAGTGCGCGGCTCCGGAGATGTGACATCCGGGTCACTTGGAATCTCTGCCTTGGTGCCGTGGCACGATCTGTTGCACGGCCGGATCGAACGAAGCGGCGACGTCAGGAAGGAGCCGGCGTGCGGATCGAGACATGGCGGGGCGACATCACCAAGTTGGAGGTGGACGTGATCGTCAACGCCGCGAACGAACGACTCGCGCCCGGCGGTGGTGTGTGCGGTGCCATCCACACCGCAGCAGGGCCCGAGCTGGCGCTGGAGTGCGCGCGCGTCGGTCCGTGCCCGACCGGCGACGCGCGGGCGACGGCCGCCTTCTCGCTGCCCGCCAGGTGGGTCGTCCACACCGTCGGGCCCCGGTGGGACCTGAAGGAGAAGGCCCCTGACACGAAGTTGGCGCTGCTCGCCTCTGCGTACCGACGTGCGATCGAAGTCGCCGACGAGCTCGGCGCGCGGTCGATCGCGTTCCCGTCGATCTCCACCGGGACCTACGGCTTCCCCCAGCCCCTGGCGTCACGGACCGCTGTGGCTGCGTTGCGCGCATCCAGTCCGCGTTCAATCGAGCGCTGCGTTCTCGTTGCGTTCGACCAGGAATCGCAGTCGATCCTGGAGGAGGCGCTCGCCGAACGGTGACGCCCCTTCCCTCCCGCCCAGTCGCGCGGAGTGGCTGGGTACGATCGGCTCCATGGCAACTGCCGACCTGACCGCCGACCGTGCCCAATTGCTCCGGATCGTCATGGAGCGCGCGCTGATCCATTTCGACGAGCCCCGTGAGCTCTCGTCGGGTGAGCTGAGCCGGGACTTCATCGACGCGAAAGCCGGGCTGTCGCGGGGTTCCGAGCTGTCGCTCGCGTGCCGCGTGATCGCCGAGTCGGTGGCAGACGCGGGAATCGCGTGGGACGCGGTGGGTGGCCTCACCCTGGGAGCCGACCAGTTCGCTCACGGAGTTGTCGCCGTCCTGGGCGATGACCACGAGTGGTTCGTGGTGCGCAAGCAGCCCAAGGGCCGCGGAACCAACCGACTCGTCGAGGGAGCCTCGCTCGGGCGAGGGACCCGCGTGCTGTTGGTGGACGACATCGTGACCACCGGCGGCTCGATCCAACAGGCCCACCGCCACGTTCTCGACACCGGCGCGACAGTCGTGGCGGCCGTGACCCTGGTCGACCGCAGCGACGTCGCAGCGGCCTACTTCTCCGAGCATGGTGTCCCGTACCTACCGGTGTTCACATACCGCGATCTGGGCATAGTCGCGGTGGGTGCAGGCGGCTGATCAGCCGACTCGCCTGTCTCCTCTAGTCTGGCGGCGCTCGCGCGCCGGGACGCGTGGGCAATCCGACCACTAGGGGGCAACCAGTCCATGAAGACCGAAGCAGCAGTCCTGTGGGACACCGGCGGACAGTGGAGCGTCGAGGAGATCGAGCTCGACCCGCCGAAGGCGGGCGAGGTCCTCGTCGAGATGGTCGCTTCGGGTCTGTGCCACTCCGATGACCACGCGCGGACGGGTGACCTCCCCGCGGTCACTCCTCTGATCGGTGGACACGAGGGATCAGGCATCGTGCTGGAGGTCGGCGAGGGCGTCACACGCGTTCAGCCCGGTGACCACGTCGTGTTCAGCTTCGTGCCCGCCTGCGGCCAGTGCCCCTCCTGCGCGGACGGTCACTCGAACCTCTGCGACAACGGCGCTGCGCTTCTCGTCGGTGTCCAGCTCGACGGCACCACCCGCCACCACGCCCGCGGTGAGGACGTCTACACGATGGTCTGCCTGGGCACGTTCGGTCGCCACACCGTCGTCAACGAGATGTCTTGCGTGAAGATCGACAAGGAGATCCCACTCGAGCTCGCCTGCCTGGTCGGCTGTGGAGTCACGACAGGATGGGGCTCGTCGGTGTACGCAGCCGAAGTCGGCCCCGGTGACAACGTCGCCGTGCTCGGCGTCGGCGGCATCGGAGCCGCCGCTGTACAGGGCGCGAAGCTGGCCGGAGCGCGCAACATCATCGCCATCGACCCGGTCGAGTTCAAACGTGAGCAGGCGATGGCGTTCGGCGCCACCCATACCGCCAACTCCATAGGTGAGGCCTTCGAGCTCGTCCAGCAGGTCACCTGGGGTCGCATGTGCGACAAGGTCATCTGCTGCGTGGGTGTCGGTGACGGGGAGCAGATCGCCCCGATCATGATGCTCACCGCCAAGCGCGGCCGGGTCGTGGTCACGAACATCCACCCGGCCTCGGAGAACCAGGTGAGCCTGTCGCTGGTCGATCTGACGCTGATGGAGAAGCAGCTCGTCGGAACGATCTTCGGTTCAGCGAACCCGCAGGCCGACATTCCGCGGCTGCTCGAGCTCTACAGCCAGGGCCAGCTCGATCTGGCGGGGATGGTCACCCGTGAGTACGACCTCTCCGAGATCAACCAGGGTTTCGACGACATGCTCTCGGGCCGCAACATCCGTGGCGTGATCCGATACCGCTGAGTCGCTACACGCAAGATGGTCGGGTCCGGTCCCGTCGACGCACGGCCCGACGGTCCGGAACCGCTCCCTCGGGGGAGCAGTGACCGGTGGCCCGGTGTAGCGCTGCGCCGGGTCGGACCCGTCACCGTCGTGCTGCTCGCCGCGGTGACACTCGAGGCGTGGCTGCTCGCGTTCCACTACCGACGTGATCCGGGCCGGTCGTCGGGCCCACTGGCCGATCCAGACGAGCTTCTCGAGTGGGGTCGCCTCGCGGTGATGACCTACGAGCTGCTGGTGGTGGCTGCGGTTCTGACCACGATCGTGTTCGCGTTCCTGACAATGCGTTCCGGTGGAACCGGTGCCAGACATCGGCTGGCGGTGGTCGCCGCGCTCGTTGGGGTCGTTGCTGTACTGGTGGTAATCGGGTCCTGGCGGATCGTCGAGTACGACGACATCTGGCTGATCCCCGTGCCGAACCGGACCGCCTTCGACGGCTTCATCCGTCCGGCACTGTCCGACCAGGTCGCCGCCTTCGACGTCCTCGGTACGAAGATCACCAGGTCGAGGTATGGCGCAGCCGTGGCTGCGCATCTGCTGGCAGCACCCTTCGCGCTGCTGGCAGTCGGGCTGAGTATCAGCTCTACTTCCAAGGCCGACCGTCGCCGCCCCGACCAGCCTGATCCTGACCGCCGCCACCCGTAGCATCGGGAGCGGTGTCCGACAGCCTCACCCGCCTCCCGAACTCCCGGCGCGCCCTCGTCACCGCCATCGGGGTGGTGCTCATGATTGTGGTGGTTGTAGTGGCCGCTGTGATCTCCGCGGCCACCACCAACACCGAAGACGGCCAGGAGTCCGGGACCACCACCCGAGAACGCTCGGCGACGAGCACAACCACCGGTACCGCCCCACCGACCAGCAGCGACTCGACAGCCGACAACTCGACCACCACCACGATCGTCGTCCAGCACATCGCTCTCCCAGCGGGTACACGTGAGTTCGCAACTGCGCGCTCCGACAGGGCCACCGTGCGAGTGCGCAGCACTCCGCCAGCGCGATGGGACCACTCCCTGAGCCCTGTGGTCTCGCCGACCGACCTGGAGCCGCCTCGAAGCGGTCAGGACATGACGCGGGAGCCACTCCCGAACGAGTCACTGCCGATTGCCGGACGCGCCGTCACCGAGCAGGGATGGGTCTTCGACAACCCGACAGCGTTCGATCCACCCCAACCACTGGTCTTCGGAATCGTCGAGCGACAGGGCCGCTGGCTCGAAGTGCAGCTGCCCGTCCGACCGAACGGCACGACGGGATGGATCCACGACTCCGCCGTGGTCGTCGCTTCGACGACGGTGTCGATCCAGGTCTCACTGACCGAGCGGCGGCTGCGTGTTCTGGACCAGGATGCAGTGCTGCTCGACGTGCCTGCTGGAATCGGAAGACCCACGACTCCGACCCCGACAGGTACCTTCACCGTCACCGACACCGTTCCATCGGCCAACCCCACCGGCGGCTACGGTCCTGTGGCCCTGGCCCTCGACGGCTACTCGGAAGCTCTCGACCGCTTCGGCAGCGAGAACGGTTCGGATGGGCCCGACTCGAACGTGCCGGTCCTGGCGATCCATGGAACCAACCGACCCGCATCGGTCGGCCAGGCGCAGTCGAACGGTTGCCCGCGGCTTCTCAACGATGACGTCCTCAGACTGGCGGATCTCGCCCCGGCGGGTACTCCGGTGCGGATCTGGCCGTGAGCACACTGCTGGTCTCACCTCAACTCGAACGGGAGGAGTACTTCCGGAACGAGAGAGCTGCGAACACGACGGTGATGCCCACCGCCCAGGCGATCGACAACCACAGATCCGTGCCTGGATCCTTGCCGTTGTAGAGCGCCCTGGTGGCGTCGGTGACCACCGTGAACGGGTTGTGCTCGGCGATCGGTTGGAGCCAGCTCGGCATCGTCTCGGGTGAGACGAAGGCTGACGAAATGAACGTCATGGGGAACATCCATATGAACCCCGCCGAGTTGGCCGCCTCGACGGACTTGACCGACAGGCCGATGAACGCCTGGATCCAGCTGAACGCGAACGCGAAGCCGAGCAGCAGGAACGTGGCGATGATCCCGTCGATCAGGCCACCCTCGAGCCGGAAGCCGATCAGCAGTCCGACAACCAGCATGATCGTGAACGTGAACACGTTGCGGACAAGATCCGAGACGGTTCGCCCGACCAGGACCGCTGACGGGTACATCGGCAGTGACCGCAAACGGTCTATGAAACCCTTCTGCATGTCCTCGGCGATACCGATCCCCGTGTAGGCCGATCCGAACACGACCGTCTGGGCGAAGATGCCGGGCACTACGAACTGCTCGTACGACGAGTATCCGGGGATCTGGATCGCGCCTCCGAAGACGTACACGAAGAGGACCACGAACATGATCGGCTGGATGGCAGCGAAGACCAGCAGGTCGGGGTTTCGCCAAGTCGCAATGAGGTGACGCATCGACTCGGCCCACGTGTCGCGCACGAACCAGACGGGTCCGGTCGGTACCTGGTGGGTTCGACGGGCGTCGGAATCAAAGGTGGCTGCGGTCATCTCACGGACTCCTCGGCCGGCTTGTCGGTGCTCTCGGCATCGTCCTCGGCACGGTGTCCGGTCAGCTGCAGGAAGACGTCGTCGAGGGTCGGACGTCGGACGACGACATCGAGCACCACGACTCCGGCGTCGTCGAGCACCCGGACCACACCGGGAACGATCCGCTCGGTCGTGGTGACAGGCACCGTCACAGTGCGGCTGTCCTCATCGACGGTGGCAGACACGTCGGGCTGGACGAAACCCCCGAGAAGACCGGGAACCCTGGCGAGATCGGACGGGTCGGCGAGGGTCACCTCGACGCGGTCGCCGCCGCTACGGCTCTTCAGTTGCGCGGCTGTGCCGTGCTCGATCACGGTGCCCCGGTCGATGACGACGATGTCGTCAGCGAGTCGCTCGGCTTCGTCCAAGTACTGGGTGGTCAGGAGCAACGTGGTGCCGTCGGCGACGAGCCCGTCGATGACATCCCACATGTCCAGACGGCTCCGCGGATCGAGACCGGTGGTCGGTTCATCGAGGAACAGGACCGAGGGCTCCGCTATCAGGCTCATCGCGATGTCGAGACGGCGACGCATTCCTCCCGAGTAGCCCTTGACCACACGCCCCCCTGCCTCGTCGAGGTTGAACCTCTCAAGAAGCTCGGTGGCGCGGGACCGTGCATCTGCAGTCGTCATGTGGAACAGCCGGCCGACGAGCTGGAGGTTCTCGAACCCGGTCAGACGCTCGTCCACCGCGGCGTACTGCCCGGTCAGTCCGATTCGGGCTCGGGCAAGTCGCGGCTGGGCGACGACATCGATGCCGTCGATGAAGGCCCGGCCCGCGTCTGGACGCAGGAGGGTGGTGAGTATGCGGACCGAGGTCGTCTTGCCGGCCCCGTTGGGGCCGAGCACTCCGAGGACGGTCGCGCGTTCGATCTCGAAGGACACTCCGCTGAGCGCACGGGTGTCACCGAAGCTCTTCTCGAGTCCCTCTGCTACAACAGCTGGCACGGTTGACCACACTACGGAGGTGGTCCGACATCGAGCGACCGGTTTTGCGGCCCGCCACGTCCTGTCGACTCAGCCCAGCCGGGGCATCACGTCATCGACGATGCAACGCAGGTTCTCCCACGCCAAGTCAGGTGGAGCTCCACCCATCATCGGAGTGATCGGCAACGTCACCCCCTCACCCAGCTCACGGATCAGTTCCACGCAGCCATTCGGAGTGACCACTCGGTACTCGGGGTCGTCCCAGGGATCCTCGTCCACTCGACGGAACCCGGTGTCGACACCGCTCGACTCGGCCCAGCTCCCGTAGGACTCCCGATCGTGCACGACGTACGGGGTCAGCAGCTCACGGGCCCGCTCGATGTCCTCGGTCACGTGCAGGAACCGTGGGCCGACCGGTGGCATCGGACCGAGATCCGGTCCGCCTGTGGCGATCAACTCGGCGCGGTAGTCCTCCCAGTAGGTGTCATCGCTCGGGAAGAAGGCGTCTGCCATCTGCGCCGCGCGGCGCGCGGCAGGCGCGGATGCACCCCCGAGGAAGAGAGCCGGCCGTCGGTGCTCCCCGAACGGGCCGGGGGTGACGCGCACGGTCCGACCTCGGAACTCGAACGGCTCCTCGGTCCAGGCTTCCTTGAGGGTCTCGATCAGCTCCACGACCGCGGGAACCCGGTCCGACAGCGCGCGACCGAACATCGCGAACTCCTCGGGAACGTATCCGTTGGCGATGACGAGTTGAAGACGACCACGACTCAGCTGGTCGACGACTGCGGCATCCTCGGCTACCCGCAAGGGGTCGTGGAACGCTGCTATCAGCGCCGCCACACGGATTGCGATCCGTTCGGTCCTCGCGGCGACCGCAGCTGCGAAGACCAGCGGTGACGGGAGGTAGCCGTCGGTCGTCCCGTGGTGCTCCGAGAGTGTGACGGCGCGGAAGCCGTGTTGCTCCGCCCACACGATCTGCTCGATCGCCGCCTCATATCGGTCCGCGACGTCGATGTCGCTCCCGGGTGGGTTGCGCAGGTCGTAACGCAGCTCGAAACGTGCCATGGGTGGGGTCCTTCGACTTGTTCCACTCACCCGCGTTCGCGGGTGTCGCGTAGGAGGACCTCCTGGGCGATGGTGGCGATGTGCGCACCACTCATGTCGAACACGTGCCCGACCGCCAGTCCCCTGCCACCGACGAAGGTGTGGCAGCTGAAGTCGTGCAACTGCCACGCGTCGGCCCTGAAGGGCCGGTGGAACCAGATCGTGTGGTCGAGGCTGGCGCTGAAAAGCACCTCGTGGAGGATCTCGGGTGGATCGTGACGGACGGGGTGGGCTCGGACCACGGCATCGGTCGGCAGGTCGTCGGACAGATAGGCGAGACCGCCTGCGTGAAACACTCCGTCGTCGGGGAGGTCCTGGGAGACCCGCAGCCATGCGGCGGCCCGACCCGATCCGTCACGACCGTTCGCGGAGAGCCGCTCCGTCGGTACGAAAGCACGCTCGAACACCGGGCTCCAGGAGTCCTGGTCGAGCTCGTCGGGTGTCGGCAGGTCCGCCGGGAGGGAGACCATCTCGACGTCCTCGGAGCGCTCCGGGCGCTGGAAGCTCGCCTCGA
The DNA here is from genome assembly GCA_964450685.1 of uncultured Microthrixaceae bacterium. GTDB lineage: Bacteria > Actinomycetota > Acidimicrobiia > Acidimicrobiales > Microtrichaceae > JBAOHV01. The sequence goes on from CAYVDN010000017.1 coordinate 14,090, forward strand.
GGTTGAGGATCGCTCCTATCGCCTGACGGGCAACCACACGACGGGTGCAGAACGACCTCCCGTCGCGTATCCGATCCACCTCGTAGCGAACCGGCTCGTTGTGGTCTCCACGACGGATGAAGTACGCCCTGATCGAGTGCACGTGCAGCTCGTCGTCGTCGACGCTGCGCGCCGCGGCGGCGAGCGCCTGAGCCACGATCTGGCCGCCGTAGAGCCCTCCCCAGGGATACTGCGGGCCGATACCGACCGACACGTCAGGGCCGTTGTCAGCCAGATCGAGGATGGTCACGAGGTCCACTGGGACTCCAGTCGTCGGATCCGGACCAGATCATGCCAGCCCGGGCACCGCCGTCGCTCCTCGTCGTCGCACCGCACATCTGGTCTCCGAAGCCGGGAGGTCATGGGAGACTCACACGATGACCACAGTGGAACGAGCGCTCCTGGACCAGGCCGTCGAGTGGACCCGGGCGGCCGGAGAGTTGACGCTCGGCTGGTTCAACCACTCGGAGCTCACCATCGACTCCAAGGGCGACGGCAGTCCGGTCACCCAGGCGGACCGTGCTGCAGAACGCCTACTGCGCGAGATGATCGAGGCCGCATACCCGGACGACTCGATCCACGGAGAGGAAGAGGAGGACAGGGTCGGCACCTCCGGCCGACGCTGGGTGATCGATCCGATCGATGGGACCAAGGCTTTCTCCCACGGTGTCGGGACCTACTCGAACCTTCTCTACATGGAGGACGAGCACGGCGGAGCCATCGGGGTGATCAACCTCCCGGCCCTGGACGAGACAGTCGCCGCTGGACGCGGGCTCGGCTGCTTCTTCGACGGCGCGCCGTGCGAGGTCTCCAGGCATCCGACGATGCAGGGTGCGTACTTGTCGAGCACCGCCTTCGAATTGTGGACCCCGGATCACTTCGGAGCGGTACGCGACGCTGGTTTCGAGTTGCGCACCTGGGGCGACGCCTACGGCTACGCGCTGGTGGCTTCGGGTCGCATCGAAGCGATGACCGACCCGGTCCTTGCGTGGTGGGACCTGGCTGCTCTGACCGTCATCATTCCCGAGGCTGGCGGGACGATAACGACCTGGGACGGCGACCCGGACCTCACTGCCGATGGGGATCAGTTCTCCGCTGTCGCGTCGAACGGGATGTTCCACGACGAGTTGATACGCACACTGCACCCCTGACCCCGACAGCCCTGACCCAGAACGCTCGACCCGGCCGCAAGCCGCCCTGACCTCCGGCCTCAGCTGAGGCCGGAGGTCAGGGCGCGAACACGGTGGCGGTGACCGAGGACCGGTGGTTGTCGTTCCACCTCGTGTTCGTCGCCTGGGCGCACAGGCCCACCTCGTGGCTACCGGCGGGGAGGCCCTCGATGGCGGCGGCCAGCGTCAGGGGGGTCCGCGCCCGGGACCACACTTGGATGTTGTGGGCGGGGCCAACGGTCACGAGCGAAGTTCTGGCGGTCCCGACCGGACGGTGACACACCCAGGCATCGAGAACGGCGGGCACGTCGAGCCCCAGCGTCCCGATCACCTTGGTGGCGTTCACCAGGACCGTGCCCCCGGCGGGCACGTCCACTATCGCGTGCACCCCGATGACATCCAAGTTTGTTCCCGGGTTCAGCCCGTGTCCGGAGTTGGTGACCACATCGACGAGACGACCTCCTCCCTGCGGGTCGGCGGAGCCCGCCGACCCGGCCGGTGCCGGGGCGCACGCCCCTATCAAGACCAGCACCGCGACGACGGCGACCGCTGTGACCGCTCCGATCCTGGACGAGATCAGCCTTTTGCTCATGTTCCACACTCCTGTTCGTCGACGGACGGACCGTCCACCGATTGGAGCAATACGGACCGCCGTTACGCCTGAGCAGGTACTGCTCAGGCGTACCGGCGGGGGCAGCTCGAACTACTCAGCCGGCGCAAGGGCGAGGGCGGACGCCAACTCGCTGCGGGACGAGACCCCTAGCTTCTCGTAGGCCCGTTGGAGGTGGTTGTTCACGGTCCGTTCCGAGATTCCGAGTCGCGCGGCGATCGCCCGGGACGGAGAGCCGGCCGCGGCCAGCCACGAGATCTCGCGCTCACGTGGGGTCAGGGCCACCGCATTCACGGGCAGCACCAGTGCCGGGGTGCGGAGGCCCGGGCAGCAGTCGGCCAGCTCCCTGGCACGGCGGGCCGCGGCGGTGGCCTGGCGTGGCCTCCCGTCGGCGACCCAGACGTGGGCGGCGACGGCTAGGGCCTCGGCGGCGTCGAGCAGCGCACCGGTGCCCTGCAGGAGTGCGGCCACCGACTCCAGAGCGGCGGCATCACCCCGTCGGGCGGCAGCCACCGCATCGGCGAGCACCTCCGGCAGGTCGCCATCCAGTCCTCCTGCCCTGACCGCTGCAGTGAAGGAATCGGGCACCCGGTCGGCGGCGCCGAGGCGGGCCAGCGACCACGCAGCCTGCGCCGCCCAGAGGAGCTCGCCCTCGGCGACCGAGCGCTCGACCACGGTGACCAAGTGCTCCACGGCGGCCGAGGGGCCGTCGAGCACCACCTCTGCCCAGGCCCGGCACAACTCGGTGAACTCAGCGGCGATCGGCACCGCCCGGCCCGTTTCGAGCAACGCGACCGCGGCCGCCACCCCCTCGCGCTCGCTCGTCTGGGCGGCTGCGAGGGTGGCGAATCCGGCGGCGAGGGTCCAGCGCGGGCCCAGGTGGTGCAAGGTGGACGAGTACAGCGCCAGGGCACGTCGGGCCTGATCGCCGGCCTCGTCGAGGCGCCCGGCCCCGTGGGCAGTCACCGCCCGGGCCAGCGCGGTGTCGGCATGGGCCAGCTTGCCGGCGGCCGAGTCCAGTCGGCCGTCGGCGCCGGCCAGCAGAACATCCGCCTCGTCGGGGTGGCCGTCGAAGCACAACGCCAGGCACTCGAACAACAGGCCGCTGGCGGGTTGAGACGCGGGCAGGTCCTCGCCGTGCTCGACCCAGAGCCGCTGGTGGACCTGGTGCGCCCGGCGGGCAACAGCCCGGGCCCGGCGGGTCCGACCGGTGACGGCGAGGGCGGTGGTGAGGGCGACCCCTGCGGCGACGTGGGTCTCGTCGTCGAGGTCGTCGACGATCGGCAGCAGCAGGTCGACCGCCTGGCGGCCGGGCAGCTCGAAGACCGTCGTCGAGAGCGCCGAGGCCTCCACCCGCCCTCGCTCCTGCGGATCCGCCACGAGGGCCATCCCCGTCTCGGCGATGGAGCGGGCCGCGGAGAAGTCGCCGGCCATCTGGGCGTGCAGGACCCGGTGTTCGATCGACCGGGCGAGCTCGCGATCATCGGCGGGGTCCTCGGCCATCTCGGCCAACAGGGCGAGCCCGCCGGCGAGGTCGTCGACGTAGAAGCGGGCGCTCATGAGCGCGAAGCGGTGGTCGGTGTCGCGCTGGTCGACGGGGATCGCCTCTAGGAAGCGGGTCGCCAGGTCGAAGCGATGGGTGGCGAACGCCCGCCGCGTGGCATCGCGCAGCACGCCGGCCGGGACATCCAGCCCCAGCTCGAGGGACCAGGGCACCAGCCGGAGCAAGTCGCCGACCTCGGTCTGGGAACGGTCCCAGGCGGTGGTGACCACGGCCGCGAGCAGCGCCCGGCGCTGGAGCCCGCTGAGTCCACCCCGCAGCACCTCGCCGTACAGGGGATGGGCCACCCAGAGCTCGTCTCGGCCACTGCCCGCCTCCACCCTGATGAGGCCGGCATCCTCCAGGGCGGCCAGCTCGGCCACCGCCGCCAGGGGTACCCACGTCAGCGGCAGTGGCTCGGCGAGGGCCACCATGCCGAGGCCGCGGCGGGTCGCCTCGGCGAGGCGGCCCATCCGCTGGGTCACCAGATCGGTGACCCGTGGCGTCCGTTCCAGCGAGTCGAGTGCCGACCATCGACCGTCGACCGGGCCGACCGCGCCGGCCTCGATCGCTCCGACGAACACCTCGTGCGCGGTCAGGGGACTGCCCCCGGCGAGCGCCACGACCCGTTCCACCAACGCCGGATCGACCTCCCCGTCGACCAGCGAGCGGACCACGGTCGCCAGGTCGTCGTCGCCCAGCGGCCCCACCTCGATCTGGACGACCTCCGGGTGCCGCAGCAAGGCTACGACGGCTGCCGGCAGGTCCTCACCATCTCGGACAGTCAACACGCCGAACGCCTCCCCGTCGGCCACGACCTGGTGAACCAGCGCGGCCGACGTCTCGTCCAGCCACTGGGCGTCGTCCACCACCAGGACCAGCGGGGCTCCAGCGGCTTCGGTGCGCAGGGCCCGCAGCGCGGCGCCCAACGGGTTGACCTCCGACCCGAGGGGTGGCACCAGCGCCGCCATCGCACCCAACGGCACCGACCGGGCGGACGCCGTGGCCAGCACGCGGCGGCCAGTGAAGCCGCGGGCCTCTGCCCGCGCGAGGCACTCCTGGGCCAGGCGTGTCTTGCCGGTACCCGCCGGCCCCCGCAGCACGCAGCATCGGCAGCACTCGTCGGCGAGGGCCTGGGCCAGGCGCTCCAGCTCCCGCTCCCGCCCCACCAGGCCACTCCCGCTGCCCATCCGGCGATGATCCCACGACCCGACGTGCGTCACCACACGGGGCGAGGCGCTGCCGGCTGGATCCAGGCTCAGTGAACGTGACCGTCGTGTCGGTCGGCGCGGTCTCCGTGATGGTGGGGGTCGTCCAGCAAGAGGCCCCCGACATCGACAAGATGCCCCTCGTAGGCAGCCCGTAGGTTGTCAGGGGTGAGCACACTCCGTGGAGGGCCTTCCGCTACGACCCTGCCGGCGAGTAGGACGACCCGGTCTGCACCCGCTGCCTCGGCCATGTCGTGGGTGCTGAAGACGACGGTCGCACCCCTGCGCCGCTCTGCGGCCATGACATCGAGAACGCGCTGACGCGACACCACGTCCAAACCGGTCATCGGCTCGTCCAGGACCAGCAGGTCAGCCTCTGCCGCAAGACCTTGAGCGATCAGGACGCGCTGTCGCTGGCCTCCTGACAGCTCGAGCAGCTGTGCACCGGCGAGGTCCTCGACTCCGGTGCGCGCCATCGCGCTCTGTACTACCGCACGACCCTCCGAACCGACACGGCCCCAGAGGCCCGTTGAGCGGTAGCGGCCCATCGTCACGACCTCGCGCACCGTCAGTGGCAGCGTCGATGACGTCTCGATGCTCTGGAGCACGTACGCCACGTTCGCCCGACCGGGGACATCGCCCATCACCCGGAGCAGGCCGGAGCGGGGCTCCTGCAGCCCGGTGATGGCATCGAGCAGAGTGGACTTGCCGCTGCCGTTGGGACCTATGACCGCCACGGTCGTCGAGCGTGGGAGCGAGAACGAGGACGCCGCCACCGCCGTGTGGTCGCCATGGGCAAGGACCAGATTCCGCGCCCAAACCGCCGCCGAGTACTGCTCGACGTCCTCGAGGTCGACCGTCTCAGACATGAGAATCAGTCTCGCACAGCCCCCACGGGCGGGGATCGTCAGGCAACGACGAGAACCGCAGAGGCCGGCGCTGTGGGAGCGGCCGCCGAGATGCGGTCCTCCCAGCCAGAAGCCGAGGAGATCGCCTCGGCGTAACGAGCACGGCGACGTGCCACCAGCCCATCGGGCTCCTCACGCTCGTCCGAGGACACGTACTGAGCCTCGATACCCTGACGAAGCATCGCCAGTGCCTCGGTACGCATCTGCGACACACGCGACTCGGTGACTCCGAGGAACCGGGCGAGATCACCGGAGCTGCGCTCCTCGATGAAGTAGCCGACGACGACAAGGCGGTGACGCTCAGGAAGCAGCGACACGGCATCGCGCAGGTAGGCGTGCAGCTCCCGGCTCTCGAGTTCCTCGGACGGCTCCACCACCGAGGAGTCCGTGAGCACGTCGACCAGCGTCAGCTCCTCGTCCTCGCTGTCGCCGACGAGCGAGTCGAAGGCCAGCACGACGGAGCGGAAGAGCCGGTCGCGCAATCGGTCCAGTTCCTCGCGACTCATGTCCAACGCGGCCGCGGTCTCACCGAGCGACGGCACTCGACCGAGCTGGTTGGCGAGGCTCTGCTCCACATGATCGAGGCGCCGGGCGAGCGCTCGCACCGACCGCGGCGCCCAGTCGGCGGCACGGACTCCGTCGATGATTGCGCCGCGGATTCGCTGGGCGGCGAAGCGGTTGAACGGCACACCACGCGCCTCGTCGTAGCGCTTTGCCGCCTCGACCAGCCCCAGCGCACCGGCACGCGCCAGCTCGTCACGCTCCACGTGACGAGGGAAGTGCACCGCCACCTGGAACACCACGTGGTTCACCAGCGGCAAGTGCTCCTCGATCAGCGCGGTGATCTCAGCGGGGCTCAACGGCACCGGCACAGCATCCGGTGTCGTGGCAATGAAATCTGTGGTCTCTACTTCACCCATGACAGGTTTCTCCTCCTGGCCGAACGACGGCTGGAGAAGCATCGGCACGCGGGCGCGACGAACTTGAGCGAATTCTTCGAAAAATCTCCCGCCTGGGAGCTCCCGGCGCCGACAACGACCCGAGAGCATCGAAATCTCACTCTGAGTGATGAGTATCGGTACCCGGGGCGGAACCTTGAGCACGATCAGTGGTTTTCTCACCGACCACCGGTGCGTCGATACCCGCGCGGTCTCCTTCGAACACCGCCGCGCGCACTCCACGTCGGGCGAGCTCGGCAAGGATCTCCACGTGCCTGCCGCTCCCGCCCAGACCGCCAGCTCCTGACGGCAGCCGTCCAGCGCCTGCATCGAGGGCGGCCACGGCGGCGAGCGCGCCGGTGGCGATGGCCGGGCGGTCCAGAGCTCCGTACACGACGGCGCTCCGCTCGCCCGCCCTCTCGCCGCGCAGCTCTACCCTGACCGCCCCGAGGCCACCCTCCGCCGGAGGCGGCAACAGGACGGGGAACGGTGCCAGAGCACGGTCGCGTCGGCTCGCGGTCAGACGGGCAGTGATGCGCTGTGCGCTCGGGAACGCCGGCTGCAACAACAAGGGTTCGCCCAGATCGGCCCGGTAGCAGTCACGACCGCCCACCGGATCGGGGAACCAGCTGATCTCCCTTCCCGAGAAGCCCGGTCGACGCACCCACTCGCCGTCTCGCCAGTCGAAGGCACCTCCGCGCAGCGCACGCAGGCGCTGTCGTGCACATGCCGGTCCCGCAACGCCATGACGTGAGACGTGGATCTCATCCACCCGATCCAGAAGTGTCGCCGCGTGAGCGCTCAACAGACAGGTCAGCCCGGGAGACATCGCTGCGCCGATCACCAGACTGACCCCGAGCCGGCGCGCCCTTCCGTCGAGTGCGACAAGGGCCCTGATCTCCTCGGGGTCGTCGCCGGTCGACACGACGCTGCAGCGCAGTTCCAGTGCAGCCTGCGCTATCCGCTCGTGCTCACCCGCCTCCCGGGCCACCACGACCACATCGGTGTGCCCCGGAATCTCCACGTCGTCCCCGCACAGCCGCACCGCCACCTCGTGACCGAACGCCGCGGCCAGGCGATCGCGGCGATCCCGTCTCCGCGTCAGCAGCACGACCTCTCCGACCGACGGTCGGCCCGCTGCGTCCGGGGTGAGCAACTCGCGAGCGACTCTGGCACCGACGAGTCCGGCGCCGACGACGACGACGGATGGACGCTTCTCTGATTCACTCATCTCAGGTCCGGCCCCGTCAGCTCGCGCCAGCCGCCGTGACGGGGTGGGACCGTGTCGGTGCCCAGCAGTCGCATCACAGCGCCCACGAGTGCGCCCAGTAGGACCGCAACCAGAGCCCGTCGCAATCCTCGCATCGGTGACTCCCCCTCGGAGCTGGACCGGCGTACGACCTGTCCCCGGCCGAGGAACCCGGCCGGGTCGGTTCCGTGGGGCTAGCTGGAGTCGAACCAGCGACCTCACCCTTATCAGGGGTGCGCTCTAACCAACTGAGCTATAGCCCCGCTGCATGTTGCACGCAGTGGTGCTGCGGCAGCGGCCGGTCAGACTACCCGACGCGGCCCGATGGTTTCGATTCGGGGATCGGACGTGCCGTCTCCTCCTCGATCACCGAGATCCACACGCCTCCGATGATGTCGCTCACGAGGTTGAACACCAACGTCGCCACGACCGTTGCAGCCGTGAACCCCAGAGCCAACAGCAGGGTGACGAGGCCGAACTGCCTGAAAAGGAAGTCGCCGTCGAGCTGCCAGTCCTGCAGCGACAGCGACGAGTTGACGAAGTTCTCGATGCTCGCCACGGTGCCCGCGTTGCTGGCAACAGTCCACATGATCACCGAGGCGACCATCACGATGAACCACATGCTCAGCGACAGGAGCAGAGCCAGTTTGAGCATCGACCACGGGTCGATGTGGCGGATGAGTCGACGCACCTTGCGTGCCTCGAAGCGCTGCCGGCGATAGCCGAGGAGCCGCTTCGGCGCGGCGGAGTCCTGCAATGGCTCCGGTGCCCCCTGGGGGCGGGAAGAGACACCTGTACCGTCGCTGACGACCCTTGCCGGCGGTGGCGGTAGGGCGCTCAGGTCCGAGCGTTGCTCGGCGGAGGGCGTCGTGGTCACTTCGTGATCCTAGTTCCGTGGAACCTCGGCGCTGGGATCCACCGGGCCGATGCCCGCAGTGGCAGCGGCGAGCCCGGCCACACCGCCACGTTCGACCCGCACGGACACGACATCACCGTCGGTCCCCCACTCCACCAGCCTCACCCCGTTGCGCCGAGCCACCTCGGAAGCGGCGTCACGGCCACCGATTGCTCCTGCGAGCGCTGCCAGGTCTGCGGTCGCCTGGGCGCGATGGAGTTCGATCGTCGTCGAACTCTGCCGGGCCACACCGTGGAGGACCACCATACCGATCACCACCGCTGCCATGACCACGAGTGCGGCGTTGCCGCTCTGGCCGCGCGGCCGTGGGTCCTTGTCAGTCCGCGACCGGCTCCGATCCGGTGCCCGCGATTTCCGCTCCGCCATCTTCGTCGACCCCTCCGGGCTCGTCGTCGCTGGAGTCGTCGTCACTCGAGAGGACCCGCGCCACCGCGGCGACCTTTGACTCGGCACCGATGCTCATCACCTTCACTCCGGTCGCCGAACGACCTTGGATGGAGATGTCACGTACCCCTGTGCGAATGAGCACTCCGGCGTCGTTGATGAGAAGCAGGTCGTCGTCCTCGCCGACCAGGAAGCCGGTGACGACACGCCCTCGGTCGGCGTGCAGCTTGTGGGCACGAACACCTTGGCCGCCTCTGCCCTGGACTGAGAATTCCGCCACGTCGGTGCGTTTGCCGTAGCCCGCGTCGGTGATGGTCAGCAGTCGAAGCTCGGGGTCGACCGCAGCGGCGCCGACGACCCTGTCGCCGTCGCGCAGCTTCATTCCGCGTACACCACCCGCGGCGCGTCCCATTGGGCGGACATCGGTCTCGGAGAACCGGATGCCCTGTCCCGCCTCTGACACGAGAAGTATCTCGTTCTCGCCCGACGTCGGGATGACAGTCACCAACTCGTCGCCGTCACGCAGGTTGATGGCGATGAGGCCGTCCTGGCGGGTGTTGTCGTATGCGTTGAACATCGTCTTCTTGACAGTGCCGTTGCGCGTCACGAAGAACAGGTAGTGCTGTGTCTCGTAGTCCCGGGTGTCGATGATCGTCTCGATCTTCTCGTCCGGCTGCAGCCGCAAGAGGTTGACGATCGCGAGCCCCTGAGCGGTCCGGTCGCGCTGAGGGATGCGATGCGCCTTCAGTCGGTAGACGCGACCCCTGTTGGAGAAGAACAGGAGGAACGCGTGAGCTGAGGTGTGCACCAGGTGAGTGATGTAGTCCTCATCCTTGAGCTTCGCTCCGGCAACGCCTCGGCCGCCGCGGGCCTGAGCCCTGAAGGCATCCGCTGCGACGGTCTTGATGTAGCCGCGTTCGGTCATGACGACCACGACGTCCTCGTCGTCGATCAGGTCCTCTATCTCGAGGTCGCCGTCATCGTGCTCCAGGGTGGTGCGACGAGGTGTGGCGAACTCGTCGCGGATCTCGGAGATCTCCTCCTTAATCACCGAGCGGAGCTTCGTCTCGTCGGCGAGGATCGCCTCGAGCTCGGCGATCGTGAGGCGCAGCTGGGCCATCTCCTCCTCGAGTCGCTCCCGGCCGAGTCGGGTGAGCGTGGACAGACGCATGTCGACGATCTCGGTGGCCTGGATCTCGGAGAACTCGAACCCCGCGCCCTGCAACGCCAGGATCGCGGCGGCACGGTCCGCCGATGCCCGGATCGCGGCGATGATCTCGTCGATCAGGTCGAGTGCCTTTAGGAACCCCTCGACGATGTGGGCCCGGCGCAACGCCTTGTCGAGCCGGTAGCGCGAACGGCGGGTGATGACCTCGACCTGGTGCTCGACGTAGTGCGTCAGTGCCTGCGCCAGGTTCAGGGTGCGCGGTACACCGTCGACCAGAGCGACGAAGTTCACGGCGAACGACGTCTGCAACGGAGTGTGCTTGTAGAGGTTGTTGAGCAGGACGTTCGCAGGAGCGTCGCGCTTCAGTTCGATCACCAGTCGAGTGACTCCACGCGACCGTTCGTTGCGGATCTCACGGACTCCCTCGATGACCCTGGCGTTCGCCAGCTCGGCGATCTTCTCCTCGATCTGCTCCACCGACGTCTGGTAGGGGATCTCGCTGACGACGATGCGTTCGCCGCCCTTCGCGGTCTCCTCTATCTCGGCCCGCGCACGGAGCTTGATAGATCCTCTGCCCGTCCTGAAGGCCGAGAGGATGCCAGCTCGGCCCATGATCTGGGCGCCAGTCGGGAAGTCGGGCCCCTTCACGAACTCCATCAGCTCATCGGGGGTGGCATCGGGGTTGTCGATCAGGTGGATCGTCGCGTCGATCACCTCACCGAGGTTGTGCGGCGGGATGTTCGTCGCCATTCCGACGGCGATTCCCTGGCTGCCGTTGACCAACAGGTTGGGGAACCGCCCGGGCAGGACGACAGGCTCCTCGGTCGAGCCGTCGAAGTTCGCGTTGAAATCGACAGTGTCCTCGTCGATTCCGGCGAGCATGTGCATTGCCAACGAGGTCAGCCGGCACTCGGTGTAGCGGTATGCAGCAGGAGGATCGGAAGGTGAACCGAAGTTGCCGTGAGGGTCGATCAGCGGGTGACGCAGGCTGAAGTCCTGACCCATCCTGACCAACGCGTCGTAGACGGACTGATCACCGTGGGGGTGGTACTTGCCCAGCACGTCACCGACGACCGTCGCGCACTTCTTGTGATTGCGATCCGGACGGAGTCCGGCCTCGTGCATCGCCCAGAGGATCCTGCGGTGTACCGGCTTGAGACCGTCCCGGGCGTCGGGGAGGGCACGAGCAACGATGACCGACATGGCGTAGTCCAGGAAGGACTGCTCCATCTCCTGTTGGATCTCGATCGGTTCGATCGCTCCAGAGGTGATCGCACCGTCACCACCGACGCTGTCGTCAGGGCCGGTCGGGATCTGGTCGTCACTCATCGGGCTGGTACTCCACGGTCTGCGGTAGGGGTGTCAGCGAAATCTGGGCCATGTCAGATGTCCAGGAAGCGGACGTCGGTTGCGTTCGTCTGGATGAACTGCTTGCGGCTCTCGACGTCCTCGCCCATGAGGATCGAGAAGACCTCGTCCGCGATCACGGCCTGTTCGACTGAGATCTGCAGGAGCGTCCGTCGTGAGGGATCCATAGTCGTCTCCCACAGCTCGGCTGCGTCCATCTCGCCGAGGCCCTTCAGACGCTGGAACTCGTTCTTGTGATTCGGATGCTCGGCGAGGAACGCCGCCTTTGCGGAGTCGTCCTTGAGATAGATCTTGTTGCGCCCGACCTCGGTCGAATACAGCGGGGGCTGCGCGATGAACACGTGGCCGCCTTCGATCAGCGGACGCATCTGACGGAAGAAGAACGTCAGCAGCAACGTACGGATGTGTGATCCGTCGACGTCCGCGTCGCACATGAGGATCACCTTGTGGTAGCGGATCTTCTCGATGTCGAACTCGTCGCCGACACCGGCTCCGACCGCTGAGATCAGGGCCTGGACCTCTGCGTTCTTGAGCATCTTGTCGAGCCGTGCCCGTTCGACGTTGAGGATCTTGCCGCGGATGGGCAGGATGGCCATCGTCGCCGGGTTGCGGGCGTCCTTGGCGGAGCCGCCCGCCGAGTTGCCCTCGACTATGTAGAGCTCAGATTCCCGGGGATCCTTGGACGAGCAGTCGGCGAGCTTGCCGGGTAGACCGGCACCGTCGAGTGCTGACTTGCGCCTGGTGGCATCACGGGCGCTGCGCGCGGCCTCGCGGGCCCGCGCCGCCTGGAGGGCCTTCTGCACGATGCGCTTGGCCTCGGACGGGTGTTCCTCGAGCCATTCGGCGAGCTTTTCGTTGGTCGCACGCTCAACGAGCGACCGCATGGGCACATTGCCGAGCTTGGCCTTTGTCTGACCCTCGAACTGCGGGTCGGTGAGCTTCACGGAGATGATCGCGGTGAGGCCCTCGCGGATGTCCTCACCCTGGAGGTTCGGGTCTTTCTCCTTGAGCATCTGATGCTCCCGCGCGTAGCGGTTGACCGTGTTCGTGAGGGACTTCTTGAAGCCCTCCTCGTGCATACCGCCCTCGATGGTCGAAATGCCGTTCGCGAACGAGTGGAGGCCGTCGGAGTTGTACCCGGTGTTCCACTGGAACGCGATCTCCACCTCCATCGAGGAGTCCTCGCCCTCCTCGCTCTGCACGAAGTAGCCGACGTCACTGAACAGCGCCTCCTTGGCGGCGTTCACGTGACGGACGAAGTCCCGGATCCCTCCGTCGTAGCGGTAGACGATCGGCTCGACGCCATCAGCTCGTTCGTCGACGAACGAGATCTGAAGTCCGGCGTTGAGGAACGCCATCATCTGGAAACGCTCCGTCAGGGTCGCCGCACGGAAGGAGATCTCGTCGAAGATCGTCGGGTCGGGCCAGAACCGCACGGTCGTGCCTGTCCGTGGCTCACCGTCGGGACCCATCGGTGAGCCACCGATCACGTGGAGGCGCTCAACCAGTTCTCCACCATTGGCGAAGCCCATCTTGTGCCGCTCGCCGGCGCGGTCGATCTCGACCTCCACACGGCTCGACAGGGCGTTCACCACCGACACACCGACTCCATGGAGCCCGCCCGAGACCTTGTATCCACCGCCACCGAACTTGCCTCCGGCATGGAGGACCGTCAGCACCACCTCGGCAGCTGACATCTCCGGGTATTGCGTAGAGGCTCCGACCGGGATGCCGCGCCCGTCGTCACGTACCTCGCATCCACCATCCGGGAGAAGCACGACTTCGATCGAGGTGGCGTGTCCGGCCATCGCCTCGTCGACGGAGTTGTCGACGATCTCGTACACCATGTGGTGAAGTCCCGCAGGACCGGTCGAGCCGATGTACATGCCGGGGCGTTTGCGAACCGCCTCGAGTCCTTCGAGCACCTGGATCGCGTCGGCATCGTAGGTGGTTGGTTCAACGGACAAGCGAGGCCTCCGGGCACGAATGTGAGGGCGCCGGACGACCACGTCGAGGTGGCTTCCAGGTGTCCCCAGCTGGTTGTGGACAACCTGTGGATCCCATGGTTCCCCCGGGGCCGCACCGGTGCCAGATCCTACCACCGGATGGACAGCTCCAACGGCGCCGCCCCGGGGCGCGCGCCCCTCCTCGGCACCTTCCTGTCAGCTCTTGCGCACCTTCACCGTCACCTCGTCGACAACCTGGCCGTCACAGAGGGAGTTGATCGCCGAGCACAGGTCGCCGGCACTCCAACGCAGATGCTCGGCCACGGCTGGATCGTCAACCGCCACGACAAGTTCGGCGCCACGCAACGACTCCACGGTGCAGTGACTCGCGAGCTCCGCGCCCAGCAAGGAGACCCAGTGACGATCGAGCATCATGAGGGTGTCGGGTCGGGCGAGCCCCATGGTCCGGTTGAGACGACCGAGCACGCTCGCCAGGTCTCGGGGAACTCCCTCCCTGTCAGGCAGCGGCTCCCAGGTCACGACCGACAGCGTACCGGCGCTCACTCAGCCGCTCTGAACCACCTTCCCCGGCGAGACGGACAGCATCTGGTCGACATCGACTCCTGGCGGCAACCCGGATGCGCTGGACAGGAGGGTCTGGCCGGCCGGCAGCGATCGCAGCAGAGCTGCTGAGCGCTGCGGGTCGAGCTCGGAGAACACGTCGTCCAGCAGCAGCACGGGAGCGCTCCCGACGGAGTCCGTCACCAGGCGGTGACCGGCGAGACGCAGAGCTAGTGCCAACGACCTCTGCTCGCCCTGGGATGAGTGGGTCCGCGACGGCAGCCCGTTGAGATGGACACCCAGATCGTCACGGTGGGGCCCCACCAGGGTGACACCTCTCCTCAACTCGTCGACACGTACGGTCGCGAGCGCTGCTGCCAGTCCCGACTCGCGCCAGTCAGCCACGTAGCGAAGTCCGATCGGTTGCGCCTCGCCAGCTACGTCCGCGTACGCGGTGACGACCAACGGTTCTAGAAGAGTCGTCAACTCCGATCGACGGCGTGCCAACTCCTCACCCGATTGGACGAGCTTGGTGTCCCAGACATCGAGTGTCAGCTCGGCTGCCTCGTCGAGTTTTCCCTTCGTCTGCTTGAGAAGTGCATTGCGTTGTCGCACAGCTCGTTCGAACTCCGAGCGCAGGACGTCGTTGCGTGGATCGATCGATACCAACAGCTGATCGAGAAAGCTGCGTCTCAGCCCGGGACCTGACTTGATCAGTGACAGGTCGTCCGGGGAGAAGACGGTCGTGCGCAACGCCCCGAGCAGGTCTCGCGACCGGGTGAGACGTTGTCGGTTGACGAGCACACGGTTGCGACCGTTGGCGACCAGCTCCGCCTCGATCAGCTGCTCACGTCCGTCGGCGACGACACTCCCCCGCACCACTGCTCCGGCTGAACCGGCGCGCACAAGTGCATCGGAGGGCGCGCCACGGAAGGACTCGAGCATCGCAAGGTACGAGACCGCTTCGAGCAGGTTGCTCTTGCCGACCCCGTTCGGTCCCAGAACGGCACACAGACCAGGAGTCAGCTCCAGATCGACCGTGTCGTAGGACCGGAAGTCCTTCAGCCAGAGATGTCTTACGTGCACCGATCGCGGGCGGCGTCGGAATTCGGGTCAGGAGACCCGAACCGGCATCAGGAGATAGAGGAAGTCCTCGCTGTCGATCGGTCTGAGCAGGGCCGGCTTGAGGGAGTCGACCGTCTCAAGGCATATCTCGTCACCAGGAGTCACCTCCAGCCCATCTACCAGGTACTCCGGGTTGAAGGCCACGGTGAGCTCCTCACCCTGGTAGGTCGCATCGATCTGTTCGGATGCCTCGCCGACGTCGAGCGTCACCGCACGAAGCTCGAGAAGTCCGTCGCTCATGGTCAGCCGGACAGGGCTGTTCTCGCGGGCCATGAGCCGGACCCGTCGAACTGCGTCGAGGAGCGCCTGACGATCGACCTGCAACCTGTTGGGTTGGGCGGTGGGGATGAGGCCCCGGTAGTTGGGGAACTCCCCCTCGATGAGTCGTGTGGTCAGGTGGAGCTCACCCACGCTGAAAGAAGCATCTCGCTCACCGAGCACGAGCCGCACATCAGTGTCTGCCTGAAGAACGCGGGCAAGCTCGTTGAGGGCACGTGACGGCACGAGCACCGTCTGGCCCTCGCGCAGCGCAGTGGTTCCCGGAAGATCCCGCACCGCCAGTCGGTACGAGTCCGTGGAGACCATCCGCAGACCCTGTCCCTCGGCGGCGAGTAGCACGCCGGTGAGAATCGGCCGGGAATCGTCGGTCGAGGCCGCACGCACGACCTGCTTCAGACCTTCGGCCAGGTCTGCTGACTGGAGCACTACCTGCTCACCGTCAGGGTCCATCAGGTTGGGGAACTCGTCAGCCGGAATGGTGTGGAGCTTGAAGTTGGAGCGACCACCGCTGATATGGGCATCTTCACCTTCGGTGTCCACCTCGACCGCACCGCCTTCCAGGGAGCGGACGATGTCCACGACCATCTTCGCCGGGAGTACCGCGACGCCGTCGTTCCCGCCGGAGACTGTGATCTCGGTGGTGATGGTCAGGTCCAGATCACTGCCGGTTAGTCGGAGCTGATTGCCTTCCAGCGCGAGGCGAAGACCCGAGAGCACGGGCAGCGTCGCCCTGGTCGAGGTTGCTCGTTGGGCCGTGGCGAGTGCATCGACGAGGACGTCGCGCTCACATCTGAACTTCACGTGTTCTCCCTTTCCCCACTGCTGTAGCTGGTCTGGTTGATCTCACAGCAGTTGTAGTAGTTGGGGCTGTGGATTGTGGGAAAGCTAGCGCAGCCCAGCGCTGGGGCGGCAGGGTCATCCACACCCTTGTCATGCTTTCCACTGCACACGCGTGGAATTCCAAGCTTGTCTGTGCATTTCTTCCTTGCCGCGGCCAGTACCCAACAGCGCGATCCCGCTCCCATCGCGGTCGCGATCCACCTCCCATCCCCAGTGCACGGTGTCATCGGGTGGCAGGACTCGAGTCAACCCCCGGAGAGGATCTGCTGGATGAGTGAAGTGACATCCTCGTAGGTCTTGCGCCGCTCCTGCATCAGGTTGGCGATCTTGTCGTACGCGTGGATGACGGTGGTGTGGTCCCTGCCGCCGAACTCCTTGCCGATCTGGGGGTAGGAGAGATCGGTCAGCTCACGACAGACGTACATACCCACCTGGCGGGCGTGTACGAGGTCGCGGGTCCGGCTCTTGCCCTTCAGTTGATCCACCTCGAGGCTGAACATCTCCGCGGTGCGTTCGATTATGAAGCCGGCTGTGATCTGACGAGGTTTGGTGGAGCTGATCGAGTCGGCCAGCAGTTCCCCTGCCAGCTCTACCGTCAGATCCGTGTCGTTCAGAGCCGCGTAGGCGGACACCCTTATCAGTGCCCCCTCCAGCTCGCGGATGTTGTAGGTGATGTTGGCAGCGATGAACTCGAGCACGTCAGGTGGGACCTGTGTGCCGGCGTTCTCGCCCTTCTTGCGGAGAATCGCGAGACGTGTCTCGAAGTCAGGTGGCTGGATATCGGTGATCAGCCCCATCTTGAACCGGCTGCGCAGACGGTCCTCGAGTGTCGCTATCGCGTCCGGTGGACGGTCGGAGGAAAGGACGATCTGCCGCTGGGCCTCGTGAAGGGAGTTGAAGGTGTAGAAGAACTCCTCCTGGAGCTGCTCCTTGCCCTCCATGAACTGGATGTCGTCGACCAGCAGGACGTCGATCTCGCGGAAGCGCCGCTTGAACTCAGGCTGGGTGTTCTTGCGGATCGCGTCCACGAACTCATTGAGCAGAGTTTCGGTGGAGATGTAGCGCACCTGGTAGGTCGGGTAGTTCTCGCGCACGTACTGCGCTATCGCCTGGAGCAGGTGGGTCTTACCGAGGCCGGCCCCGCCGTAGACGAACAAGGGGTTGTAGCTGCGGGCCGGTGTCTCGGCGACTGAGAGCGCAGCAGCGTGGGCGAATCGGTTCGACGGACCGATGACGAATGTGTCGAAGCTGTAGCGCCGGGTCGTGGTGTCAGTTGATGTGGATCTTTCCGGGGCGAGCGACTCAGCGCCCTCTGGGGACTCCGCCGGATTCAAGTGGGAACTGCGCACTTCTGGTTCGGGGAGGTCGTCGTCGATCGCCACCTCGAGGACGACCGACAAGTCCCCGTGACCGGCGTCGGTCAAAGCTGCTTCCACCAGTCCCAGATACCGTTGTTCGATGCGCTGGCGCACCAACTGGCTGGGGACGGAAATCGTCAGCGTGGAGTCGACCAGCTCGGTGCAGTCGACGTCCTGGAAGGTGGAGCTCCAAACGGAGTCGCTTACCTGCTCGACGAGCAGCTTGGCGGTGTCGCGCCAGATCTGAGCTCCATCAGCTGGCACCGCGCCATCCTCCTCGGGCCACCTGTCCACAGGTACATCCACACTTGTGGACAATTCTGGTCAATGCCTGACGAGACGACGAACGTAGTCACGAGGCCCGTGATCATGCAAATGATCCTGCCCTCCGGGGTGACGGTGGCCCGATGTAGGACTCCGGTTGTGGTCTCGAGCAATCCGTCGGCTTGGCGGACACGGTCGTGAACCCCTACCATTTGCTGTTCCGGGTCTGCTCGGGGTTCCTTCTTCGCGTTCATCCATCATCGTCGGTGAGAACGCCACCGTGACGCCCGGTGTCTTCCCGGTGTCGGCCCCGCTCGGATTCCTCCCGGAAATCGCAGTGTCTGGGTCAACAACAGCTGACCGCCAATGACGATCGCACGGAGTCTCTCGTGAAGCGCACTTATCAACCGAAGGCCCGCCGACGTTCCCGTAAACACGGGTTCCGGCATCGGATGTCAGACCGCGCCGGCCAGGCGATCATCAAGGCTCGGCGACGCAAGGGTCGTCACCGCCTCTCGGCCTGATCGTCCTGAAAGGATCGGTCGACCGGATCAGCGAGCGTGAAGTATTCCGCCGCTTCCGTAGGTCGCCACATCGCGCGCGAAGCGGACCACTCTCCGTGGTCTTTCTTGAACGTGAGGGTGCGCCGCGACCGGCCATGGCATTTGCCATCGGACGGAAGGTCGGTGGTTCCGTGGAGAGGAATCTGCTCCGCCGGCGACTACGGGCAATCGCTCGTGAGAGTGCCAGGGATGGCCAGCTGCCTGTCGGATGGTATCTCGTGGTGGTAGCGCCCCACGCTCGGGGACTCTCCTACTCGACGCTGGAGGACCACCTCAGGAGAGCGACCTCGCTGGTTGGGAAGACGGCGTCGGCAGGCAGATGAGACATGAGTCACATTCCTGACCCGGATGAATCCAGTGCACTCGGACCCTCGGGATCGACAGCTCTCTCGTCGGCACCGGCTGTCAGGCCTTTCGTGGCACTAGTTCGCTTCTACCAGAAGGCCAGCGAAGGCCGGCCGTCACCGTGTCGTCATGTGCCCAGCTGCTCGACATATGCAATCGAGGCGCTTCAGATGCATGGTCTGTTCAGGGGCACATGGTTGTCGGTCCGACGGCTCGGTCGCTGTCACCCGTGGGGATCGCAAGGCTACGACCCGGTGCCGGAACCAGGGACAGGCACACCAAGGCGTAGGTCAGGTGTCGACCGTTCCACGTGGAACACCCCTGTTGCGCAAATCGACACTGCACAAACCGACACAGAGCAAAGCACCACTCCCCCAACGACTGAATCAGATCAAGAGGTCACCTGATGTTCGAGCAGTTCTTCGATGCACTCGCCTCGGTACTGAACTTCTTCTACACGCTGGTCCCCGAAGGGATACGACCGAGGGTCGGCTTCGGCGTGTCGATCATGTGCATGACGGTGCTTGTGATGGCCCTCATCACTCCGCTCACGGTCAAGAGCACACGGTCCATGCTCCAGATGCAGCGGCTCCAGCCGGAGATGAAGCGCATCCAGGAGAAGTACAAGGACGACCGCGAGAAGCTGAACCAGGAGTTGATGGCGTTCTATCGCGAACACCAGATCAACCCTCTCGGCGGGTGCCTACCGCTGTTGGCACAGATGCCGGTCTTCATCATCATGTACCAGTTGCTTCGTGGCCTGACGATTCGGCCTGGTGGCCTCGGGTCCGGTGCGGGTCAGATCGTTGCCCAGACCAACCTCCAGCAGCCGACGACGCCATGGATCTTCACCGACCAGTTGTTCACGCCGGCTCATCTGAACCACAACACCGATCTCTACAAGGCGCTCGCATCGACGAACGACATGAACTTCCTGGGCATGGATCTCTCGTTGTCGGCTGCACAGGCGATGGCAAAGGGGTTCCTGATCGCTCTCCCCTATCTGGCTCTGCTCGTCGTGATGCTCGCAACGGGGCTCTACCAGAATCGGCAGCTCCAGGCGCGCAACACGTCAGGCAACGTGAATCCGCAACAGCAGATGATCATGAAGTTCATGCCGTTCTTCCTGCCCATCTTCTCGTACGGCTTCCCGGCCGGTCTGGCTCTGTACTGGTGCACCCAGAACTTCTGCAGGATCGGAACAAACGCCTATATCACTCGCAGCGTGTACCACAAGGAACATGCGCGCGATGCTGTCGAGGCGAAGGCTGTCGAGAAGGATTCTGCTGGCAACGGCTCCAAGGGGTCCGGGAGTGGCTCGAAAAAGGGAAGCGGCTCTACCAAGGCGCTGACCTCGAAGGCAGACGAGAAGTCCTCCAAGCAGAACGACAAAGGCTCCAAGTCGGCAGGGCCCGGCAAGAGCGCAAAGAGTCAGGCAGTGCACCGAAAGTCATCGGGATCGAGCTCGTCGGGTGGGACCACGCCTGGCTCGGACAAATCTCCCGCCAGTGGACGTCGTTCAGGTGAGCGGCGCCGCGGTCCCCAGACACCAAAGGACAAGTGAGCAGCCGTGGAATGGGTTGAGACAACCGCGAAGACCGTTGAAGAAGCCAAGGAGTTGGCGCTCGACCAGCTCGGAGTGCACATGAGCGAAGCTGAGTTCGAGGTGCTCGAGGAGCCCAAGAGCGGGCTCTTCGGCCGCACCCGTGGCAGCGCTCGTGTCAGGGCCAGGGTGGTTCCCCTCACCCCACCGCCCAAGAACGAGCGTCGTCGCCGGACCCGTAAGGGAACAGAGGAGGAGCGCCCGAAGCGAAACGGCGGTTCCAACGGGGGCGGTGCCCCGAAGAAGTCGGCGGGCTCAGAGGCGCCGGCCGATTCGCCATCAGATTCGGTGGGGCGTAGCAGCAGTGGGTCAGCCACCGCGAAGCAGAAGAAGCAGAACGGTGCGAGCAAGACGACGCAGGGATCGAGCAAGAAGGAGAGCCGGGAGATGATGGACATGTCTGAGCAGCAGCAGGTTCTCGAGAGCTTTCTCGTTGAGCTGGCTGCGTCATTCGGGCTGGAGGCGACGGCATCCTCGAGTGTCGAGGAGAACGAGCTCACGGTGAACCTCGCCGGTTCCGATCTCGGACTCCTGGTCGGGCCCCGCCTCGCTACTCTCGACGCCTTGCAGGAGATCTCCCGGAATGCTCTTCAGCGTCAGGCTGCCGGTCGGGAGTACGCGAAGGTGGTCGTGGATGTCGAAGGAATTCGTGGCAAGCGTCGGGAATCATTGACCGACTTCGTGGTCGACGCCGCACGCCAGGTTCGTGAGGATGACGTGGAAGTCGTCTTCGAGGTGATGTCGAGCGCAGACCGCAAGCTGGTTCACGACGTTGCTTCAGCGCAGGATGGAGTTGCGTCCGCATCCGAGGGCGAGGATCCGCGACGACGAGTCGTTCTGCGTCGGGCATGAGCTGAACATCGAGTAAGAGAACCCGTTCCGACCATCTGGTCGGAACGGACCGAGAACGGGCACCTTCCAGGGTGCCCGTTCTCGCGTCACCTGACCGGTTTGGCCGGATGTTCTCCGGATCTCGCAGTGTCCGACGACGCTGAGTCCTGAAATAGAGGATGCCTCAGCCGGTTCGTGGAAGAATCCGAGTGTGGACTCATCCGTTCCATACGACGAAGGCGACGAACAGTTGGGCCCATCAGTGGATGGGGACCTGCTCGCCGTGCTCGAGCAGAGCAGGCAACTCGGATTCCTTGGCCCTGGTCCGGTGATGTTCCACGTGGAACACGCGGCCGGCTTCGGTCGACTCTTGAGAAGTGCCACTCGGGTCCTTGATCTGGGGAGCGGCGGTGGAGTGCCTGGGATAGTCCTGGCACGCCAGAACCCCGCGGTCAGGTTCACCCTGGTGGATGCCATGAGGCGCAGAACGAGCTTCTTGGAAGACGCCGTTCGAACACTCGGGATGGCCGAGCAGGTCGACGTTGTCACCGGCAGGGCCGAGGACCTGGCCAGAACCGATGTTCTGCGAGGGAAGTTCGATGCAGTCGTCACGCGCAGCTTCGGGCCACCCGCTGTCACTGCTGAATGCGCTGTCGGGTTCCTTCGTCCCGGTGGATGGATAGTTGCCAGTGAACCACCAGTGCACGATCCGCGCCGCTGGCCGAACGAGGGCCTGGCTGCGCTAGGTCTTCGTTCAGCGGAGAAGATCGGGTCGGGTGGCTCGACTCTGCAGGTACTCCGGTTGGAAGGCGAGGTCGACGCCCGCTACCCACGCCGTGTCGGGATTCCAGCGAAGCGTCCACTCTTCTGATCCGCGCACTGCCCGATGAGGTTCTGAGAGCAGGATGAGATCGGCTGCTGTCGACGGCGAGCTTGTGGTCGGTCTCCATGGTCGTGACACAGATTCCCTATTCGGATGTGGCGAGCCCGCGAACTGCCCGCCTTCCCGACAGTCCTCCCTCACCCGACGATCGAGTTCCCCGTCTGACCGCCGGGGGGCCGGTTGCACCGGGGCCACTCGCCCCCCTGCCGCGGGGTGGGTGTGCGGGAAAGCGGTGGGGGGGGT
>CAYVDN010000017.1:36437-59837 GCA_964450685.1 uncultured Microthrixaceae bacterium
ACGCCGGTGCGCCCCGACGCCCCGGGGGGGGGTGTTTCCCCGGTGCACCCCCCCCCCGACTGCAGAGGTGAGAGTGATCGTCAACGGGTTCGGGTGCTTGACCCAAGGGAGCCGACAGGGAAGGATTGTCGGCACTCGGCCGGAAGACACACGGCCATCCCGGTCCCCGACCTCGGGGCACCCTAGAGTTCGTGATGTGGCCATAAGGAACTTCCGTGACGGTGCCGGTCTTCGGAGCAACTCCTGTGTCCCCAGCGACCAGACCACTGGCCGTGCTCGCGAGCCCGAGAAGGTCCCGGTGGCCGACAAGCGCAACTTCGGTCGAGGAACGAGGAGGACTTAGGTCACATGGCAGACGTCAATGACGAGCACGGTGACACAGTGGATACGAGCGGCGTGAGCGACCAGCCCGACCATCTATCCGAACTGGGCTCCCCTGGTTGGCGCGGACCGGGTGACGTCGTGACCCCGGCGACGAGGTCGAATGATCTTCCGTCAGCTTCCGTTCCCGCGGTCAGCGAGCAGGACCATTCGAGTAGCTGGCGGACCGCGGAGACCAGCGGCTCCCTCGTGTCGAGTACACCCTCGGGATCAGAATCCGCTGGCATCAGCCAGCCGGTCGAATCAACTGGTGGCTCCAGCGCGGAGCCACCACCCCAACCGTCTGCTGATGGAGCGCCCATGTCGGCCCCACTCGAGGCGGCGAGCGACGATGGCTCCGACGATGAACTTGTGTCGAACGTCGTCAGGCCGCTGCCCCGGGTCATTGCGATTGCCAACCAGAAGGGTGGCGTAGGGAAGACGACCACCACCGTGAACCTAGGTGCGGCTCTGGCGGAGCTCGACTTCCGTGTGTTGGTCGTGGATCTGGATCCGCAGGGCAACGCGACCACAGGGCTTGGCATCAACCCGAGGACCCTCGAATACACGATGTATGACGTTCTCCTCAACGACGTGTCGCTCGACGAGTGCATCGAGCCTACGGAGGTGCGGGGCCTGTTCGTCGCACCTGCGAGTCTGGACCTGGCCGGTGCCGAGATCGAGCTGGTGCCCGCTTTCAGTCGTGAGAGCAAGCTCAAGAGAGCCCTCGAGGAAGTCATCGAGGACTACGACTACGTTCTCATCGACTGTCCTCCATCGCTCGGCCTGCTCACCGTGAACGCTCTCGTCGCCGCAGGCGAGGTGTTGGTTCCGATTCAGTGCGAGTACTACGCGCTCGAAGGACTGGGGCAGTTGACCCGCAACGTGGACCTTGTGCAGCGGAACCTGAACGCGAAGCTCGAGATCTCGGCAATCGTCCTGGTCATGTATGACGCGCGGACCAGACTCGGCGAACAGGTCGCATCTGAGGTGCGTGCCCACTTCGGCTCGACCGTCTGTCGAAATGTGATTCCACGGAACATCCGGTTGTCGGAGGCCCCGTCGTTCGGGAAGCCGATCACGACATTCGATCCGAGTTCGCGGGGTTCGGTCGCGTACAGGGAGTTGGCCAGGGAGGTGAGCGGTGGCTCGTAAGGGAGGACTCGGTCGGGGTCTCACGGCACTGATCCCGCAAGGGGACGGTCCCGAGGAGACCACGGGCGCAGGATTGCAGGAGTTGCCGATCGGCTCGGTGCAGCCGAATCGGCTCCAGCCCCGACAGGTCTTCGACGAGGAGGCTCTCGAAGGTCTGACCGATTCGGTCAGGGAGCTGGGGGTGCTCCAGCCGGTGCTGGTGCGCGTGAGTGATGACGGCTACGAGTTGATCGCGGGGGAGCGTCGCTGGCGTGCTGCCAAGCGAGCGGGTCTTGCGACGATCCCGGCCGTTGTTCGCACCACCGATGACGTGACCTCGCTGGAACAGGCATTGGTCGAGAACCTTCACCGTCAGGACCTGAATGCACTCGAGGAGGCAGCTGCCTATCAGCAGTTGATCGAGGACTTCGGGCTCACCCAGGAGCAGCTCGCCAAGCGAGTAGGTAAGAGCAGGTCCGCTGTCGCGAACCATCTCCGTCTCTTCCAGCTTCCACCGTCAGTCCAGAAGCTGGTCGGTGAAGGACTTGTCTCGGCGGGGCACGCCAAGGCATTGCTCGGTCATCCCGACCGCTCGTACCAGGAGCTGTTGGCTCGGCGTGTGGTTGCAGAGTCCCTGAGTGTGCGGGACCTGGAACGCCTGGTGAAGGAGCGACTCGATCTCGAGGCGGATCTGGCAGACTCGCCCGACGATCTGCCCGCTCCAAGTGGTGACGACCGTTCCGATGACTCAACGGAGCGCAAGCTCAGGCCACCTGGGTTGCTCGAGTTGGAGGAGCTCCTGGCCAGTCGACTGGACACCCGGGTGTCGATCGCTATGACCGCCAAACGGGGGAAAGTGACGATCGACTTCGCGAACCTGGAGGACCTCGAGCGGATCTACAGGCTCATCATCGAATAGGTGATTTGCACTGGTACAACCGTACCTGTCCACCTCTACAAACGGTTCGGGCGGTTATCCACAGCTTGTGTGCAACTCTGTGGTTAACCCGAACTACAGGTGAAGGCTCGATCAGTGGTCGAGGCGAGGATTCTGGCTCTCAGCAGGGCTGATCTGCCCACGCGTCGACGGCCCTGACGAGGGACGCGACCACCAGATCCGTGTTCGTCTCGACCACAGCGGCGTCACCCAACTTCACCACGACCGCAGGTGCGCGGGTCTCGCGTAGGATGGCGAGGCGCTTTCCGGACGCGACTCCGATGGACCAGCCAGGAGCGGCGGGTAGCTCGCGCAGGATCATGTGAGCGAGCTGGCGGCCACCAGTCGACTCGTACCCGGGTACCGAGAAGTAGGATGTCTCGACGACAGGGTCGTCCGCGACGACTAGTCCGACGTAGAGGTCCGCGCCGAAACTGTTCGCCTCATCCGCTTGGGCCGACCAGTCGTCACCCATCAGCAGGGTGGCGACACCGCTCTGCTGTAGCTCCGACGCCAAGGCGGAGGTGACGTGATGTGCTCCGGTTGTGCCGATCGCCACGCGCAGCCCCACCCTCATCCCGGCACGGCGCCGAAGTCGTTCGCGCTCGCGGACACCTGTGACCGGGGTGGAACCGCCTCGTCCGTCGAGCCTGCGTAGGCACGCCACAGTCTCGGGGCCGCACACCTCGTCACTCACAAGACCGCCGTTGCGTTGGAACTCGCCGACGGCGGTCTGCGTCGTGGGACCGAAGATGCCGTCGACCCGGCCGGCGTCGAAGCCGAAGGCTCCGAGGCGCAACTGGAGCTCGGCGACGTCGTCACCGCGCATCATGGGGGAGCGGAGGCACAGGAGGCGGGTCCCCAGGGCGAACCCTGACTCGACGAGTGAAGACCAGGTGTCGGCGTCGCACTCACCGTCGGCGTCGAGGCCAGCTGCCTCCTGATAGGCCACAACAGCAGCTCTGGTCGCGTCGTCGAACGATCCCGTCACCCGGTCGACCGGGTGACCGGCCGCGCGCAGTCTGCGCTGGAGGTCGGCGACGTCGTCGCCGGTGGAGCCAAGACGTAGGGGTAGTGACGCGAGTGCGATGACGGTCTCCTATGTGGAAGATGGGAACCACAGGCATCTACTGCCGCACCACGGTGTCATCCGCGGAACCGACAGCGCCAGTCAAACAATCGAACAAATGTTCGAGTGGACGACCTGAGGAGAGTTCAGGTGTTACGCGCTCAGATGTAGGCGCTCAGATCCTCGAGCATCTGGGCCTTGCCGCGGGCACCGACCATCCGGTGCACCTCGGCTCCGTCCTTGAAGACGATCATCGTCGGGATGCTCTGAACCCCGTACTGGCGAGCCAGTCCCTGGTTGTCGTCCACGTCGACCTTGGCGATCTTCAACTTTCCGGCCTGCTCGACAGCGAGCTCCTCGAGGATCGGTGCGATCGTCTTGCACGGGCCGCACCATTCGGCCCAGAAGTCCACGAGGACAGCCTCGGTCGCAGCGTTTACCTCTTCGGCGAAGGTTGCTTCGCTCAGCTGGCTGATTGAACCCGACATGGGTTTGGTCCTTTCGTCCGAGGAGTGGATCACCGTCCGGAGCAGCGACATCCGTCCATCAGCAGTCGGGGCGTCAACTCCTCCGACCTCTCCATCATTCCGCACCCGGCGAGCGGGTGGATCGATGCCCCGACTCTCAGTGGCCCTGGGCTTCGAGCCAACGCTCGGCGTCGATCGCTGCCATGCACCCGCTCCCGGCTGCGGTGATCGCCTGCCGGTACCAGTCGTCCTGGACGTCACCGGCGGCGAACACGCCTTCGACGTTCGTCAGCGAAGAGTCCGGCTGAGTGGCGAGATAGCCGTTGTCCTTCAGGTCGAGCTGGCCGACGAAGAGATCGGTGTTCGGTCGGTGGCCGATCGCCACGAAGACGCCCGTGAAAGGCTGGGTCGTGACCTCGTCGGACAGGACGTCACGCAACTGGAGTGCCTCGACCGAGTTCTCCCCGATGATGTCCTCGACGACTGTGTTCCACATGAAGCGGATCTTGTCGTTGGCCATCGCCCGGTCCTGCATGATCTTCGAGGCGCGCAGGCTGTCACGCCTGTGGATGATGGTGACCGTGCGTCCGAACCTCGCCAGGAACAGCGCCTCTTCCAGAGCCGAGTCACCGCCGCCGACCACGGCGATGTCCTGGTCGCGGAAGAAGAATCCGTCACATGTCGCACAGGTGGACAGCCCGTGACCCAGCAGGCGTTCCTCGGCCTCCAGGCCCAACATGAGCGAACGCGCACCGGTAGAGACGATGATCGAACGGGCTAGGTACGTCGGTTCAGCGCTGGTGTCGCCGACCCATACCTTGAAAGGCCGTTCCGAGAAGTCGACCCGGGACACCTTGGCGGTGACGATCTCGGTACCGAAGCGTTCTGCCTGCTTGCGGAACGAGGCCATCAGCTCTGGACCCATCACACCGTCGGGGAAGCCGGGGAAGTTCTCCACCTCGGTGGTCAACATGAGCTGTCCGCCGGGCTGATCGCTGGTGGACGACGGCTCACCCTCGATCAGCACCGGTGAGAGGCTGGCTCGGGCGGTGTAGATCGCCGAGGTCAGCCCCGCTGGGCCCGAGCCGATTATCACCACGTTGCGAACATCTGCATCGGCAGGGGGGTGATCGGTCATCGTTCTCCTAAATCTGGGCCACGGCCCGGGCTGCGACGGCTTAGACCGGCCCGAGGTGTGACTGTTCGGTCGCTCAGGGGGTGCTCACCGACGCGTGTCGGCGGGACCAAAGGACAACACCGACCAGGGTGAAGATCATTCCGAGGACTGTGTAGGTGATCCACACCTCGCGGAACACGTAGTAGGTGAGGACCCGGACAGCGAGGATGGTCAGCAGCACGACAACGGGTAGCAGCAGGGTCACCGCCACCACGGCGTGCACGGAGCCCCGCGTCACCTCGAGGATCGGTCCGGTCGTGCGGTTCCGGACCTTGTCCACGTTGTCGACGATCAGGCCGGTCACCTGATCGGTCCAGTCCTCTCTCGAGCCCGGAACGGTGTCACCGCGTGCCGGGGCCGTGGCGGATGGTCTCGTCGGATCGGTGGCGACGGTCGACGCCGTCTGCGGAGGCGCGGCCTGAGCGTCGCCAACTGGCTCGGTCATGGATCGTGAGCCTAGGGCGGAGACGCCTCACGCGGCGACAGAGCCCACCGGCACCCGCGGGTTGTGGTCACTGCAACGGCGTGCAGCTCCGGGAGTCGTACACCTCGTAGCCGGCCGGGCGTCGAGCCACGACCACCGGGACACCCGCGATCGAGGCGACCGCAACCGGCTGCTCGCCCGTGGCCTGTAGCTGCCCGATGCAAGGCAGTTCCGAAGGAGTCGCCTCACGGGTCGCGCCGATCTCGCCACCAGTGGCTCCGTCCAGTTCGTCGGGTTCCGGTGATCGTGCGCCGTCCTCGGCGGAGGACCCTGCACCCGAGGTGGTGCTCGGCGGAGTGGCGAAGTCGTTCGAGACCGCACCGAGTCGTTCGTCCACAGCGCTCAACACGGCGTCGCGGTCTGCCTGGGTTCCGAGGTCTGCGAGCGTCGCGGGCTCCGCAGGGTCGAGTGAGGCTCCGGCCGGACCTGGTGCGAGTGTCGAATCGGTGAGCTCGGCGATAGCGCTCTCGGCCGAATCGGATGTGCTGGCGTCCTCGGTGGACCTGCTGCTCATGATGAGGAACCCGCCCACGGCGAACACCGCCAGGACCGCGGCGACGGCCAACCACCCGGGATCCGCCCGTCGGCGAGGAACCGGAACGGCGGCTGTACGCACAGTGGGCCGGGAGTGCTGTTCGTCGAACACGGTGAGGGCCGCGCGGATCCTGCGCTCACGGGACAGCTCGTCGTCCGGTACCGGCTCATCGGCGAGGCGCGCCGAGATGTCTGCCGCGGACCGGCGAGGGTCCTCGGGTGGAATGTCCTCCGGATATGGGTCGGTCGTTTCGTTCATCGCTCGTCCTGTGAGACGTCGGCGGGGCCGGATGGGTTCCCGGACGATGTGGTCGCGCCCGAGATCAGCTCCGCGAGTCGGGCGCGACCACGCGAGATCCTCGACCGGACCGTTCCCGGTGCGATGCAGAGGACCTCGGCGATTTCGGCGTAGTCGAGCTCGGCCAGGTCACGCAGAACGACCGGCCACCGGAAGTCTTCGGGCAGCGCGTTCAGAGCACGCTGGATCTCGTTGCGTGTCTCGTTGGAGACCACGGCCTCCGAGGGGTCGATCTCTCCTTGCCGACTGGTCGAGGGGCGCTCGAACGTGACGTCCGGATCGTCGCTCAGCAACGGCCGGCGTCCGCGTCGGCGCAACTCGTCGAGACAGGCGTTTGTTGCGACCCGATAGGACCAGGTAGTGAACGCCGCTCGCCCGTCGAAGCGGTCGACCCCTCTCACGATCGCCACAAGGGCTTCCTGGGTTGCATCATCGGCGTCGCCCGGGTCGCGACAGAGGCGGTGGCACAGGATGCGGATCCTGTCGTGATGCCGTCGCAGCAGCGTCTCCATCGCCCTGCGGTCACCGGCGCCCGCCGCGCTGGCGAGGTCCTCGTCGGAACGGTCGTCAGGACTGCTGGGCGGTGGCGTCATCCGTCATCCGTCGGCCGGGCGGCCGCTGAGGGTCACCTCGGCGAGCTCCACCCGGTGGCGGCCTTCGCCGGTGGTGTCGCCGAGCCCGGTGATCCAGATCATCACCACATCGCCCGGCTGCAGGCTGCGGCCACCCAACTCCAAGGTCCGGACGTCGCGCACGTCCTCGAGCACAGCGATGGGCTCACGGCCGTCCAGCACGTCGGTGGGAAGCCCGTCAGATCCGATTTCGTCGGATGGGATGACGTACACGCGTCCGCTCCATCCGTTGGTGGAGCCGTCGATGGTGAGCTCAAGTGCCTCTGTGGGTTCGCCGACGACGAGGCCCAGTCCGACTCCTGTCTTGGCACCGAAGAAGGTGGGGCTGTCGTAGGACTCGGTCCGCCATGACGTGGACCGGTCGCCGTCGATGGCTTCTGGTGCATCAGCGTTGTTCTCGCCGGGCGTACCTCGTCCCTGGGGGTCGAAAGGGTTCGCGGCGCTCCAAGGGACGACAGCCGCGGCCGGAGTCGGCGCGAGAGACGTTGTCGTTCCGTTGTCATCGCCGATCGTCGTCTCGCGCAGGAGGAGGCCGGCCACGGTGATCGCAGTGGCGACGAGCAGGATGAACAGAGCAGGGACCAGCCAGCCGCGCTCCGAACGGGCGAACGACGGCTGCTCCTCCGCCTCGACCGGTGCGGCGATGGAAGGAGTGGACTTCGCCGCACCGGGACTTATGCCGGTGTCGAGCAGAGCAGCCCGGAGATCTGCGGCCGAGTCGAACCGGTCATCGGGCTCCCTTGCGAGAACGCGCATCACCGGTGCAGCAATGCGCGCGGGTATGTCGGCGCGTAGGCGGCGCGGGTCGACAGGGTCGGTGTGCAGACGTGCCAACGCGGTGGCTGCACCGGTGTCTCCACGGAAGGGGAGACGTCCGGTCAGGCATTCGTACAGGACGATCCCCAGCGCGTAGAGGTCCGCTCTGCCGTCGACCTCGCCGCCGATGAGTTGTTCGGGTGCCAGGTAGCTGGCAGTCCCGACGAGCGTGCCCTCCTGGGTCAGCTCCGTCTGGTCCTCCGCCTTGGCGATACCGAAGTCAGCGATCATCACACGCCCGTCCCGGCACAACAGGATGTTCGAAGGCTTCACGTCGCGGTGGACCAGACCCGCGCGGTGTGCGGCCTCGAGCGCATCGAGCAGCCGCAGTGCGATTCGCACCGACGTCTCGGCATCGAGTGTTCCGTGCTCGTCGAGGTGTTGACGCAACGTGGAGGCATCGAGCAACTCCATGACGATTGCCTCGTGCGAGCCGTCGGAGCAGGTGTCGTACACGCCGACGATGCCCGGATGGCTCAGTCTGGCTGCGGCGACGGCTTCCTGACGGAAGCGGGCGACGAGAGCGGTGTCGGAGCTCAGGTGTGGGTGCAACACCTTCACGGCGACCCGTCGACCGAGCACCTCGTCTGTGGCCTCCCACACCTGGGCCATGCCACCGGAGCCGATGAGCCGCTCGAGATGGTACCGGTGGCACAGCGTCGCACCGGTGAGGCCGGCGATCGACGGTGCGTCGACACGCGTCGGCTCATCGCCGGAGAGCGCCGTGTGTGCACGCGGACCCGATCGTGCGTCAGTCACTTGGGCCCAAACTACCGGCTGCACCGGGGCTGTCCCCGAGTCTGCGTTCCCTGCGGTGGCGTCGAGTCGTGTGGATCCACCATCCGAGGAGGAAGACGATGGAGATCACCGACAGCGCCGCCCCGACTCCGGAGATGGCAGTCGACCTGACGGGCACGGCCGGTCCTGGTATCTGGATCCCGCCGTCGGGTGAACTCAGATCGATTCGCAGCAGGAACTCACCGGGAGCCTGCACCTCGACCTCGAGATCGATCCGGTTCTCGCCGGGGGCGAGCACTATCTCCGACACAGGCTCGGCTATGTCGAGTCGGGGTGACCGTGCCTGCATGACCAGACGCACCTCGTAGGGGAGGTCGTTGCGGAACCTGAGCGGGATCACCGAATCGTCGCTGGTGAGGAGGATCCTCCGCGCTCGGGGTGGCTGGATCTTGCGTATGCGCGTGTCGATCTGTTGGCGCACGGCGGTCTGCATCTGCGTCCGCTGCGACGCATCCAACGTCAGGGCCATGCTCTGGTTCGTGACCTCGTCCCAGAGCGCGATAGCGCTCTCGGCGTCTCCGGCCATCGACCGGAACGCCGAGATCAGACCGCGGGTGTCGTTGGTCTCGGCTACGGCACTGTTGGTCGAAGACACGTCGCGGGAGGCGAGCGAGGCGCTCGCCTCGTCACCTGTAGCCTCAGGAAGAGGCCCGTTCAGGAGATCAGCTACCAGCGGGCCTCCGCTGCGCAGTGTCGCACCGAGTGATTCGACAACCCTGGAATCGATCGTGGGGTCGAGGAGCAGGGCACTGGCGAGTGCGGGTGGGGCAGCTCGTGAGCCGGTGGCGAACCAGCCCGCCAGCATCACCGACACAGCCTCGTGAGCACGTACAGCCGGGTCGGTCGCCGTGTCCTCGAGTCGTGCGGACACGTCCGAGTCGAAGGCCAGGGCCCTGACACCTGCGCCGTTCTCGATGCGGACCGGTGCCGTGACCGGCTGCCCGTCATCGGTGTCTCCGACATCCTCGAGCGACTCCGAGGGAAGCAGAACCGACTCGACACCGGCATCGGCCACGACATCGAGCGTCCCGGGGGTGGTGGTTCCGTCGCCCAGCCATGTGCCGGGGTCGGCAGTGCGCTGGAGTCGCGCCTCGACGGTTCCGGCACCCACCACGATCTGGCGCTGGAGCTCACCCGTGTCGTCGGAGGCGACGAGCGAGCCGCTGTCCACGCGGACGTAGGGCTGTCGGATGAGAGCGTTGCTCTTGTTGTCCACGGACAGGCGTGAGAGCAGCTCAGTCGCCCAACCCTGGTCGCTGCGAGCAAGACCGTCGAGGGTGTTGGGTCTGACAGCCAGCGTCAGGGGCGCGTCTGGTACCGAGCGGAGCAGCGCAGCGACTGAGCTGAGCTGGCTCTGGTCATCGGAGCTGAACGCTGCAGTGCCGTCGACTCCTACAGCTGGTCCCGAGGCGACGGGTAGGACCAGCGTCACCTGAACCGGTGCGCGGTCGTCCACTTCGGGTAATCGGTTCAGGAACACGGTCTCGCTCCACAGTTCGGGACCGTCGGGGGAGGTCAGCACGAGCTCGACCGGGTGAATTCCCGGGTTCGGCAACAGGACCCTCGACCGGTCCCCGCGCGAGGTGCGAATCGGGATGGTGAGCGTCGCACCGCTCGCGGGGTCGCCGAGAGCGGACATGGGTGTGCTGACCGGGGTCTGCAACACGCGACCGGGGTCGTCACCGTCGATCACCTCGAACACGGCCTCCCGCAGGCCTTCCACCGACGTGGCGGTGAGGCGTTGGTGGATGGTCACCGTGAGGGTCGCGTCCAGGGGCACGTCGGTGGTCGGAGCGAAGCGCACCTGGAACTCGCCGTCCGGCGCCACCCAGGGGGTCACCGACGCTATGCCGATGACCGGTTCGGCGGCCTGCTGTGCCCCTGCCACGCGTGGCACGGTCACCGATGGGAGCAGCACCATCAGCGCGAAGCCCGCCAGGGCGAGCAGGCGCATTGGACCTCGCATGCTGCTCACGGAACGGCTCTGGTGAGTACGAGCAGGTCGGTCGGAGTGATCTCGAATCCGAGCCGCTGGTACAGCTCGAGCGCCCGGTGGTTGTCGGGCTGCGTGTTGACCAGGACCCTGTGCGCTCGGTGGCGGCGTGACCATCGCAGCGCATCGATCACGAGAGCTGCACCGAGACCGCCTCCGCTGTGCTCGGGATCGACCGCCAGGCGTTGGAGGAACCCCTGGGCTCCGGCCCGTCCGGTGACGGCATATCCGACAACCCGGTCGCGGTCGGCGACCCTGAAGCGTGTCCTGGGAGTGGCTGCCAGGGCTTCATCCAGCCCGTCCTCGTCCAACCGCCAGAACGGTGTGAACGCTCGCCGGTCGACGTCGAGCGTAACCCCGCGGTCGGAGGATTTCGCCCTTCGGAGGCGGACACCTGGCTCGGGTTCGCGCCGGGGCGGGTCCAGGTCGATCAGAGGGTGGCTCAGTACGTTCAGCCTGTCGTACTCCTCGAATCCGGCCTGCACGAACGTCCCGGCCTCGTCGGGGTGCAGTGCAGCGGTGATGACCGACGAGAAGCCGGTGTCGCACAGGCGCTGTAGACAGAGCCGGAGCCCTTCAGTGCTAGGCCGCGGCACATCAGGGGTGAGGGCCAGGTAGGCGATGTTCGGATCGGCATGCCAGGGTCCGACGCGGAACCGCTCGTTGCCGAGGATCAGGGTCTGACGCGTCATCATTCCGTCGTCCGGGGTCTCCTGCACCAGCGGGTCGGAGGCGAGCCTGCGCGCCCTACGCGGCCGCCGGTGCGGCGACGACCACGGCACGAGGATAGGGCAGGCTGCGCCCGAAGGGTCCGAGGGTCGTACGCTTCGGGGATGGCGGTCCTGTTGTACTCAGACGAGCGCTTCGAGCACCACGACACCGGCCCGCACCACCCGGAGCGTGCTGCACGGCTGCCGGCGGTCATCCACGGACTGGCGAGCCACGATCTGCTCGAAGGACTCGATCGGATCGAACCACGGCCAGCGACCGACGCCGAGCTCCAGCTGGTCCATCCGGGTGGGTACGTGTCGAGCATCGATCGATTCTGCGAGGCCGGCGGAGGCCATCTCGACGCCGACACCGTGGTGTCGAGTGAGTCCGCCGCGGTCGCTCGGCTCGCAGCAGGATCCGGGGTGGACGCGATCGAACGACTTCGTGGCGGAGGGGCTGACAGCGCGTTCCTGGCGTTGCGTCCGCCGGGCCACCACGCCACCTCGACCCGGGCGATGGGCTTCTGCCTGTTCAACAACGCGGCGGTTGCCGCCGCGTCGATCGCCGCCACCGGCGAACGCGTCCTCATCGCCGACGTCGACGCTCATCACGGCAACGGCACTCAGGACATCTTCTACGAGAGGGGTGACGTCGCCTACGTGTCGTGGCATCAGCACCCGCTTTACCCGGGAACGGGCTCGATCGACGAGTTCGGTAGCGGCGAGGGCGAGGGTACGACCCTCAATCTGCCGCTCCCACCGGGAGCCACGGGCGAGCACTACCGGCGGTCCATCGAGGAAGTCGTCGCGCCGTTCGCCGAACGGTTCGGCGCGACCTGGTTGATCATCTCGGCCGGTTTCGACGGCCATCGTGCGGATCCGCTGACCGACCTGGCGCTCACCTCGGGCGACTTCGCGGACATCACCTCGGACCTGCTGCAACTCGTGGATGGCGGTCGGCGGTTGGTGTTCCTCGAGGGGGGCTACGACCTGGGCGCGATAGCGGAGTCCGCTGCCGGGACCGTCGGCGCGATGCTGGGTGAGCGGATCCATCCCGAACCTCCCAGCGGTGGTGGTCCCGGCGGGTCCGTCGTGGCCGAGGTGACCGAACTGCGCCGTCGTTTCGACCGGTAACCTCGCTGCGTGATCCCCGAGAGAGCACGTTCGTTGCTGGAACCCGTCGGCCCTCTGGCCGAGCGGTTCGCCGACGCCGGGCACCGTCTGTACCTGGTCGGCGGGATCGTGCGCGACCTGCTGGCGGACAGGAACCTCGACGCTATCCAGGACCTGGACCTGACCACCGACGCCGAGCCCGCGCGGATCAAGTCGATCGTCTCACCGATCGCCAGCGCCGTGTGGACACAGGGGGAGCGCTTCGGAACGATCGGGGCCAACATCGACGGTCGGGCGTTCGAGATCACCACCCACCGCGCCGAGGCGTACACACCGGACAGCCGCAAACCGCTCGTGGAGTTCTCCGACGACATCGTCGCCGACCTCTCCCGGCGGGACTTCACGATCAACGCGATGGCGCTCGAGGTCACTTCGGACACCCCGACGCTCATCGACCCGTTCGACGGCTTGGCGGATCTGTTCGCCAGGGTTCTGCGCACCCCCGTCGAGCCAGAGGTGTCGTTCTCGGACGATCCGCTGCGGATGATGCGCGCCGCGCGCTTCATCGCAGGGTTCGACCTGACTCCCGTACCCGAGCTCATGGCCTCGGTCGAGGCCATGGCCGGGCGACTGGAGATCGTGTCGGCCGAGCGCATCCGTGACGAGCTCTGCAAGCTGCTGGTGGTCGAAGACCCCTCCGCCGGTCTCTGGTTCCTCCACGACCGCGGCCTGGCGACGTTGTTCCTGCCGGAACTACCGGCGATGCGCTTGGAACAGGATCCGATCCACCGCCACAAGGATGTCCTCGCGCACACGATCGCGGTTGTGCGCAAGTCCCCGCCTGAGCTGGTTGTCCGTCTGGCCGCGCTCTTCCACGACGTTGCCAAGCCACGCACGCGGGCGATAGGACCGAACGGGGTCTCGTTCCACCACCATGAGGTCGTCGGCGCCCGGATGACCCGTGAGCGGATGAGGGCGCTGCGCTTCAGCAACGAGATGGTCGATGACGTCAGCCGCCTGGTCTACCTGCACCTGCGGTTCCACACCTACGAGATGGGCTGGACCGACTCGGCAGTGCGCAGGTTCGTGCGAGACGCGGGTCCGTTGCTGGACGAGCTGCTGGCGCTGACACGCTCGGACTGCACGACCAGGAACCGCCGCAAGGCAGAGGCCCTGGAACGTCGCATCGACGATCTCGAGGTCCGGATCAAGACGCTGCAGGCCAGCGAGGAGCTGGCGTCGGTCCGCCCCGACCTCGACGGGGCAGAGGTGATGGCGCATCTGGGTGTACCACCGGGCCCGATCGTCGGGCGGGCCCTTGCCCACCTGCTCGAGCTACGCCTGGACCGTGGCCCTATGTCGCACGCCGAGGCGACCGAGGCGCTCGAGCGCTGGTGGGCCGACCAGCCGGAGTCAGCCGTGGTCGGTGCAGACGCCGAGACGTGACCCGCACTGTCGTGACGGCGTACGGTCGGGCTGACTGAAGGAACTCGGAGGAAGTACCAAATGGCAGAGATCGTGGTCGGGGTCGATGGTTCGGAGCACTCGGTCGACGCACTGCGTTGGGCAGCACGCGAGGCGCAGCTGCGTGGAACGACCTTGAAGGTCGTGGCGTCGTTCGCCACACCGATCATGAGCACCGGCTACGAGGTTGCGGTACCCGACCCCTCGGATCTGGCAGCGGCATCGAACACGATGCTCGGCGCCGCGATCGACACCATCCGCGAAGAAGGGGCCCTGGACGGGGTCGATGTGGTGACCGAAGCGCTCGAAGGTCACGCGGGGGAGCAGCTGATCAGGTTGTCCGCAGACGCGGAGTTGCTCGTCGTCGGCGCCCGCGGGCACGGCGGCTTCCTCGGCCTGCTCATGGGCTCGGTGACCACCTACGTGGTCAACCACGCGCTCTGCCCTGTCGTGGTCGTCCGTACTGCCTCGACGGACTGAGACGGTTCCGCTGGCGGCCGGCGGCCGCTCAGGTCCCGACTTTGCGTGCCCTGACGATCAGTGTCGACGGCACCCAGTCCCGCAGCGGTGAGCTGTGGACGCTTGAGCGGCCCTCGGTGGCCGGGGGTTCGACGAGAGCGTCCACCCGGAAGTTCGACCGCAGCAGGGTGGTGAACACGTCACCTATCTGGTGTACGTGGGTCACGCCCTCGTCGCCTCCGCTGCGCCATGTGATCGCCTGGTCGCTCCAGGCGGATCGGGTCAGGTAGGGGGTCTGCTGGTCATCGATGTCGGCCTCGAGCATCATCGACATCGGGTGAGGCAGCGACAGCACGAGAGCACCCTCGGGCCGCATGACGCGGTGCAGCTGACGGAACACCCGACCCAGGTCCTGCACACCCGCCAGCGAGTAGACCGCAACCACGAGCTCGATCGAGTCAGCTCGCAGGAACGCCAGGTCAGCCAGGTCGCTGTGGTGGAACTCGATCTTCACCCCGGCCACGTCCGCTGCGTGGCGTGCCTGGGTCAGTCGGGCGGTGGAGGACTCGACTGCGATGACCCTGGCACCGCGACGGGCGATGGCGACCGATGCAGTGCCCGAACCGCAGCCCAGGTCGAGGACACGACGACCCTCCATCGGTCCGACCGCAGCGATCAGCTTCTCCAGCTGGTCGTCGTCCAGGTCGGGGCCGAACTGTACGACGCTGCGCGATGCCTCTGATCCGTGGGGAAAGCTCGCGGTCGGGAGCTGGATCGGAGCACGGTCGTCGCGCACGAGTGCCGGACGGAGTGCGAGGTTGCCCGCGGATGGGTGACGTCGGGGGCTGCGGAGGGAGGAGACGTGCTCGGACATCGACGGGAAGTCTGACCGATGCGCGGCGCCGCATCGTGGACCCGCCGGTATCGTTGGAGCTCGTGCCGTTCCTCCAGCCCGAGTCAGCGGGTCGTCCCGGCAGCACCCCCGGCAGCATCGACTACCGCTTCGCGCGGCGACAGCTGCTGCGGAGGTATCGGTCCGGTGAGCTGTCGAACGAGGACGTCTGCGATGCCCAGCGCGAGCTGATGCGGGTCGCGCTCAACTGTTCCTCCGGAGCGACTGTGCCGTGCCCGGTCTGCGCCGAGTCGACGTTGCGGCTGGTGCGCTTCGTTTTCGGTCCGAGGCTCCCACCGGGAGGGAGGCCCGTCGCCGGTCGGGCCGAGATGCTCAAGCTGGCCACACCCCGGGGAGACCGGCGTTGCTACACCGTCGAGGTGTGCACCAGTTGCCGGTGGAACCACCTCCTGCAGGTGACTCCACTCGTGGACCGGCCCCGCGGAGGCTGATCCGTCGCTCAGCTCGCTGTGACGGCGCGACCGTCGTCGGGACAGACTGTTTCGATGGGCGAACGACCTCGGCGAAGCATCCTCTGGCGGCTACGTCGCGTCGGCTATGCGTTCCTCGTCGTTGCGATCGTCGCGGTGGGCGCCTTCTGGATGGCACTCAACACGATCGACCTGCCCCCGGCCAAGCGATCGGCGGAGACCTCGTTCGTCTGCGACATCGATGTCGAGGACGGAGAGTGCGACTTCAACACGGCGATGGCGAAGCTCACCGCCACCGAGGAGCGCGTCAACGTCGACTACGACGACCTCCCGCCGGTCCTGGTTCAAGCCGTCCTGTCCGCGGAGGACCGCAAGTTCTTCGACCACAGCGGCATCGACCCGATGGGTATCGGTCGCGCCTTCTACCAGTCGGTGCTAGGGGGCAGCGCCTCCCAGCAGGGCGGTTCGACGATCACCCAGCAGTACGTGAAGCTCACGTACCTGTCGTCTGAGCGTTCTCTTGAACGCAAGCTCAAGGAGGCGGTGCTGGCGGTCAAGCTCGAGGGCGAGCTCGACAAGCGCGACATCCTCACCCGCTACCTGAACGAGATCTACTTCGGCCGTGGTGCCTACGGGGTCGAGGCTGCGAGCCGCGAGTACTTCGGCACCGGCGTGGAGAACCTGCAGCTGCACCAAGCGGCATATCTGGCGGGTCTGATACGTGCGCCCGAGAGGGCCGACGCGACTCGGGATCCGGACGAGGCGAGCCGTCGTCGACGGACCGTGCTGGCGGG
Organism: uncultured Microthrixaceae bacterium; assembly: GCA_964450685.1. GTDB lineage: Bacteria > Actinomycetota > Acidimicrobiia > Acidimicrobiales > Microtrichaceae > JBAOHV01. The sequence continues at coordinate 53,000 of CAYVDN010000017.1, forward strand.
CATGGTCGACGAGGGCTACATCACCCAGGCCGAGGCTGACGCCGCGGCTGAGGTTCCCTGGGTATGGCAACCCGAGTCCGAGGACGGATCCGCCCAGACGATGACCATTCTCCCGCGGTCGACCGAGACGACCGATCTGGGTGAGGTCCGTGACGCCGAGCACGGGTCGGAGTACTGGATCGACTACGTGAGGCGTCAATTGCGCGACCGCTTCGGACCGGGTGCTGAGACACGCGGGCTGCGCGTCTACACGACATACGACCCTCGCATGCAGGCCCAGGCCTACGAAGCGGTCACCAAGTCGTTGAACCGGGCGGACGGTCCTGTCGGATCGTTGGTTGCAGTCGACACGGCGGGACAGGTCAGAGCCATGGTCGGTGGCACCGACTTCGCCAACAACAAGGTGAACCTGGCCCTCGGGACCGAAGGCGGTGGATCCGGCCGGCAGCCCGGTTCAACCTTCAAACCGTTCGCGTTGGCGGCCTTCGTGGAGCAGGGGTACTCGACCCAGTCACTCTTCCGTTCTCCCCCCACCACCCAGTTCCCCGGGGTCTACACCGAACCGGGCAAGCTGTGGTCGCCGCGCAACTTCAACAAGGCCGACCAGGGTGTTCTGACCGTCGAGGAGGCGACATGGCGATCGTCGAACACCGTCTACGCTGGGATGGTCAACCTCGTGACACCCCAGAAGCTCGTGGAGATGGCCAACCGATTGGGTGTCAGCGCCGAGCTGCGTGACGACTACTCCCTGGTCCTGGGGACGGGCGAGGTTTCGGTGCTGGACATGGCCTCCGCCTACTCGACCTTCGCCGACCGTGGCGAGCACATCGATCCCTATGTGATTCGCCGGGTCGAGAGCTCCGACGGTGAGGTGCTGTTCGACGCTGCACGCGACCTTGAGAAGGAGCAGGTGATAGCCCCCGAGGTGGCCGACACCGTCAATTCCGTGCTCTCCGGCGTTCTGGTCAAGGGAACCGGCAAAGGGGCGAACATCGGGGTGACGGCGGCCGGCAAGACCGGTACCACCACCGACTCGCGCGACGCCTGGTTCGCCGGCTACACGTGCCATCTGACCGCAGCCGTGTGGATGGGCTACGAACAGCCGAAGCCGATGGAGACGTTCCGCGGCGAGGAGGTGTCCGGGGGTACCTGGCCGGCGACCATCTGGGCCGAGTTCATGTCCGAGGCCACCGAGGGGGACGACGAGTGCGAGTTCCCTTCGACGGACTTCGGTGAGCGTCTGACCAACCAGTCGCTGTCCGGCCAACGCACTACGACCACCACGCGTTCGAACACCTCGAACTCGACGTCGAGCACGGTCTCCGAGTCCCCGACGACGACCGAGGCGCCAACCGAGACGACGACGAGGCCGCCGACCACGCGCCCACCAGCGACGACGGTCGCTCCCACGACGGTCGCACCGACCACGACGGTCCCGCCGACGACCACCACCGCCGCGCCGACCGGGTGAACCAGGCAGTTAGTCCTCCGTCCGGGGCCAAGGGCTGAACTACCTCTTGGATCAGCGGCGCCGCTGTCGTACAGTTTTCGCCAGAGGCCGGCAGCCAATAGGGCGCTGGACCGATCAGGAGGCCGGAGATGGCTGCACCCACCCCGATGACGGTACCCACCGTCGCCGCTCGCAAGGTCCGCGACGGCGCGGATCCACTCGTCATGGTCACGGCCTATGACGCCCCCGGAGCCCGGATCGCAGACGAAGCGGGTGTCGACATGATCCTCGTCGGGGATTCACTGGCGATGGTCGTCCTGGGCTACGACGACACCCTCCAGGTCACCATCGACGACATGGCCCACCACACCGCCGCAGTCGCCCGGGCCAAGCCCGCAGCCCTGATCGTCGGTGACCTCCCCTGGCTGAGCTATCACGTCTCCACCGCCGAGACGGTTCGCAACGCCGCGGCACTTGTGCGCGCGGGCGCGCAGAGCGTGAAGCTCGAAGGGGGCCGCAAGCGGGTCCCGATGATCGAGGCGATCGTCGACGCAGAGATCCCCGTGATGGGTCACCTGGGACTCACACCCCAGTCGATGCACGCGATGGGTGGGTTCAAGGTGCAGGCCCGGGAGTCGGAAGCGGCGCTCAGGCTCGTCGCGGACGCCAAGGCGCTCCAGCACGCCGGTTGCTTCGCGATCGTGCTGGAAGGTGTGCCGGACGAAGTTGCAGGCATGGTCACCGACGCGCTCGACGTGCCGACCATCGGCATCGGTGCAGGCGCACGCTGTGACGGGCAGGTGCTGGTCTTCCACGACCTGCTCGGCATCGAGGACCGCGTCGCACCGAAGTTCGTGCGCCGCTACGCATCGATCAAGGATGATGCGGTGCGGGCAGTCGGCGACTTCGCACGAGATGTGCGCAGCGGAGCTTTCCCGAGTGCCGCGGAGAGCTATCACCTGAACGCCGAGCAGTCCGAGGCGCTTGCGCTCTACGGGGCCGACGCGGGCTGAGTCGACCGGCGGCCTTCGCTGTCACAGCGCGTCGCCATGATGGTGGCGGACCTCGAGGACGTCGTCTGGCGGCCGGTACCCTCCTGCCTACTAGAATCGTCCGGTCGCCCCGCCGGGGTGACCACATCCGAACACCCTGTCCTGCAGGTCGCAGGACCCTGACGGCGATCCGCCGAGGTCCAGAGGGAGGTACACACACGTGACCACTCGCGTGTACGAATTGATGATCATCGTCGACCAGGACGTCGACGACGCCACGAACAAGGCAGCCATCGCGAAGGTGGTCGAGCTCGTCGAGGCCGACGGCGGAACTGTTCCGACCGTCGACCACTGGGGCCGGCGTCGCTTCGCCTACACGATCAACCACAAGCAGGAAGGCGTCTACTCGGTACTCGAGATCGTGACCGAGGCCGCCAACCTGGACGAGGTCGACCGGTACCTCCGGCTCGCGGACGAAGTCGTCCGCCACAAGCTGATCCGCCTGCCCGACGCAGAAGCCGCTCGCCGCGGCCTGCTGCCGGCCGGCTGACACGACAGGAGGCCCTCGATGGCTGGTAACACGGTCGAACTGATCGGAAACATCACCCGCGACCCCGAGCTCCGCTTCACCCCTTCGGGTGCGGCGGTCGCGAGCTTCGGTCTGGCGGTCAACCGCCGCTGGCGCAACCAGCAGACCAACGAGTGGGACGAGCAGGTCTCGTTCTTCGACGTGGTGTGCTGGCGTGAGCTGGCCGAGAACGTCGCGGAGTCACTCACGAAGGGATCGCGGGTGATCGTCACGGGACGGCTCGAGCAGCGCAGCTGGGAGACGGACCAGGGCGAGAAGCGGTCCAAGGTCGAGGTGATCGCCGACGAGGTCGGCCCGAGCCTCCGTTGGGCGACCGCACAGGTGACACGCAATGAGCGCCGCGATGGCGGCAGCGGCGGCGGATTCGATTCCGCTCCGCCCCCGGTCGAGCCCCCTGCCGCCGGGTACAACGACGATGAGGAGCCGTTCTGATGGCGAAGCCCCAGATGAAGCGAGGCCCTAAGGGCAAGGGCAAGGATGCAGGCCGCAAATTCAAGAAAAAGGTCTCGATCCTCAACAGCGAGAACGTCGAGTACGTCGACTGGAAGGACGTCAACCTGCTCCGCAGGTTCGTGTCCGACCGTGCAAAGGTACGTGCCCGCCGGGTGACCGGAAACGACGTCCAGCAGCAGCGTGAGGTCGCCCGGGCCATCAAGAACGCCCGCGAGATGGCTCTCATCCCCTACTCGAACCGTGTCACCACTCAGCGGGGTGGACGACGGGGCGACCGCGACGGCGACGACCGTCGTGACCGCCGCGACCGCGGTGAGCGCCCTGAGCGCGATGACGCCGCAGGCGACGCACCCGAGTCGACCAGCGAGTTCACCGGTCTGGACGCGACAGCGGTGGACGCTGTCGCCGCAGAGAGCACTGGAGGTGAGCAATGAGCGCAGTGAAGGTCATCCTCCGAGGCGACGTGTCCGGGCTGGGCAAGCGCGGTGACATCGTCGAGGTGTCCAAGGGCTACGTTCGCAACTTCCTCGAGCCCCGTGGCCTGGCCATGGCGGCGACAGAGGGCGCTGTGCAGCAGGCCGAGGCCATGCGCCGCTCCCGCGACGTCAAGGATGCGCGGGAACGAGAAGCAGGTCAGCAGATCGCGACCGTTCTGGTCCCCAAGACCATCACCATCGCAGTTCGTGCCTCAGCCGCAGGACGTCTCTTCGGCTCCGTCTCGGAGACCGAGATCGTTGCCGCTGTCGCCGAGCAGACGGGGATCGAGTTGGACCGCAAGGACATTCTGCTCGACGAGCACATCAAGGAGCTCGGGTCTCACATGGTGACCGCCCGGCTCCACGCCGACGTGCAGTTCCCGATCAGCATCGAGGTCGTGGCCGACTGATTCCCGGCAGATCCACTCGGAGCTCCGAGCGACGCCGCCATCGAGTGCTTCGATGGCGGCGTCGTCGCGTTTCGGGTCCTGTCTCGGGTTCGGTGTCACACAGCCCCGGCAGAGTTGTGCCCAGCTTCGACACCGGTGTCCACAGGTCATTCCGAAGAAATCCCCATGGTTATGCCTCTAGCGATTCACAGGCAGTGAGCGAGAGGATGCACGCAACATGTCCGACAGCCCCGACCGTGGCGAACCTTCGCGCCTGAGAGTCCCTCCACACAGCATCGATGCAGAGGAGTCCCTCCTGGGGGCGATGCTGTTGAGCGAGCAGGCGATCGCTGCGGTCACCGGCGTAGTGAACGCCGACGACTTCTACCGTCCCGCGCACCGCCACATCTTCGATGCGATCCAGGCTCTATACGGCTCGGGCCAGGGCGTCGATCCGGTGACCGTCGCCGACGAACTGGACCAGGCTGGAGTCCTGGAGTCGGTTGGCGGTCCGGCGACGCTGGTGACCCTCCAGGCCAGGACCCCGGCGATCACCAATGCCCTTCACTACGCCAAGATCGTCGAGGAGAAGTCCCTCCTGCGGCGGCTCATCACGACAGCCAACGACGTGGCGGAGCTGGGCTACTCGCCTCTCGACGACATCGAGAAGACCATCGACTCGGCCGAGTCGATGATGTTCGCCGTCGCCCAGCGCCGTAACGCCGACTCGCTCGCACCGTTGGCACCGCTGCTGGATCTGAGCCTCGAGAACCTCGAGATGCTCTACGAGCGCGGCGACGCAATCACCGGCACACCGACGGGGTACAAGGACCTGGACACCCAGCTCGCCGGACTCCAGCCCGGCGCCCTGATCGTCGTCGGGGCTCGACCGGCCATGGGGAAAACGGCCTTCTCCCTGGGGATCGCCGCCCACGCCGCGGTTCGCGAGCAGCGCCCGGTGTTGTTCTTCTCGCTCGAGATGGGGCATTTGGAGCTGACCCAGCGACTGGTCGCGGCCGAGGCCCGCATCGAGGCGACGAAGCTGCGCACCGGCCGGCTCACCGATGCCGATTGGACCAAGATCACCAAGGCGATGGGGCGCCTGGGCGAGGGTCAGCTCTGGATAGACGACAACCCCGCGCTGACCGTCACCGAGATCCGCTCCAAGGCACGTCGCCTGCAGGACCGACTGGACCAGCCTCTCGGTCTGATAGTCGTCGACTATCTCCAGCTGATGTCCGGTCGCGGCTCGGCCGAGAGCCGGCAGGTCGAGGTCGCTGAGATCAGCCGCGGTCTGAAGGTGCTCGCCCGCGAGCTGCAGACACCGGTGATGGCGCTGTCGCAGCTGTCGCGCCAGCTCGAGCTCCGCGCCGACAAACGTCCCATGCTCGCCGACCTCCGCGAGTCGGGTTGCCTGACCGCCGAGACCCGGGTGCTGCGCGCTGACACCAACGTCGAGGTGTCCCTCGGCGAGCTGCTCGCCTCGGGCGAACGCGACGTACCTGTGTGGAGCCTCGCCGAGGACTGGACGATGGTCCCGGCCACCATGACCCATGCGTTCCCGAGCGGAAGGAAAGAGGCCTTCCGTCTGCGGCTCGCCTCTGGGCGTGAGGTCACCGCTACCGCCAACCACCCGTTCCGAACCGTGCTGGGCTGGCGGCGCCTGGACGAGCTGGCCATCGGTTCGCGGGTGGCCACACCGAGGCGTATCGGAGCACCCGAGGCACTCGCCGTGCCCGACGGGTTCGACGCAGCGGCGATGGCGGAGTCCGCTGTTGCCGACGGCGCTCTGGCGGACGCCGTCTTCTTGTTGCCCGACGAGCAACTGGGATCGGTGCTCGCGCACGTTTTCGGTCGTATCGGTTCGATGGGTGTGGGGGAGCTACGTGGTCGTCCGCACGTACGCCTGACGGCCACGTCGACACGCAGGCGCCTCATCGACGACCTGCAGCTCGTGTTGCTCAGGTTCGGGGTCCTGGCCCGCATCACCGATGTGGGACGCAGCTCGCCGCGTTGGCGGCTCTGGATCCATGGCGCGGATCACCAGCGGACGTTCCTCGAACGCATCGGTCTGGCTGGGAGCAGAGGGGCTGCCCGAGATGCCGCGTTGGCGGCGCTGAGCGGAGTGACCGCGAATCCGAATGTCGACACGATCCCGGCCGAGGTCCGCGAGCTAGTGGTCGATGAGTTGGACCGCATGGGCATGACACAGCGGGCGTTGGCCGCAGCGCTCGGCGAGCAGTACTGCGGTGGTTACCTGCTCGGGACCGAAGCGCGTCCGAGGGCTTCGAGCAGGCGCCGTCTGGCCCGCATGGCCCGAGCGGTCGACTCCAAGCAGCTCGCCGCGCTCGCGTCGTCGGACGTGTTCTGGGACGAGGTGGTCGAGATCACCCCGGTCGGCGAGGTCGATGTCTACGACGCCACGGTGTTGGGTACCCACAACTTCGTGGCCGACGGGATAGTCGTGCACAACTCGATCGAGCAGGACG
>CAYVDN010000018.1:0-47979 GCA_964450685.1 uncultured Microthrixaceae bacterium
GGCTCTCCTGCTTCTTCCGTGGGTCAGTTTCGGCCGGGGAGGGGTGGGCAGTGACCGCCTCGGTCGAGGAGGCAGAGGGCGATGAGGTTGTCGGTGGAGCGGAATCCGTAGGCGATGCGGGTGAGGAGCCGGAGTTTCGTGTTGATCGACTCGGTGAGCCCGTTGGAGAGGCCGTGGGTGACGCTGGCGGCGATGCCGGCTCGGTGCTTCTTGATGCGGTGGTAGAGCTCGACGAACGCGGGGATCTGACAGCGTCTTGCCCATTCGAGCCAGGCATCGAGCATGCGAATCGCTCGCTTCCCGCGGTACTGGAACACGAGTCGGAGCTGCTCCTTGAGGAGGTAGGCCCGGTAGAGCTGGTGGTTGTGCGCGGCGATCCAGGCCAGCTTCTCGGTTTGGCGGTCGGTGAGGTTCTCGGGGTTCTTCCAGAGCGCGTAGCGGCAGTTCTTCAACTGTTTGGCCCGATCTCCGAGACCGAGGCGGCGCAGCGTGTTCCACACCCAGCGGCGCACGACGTCGAGGGCGTCGCTGGCCCAGCGCACGATGTGGAACGGGTCCAGGCACAGCGTCGCGTTCTCGCAGTTGGTGGTGGCGCACTCGCCGATCCATTCCGCCGCGTCGGCTGACACCAGCCGGATCTTGGCGGCCCGTTCGGAACCGAGGAGATCGAAGAAGCCTTGCAGCGTGGATCGGTCATGACCCGCAGCAGCCCACACGAGCCGGCCGGTGTCGTGATCGACGACGACCATCAAGTACTTGTGGCCGCGCCGATACGAGATCTCGTCGATCCCGATGCGTTCGAGCCCGTCGAAAGGATCCGCTGCTGCCCGGGCGTCCGCGACGACCCGAGCGGCGATGGCACCGACGGTCCGCCACGTCACCCGCATCAACTCGACGACCGCTGTCTTGGAGGTGTGGGTGACGAGCCAGGCGACCTGATCGTCGAAGACCCGGCTGTGACCCGCGCCGTGACGGGCCCACGGCACCCACGCGACGACGACTCCGTGATCTCGGCACCGGACCCGCGGGGCGTCAGCCTCGATGAACACCTTCGTCGTGCCCGAATCAAGAGCCCGCCAACGACGGCGGCCCTCGCCGCGGTCGTAACGGCCGCAGCGCCGTTCACAGATCCCGCAACGCAACGCCGCGTTCCGGCGGAGCCGACACGCCACGACCACCACGCCGTCGACATCGTCGACAGCCTCGATCACCACACGTCGATCGACGCCGAGCGCCCGCGCCCATACCCTCCTCGATTGCACGCCGTTCCCTCCGCTTCGCTGACCAGCCTTCGACAGCCGGAAAGCCAAGCAGGGAACGGCGTGCGCTACTTCACCCAATCAGCCCAGACCCACAGATCGGGCAGGAGAGCCCTTTTTCAGCTCACATCGACGACGCGCACGGAATCGCCCAGCCGGCGTCGCCAGTCCCCACCGGCCCCGACAAGCCAGGCGTACGCATCAGCGAGCCACAACAGCGGCTCGCTCTCACCACCCACGTGCTCGTAAGTCAGTGACGGCGCCCGCCGGCGGGCCGCCCAGATGACAGGGTGGTCGTCAGCGTCCTGGTTGTGGCGGGACTCGAGGGTCAGTCTCACCGGGTGACCGGTCGACTGGAGGTCCATGACGATCGCCGCCAGGCAGGCCGCCCGCGCATCGGCCGATCGTTGGCGAGGTGCCGATCGACAGACGAACACCTTCGCTCCTACGTCGATCGCGAGCAGGTCGGCGACGAGAGCCCGCTGCCGCCGATCACTCTCGCTGTGGAAGTGCAGACGACGCTGACCGGGCAGGAGCAGGTCCCGGGCGGCCGACCTTGCTCGACTCGCATCCGACTGGTCGATGACGACGCAGCTCATGAGGTAGCGACCTGGTCGCTCGCTCTCGTCCACGAGCGCCAGCAGCTCCGTCATGCCGGGGAACCGAAGATGTCGGCCGCCACGGTGTCGGCGGCCTCGGCGTCGAGGCTGGGCGCCACATGGCTATACGTGTCGATCGTGACCGCGATGGTGGCATGGCCAAGTCGGCCTGAGACCACCTTCGGGTGCACCCCGGCTCGGAGCGCGAGCGTGGCCCAGGTGTGGCGCAGGTTGTGCGGGCCTCGCAGCGGCGGCAGGTCGCTGGCCTTCACGTAGCGTTGGAACTGCCGCGAAAACCGGTCCGGATGCTCCGGGCGCCCGGTGCCGTCACAGATGACGAGGTCACAGCTCGTGTCCCAGGCATCTCCGGCTACCGCCCGCTCCTGGTCCTGCACGACCCGATGCGCCCGGAGCACCTCGATAGTCGTCGCATCAAGCGAGATCGTGCGGCGGCTCCTGTTGGTCTTTGTCGGACCGATCACCAGCTTGTCATTCACAGTCGTCACGGTCTGCGTGACCGACAGACGCCGGGTCGACAGGTCGACGTCGCGCCAGCGCAGGCCTAACACCTCGCCCCGCCGCATCCCGGTGGTGGCGAGCAGCAGGTAGGCGATGAACAGCCGATCACCGCCGACGTGTTCGAGGAACCTGCGCAGCTCGTCGGAGGTCCATGTCGCCCGCTCGACGTGCGGAACAGCCGGCGGGCGGGCGAGGTGCGCAACGTTGCGCATCACGAGGCGCAACCGCTCGGCGTCGGCGAGCGCCCGGTGCAACACGATGTGGGTGTTGCGCACCGTCTTCGGGGCGAGGGGGCGACCGGCCGGTCCTCCTTCGTTCATCAAGCGGGCGTAGAAGCGCTCGACCTCTACGGCGGTCAGGGCCTGGAGCTTGCGGGCACCGAGCCCCCAGCAGATCCGTTGCACCGCAACCCCATAGCTGGCCCAGGTCGTCTCCCGAAGCTGCGGGCGGATGGTTGTGAGCCACTCGGTCAAGTAGTCCGCGAACGTCACCGACGAGCTCGCCACGACCGTGCCGGCGCGGACCTCGTTGAGCAGGTCGGACAGGGCATCTTCGGCAGCCGCCTTGGTGTGGAACCCGCCCTTGGTGCGCTGTTGGCGTTTGCCAGTGGCGGGGTCCCGGCCGACGTCGACGACGTAGCTCCAGGTCCTCCCCCGCTTGTGAACGCGCCCGCGCATGGCTGCACCGTGGCTCAGATTACGTGCGCAATCCGTGAGCATTGGCCAATTCCGGACCGGGCGCTGTGGCCCGAAGTGGCCTCCTAGCACTGCAATTGCAGTGCCCGGGGCGGGGTTCGAACCCGCACGTCCCTTGCGGGACCGAGGGGTTTAAGCCTTCGGCCCACCGTGACAGCCAGTGCCAGCGCGGCCGAACCGGTGCCGCCCACTCGGCCGTTCCGGGCGTCGACAGCGGCGTTCGTGACAGCTCGTGTGGGCGAGTGCGAGAGATTCCGGGTAGTTCGCGACTATTTCCGCGACTACTCGGACCAGCAGCGACTCGAGCACTAGAAGCTCCTCGTCGAGTCGCTAGCTCGGCCATTCCGGATCCTGGCGTCAGCGCGGCCGTTCCTTGACACCGGCCTTGAGCAGCGACCCGACCTCGGCGATTCGGGCCATGCGCTCGTCGGGTCGACGCGATGCCCCGTCGATCCAGCGCAGATACGCGCGACGGTAGAACTGTGCGAGACCATCGAAGAAGGCACCGGCGACCGGTTCGGCTTCGAGCGCTGCGGCCACGTCCGCGGCGAGGTCGCCGCGTTGTGGTCCTTCCGGCCAGAGCACCACGTCCACCTGGTCGCCCGGCGCAACGCCGCAGTCACGTCGCCATGCCGGTCCGAGCAGGACCGCCCATCCGTCATCGAGCGGCTCGACGACCGCACGCACTGGCATTCCCTTGACGGTGCCCGCCACGGGATGCGTTGGCTTGTGGCCCCATGCCTGGTGCGGATCGAACGGAAGCGGGACGAGCACGCGTCGCTTCGCGTCCTGGACGACGGTCGTGGTGAAGGTCCTCTGCGGCTCACTCATCGACGGCCGTTCGCACCAACGAGGGCCGGGCCATGGCGAGCGGTCATCGGCTGAACACCTCGATGAGAGCGTCGAGCGATGGTGCACCCTCGACCCTGTCGCCGCTCCGGTAGAGGCGACACGCCAGCGACGGGCCTGCACCACCGAACGGGTCGACGCCGTCGACCAGGATCGTCGGGGATCCGCTCATCGCAGAACGCTCTGCGTCATCGGCGGTGGCGACCTCGCGCTCGTGGACCGTCGCCGCTGCACCGGTCCGCTCGAGGGCGATGACGACGCGTTCACGGGCGACCGAGAGATTGGGGCAGTCCGCGACATGGAGCAGGTCGATGCCCACGCGATGACCGTAGAGGATCCTGCGCATTGGACGTCCCGTTCAGGTCACCCGAGGGGCGAACATGATGACGGCGACGCCGACCAGGCAGATCGCTGCGCCGAGGTAATCCCAGCGGTCCGGGCGGAAGCCGTCGGCGACGATGCCCCACGCGAGAGATCCGGCGACGAAGATGCCGCCGTACGCGGCGAGGATGCGTCCGAAGTTGCTGTCGTCTTGGAGCGTGGCGATGAAGCCGTAGGCGCCGAGGGCTGCGATGCCGGCGCCGATCCAGACGAGGCCGCGGTGTTCGCGGACGCCTTGCCAGACGAGCCAGGCGCCCCCGATCTCGGCGACCGCAGCGACCACGAAAAGCGCAATGGTTCGCAGGATTGTCATCGGGTGACCACGATTCGCTGCTTCGTCCGACCAGCTGGGTCGGCGACCAGGACCATGGGGTCTGTGGTGCAGCCGCATGCGTCATCGCAGGGTCCGTCAGGCGTGTGCGCGTCGAGACCGGAGGCGACCGCTTCGAGCTCGGTCGCGAACCGTTCGAGCTCAGCGATCCGCGTGCGAGCGTCCGCGATGTTGTGGTCGATGAGCGCACGGAGTCGGCCCTGGACGGGAGCGCAGCGGTCCTCGTCCAGCAGGGCGAGCAGCTCGGTGATCTCGTCGAGTGTCAGCCCGAAGCTCTTGGCCCTCCCGATGAAGGACAGCACCTCGATGTCGCGTTCGTCGTAGGAGCGGTAGCCCGACTCGGTGCGCGCAGGGCGGACGAGCCCGGACTGCTCGTAGAACCGCAGCGTCGAGGCCGGGAACCCCGTGCGCTCGGCGACCTTCGAGATCGACAGACCGTCCATGGACCCCCACCGTAAAGGTTCGAGCTGGGTCGAAGGTCAAGTCGACGTCGGGGTGCCCCGATCGACCGGCGTCAACAGGCCCGGCCTCGGCGGCGCACCGTCGCGGTGAGCGCGACGACACCGACAGCGACTACTGCGCCGATCAGCCACCACCGACCGGTCACGGCGCCCGACACGGCCGCCGCTCCGCCGGCGGCGAGCGGCACCGCCAGACAGGCTGCAGCACACGCGAGGGCGAGCAGCGCCGCCATCGCGCCCCTCGGCGCCGTCGCGGTCCGTCGCTCAGGGATGTCGGGGCCGCACCCACATGTGGAGTCGGTCGTGGTGCCGCACGACTGATCGGCCCTGCACGACTCGCCGTCCTCGGTGTCGGTGACCTTCAACGGATTCGTGGACATGATCTCTCCTCGACGCTCCTGGCCGCCCCTGCGGCGGCCTGGCCGAGGGACCGTACGGTCGGTACCCGGGTCGAAGGTCAAGGCCCGATGTCAGGATTCGTCCGCGAACACGCAGCAGCCCTGCTCGCACGCCGCCAGAACCTTGCGCACCTCGCTGCGAGCGGCCCGCAGCTCGTCCATCTTCGTGTCGATGCGTTCGAGCACCGCTTCGAGGCGCCAGCGTTCCGACTCGCAGCTCGCGTCACCCCGGTCGGTGGCATGCAACGCGTCGATCACCTCGTCCAGGGTGAGCCCGAGCGCCTGGAGCCGGCGAGCGAGGCGGATCCGCTCGATCGTCGCGGTCGTGTAGGTGCGGTAGCCGGACGGGGCCCGCTCGGGTGCGGGCAGCACACCGCGCCGTTCGTAGAAGCGCACCGTGTCGACACTCACGCCTGCGCCGTCCGCCACCTGGCCGATCTTCATCCGGCGATGATCTCTTGACTCTGGACCTAGGTCAAGACTCTAGGGTCGACTCGCCGGCACTCGCCGGTACGACCGAGAGGCATCCGCCATGACCACGCCACCCGTCCCGATCGTCTGCGACATGACCCACGCGCCGGACACCGGCGAGGAGCGCGTCGCTGAGTACCAGCGGCTGTTCGACTCCCCTGCCTACCTCGGGCGCCGCCGCGCCAGCAGCGGCATCCGCTTCTGCTTCCGCTCGGAGCCAGGGCTCGCCGAATCGATCCGAGACCTGGTTGCGCGAGAGAAGGCGTGCTGTGCGTTCTTCGAGTTCGCCATCGACGACAACAGCGACACGATCACCTGGGACTCGACCGTCACCGACGACCCACTCGCCCACCAGATCCTCGACGAGTACTACCAACTCCCCGACACGGTATCTGGCGGCGCCACCGCGATCTTCGAGCGGTTCACTGACCAGGGCCTCACCGTCGTCATCGGCGACGACGGAGCCCTGCGCCCCGCCACCGACGCGGAACTCGGCCTCGGCCGAACTCCGTAGACCACGTTGGACGCCTGCGACCCGTCACGCCGCAGGGTCGCCGTGCTGGTGGCGGGGGTGCAGGTCGGGCACGTGCGGGTGGGTGTGGAGCGCCGCAACTTGCTGGTGCCGGTGGGTGTGGCGGCCCCGGAAGCCAATGGTGTGTTCGTGGTCGTGATGACCGTCGTCGTGGGTGTGCTCGTGCTCGTGGGCCATGTGCACATGCGCGTGCTGATGCTCGTGCGACGAACGGAACGACAACACGATCCCCGCCAGCGCGATCGGCACAGCGACCGTCTGCGCGAGCTCCATTGACTCCCCGAGGACGATCCACGCCACTCCGGCTCCGACGAACGGAGCGGACGCGAAGATGACTTGTGCCCTCGCAGCGCCGAGGTCGCGGGCACCGCTCACCCACAAGGTGATCGACACGCCGTAACCGAGCGCGCCGATCACCATCGCAGCCAGAACCTGTGCCGCCGTGATCCCGCCGAGGCCGACGAGCACCAGCCCGATGACCAGGTTCGCCGTGCCCGCCACCGCGCCCTTCGCGAACGTCGCCTGCTCAGGACGGACTTGGATCAGCCGCCAGCTCCGACGCAGCCGGGGCCGACGCACCGAACAACATCGCTGCCCCGACACATCGCATCACGGCAACTCGACCCATGACTGGATCCTCGCACCGGAAGCCCCGAAGGTGCACCGGAACGCTGTCACACCAACTGCGGCCGCCCTCGATCGCTCGGCGTACGGGAACGAGACACCGGCCGGCACAGAATCCACAGGAACAGAACGCTGAGCAGCTCCGGGATGTGGGCTACTTCGCCGACGAGGGGGGCTCGGTCTTGTACGACGTCGACGAGCCCGGTGATCGCGAGGGCGCCGACGAGGACGACCGCTACGTGCAGCATCGTGCGCGCCCGGGCAGGGCGGGCCACGACCACGAGGAGACCGACGGCGTAGGCGAGCGTGAACGCGCCGAGGTGACGGGCGGCATGTGCAACGTCGCGGTGCACGTCGGCGGCAAACAGATCGGAGATGGACAGCACGATGATCTGCACGGCGACGAGTGCGAGCAACCACCGAGCGATGAACGGGCTGGTCCGGCGATCTTCCGCAGCGGCGGCGTTCGATATGGATCGACCGAGGCCTGGGAGGTTCGGCGCAGCGCTGATGCGCATTCGTCGTCGAATCTTGTCGACCTCGTGCGAGAAGTCGGCGCACTCAGCGCAGTGCGCCACGTGTGCATCGACGAGCACCGGTTCGATCTCCTCTGGTTCTCCGTCTGCCCGAGCGGAGAGAGCCGCTTGAACTGCGTCACATGTCGAGGTCACTGGGCGCTCCGCCTGGTGCTTTGTCATTCGCCGCCACCGTCTGGAACGATCTTGTGATGCCCTCGGACAGGATCCTTCGCGAGGTGGTGTCGCGTGCGGTCGAGGGAGATGATACGGCCTTGGTCGAGTTCGTCGCTCTGACCGAATCCGACGTCTGGAAGCTGTGCCACGCCTTGGGTTCCGACGGCGATGTCGAGGACTTGGTACAGGAGACCTACCTCCGGGCGATGCGCTCGATGAGGTCGTTCCGAGGTGACGCACGTGTGCTGGCGTGGTTGCTGCGGATCGGCCGCAACGTGTGTGCTGATCACGTGCGGCTGCGACAGCGGGACCGAGGCCTTGTCGAGCGGCTCGCCCCCCGGACCCGAGACGCCGAGTGGGTGGAGCCGAGCTTCGCTTCCGACCTTTTGGCAGGGCTGGCTCGCCCCCAGCTCGAGGCGTTCGTTCTGACCCAGCTGCTGGACATGACCTACGAAACGGCAGCGGAAGTCCTCGAGTGCCCAGTCGGCACCGTGCGCTCCCGGCTCTTTCGAGCGCGCCAAGAGCTGGCGAAGCGCCATGACCGGTCGACGATCACCGGATGACACGGGTGATAGGCGAGCGCCGCTGTTGATGATCGTTGCCCCCTCGTGTGGTGGAGTCAGCCGCCCGGCAGCGAGCGGCGGCCAAGTTTGCCGACCATGCCAGCGGGCGGCTGACTCGTCCATGGTCGGCACACCACGCCGAAAGGTTCCAAGGAGCATCTGATCTGGTCGATGTTGAAGCGTTCGCCCGACAGCGTGCGGCCCGCCGGCGCCAACGCGATCTGGCCGACGATCGGGCTCGTGTCCGATGTCCGCCCGCCGATCGGGCCGGTCGCGAACACCGCCGCCAGCGCGAGCGCAGCCGAACGAGGTGGTGGCTAGGCGGCTCATTCGTCGCCGCAGCGTTCCTGGATCGATTCGATGTTGGGCGGCACCGTGATATCGGTGCCCGGCTCCGCTGCTGCCTGGGCTTCGTCGAACGCCTTCGCCTCGGCGAACGGCACCCTCTCCTTCATGCCGTCATACACGCAGCGACAGAACGGCTGGGACTCCAGGGTGGTGTCTCGGTACTCGCCGTCGACGGGGGTGACGCCGGTGCAGCCGAACATGAAGTTGCCGTAGAACCCTTCGCCGTCGGTGTTCGCGGAACCGTAGTTGTCGGGCTGTCGAGCCTGTCCGGTGCATCCGGCCAGGGCGAGGGCGGCGATGATGGTCGTGACGAAGATCGTCGACGTCGTGCAGATGCGGGTCATGTGGTCGGGTGGGCCTTTCGTGGGTCCAGCGGATCTGGTCAGGGCGCAACGACCGGGTCGCAGGCTCCCGGCCGGATGTCGAGTTCGTCGAGCTGGTCAGTGGCGACTCGTCGGGCGGCGGTGGGGTGCACGCGTGCCGGTCCGGTCGTCTCGCGGTAGCGGGCGGTGTAGCTGGTCTGCGTGGCGTCGGCTCGGCCGTCGTGTCGAGGGTCCTCTGCTGTGACCACGAGCTGTTGGAGGTGGTCGTGCGAGTCGAGGGTTGCGTCGAGGATCGTGGGATCCGCGCTGCGATCGATGATCTGGAAGTGCCCGCTGTCGACGCGTTCGACACGATCAGCAGTGGCCGCGAGGGCGGCGATCTGTTCGTTCGGTTGCGCGAGGTCGTCGCCCAGGGCGAGCGTCGAGACGACCGGCCCGACGACGCGTTGCACTGCCTCCGCGCCTGTCGATGCGTCGATGCTCCACCATCGATCGGGTCCCGACGAGAACGCGGAGGGACGCAACACGATGTCTGCGCCGTCGACGAGAAGCACCGGGTCGTCGTCGACTTCGTCGTACACGACGACCTGCTCAGGTCCGACGTCGATGGTCAGCGTCCCTCCGTCGGGGAAGCAGCCGAAGATGGTCGATGGGTCCGAGATCGAGATGCTCACCCGGTAGCCGTCGAGCGGAGGAGCTCCTCGGAGTCGGCGGGCGAGCTCGGTCGTTGGCGATGTCGAACACCCAGCGAGCAACGCCAGCACCCAGAGCGCCACAGCTGACACCGCCGAAGCGCGCACGCTGCTCACGTCCGGTGCTCAGGGGTGTCGCACGTGTGGCACTCGGGCTCCAGCGTGGCGTGGTCGATGTCGAACCGTTCTGCCAGCATGGCCTTGGCGTTCGCGAGCACCTGCTGGGCGCCGTGGAGCGATCCGCCGTCAGCGAGGTCGAGGTGAGCGGTCAGGGCAACGGTCTGTGAGTCGACCGACCAGACGTGCACGTGGTGTGCGGAGCTGATCCCGTCGACCTCGGCGAGCGCGGAGCCGACCTCGTCGAGGTCGAGGCCCGCAGGCGTCGATTCGAGCAGGACCCCGACCGTGTCGCGCAGCAGCCTCCAGACGCCAGCCAGCACCAGGACCGAGATGAGGATCGACACCGCCGGATCGACCCAGCTTGCGTCGAAGAAGTAGACGCCAGCGGCCGCGATCACCACACCGAACGAACCGAGCGCGTCCGCGACGAGATGCCAGAACGCAGCACGCATGTTCAAGTTCGTTCCGCCGGCCCGGCTGAGCATCCACGCGCTGCCCCCGTTGACGGCGAGTCCGATCACGCCGATGACAGCGAGCGGCGCGGCGTCGAGCGACACGGGTTCGGAGAAGCGACGGACGGCTTCGACCACCACCCAACCGGTGAGTGCGATCAAGACCGTGCCGTTGAGCAGCGCGGCGAGGATCTCGGCTCGTGCAAGGCCGTAGGTTCGGCGCGAGGTCGGAGGGCGTGCTGCCAGCGCCTGTCCGATCAGCGCGATCACGAGCGCAACGACGTCACTCGCGTTGTGCAGCGAGTCTGCGAGCAGTGCCAATGAGCCGATGAGGAGGCCGACAACGACCTGGACCGCCAACAGCACCGAGTTCGCACCGACCGAGAACCACAGCGCGAAACGCTGTCCTGACAGTGCCGACCCGTGGGCATGGCTGTGCCCGGCACCGTGGGCGTGGCCGCTGTGATCGGCGGTCATGCCGACGCCGCGACGTGCGTGGGCCGCGCCCAGCTGGCAGGGGCGTGGTGGTCGGGCTGCGTGGGGAACCGGCCGGCTCGCACTCCGCTCGCGATGACGCCGACCCCTTGCTCGGTCGGGGCTCCGCAGCATGGGTCGCTCATCGCGAGTCGCTCAGGATCTGCTCGAGGTCCGTCGGGATCGACATCGGGGCGAACATCGAGACGCGTGCGCGTCCGCTGTTGCCCTCGGGGAAGCGCCCGGTGAGCGACCCCGGTGCGGCGACCACGAGGCGCACCATCTGCCCGGCTGCTTCGCGCGCATCACGACTCGACACCGAGGTGACCAGCATGGCGCCGTGCACCCGGAGGTGCGCGAGCGCCCATTGCTGGCTGAGGATGTGCGCCCGCTCCAAGTGCCGCCACGCCGAGTCGAGGTCGCCCGCATACCGCGCGGCAGCAGCAGCGGCGAGGGCCTTGCGCAGCTCCGATCGAACCGGCTCTGCCATCGTCATCGATCGTCGTCCTGCGCACATCCGACCCGCGGCGCCAGCACGAGCCCACACAGGTCCGACAGGGCATGTGCAAGCTTCGGATCACTCAAGCGGTACCGCTGCCGACGCCCTTCGGGCTCAGCCATGACAAGCCCACAGCCCCGCAGACAGGCCAGATGGTTCGACACGTTAGATCGCGACAGACCCAGGTTGTCAGAAAGGTCCGACGGATAGGCCGCCCCGTCGAGCATCGCAACGAGCATCCGGCGTCTGGTGTCGTCCGCAAGCGCCGTGCCCACTCGCGCCAACGCCGACAGATCGATCGACCCCGAACGAGATGGAACCAATCCGGGTGCGTCTCCGACTGAGGACCGATTGGCCGCGAGTTGCGATGACATCGCCCCATGATTCATCCTGTGCTGAATTCAGTCAAGGCTGAATAAGAGCCTACGACGGCACCGGCGGGGCCGCGTGACCTCCGGACGACGCAAGTGGAGACAACGACGTGACCGATGACGGACTGCCACCCGATGTCGCAGGCTCTAGGCCCGACAAGCAGCGGATCCCGGCTCGCCCGCCGGCCTCCTCGGCGCCCTGGATCGTCGCTGTGGCGGTCACCTTGCTCGTCGTCGCGGGAGTGGTGGCATTCATCAGCGGCTCCGACGACGCGTCGAACGAAAACGCGGTGCCGATGGAGTTGACGCCGGTGGATCCCAAGGACGCGCCGCGGCCACCGGATGGAGTCGAGCAGGTGGAGGTGTCGACCCGCAGCCACGTCGAGGGCGACGTCGAGTACGAGACCGTGCCCGGCGTCGGTGGCGACCACGCGGACGTGTGGATCAACTGCGGCTTCTACCCAGATGCGCAGTCCGAGGAGCAGGCTGTGCACAGTCTCGAGCACGGTGCCGTGTGGATCGCCTACCGCCCGGACCTGCCCGAGGGCCAGCTCGCTGAGCTGCGGGCGCTGGCTGCCCAACCGTTCACGCTGGTCACCCCGGTCGACGCACTGTCGGGCGATGTCGTCGCGAGCGCGTGGGGTGCCCGCCTGGAACTCGACGGTGTCGACGACCCACGCCTCTCCGAGTTCCTCGAGTTCTTCCGACAGGGTCCCCAGACCCCGGAGCCCGGCGCCCCCTGCACCAGTGGTGTGGGCACACCTTCGTGAGCAGCAAGACCCTGCGCCTGATCGCGGTGGCGGCGTCGGTGCTGCTGGTCGTGTCCGCAGCGACGGGGTGCTCCACGCCCGACGACGAGCCGGCCACGGCGTCCCCGGGTACGCCGAGCGACTCAGACGCCGGGTTCTCACGCGACATGGCGGCGCATCACGCACAGGCGGTCGACATGGCCGAGCGGATTCGTGCCCGGACCGCAGACCCCCGCCTGCGCAGCCTCGCCACCGACATCGTCCTGACCCAGCAAGCCCAGATCGGTCGCATGCAGGGCTGGCTCGAGCTGTGGGGTGAACCGTTCACGTCGACCGACCCGCCGATGGGCTGGTACGACGGCGCCACCACCGAGATGGACCACGACACCGACTCTGGCGCAATGGGGGCCATGCCGGGAATGGCGGGCCCCGCCGATCTCGCGGCGTTGGACTCGCTCGACCCGGCCGACGCGGAGGTTCGGTTCCTCGAACTGATGATCGACCACCACCGCGGCGGCGTGCAGATGGCGGAGATGGTCCTCTCGACCGGACCGACCGAGGCCGTCGGGAACCTGGCCGAATCGATCGTCGTCGGCCAGAACGCCGAGATCGAACTGCTGGAGGCGATGCTCGCCGACCGCACCGTGCCGCAGGAGCGCCCGTGAACGGCAACGGTTCCCCTGTCCGCCGAACGCATCGACTCTTGGCCGCCGTCGCCGTCACCGTCGCTGCGGTCGTGATCGTCAGCTGCAGCGAGGACGCCGCAAACGAGTTGACCGGCCCCGCCGCTGCAGGGGCGGACCTCGCGACGTCGTACAACTGCACGTCGTGTCACACCGTCGACGGCGCGAGGAGCACCGGCCCGACCTTGAAGGGCATCTGGGGTGAGCAGGTGCTGCTCGCCGACGGCAACAGCGTCGAGGTCGACGACGCCTACGTCCGGCGATCGATCACCGACCCGCCGGCGCAGGTGGTCGACGGGTTCAGCCCGATCATGCCCGCGTTCGACCTGCCCGACGGCGAGCTCGAGGCGTTGACCGCCTACATCCGCTCTCTCGGCGAGGACCGATGAACGCTCGACGGATCGTCGTTCGGGCCGCAGTGGCGTTCACGATCGGACTCGTCACCCTGGTCGGCGTGGCATCGCCGGCCAGTGCCCACGCATCGCTGGTGTCGACCGACCCGAGCGCCGACCAGGTCGTCGACGCCGTCCCGGAGCAGGTCGCCATGACCTTCACCGAAGCGGTGACCGCGCTCCCCGGCTCCGTCGAGGTCTACGGGCCCGACGGCGAACGGGTCGATGACGGCACACCGCGCACGTCGTCGGACTCCAGGACGGTCGATGTGGCACTCGACCCTGGCGGCGAGGGGACCTACACGGTGTCGTGGCGGGTCACCTCCGATGACGGTCACACGATCTCTGGGTCCTGGGTGTTCCACGTCGGCCAACGCACCGGCGCGGTGGCGCTCGACGACGAGTCCGGGAACCGAGCGACCGAGGTAATGGCCTGGTTCGCCCGTGTGCTGTTCAGCGCCGGGACCATCGGCGTCATCGGTGTCGGCGTGGTCGTCGGCACCGGGCTGACGGGGCCACGCTCGTTCACCGCGCCGACGGCTCAGGCCCGTCGCCTGTGGATCGTCGCTGCTGCTGCCGCCCTCGTGGGTGCCGCGTTGGGCCTGCTGTCAGAGGTCGCCGACGCGACCGGCGCCGATCTCGTCACTGCGTTCGGCGACGTCGCCGACGTCGTCACCGGGTCACGATCCGGTGCCCTGGACGCGCTCGAACTGGTCGCCACGCTTGTCACGTTCGTGCTGGTCGTCGCGTGGCGGCAGCGGCTGGTGGTCCCGGTCGCGCTGTCGTGGGCGGCAGCATCGGTGGCGGTCTCCGCACTGTCGGGCCACGCAGCGGTCACGGCTGCACCGCTCGTGTCGGTGCCCCTCGACGTGCTGCACTTCGCGGCCGCCGGCGTGTGGCTGGGTGGACTCGCAGTGCTGGTTAGCCCGGCCGGGCGCTCCGTGCCCACCCGACGGTGGTCGACCGTCGCAGCAGTATCGGTCGGGGTCGTCGCCGTGACCGGGGTTGGCTCGTCGTTGTTCCAGCTCGGCGCGCCCCGCGGCCTGTGGGAGACCGACTACGGCCGCCTGCTGCTCGCGAAGGTCGCCCTGGTCTCCCTGATGGTCGGTCTCGGATGGGTCAACCGCCGGCACCTCGCGGAGCTGACCGCGCGGGCCGGGGTCGCGTTGCGGCGGGTGCGCGGCGAGACCGTGGCCGGCGTGGCCGTCCTCGCGATAACCGGTGTCCTGGTGTCGACCGTGCCCGCCACCGACGCGCTCGCCCGGCCGTTCTCCGGCTCGACGACCATCGGTACCGTCGATGCGACCTTCACCGTCGACCCGGCACGGGTCGGCACCAACCAGATCCACATCATCTTCACCGCAGCGAGTGGAGGGCCCGCCGAGGTCGACGCCGCAGAGCTCACCGTGACGGGCCCCGGCGTCGAACCAGCCCGCGTGCGTCTGACCCCGATCACGACGAGTCACTTCACCACCGCAGACGCATCCTTCGGACGTCCGGGAACCTGGACGTTGAACCTCGTCGCCGTCATCGACGGCGAACCGGCCGACGGCAGCGTCTCCGTGCCCATCCGATGACCACTCACACACCACGCCGACCCTCCACTCCCATCGATCGAATCCGGAGACGAACCATGCACCCACGGACCCGCGGCACCGCAGGCCGACTCCTCGCAGTCGCCGTTGCGAGCTCGTTCTTCGCCATCGCGGCCACCTCACCGGCCGCCGCGCACGACGGAACCGCCGTCATCACCGCCGAGTCCCAGACGATCAAGGGGACGTCGGTCGACTACGTCGTGCGCGCCGTCTGGGACAACGACGGCCACGCCGCCGCAGGTGCCACCGCAACCGTCGTCGCAGAGTCACCGTCCGGCGACCGGGTCGGGCCGGTGCCGATGGAACCCACCGACGACGACGGCCGCTACACCGCAACCGTCGACTTCCCCTCGCCCGGCGACTGGAACGTCCGGTTCACCGTCGTCACTCCACCAGGCACACTCGAGATCACCCAGACCATCCCGGCGGTAGACGCCGGGGGCGCCCCCGAGGCGGTCCCCACACCTACCCCTGAATCCACGAGCACCTCGGTTGCAGTGACGGCGGACGCGGCTGCATCGGCGGTCGACGGAGCGGAGAGCGCAGCCGCATCGCAGAACGAGGAACGGGAACGGCCGACGTCGACCGCCGGCGCTGCCCTCTTCTTCTTCATCGTCGCGGCCATCATCCTCGGCGGTTGCGTGCTCGCCTACCGCTCCCGCGGTCAACGCCAAGCGCAGCGAGGTACCCGGACGCCGCAACTGGCCGGCGCCACCACCACCGCAGCGGCGACGCCTGGGAACGGGCTTGGCGGTGAAGAAGCGGCTGAACCCACGGATGAGACGACCGACTCCTCTGACAGCGAACCGGACGCCACCGACGACGCGGAACCGACCCCGGTTGACCCGCCGAGCAGCACCGACACGAAGGGCATCACCGCTGAGTAGCGCTCGAGTTCTCGCTCGACGAGTCGGCGCCGCAGCAACGATCGTCGCCGCAGTCGTCGCGCTCGGCGCGCCGCCAGCATCTGCGCATGGCGCTGCGAGCGACGATGCGCCTGCATCCAACTATCGGTCCGTCGTGACCGACCTGCCCAGGATCAACGGCGTTCTGGTGCGAACGGTCGAGGCAGGGTCGCAGCTCGAGGTGATCAACACCGGCGATGACGAGATCGTCGTGTTCGACTACGACGGCCGGCCCTACCTGCGTATCGGCCGCGACGGGGTGCTCGAGAACCAGAACTCACCTGCGGTGTACCTCAACCAGTCGAGCGATGCGTCAGCCCTTGTGCCCGACGGCATCGGCGACGGACCCCCGGACTGGGTGCGCGTCTCGGGAGAACCGTCCTACCGCTGGCACGACCACCGAGCACACTGGATGGGCGGCGACCCTCCCCTCGTCACCGCCCGCCCTGACCAACGCCAGACCGTTGCAGAGTGGACCGTGCCGCTGGGGGTCGGTGACCGACGGGTCGAGGTCGAGGGCATCACCGAGTGGGTGCCGGGCCCATCGCCGCTGCCGTGGGTAGCGCTCGCCACGACGACCGCTGCGGGCGTCGTCGCGTTGGCCCTGCGACGCCGCATCGCTGCCGCGCTTCTCCTGGCGACGATCGCCATCGCCGTGGCATCGGTGGCGATCGTCGCGGGGTCCTGGCACGCGACTGCAGAAGCGGCGATCGGGAAGTTGCCGATGCTCGCGCTGCCGTTCCTGGTGGTCACCGTGCTCATCGGCGGCGTGTCACTCGCCCACAGCCGTCCCAATGACGCGTTGATCCTGGGCGCAGGAGCTGGGGGCATCACAGCGCTGCTCACCTTGCTCGCCAGCGGCGACTGGTTCATACGTTCACAACTCCCCACCGAGCTCCCGTCGTCTGTGGCGCGGACGATGGTCGCAGTGAGCGTTGGCGCAGGAACCGGCCTCGCCGTCGCCGCCACCTGGCTGATCGGCCGCCCTTTGCTCTCCCGTGGAGCTACCGGACCCGGATTGACAGACCCTGGACCCGATGATGACGGCGCGGCCACCGATCGCGCCGTCGGGACCAGCCGCTCCGAAGATGAGGCTGACGAAGCCGACGACGACACACCGGCAGTGCCCGGGGCGGCGCGGATGCGGCGCGTCCTGCTCGTCGGCTTCGCCGTCACGATGATCGCGGTTGGCCTGACCGCCCAACTCGCGCTCGGTGGACCCGACACCGACCAGTCAGGAATCGCCACGATCTGCCGAGCGGTCGCGTCTGCTCCCGCCGATCGGGGCGAGGCATTGCGCGACGCGTTCGCCGGCCCGGCACATGACGCCCTCCATGAGCTCGCCGCTCAGGTCCAAGAGCGCGACCGCAGCGTCGCGGGCGAGTTGCTGCGCGCCAAGCAACAGATCGAGGCCACCCTCACCAGCCCCGACCAGGACCTGGACCCCGGACCGGCGCTCCCCGCCGCGATTCGACGAGCCAGCGCCACGATGGACGTCGCCGCCCCGCAGGACTGCACACTGGAGCCCTCATGAACATCTCCCCCGCCGCCCGACTCGGGACACCCTTGGCCGTCGCGATCGTGCTCCTCGCCGGATGCGGCAGCGATGAGCCCGGCGACGACGCTGCTGAGCCCGCAACCGACATCGCAGCCGAGACCGCCAGCTTCGATCTCGCCGCCGGCGTCGATCAGCGCTACCTGCTGGGGCTGTTCGCAACGGAGGGCGGCTCGATCGTCGACGGCACCATCACGCTCGACTTCGCCACAGTCGACGCCGGCCCACCGACCTCGATCGACGATGTCGAGGCGGCCTATGTGCCCGTCGCTGGGTTCGACACACGACAACCCGCCGACGACCCCCACATCGCCGCACCCGGCGACGGCACCGGCGCCTACCAGGCCGACTCCGTGGTGTTCCCACGGGCCGGCAACTGGCAGGTCACCGCAACGCTCGAGCTCGACGGCGACACCGTTCGCACGACGGATGCGTTCGACGTCCTCCCCGAACGCATCGTGCCCGCATCAGGGGACCCCGCCCCCCGGTCGATGAACCGGCTCCCTGGCGAACCCGGCGTGGAACCCACAGCGATCGACAGCCGCGCCACCGAGGGAGAAGTCCCTGACCCGCAGTTGCATGCAATGACGGTCGCCGACGCCATCGACAGCGGACGTCCCACCATGGTCGTCGTGGCGACCCCGACCTACTGCGTCAGCCGGTTCTGCGGTCCGATCACCGACACTATCGACGAGCTCCGCGAGAGCTACTCGGAATCGGTCAACTTCGTGCACCTGGAGGTCTGGGACGACTACGAGGAATCCGTCGTGACCAAGGCCGCAGCCCAGTGGATCTTCCCGAACGGCCCCGACGGTGGTGGCGGCAACGAGCCCTGGGTGTTCCTCATCGATGGCGACGGCGTCATCTCCCAACGCTGGGACAACGTCACCAACGAGGCGCAACTCCGCGAGGCACTCGACCAACTCGAGCCGGCGCCGCCGGGCTGAGCATCGGTCAGGCCACGTACAGCAACGCCACGGTCGACAGGTTGAAGGCCATGTGGCTGACCACCGCCGGGCCCAGCCGGCCCGCCCGCTGTGCCAACAGCGCCCAGACGAGCCCCGCCACGAACAGGCCGACGAACTGCACCACCTGGAAGTGCGTCGCAGCGAACAAGGCGCTGCTGCCGACCACCCCAACGGCGGAGCCCCAACGACCGTCCAGGGTGCCGCGCAGCAAGCCGCGGAAGAACAACTCCTCGGCGACCGGTGCCCCCAGTCCGACCACCACCGCGAACAGCGCCCATCCCGCCGGACCACCTGCACGATCAGCCAGGTCGGCCGCAGGACCGTCCACGTCCAAAGGTCCAGTGGCCAACTGGACCAACCAGTAGAGCGCCGGCAGGACCACGAGCTGCAGGCCGACACCGGTGAGTACACCGACCGGCACATCCACCCATCGCACGCGAGCGGTGAAGTCCGCTCGGACATCGCCCGTTCCCTCGACGCGGCTGGCCAACCACGGAGCACCCACGAATCCGACCCACAGCCCGACCGAGCCGATCAACACCGCTGCGATGCCAACATCGCCGAATGCGCCCACCCACAGTCCGACTGCGACCGCAGCCGACACGCTGGCGACCACGTACCCGCCGATCACCCACCACGGGGACCAACGGTTCGACACCACCGTGGGCGACGTCAACGGCCAGCACGCCCTGCGAGGTGGCGGCGGATCGCCCGACTGATGCCGACGACCATCGGCACGACGATCACGACCAACAACCCGGCACCGATCACATCGGCGAAATGCATGTCCTGAGTCTGCAGCCAACCCGACGATCCAGCGAATCCCCTGGGAGACTCACACAGCCGACGACACTGACCTGACATCGACCCAGCTCGTTGGGCCTTGGAGATTACGGGGATGTGGTCAAGGTGGCCCGTTCGTCATCCAATTGTCCCAGTCGCCCATGTTCTGGGCCATCCAAACGGTCATCTGTTCGCACCATCCCGACCTGTCGGCCCCTTCGGGCGCGCCATCGGGCGTGTCGGCCATCCACTGCTCACACGTCGCGCGCATGTTGGCAGGGTTCTGCCACATCATCGGCCCCATCATCTGGCCCTGACCCATCATCGACTCGTCGCGCATCCAGCCGACCATCGAGTTGCACCACTCGTCGTTGGGACCGTCGCTACCCCGATAGTCGGCAGTCCACTGCTGACAGCCCTCGCGAATCCAGCCGATCTGAGTCGCGGGGTGGCCCGGAGTGTCCTCGTTGTTGAGGACCGCGACCGCTCCGATGACCCCCGCAACCAGCACGGCCCCGAGAGCGGCACCGATGAGCATCCATCGGTACCTCGACCGTGCACTCTGCGGCTTGTCCGGTTCGGACCCCGTGTCGGGCGTGTCGTCCACGTCGCCATCGTGCGCCTCCCTTGCGGATGCCGAAAGGGCCGTTGGACACGTCCGGCTGACGAAGAGACGGGCCCTAGCGAGCGTGAGCGACCAATGGCCCCTGCGACTAGGGACGGCCCCTTGACGGGACCAATGATCCCGCATATCTGTATACCTATGCAGATATCGAATGATACGGCGTCGCTGGATGAGTGTGAGCTCAAGCAGGTGGACATCGGCAAGGTCGACGCCGGCCGTGGGCTGATCGACGCCGGCGAGGCGTCCCGCTTGGCCGACCTGTTCAAGTTGTTGGGCGACCCGACGCGGGCGCGGATTCTCTACGCGCTGTTGGAGGCCGGTGAGATGTGTGTCTGCGACATCAGCGAGACCGTCGAGGTCCCCGAGTCGACTGCGTCGCACGCGCTTCGGCTGCTGCGGACCGCCGGGGTCGTGCGCAACCGGCGCGATGGCCGCATGGTGCACTACTCCCTCGACGACGCACACGTCCGAATGCTGTTGGATCTGTCGCTCCAGCACCTCCGCCACGACCAGGGGGCTCCATCGTGAGCCGGGCGCTCGTCGCTCTCCTGCTGGAGGTGGTGTTCTTCGGACTTGCGTTCGGTTGGCGGTCCTGGGTCCAGTGGCGCCGCACCGGTTCGACCGGCTTCATCCGCCCACGGCGCGGCGCTGGCGCCGCTGAGCTCGTCGGGTCGAGCGGGTTCGTGGTGGCCCTCGCCCTGCTGGTCGCCGCCCCCGTCGCCGACCTCGCCGACATGGCCCGCATCGAGTTGCTCGACACCACCTGGGCAGCCGCGGCAGGCGTCGCGCTCGGAATCTGCGGAGTGGCCCTGACCTTGGTCGCCCAATTCGCCATGGGTGACTCGTGGCGCATCGGCGTCGACCCGGCCACCCGAACGGACCTCGTCACCACCGGCGTGTTCCGTTCGGTCCGCAACCCGATCTTCACCGCGATGATCGTCGCGACCGTCGGGCTCGTCCTCCTCGTCCCCAACCCGGTCAGCGCCGCAGCACTCCTCGCGCTCATCGCCGCGCTCGAGGTCCAGGTCCGGCTGGTCGAGGAGCCCTACCTTCGAACCGTCCACGGACCCGCCTACGAGGCCTACCTCACATCCGCCGGCCGATTCGTCCCCGGCGTCGGGCTCGCACCCACCCCGCGATGACCGCCACCGATCGCGACCAACTGGTCAGACGCGGGCTCTGGCTCGCAGCGCTGACGATCACCTGGAACGTCATCGAGGCCGTCATCGCGATCAGCGCCGGCATCGCCGCCGGCTCACTCGCCCTCGTCGCATTCGGGTTCGACTCGATCATCGAAGTGCTCTCCGCCTGGGTCGTCGTCTGGCAGTTCCGCGGCGAGCTCCGCGGCGACTACGACGAGGATCGAGAACGAAAGGCACTCAAGGCGATCGCTGTCACGTTCTTCGTGCTGGCCGCGTACGTCGTGTTCGAAGCCGGGCGGGACCTGTTCTTCACCGACGGTGAGGCCAGCGAGTCGACCATCGGGATCGTCCTCGCCGCCCTGTCCCTCGCGGTCATGCCCACCCTCGCCTGGGCCAAACGCCGCACCGCTGTCGACCTCGGATCCCCCACGCTGCGAGCAGACGCCCAGGAGACCTTCCTGTGCGCCTGGCTGTCCGCCGCGCTCCTCGCGGGACTCGTCCTCAACGCCGCCCTCGGATGGTGGTGGGCCGACTCCCTCGCCGCGCTTGCCATCGCCGGCCTCGCCGTCAAGGAAGGCCGAGAAGCCTGGGAAGGCGACCGCTGCGACGACGATTGAGGGCCTGCTGCGCGTCCGCCGACACTTGATCGGCCGCGCTGAGAGGATCGCGACTACCAGCGCGACTCCCCGCCGCCGTCGAGCCACCCACAGTGGCGAAGACGTCGAGCTCGCCATAAAGGCCGGCTTGCCAGAGCGAGCGTGCACGAAGATCACGAAGATCAAGAACGAATCTCCACCGGAGCAGCCGTTCTGCGCGCTTAGGTGGGCATGAGCGTTCTTCCAGATTCGATCCCTTCGAGTATCAACCCTCTAACAGCCGGATCCCGGCATAGTTGCGGCCAAGGTGGACTGAGCGCCCGCGTGCCTCGCCCTGGGTGCCGGCGGTGTCGACGTCACAGCGCTGGCCACGGTCGTCGCACGCCACGGTCCGCGAGAAACCCGTCCGGCGCTCGTGCCGTCGAGTCCAGTCGAGTTCAGTCTGGTGTCATCGTGCCCGGGGAGAGATTCGAACTCTCACGGAGCGTGAGCTCCCGAGGGGTTTAAGCCTTCGGCTCACGGTGACGGTTTGTGTCGCTGGGACCGAGCTGGTGCTGTCCACTTGGCCGTTCCGGGCGTCGACGGCGGGATTCGTGACGCCTCGTGCGGCCAAGTTCGGGGGATTCCGGGTAGTTCGCGACTATTTCCGCGACTACGCGCCGACGCCGAAGCGTCTCCCTCATCCCTCGGCGGGGGGTCGATTCGACCCCTCCCCCCCCCCGACCCGTCACTGCGGCGCTCGGACCTGAGCGTCGCCTGTGCCGCTGACCGGCAACGTCGGGACCTACGGCCTTACGTCGGGCCGGATCCCGCTCCAGAAGAGCGGCAGGATCTGCCCACTGACCTCGTCGGCATCGAGGTGGTTGTCGATGACGAGGCTTCGGAGACCGATGACCGTTACGGCCCCGTAGAGCGCCGTCGCGGCGATCTCGGGGTCGACCGGACGGAGCGTGCCGTTCGCCGCGCCGAGCGCTAGGAGTCGGCGGACCGGTTCGTGGAAGGCGGCGTTGATCCCGGCGGCGAGATCGGGAAGCTTGCCCGCTTTGCCGAGGTTGGCCGTGAGTAGCTGGGCGGTGGCGGGGAACTCGCCGAGGTGTGCGAGTTGGGCTCGCACGACGGCGGCGAGCCGGTCGGGGATGGCAGCGTCTGGATCCTCCGCAGCGGCGACGGCGTCGGTGAGCCGCTCGAGCATTCGAGTCAGGAGGAACTGGAGGATCTCGTCCTTGGATGAGAAGTAGTAGTAGAGCGTTGCGCGTGGGATGCCGCTGGCCTCGGCGATGTCCTCGGTGCGAACCTCGTCCCAGGAGAGCGCCAGCTCCCCGGCGGTGGCCAGGAGCTTGTCGGCCATCGGCGCGGGGACTGATCGGCTCATCGGTAGCGGTCCTTCACTTGTGCCTCGGGCCGGACCCTCGGGGGCCGCCCGGTTGGACGACGCGTCCAAGCCTACGAGTCGTGGTGGGGCTGGTCGAACGCCGCGGCCCTCGTGTCGCGAAGCGGCACGACCAGGACCGGACGATCGCTGGTTTCCGCGAGGCGGATCGCCGTGCAGCGGAACCTGCCGATGGACGTCTTGTGGTCGTGTCGGCCGACGACGACACAGGCTGCCCGGTGGCGGTGCGCGGCGTCGGCGAGCGCGGTCGCTGCGTCGCCGGCGCGGATCTCGAAGCTCCAGTCCAGGTCGGCACCGGCGAGGGCGAGCTCGCAGTCGAGGTGACAGCGATCTGCCAGCTCCTCGCGGGTGAGCGCGACCGCCCCCGCAGCGGTCGGGACGGCGATGGCGAAGCCGGATGTCGCGGGGATGACGTGCACGACCACGAGATGGGTGTGGCGCTGCGTGGCGAGCTCCAACGCTCGCTCGAGCGCGGGGAGCTCGTCGGAGCCGCTGCGCATCCCGACGATCACGGGGTTGAGCGCGGATGGGTGCCGGACCGGGCGGCTCACCGGATGACTGGCTCGTCCTCGGGAGCGTGCCGGTGGAGCCGTGGCTCCGCTTCCGCAGCGGTCTTGGGCCCGCGCAGCGCGGTGAAGCCAGCGGCGGCCAGGCAGACGCCGGCGCCGAGCAGCAGCGCCGGGGGCATCCCGTCGACGAACGCAGACCTCGCGCCCGCTGCAAGGGCAGCGCCGTTCTCGCCGAGTTGCCCTGCGACCGCGAGAGCGCCGCCGATGCCTTCGCTGACCGGTTCGACGATCTCACCGGGCAGCCCGGCGAGATCAGGCTCGATGTTGGAGCGGTACGCGGCGTTCAACACGGACCCGATGAGCGCGATGCCCACCGCCCCTCCCATCTCCCGGACGGTGTCGTTCAGCGCCGATGCCACCCCTTGCTTCTCCTCGGGCAGCGATGAGGTGATCGCCGCGGTCGACGGGCTCATCGCGAGGCCGACGCCTGCGCCGAGGATGAGCACACCTGGCAAGACGCTGAGGTACCCGCCGGTGGGATCTGCCATGACGGCGAAGAGACCCAAGCCCGCCGCCATGGCCAGCATCCCGGTGACGAGCGTCCTGCGGAATCCGATTCGTTCGGCGATCGTCGGCGCAATGGTCGACAGCGGCATCATGACTGCTGCCATCGGGAGCAGACCGGTCGCGGCTCGCAGCGCCGAGTAGCCCAGCACCGCCTGGAGGTACTGCACGAGCACGAGGAACATCGAGAACATCACGGCGAACACGACGAAGAGGTTCACCGACCCTGCGGCGAGGCCACGGATCGCGAAGATCCGGACGTCCAGCAGCGGATGCTCTCTCCGCAGCTCGACCACGATGAACGCAGCGGCACCGAGTAGTCCGGCAGCGGCTGCGACGATGGTGATCGGCGCAGTCCAGCCCTGTTCCGGTCCTTCGTGGATGGCGAGCACCAGGCCGCCGACGGCGACGATGGACAGCAGCGAGCCTGCGATGTCGAAGCCGGTGTCGACGTGCTCGACCGAGTGCGGCACGACGACGACGGTGAGCACGAACGACACCGCCGCGAGCGCGACGGGCAGCGCGAAGACCCACGGCCAGGTGGCGTTGTCGATGATCGCTGCGGAGACGAACAACCCGATGATCCCACCTGCGCCAGCGAAACCGGCCCAGGTTCCGATCGCCTTGGCCTGCTGCGCGGCGGGGAAGCTGGTGGTGATGACCGACAACGTGACGGGCATGACCATGGCTGCAGCGAATCCGGCGGCGACTCGAAGCGCGATCAGTGTGGTCGGGTCCGTCGCGAAGGCAGCGGCGATGTTCGTCGCGGCAAATGCGACCAGGCCGATGAGCAGCACCGGCTTGCGGCCCCACCGGTCGCCGATGGCTCCGACGGGCATGAGGAGCGCTGCGAGTGCCAGCGTGTACCCGTTGATGATCCAGAGCAGTTGGCTCTGCGACGCGCCGAGGTCCTCGGCCAAGGCCTGCTGGGCGACGTTGAGCCCGGAGACGGATGCGACGACGGCGACGAGCGCCACGCACATCGCCGCGAGGATCAGCCGCCGGCGAACGGGGTCGACGATGACGACGTCATGGAGGTCGCTGGGGTCCTGGTCCACGTTCGCTGCGGGAGCGGGGTCTGGATGGGCGGCGGGCATTGTGCGCTCCTGCAGGGGTGGGCCATTCGATCCCGGCTGGATCAATCGACAGACGAACAATATGACACGACGCCATCTATACGACACTCTGTTGCACTTCGAGCACGCTTCGCTACGATCCCGGGTGTGACGACGACTGAGGTTCTCCACATCGACCCTCGGGTGATCCGGACCCGAGTGGCGGTACTCACCGCCGCCCGCGAGGTGCTCGTCGACGAAGGTTGGGAGGGGGTGACGGTGGCTCGGGTTGCTGAGCGCAGCGGTTACGCACGGACGACGCTGTACCGGCACTGGCCCCAGCGACTCGACCTGCTGCGCGACCTGATCCGCGAAGAGGCCGCCGTCGCACACTCTGTGCCGGGAGGCGAGCTGCGTGCGGACCTCGTCGCCGAGGTAGAGGCGTTCCGCTCAGCGATGACCGCTGCCGGGCTGGGACGGGCGATGATCGCGATCGGCCAGCACGCACGGGAGGATCCCGAGGTGGCCGAGCTCAACAGCGCGTTGCGGGTCGAAGGCTCCCGGGTGCTCGACGAGATCATCGAGCACGGGATCACACGAGGGTTGCTTCGCCCCGATGCGGGTGCCGGCGCGGCGGTGTCCATGCTGGTGGGGCCCGTGCTGTTCCGGTACCTGTTCGAGCCCGAGGGCCTCACCGCGAGCTTCGTCGAAGGTGTCGTCGATCGTTTCATCGAGGCGTTCGCAATCGACGTCGAGGGCGAACAGTGAAGCTGGACCTGATGACCGCAGGAATGCCGCTGCGCGCAGTGCAGCAGCTCGCTCGTCATGCCACCGAGGCCGGGTTCGCTGGGCTCGTCATCACCGAAGCCGGGCGAACCCCCTATCTGTCGGCGGCCGCCGCTGCCCTCGCGGCGGATCTCGACATCCTGACCGGGATCGCAGTGGCGTTCCCGAGGAGCCCGATGGTCACCGCCCAGGTCGCGTGGGAGTTGGCCGAGGCCAGCGACGGTCGATTCCGGCTCGGGCTCGGGACCCAGGTGCGCGCCCACATCGAACGGCGCTACGGGGTGGACTTCGATCCGCCGGGCCCGCGGATGCTCGACTATCTACTCGCAGTCCGGGACTGCTTCGCGGCGTTCCGGACCGGCGAGTTGTCCCACCACGGCGAGTTCTACGACCTGTCGCTGTTGCCACCGATGTGGTCGCCGGGCCCGATCAGCGCCCCTGACCCGCCGATCGACCTCGCAGCGGTGAACCCGTGGATGCTGCGCGTCGCAGGCGCCCACGCTGACGGCGTCCACGTGCACCCGCTCAACACGTCGACGTACCTACGCCAGACCGTGCTGGCGAATCTCGCCACCGGGGCAGCCACAGCGGGGCGCTCCGTCGCGGACCTCGAGGTCATCGTGCCGGCCTTCATCGTCGCGGGTGACTCAGACGACGACCGGTCACGTTGGCGCGAGTTGGCCCGGATGCAGATCGCCTTCTACGGGTCGACGCCGAACTACTCGTTCATCTTCGACCAGATCGACCGGCCCGGAACGACCGCGGCGTTGCGTGAGCGACAGCGGCAGGGCGACCTCGCCGGGATGGCAGCACTGATCGACGACGACATGCTGGCCGAGTTCGTCATCGAGGGCTCCTGGTCCGGCATCGCAGACGCAATCGCGGACCGCTACGACGGCATCGCGACGCGCGTCGTCAACTACTTCGGCGCGATCGCCTGGGCCGACGAACCGGTGTCGATGCGCCCATGGCGCGACATCACCCGAGCACTCGCCACCTGAGGTCGCCGCACCCACGGCTTTTGGTTAGACGCTGTGTCTAAACTCTGCGTCATGTCACCCCCGGGCCTGTCGCAGAAGTCGACGCTGTACCGACTCGGCGGATTCGCGGCCGGCAATCCGTGGCGTGTCCTGGCGGGGTGGGCGGTCGTGATCGCGCTGGTCGTGGGGCTGTGGGCGGCGTTCGGCGAGGGCACCTCGGATGACATCACGATCCCCGGCATGCCGTCGCAACAGGCGCTCGATCTGCTCGAGGAGCGGTTCCCGGAGCAGGCGGGTGGTCGGGCGGTCGCGGTGTTCGCCACGAGCGACGGCACAATGTCGGACCCGCCCAACGCGGAGGCGGTCAGGGCGACACTCGATCGAATCGGCCGACTCGACGGGGTCGCGCAGGTGATCGCGCCGTTCGGACCAGCGGCGTCGCTGCTGCAGTCACCGGACGGCACCGTGGCGTACGCACAGATCCTCTATGACCGGGGAGCCAGAGAGGTCACACCGGAGCAGATCGACGATCTGTTCGCCACCGGTGATCCCGCCCGCGAGGCTGGCCTCGAGGTCGGCTTCGGCGGGCAGGTCGTGGAGCGGACAGAGCCCGAACAAGCTCGAACTGCCGAGCTCGTGGGTCTCGCCGTCGCCGTCGCCGTGCTACTGATCGCGTTCGGGTCGGTCATCGCCATGGGCGCACCGCTGCTCGGCGCGCTGTTGGGTGTGGGCGTCGGCATGCTGTTGATAGGACTACTTGCGTCGGTCATGGACGTCATGTCGGTCGCGCCCACGATGGCGACGATGATCGGCATCGCCGTCGGCATCGACTACGCCCTGTTCGTCGTCACCCGCCATCGCCAACACCTGGCGTTCGGTCATTCAGTCGTCGAGTCGGTCGCGCTCGCGACCCATTCGGCGGGGCGGTCGGTGATCTTCGCCGGGGTCACGGTGGTGATCTCGATGCTCGGCCTCACGCTGGTGGGCATCCCGCTGATCGCCAGCATGGGTGTTGCGGTGGCGATCACCGTGTCGGTGGCGGTGCTCGTCGCCATCACGTTCCTTCCCGCACTGCTCGGCCTCATCGGAACGAACATCGACCGCCTCCGCACACCCGGGATCAAGGTCCGCGCTGAGATCGACCCGGATTCCCCGACGGCATGGAGTGCCCGCTGGGCGCGGAGCGTGACCCGACACCCGTGGCGAGCGCTCGCGATCGGGGTCCCGCTACTCCTCGTGCTCGCCATTCCCGCGGCCAGCCTGCGTACCGGGTGGCCCGACGCACGCAACCGCCCACAGGACTCCCCACCGCGCGTCGCGTTCGACCTGCTCACCCGAGGGTTCGGGATCGGAGCCAACGCCCCGCTGCTGGCCGTCATCGACCTCGACGACGCAGAGCCGGATGCGGCCGCCACGATCTCGGGAGCGCTCGCGGAGCTCCCAGGTGTCAGTCAGACGACGCCGCCGCTGCCCAACGAGGGGGGCACTGCGGCCATCGTGCAGGTGACGCCCAACAGCGGCCCTGAGGATGAAGCCACAGAGGACCTGGTCCGGGCCATCCGGGACCAAGGCGCCCTCGAGGAGAGCACCGGCGCTCGCATCGACGTCACGGGTGCCACCGCGTTCTACATCGACATCTCCCAGCGGCTCAACGATCGCCTGCCGATCTTCATCGCCGCCGTGGTGTCGCTCAGCTTCCTGCTGCTCACCGCAGTGTTCCGAGCGCCGGTCGTCGCGGCCAAGGCTGCGGTCATGAACCTGCTCGGCATCGGCGCCGCCTACGGCGTCGTCGTGGCTGTCTTCCAATGGGGATGGGCCAAAGATCTCATAGGGCTGGAACAGACCGTGCCCATCATCTCGTTTCTTCCGATGGGACTCTTCGCAGTGCTGTTCGGCCTCTCGATGGACTACGAGGTGTTCATCCTGTCGCGCATCCGAGAGGCGTGGATCGTCGACCACGACAACGAGTCGGCCATCGTCCACGGACTGTCAGCCAGCGCGCGCGTCATCACCGCGGCTGCAGCGATCATGTTCGCGGTGTTCGCCAGCTTCGTCGCCGGCGACAGCGCCGAGATCAAGATGTTCGGGCTCGGCCTCGCCGTGGCGGTCCTGCTCGATGCCACCGTCATTCGCATGCTCGTCGTGCCGGCGTCGATGAAGGTCCTCGGTAACGCGAACTGGTGGATCCCGAACTGGCTCGACCGGCTCCTCCCCAACCTGGACATCGAGGGCTCCGAAGCCGACGAAGAGCTCGACCCCCCGCCACCGACACCTCACCCTACGGAGACAGCATCAGCGTGAACCTCGACGAACCACCAGCACAACTCGCCGCCCGCACAGCGCTCGCGTCCGCAATGCAGCGATTGGGCCACTCGCTCGTCGCCCACCAGGTCGACACCGACCTGGCGGTCGAGCTCGCAGAGGTCGCCGAGCGCTACACCTCCACCGTGCAGCGTGGTGCACCGCGGGACCGGGCCACCGAGATGCTCTCCAGTCCTCGCGTCACCGCAGCGCTCAACGGGAAGCGAGCCATCATCGACGACGGTGCGGAGATCGACCTGTTCAGGGACTCGTTCGTCTCCGGGCGGACCAACCCCATGGGCATCGGAGTCCGGGTCGTTCGCGACGGCGACACCGCCGTGGCCACCACCACCCTCGGACCGGCGTTCGAGGGGGCGCCCGGCCGAGCCCACGGCGGCGCCGTCGGCGCCATCCTCGACGAGACCATGGGGTACCTGTTGCCGATCATCGGCGAGATGGCCTACACCGCCAACTTGTCCATCGACTACATCGCACCAGCACCGCTGGGTGTCGAAGTGTCCTTCACCGCGCGGCTTCGCGACCGGGCGGACCGCAAGCTGTGGATCGAAGCCGTCGGCGAATCCGCC
This sequence comes from uncultured Microthrixaceae bacterium, assembly GCA_964450685.1. Classification (GTDB taxonomy): domain Bacteria; phylum Actinomycetota; class Acidimicrobiia; order Acidimicrobiales; family Microtrichaceae; genus JBAOHV01. The sequence continues at coordinate 29,819 of CAYVDN010000018.1, forward strand.
GATGGCGTGTTCGTGCGAGCTGAAGCGCTGTTCCTCACCGTCGACCTGTCGCGCTTCACCAATGCGTCCGCCGAAGGCGACAGCGTCAACGCGGCGGACGCCCAGGCGGTGGAGCTTCCATGACCGTCGCTGCGCGCCCCGAGCGGTTCGACCTCCCGGGCGCCGACCTGCGATTGGCCGCGGACCGCTGGGGTCCCCGCACCGACGATGTTGTGGTGTTCCTGCACGGTGCGGGCCAGAGTCGCCGGGCATGGGACGACGCCGCAGAAGCGGTTGCAGCGATCGGCTGGCACGCCATCACCGTCGACCACAGGGGCCATGGTGACAGCGAATGGCCGATCGAGGCCGACTACGACTGGGACCGCTTCGCCGACGACGTGATCGCCATCGTCGAGCACCTCGGCACGCCACCCGTCCTCGTCGGCGCGTCACTGGGCGGGATGTCGGCGCTGTTGGCGCAGGCTCGAACTGACGAACAGCTCTTCCGAGCGGTGGTTCTGGTCGATGTCACCCCGCGGATGGAACTCGGGGGCGTACAACGCATCGTCGGTTTCATGGCAGCGCACCCTGACGGCTTCGACTCCCTCGACGCCGCGTCAGCGATCATCGCTGAGTACACCGGGCGACCTCGGCCGCCGACACCGGACGGTCTGCGCCAGGTCCTCGCTCATGGCTCCGACGGCCGCTGGCGGTGGCGCTGGGACGTCCGCTTCCTCGAAGGACGCGCCGACATGATCATCGGCGGCGACATCGAAGCGTTGCGGGAGATCCAGGTGCGCGAACGGCTCCACGAAGGTGCTCGCCGCATCAAGGTTCCCGCGCTCGTCGTGCGCGGCGCCGAGAGCGACCTCGTCTCCACCGAAGGCGTCCGAGAGTTCGTCGACGCGGTACCGGGCGCCCAGTACGTCGACGTGGCCGACGCCGGTCACATGGTCGCCGGGGACCAGAACGACACCTTCACCGCAGCGGTCCTCACGTTCCTGTCCGAAGTGCGCACGGGCACGACCAGACGATGACGACGGACCCCGCTGCGCCGACCGTGCACCGGATCCCCACACGCAACGGCGACGAGCTGCGCGTGCTCGACTGGGGCGGTAGCGGACCACCTGTGGTGCTACTGCACCCGAACGGGTTCTGCGGAGGACTCTACGAACCGGTCGCCGCAACGCTGCTCGGGACCGCCCGAGCGGTCGCGATCGACCTGGTCGGCCACGGGGGCAGCACGACGCCGACAGACCCGACGCGCTACCGGTTCGCGTCGATGGCCAACGACGTGCTCGACGTGCTCGACCACCTCGACCTCTGCGGCATCGCCGGCGTCGGCGGATCACTCGGGGGAGCAGTTGCGGTCCTCGTCGACCAGCTCGACCAAGGGCGGTGGTCACAGCTCCTGCTCGCCGAACCAGTCGCGTTTCCCCCAACGCTGTTCAGAACCACGACGCCCAACCCGATGGCGGTCGCTGCTCGTCGCCGCCGCCGGCTATTCGCCACCCGAGCCGAGATGCACGACCTGTACTGCGACAAGGCGCCCCTGTCCCAACTCAGCGACGATGCGCTCGACGCGTACCTGCGATGGGGGACCGTCGATTGCGGCGACGGTGTGCATCTCGCGTGTGACCCCGACACCGAAGCGCTCATCTTCGAGATGTCTGCCACTTCGTACGGCGCCCCCGCCGCCTGGGAACACCTCGAGCACCTCGCATGCCCCGCTGTGATCGTCGCCGGAGAGGACACCTTCCTGCCCGCCATCTTCGACCAGCAGGCCGAACGGGCCAACGCCACATTGCTCACCGTTCCCGGCGGGCACTTCGTGCTGCACGAGGACACCCGCCGTACCGAAGCACTCATCAGAGAGCACGTGCTCACCCAACCAGCCCCATCCCCAGCAACCGGAGGATCCCGATGACCACACGACATCGATACACCCGCGAGGAGCTCATGAGCGACCCTCCCTACGCCGAACGCATCGAGCGCAACGGAGTCCGCTTCCACGGCGGCTACGACACCGACGGCACCTACCTGCCACCCAGGTCACTGCACCGAGCAGCAGCCATCGACGCATGGACACGCCAGCTCGAGGCCGCAGGACACCCGACCAGCGTCGTCGACACCGACGCGGTCAAACGGTCGTTCGTCCCCAACGCCACCCAGGCGAAAATGCTGCTGAGTAACGACGCGACCGGCGCCATGACCCGGATCCTGACCCTGGTCGGCGTCGTCGAGGGGTTCGGCAACGACGGCATCAAACTCATCCCCGTCGTCGACCTCGCCGAGCACATCGTCGAACCAACCGACGACACCTGCCTCGGTCACCTGTTCAACGGCCTGCTCGAAGCACACGGCAACGACGAAGCAGGAACCGACGGAGAAGCAGGACACGACCAGATGTGGTTCGCCGTGCGCGACGCAGCGCTCGCCGACCCGCCCGTCACGCTCGACATGTTCCAGGAGCTCCCGATCGCCCCGCCTCCCGGCTACAGCGGCCCCGCAAGCCCCGCCGCAGAAGCGATCAGCGTCGGATCGATGATCGGCGGAATGCGCGACGACGTCTCCCCCGAGCTGCAGTTGCTGGTGAGAGCCATGGTGCAGATCCTCGTGATCGAGCTGCTCGCCTATCACACCTTCGCCTGGGCCTCGGATGTGCTCGGCGACCCGTCGTGCAGCCATGACGCCGCGTTCGCACGCACGACCATCGACCACATCCGCGCCGACGAGGACCTCCACGTCGGCTACCTGCAATGCGCCCTAGCGGAACTTGCCACCATGACCGTACGTCGCACCGACGGCGGAACCGTCCGTGGTGCCGATCTCGTGGTCGCCGCATCTCGCGCCGCGTTGGAGAACCAGACAGGCGACCGGTTCGACCGCGTCCTCGCGTACCGGCTCGCGCAGGTGCGCATCGAGCTCGAGGACCACCCCGATGGCGCCCGCCTCACCGCCGAGTTCGACGCACTGGCCGACAGCCCCGCAGAAGCTCTCGCATGAACGACCTGCCTCACGGATGGAGCGAACGATGAGCCGACCGCCAGTGACGGACTGGGAGACCGACTTCGATCACCTCGACCCCGCCTTCGTCGCCGACCCGTACCCGATCTATGACCACCTTCGCGAGCAGTGTCCGATCGCGCACACCGACCGCTATCACGGCGTCTGGATCCCGACCCGATACGACGACCTCGCCGCGATCGCCCATGACCATCAGCGATTCTCGTCGCGCACGATCCTCATCACCGACCGTGCCGAGTCACCAACCGACCTCGGATTCCACGCTCCCCCGATCACCGAGGCGCCGCCCTATCACACCGACATCCGGCGCATCCTCCTGCCCCTGTTCTCCCCGGCCGTTGTCGCCGAGTACGAACCGATCACCAGGACGATCGCGTCGGACCTGATCGACGCCTTCGTCGACGATTCCGGCTGCGACGCTGCTGCGGCGTACGCCCAACACGTACCCATCAAGGTGATCACCCGGCTGCTCGGCATCCCCGACAGCGACCACGCGCAGTTCCGCGACTGGATCCACCGTCTGGTTGAACAGAGCCCGCTCGCGAGCGACAGCACCTACGACGCGATCATCGAGATCGGCGGCTACCTCAGCAGTCACATCGAACAGCACCGGACGCACCCGGCCCACGACGTCATCACCCACCTCCTCGACGCCCGACTTCCCGATGACCGGCTACTGACCCGAGACGAGATCCTCGGCGTGTGCATCCTGTTGCTCCTCGCCGGGATCGACACCACCTGGTCTGCGATCGGCTCGTCGCTACTCCACCTCGCCACCCACCCCGACGACCGGCACCGGCTGCGCACCGAGCCCGACCTCATCCACACCGCCACCGAGGAGTTCCTACGCGCGTTCGCGCCCGTCACGATGGCCCGAGAGGTGATCGAAGACACCGAGATCGGCGGCTGCCCGATGCGCAAAGGCGACCGGGTCCTGCTGCCGTTCCCCTCCGGCAACCGGGACCCCAACGCGTTTGATCGACCCGACGATGTCGTCCTGGATCGGCAGGCGAACCGCCACTTCGCCTTCGGCGTCGGGATCCACCGATGCCTCGGCTCCAACCTCGCCAGAATGGAACTCCGGGTAGCGATCGAGACCTGGCTCGAACGCATCCCCGAGTTCGAACTCACCGACCCCGACGCCGTCACCTGGTCCGCAGGCCAGGTGAGAGGACCGCGCCACCTGCCAGTCACGTTCACCTACCGGTGAACTTGTCGCCCTCTACAGTCCTGGGTCCTGGCGAGGCGACAAGCGCGCCGGGCTGGACGTTATCTGCTACGGCTGAGCAAGAAGAGCGTCGGCTGCGCCAAGCCGTCGCGAACTACCTCTCACCCGCAGCGACCTTCGACTTCGTGTGGGTCGAGCGGTCCCCCAACAATCACTTCCTCGGAGTGGTCGTTCCACCCAGCCCGAGATCGCCCCATGCGGTGACCAGCCCCAGCGGCGAGGTCGGACGGCGCTCCGATATCCGATTCGCCACGGCGCCGACACCGTGTGGCTGAGTGAGCCGGAGGTCGCTGAGCGCTACCGGCGCCGGTTGGACACTCAAGCGGCTGAGTCCGCTCGAATCGAGGCCGTGATCGCCAGCGGCGCCAACGCCATCGGCCGAGCGTCGGGCGTGTGGCTCTTCGTGGCCATCGTTCCCGAGACTCCAATTCACGGCCGGCTCGACAAGACCACGGTCGAGAGGATCGATCGTTGGCAACGCTCGAATGGGCAGGCCTCGCCGCTCGGAAGAACGCTCCCCGCTCACGGACGTGGCATCCCCGCTCCAGGACGAGTCGTCTTCACCGGCTCGCTGTCCTCCTCGGAGGAGGACGAAACCGACATCCGCGATGCCCTCGTCGAGCTGTACATCGACGGCGGGGCCTTCGTCGCGGTCCCGATCGGCTTGCGAACTACTGGCGAGGAGGATGCTCGCCAGGTAGGCGAGATCACTCTGGTCGACGACGGCATACTCCTCATGGACTTGGCGCTGCGCTGGTGTGCTGCGGAGGCCGGTGCTTGGGGTACCGCTCGTGTCGTCATGGGCTTCATCGATGCCGACGGCCCGGGCGGCGTGCTCGGTAGACCGATCGAACTTGTGCAGAGTGACACCGGAACAGTGCATCGGGTTCGACCCAGCCGGACCGTGACGGGACGGGTGCACTCCGAAACAGTCGCGGACCTGGGCGTCACCCTCACCGTGCAGCAGCGTCTCTCTGTCCTACACCAGGCTCTTGCTGGGCTGCTCCACTGGTTCGGATTGCCCGAGCCGGCACAGATCCTCGCCGACGGATCCATCGTGCCTCGCCAGTTCACCATGTCGAGGTATCGCGAAGCCGAGGCATGGGCGACCGCCAACGGAGTGAGCGCTGAGGGCCTACGTGAGACTTGAAGGCGAGGTCGCCGCCCGCGTGACCGCTCATCCTCCAGCGCACGGACCAGATGTCAGGCCGCAGAGCGCGTGGCGAGAGCGCGGGACATCCACGTCAGGTGGTTGTCGAGGTACTTCCCGTCCAACGGCGCCTCGCCGGCTGCTTCGAGCGCTCCGTTGACCGTGGTGAGAACGGAGCGCCGACTCTTGAGACGCTCATAGACGGATGTCGCTCGCATGCTGGACGGGAGTGCCGCGACGAGTTGGGTCTCCTCGACTCGAGCCCAGAGCGAGTGCTCGCGTGCACGATCGAGCACGTGGTGGCCGCTGAACCGGTGACAGGGCAGACGGCAGCTGCGGAGCTCGGCCGCAGCGCCGGGCACCGCAAGCAATCGTTCGACATCGGCGGCTTCGAGCGACATTCCGATCTGCCCGAAGTACATCCTCGACCGACGCCCACCACGCTGCTGGCCTGCATCCGGGCCAGGCCTGGCTCGACGCTTCGTCGCAGACTGGTCGAACCCTTCTCCGATCGCGAGACCTGCGTCAGCAGCTTCGATGCCGAGCGAACGGAGGGTCGGGGTCACGGCTCCGGCGTGACCGGCGATGACCTGGAACCCGATCGATGCAGCGTGCTGATAGAGCGACGTCACTGCCTCGAGCTTCGACGGACTGTCCTTCATCGGGGTGAGAGGTGTCATCTGCAGGTAGATCGCCGAGATGAAGTGCGGCAGCTCGTCCAGGAGCGATCCGACTTGGTCGAGGCCGCGAGTGTGTCCACCGACGAACAACACGAAGGGACGGGGCGGTACGTCGGCAAGGTTGCTGGCCGTCGCGACGATCTGCTCGTACGCGGGACGCAAATCCTCGTCCGGGGTCGCCGGAAGCCAGCCGGGCACCAGGTACGCACTGGCACCAAGCTCGGCCTGTGCTCGCAGGCTCGCCTGGACCAAGGCCGTGCCCGCCGAACGATCTGCGGGCAGCACCGGCGAGGTCGGGGCCCAGCTCGCAGCCCTGAGCTTCGCAACATCGAGGGCGGACTCGTATCGGAAGCGCCAACCGTGGGTGTCGATCAGCAGGTTGGTGCCATGGTCCCGGAGCGTGCCCAACAACTCAGGCTTCTGCTCGGCCCAAGCGCCATCTACCAGTGCCCATGGGAGATCAAGCGCTGAGGAGAACAGGTCCGTCGGTCCCACGCAGCGGTCTACTGCCTTGTAGTTCTCCTCGCCGATGCGGGGGATGAAGCCATGTCCGAAGTCGAGGTCCACTGAATTAGTCTCCTTGCGAGCGCTCGACGTATAGTATGACATACACGCGACGTATCGCTACACGTTAGGGCGACGAGGAGATCATGACGACATTCACCTCTCTGTTGGACCACCTCTACGAGGGCGACATCGTCGACACATCCGACCTAGCGCGGGTGAGCGACACCAACCCCCGGAGCGTGGCCCGGTGGAAGGCCGAGGCGGCCACGCCACGCCGGGATGCCGAGGAGCGCCTGCTCGAGCTCCGTGCGGTCGTCGACCTCGCCCGGCGCGTCATGCGCGACGATGCCGCCCGGTTCTGGATGCGCTCGCCGAACCCCGACCTCGGCTACGAGAAGCCCCTCGACCTCATCGCTGCCGGCCAGTACCAGCGTGTCGTCGACCTACTGCTTGCGTTGGCGGAGGGCGTGACCGTCTGACATGCCATCGCTGGAACCCCGGGCGATCGGACTTGCGCCGAGAACCTCGCTCTCCCTCATCGCCTACAGGAACCAAGCCAAGGGCTTCGACCCCCGCAGCGGTGACGGTGCGCGCCGCCTAGGAGGCCGATTCAACCCGCCGCACAGCTTCCCCGTGCTCTACCTCTGCCTGACCCGACCGTGCGTCATCGCCGAGCTGACGCGGCAGGCCGAGCGGCAGGGACTCAACGTCGACGCGCTGTTGCCCCGTGAACTGTTCGAGTTCAGCGCCGACCTGGACACGGTCCTCGACCTCACCGACGCGGCGACGCTGAACGCGCTCGGGGTCGCGTCGTCCGACCTCGTCCGAGAGGACCACCGGTTCACTCAGGAGATCGGTGAGGCCGCCCACGAACATGGCTTCCAGGCGATCCGCTCTCCGTCCGCCACGGGCGTCGACCACGTCCTGGTGATCTTCCCAGAACAGCTCGCTGGTGCTGTCCTGGATGTGAAGCTCCTCGGGGAGTGGAACACCCCAGCCGACCTGGCCCACCTCAAGCCTTGATCCACCGAGATTGATGGGCAGGCACTCGTAGTCCAGCCGGGCACGTACAGGACCCATCGCTCTCCGCCAATACTCCGCGAGCGCACCGCTACGGGACGGTGCGGGGTGGCGACCAGAGCCGGAACCCACGCTACGCAGCCTTTGCGCGAGGTGGGAGCCGGCCGTGGACGAGCTTGTGACCGGAACGCCAGACTCGCTGACGAGTGTCGAGCGCGAGGTTGGCTGCCACCTTTCGGGGACGCCGCTCGATGGGATACGTGCGGATCCGCTCCCACATGGCGGCCACGACAACCGCGGCCGTCTCCTCCGCGCTCCACGCGCCGCACGTCGAAAACTTCGACGTCAGATTCTTGATGGCCGGCATCATCGCCTGCAGCACGGTCCGTGCGGCGAGATCGTCCTCGGCTGCATGTCGGAGGAGCACCAGGATGATGGCGTCGGACTCCTCGGCCCGGCCCCGCTCGTTGATTCTCTCGACGAGTGCTCCGAGGGAGCGGACGCCGTCGAAAAATGGTTCACCAGCTCCCCATCCCCGGACTGCTCGACGACCGTGAACACTCTCCGCCAGTCGTTCCCATTCCTGGTCCAGCTGACCTAGCACGCCCTGTCCTGTCTGCATGGTTGATCTCCTTCGTCGGATGACGACGAGACCGTCCACGAGGACTCTGAACGGCAGCCTGAACCCGGCCGAACCTGAGTGCGTGGTCAGACTCGTCTGTCGATGCCTGAGAGTGACCACGGCATGGCCGAATGACTCTCTTGTGCTGTCACGGAGTCCTGGGATCCTGCGCAGTCGGAACTGTTCACATCTGCGAGAGGAGGGAATCGGCGATGCCATCGACGCGACGCGCTGGGCTGACCAGGGTCACCACGACCGGCTACGAGATGGCGCTGGAGCTGATCGCGACGAAGTGGTCGTTGCCGATCCTCAACGCGCTCGCTGAACAGCCGGTTCGGCGGAAGCAGCTCAAACGCCGGCTCCAGGGCATCAACGACGACCGCTTGGATGCGACCCTGACCCGGCACCTTCGCTCCGGCCTCGTCGAGCGCGACTGGATCGCAGGGCCACGAGCCGACGAACCCGGGTACACGTTGACTCCCCTCGGACGCTCGCTGCTCAAGTCGCTCGAGCCGCTGGCCAAGTGGCAGCACGAGCACCTGGCCGAGCTGGTCGAGCATCGTCGACGTTGGGACCGCATTCATCCGGCGTCCGCGCCCTGACCTGCCGCCCAGTGTGAGCACCTCCCGGCAGGTGTCGGCACCCGACATCGGTGGAGGTTTCCCGTTGATGGAACGCCCCTGACCACGTTCGATGGCTCGATGCCGTGGAGGGGTCGGGGACGAAGCCAAGGATGGTCAGCCCTGACCATCGTCGTGCTGGCGATGGTTGGTGGGGCGTGTTCAGACGGACGTTCAGACGCGGGTGACACAACGACGAGCGTGAAGCGCACGTCGACGACCACCACCACGACCAACCCGAGCACCCGCTCATCCACCACGACGACGGAGGCGGACGACCCAGCGCTCGTGGCGTACCTCGCCTTCTGGGACGCGTACGTCGCCCTCGGCGGGATGACGCCACCGTTCGATCCCGAAGCCGTGAGCGCGCGTCTCGAGCAGGTGACGACGGGTGCAGAGACCCTGCAGCTCCTCGAGTTCCTCAGGAACAACGCGACGACCGGGTTGGTGCTGCGCGGCGACCTGGACCACTCCCCTGTCGTCGTCTCGAACGACGGGACGACCGCCGTCGTCGAGGACTGCCTGGACGACCGGCTCGGCGTCTACCGGGTCGCCGACGACTTCCGGATCGATACCGATGACCCAAGCCGTCGCCTCTACACGGCGACATTGCGACAGGAGGGCGGCCGGTGGCGGGTCGAGACGGTGAGCATGGGATCAGAGCCGTGCACCGTGTAGCGCGCGCTCTGGTCGTCCTGCTCGTCGGCGCTGCGAGTGTTGCGGTGTCCGCAGGCCCGGCAGCGGCGGACGGCGCTGGTGGTGCGATCACCGATGACTCGGGCATCGACTACGGCGTCGTCGTCGGCGACCGAGGTGGCGGCAACTCGAACTCTGGCGGTCGCGGCGGACGGACTGGACCGTCGTGCACCTACCGGCTGTTGGGCGGACCGGAGGGCTTCCCTGTCTATGACACCGACGGATCTCTCATCGAGACCGAGCCGGGCGGCGCTTGGTACGAGAAGACCTGCGACGGCGTGTTCATGGGAGCGGTGTACCTGCGGGGCGCGCAGAATGTGGTCGACCCGGCAGAGGTCGCAGCGGGCGTCCTGCGACGCATGACCGTCCCTGTGCCGAAGGTGACGCTGAGCCCGTGGGGCGACCAGGTGGTCAACCTGCCGTCGTGGCTGTGGATTGAGAACTGGGAGCCACTGAGCGGAACGGCATCTGTCGGCGGCGTGACCATCCGAGTGATCGCTCGCCCCGCGTCGGCGCGATGGACCTTCGGCGACGGCACCACCCTGTCGTGCGGTCCGGGCGTGCCGTGGTCCCCCGATACCGATGCAACCCGAGCGTGCATCCATACCTGGACACGGTCCTCGGCATCGCAGCCGGCTGAGCGCTACCTCCTCCGCGTCAGCGTCACGTGGTCGGCGTCGTACTCGGTGACCGGCGGTGCGGGCGGCGGAGCGCTGCCGTCGATCACTCGCACCTCGACCCAGCCGGTGCGAGTCGCAGAGATCCAAGCCCTCAACGACCGAATCGGAGGATGACGATGTCGATCGCCACACGAACGGTGTCCCGCAATGGCTCGGCTTCGACGAGCGCCCCCGCGTCGAAGCCCAAGGAACGGCGACCGGCGGGCCGCCGCAACACCGGTCGGATCGCGCTCGGTCTGGTCGTGCTCGTCCTGAGCGTGCTGGGTGCAGTGACCTTGTTCTCCTCTGCAGCAGACCGCACCGCAGTGATCGGCGTCGCCCGTGATGTGCCCCCCGGCGCGATGGTCACCGAAGCCGACCTTCGAGAGGTCTCCATCTCAGCGGGAAGTGGGCTTCGTGTCGTTCCGGCGAGTCGGTCGGCTGAGGTGGTCGGGCGAACCGCGTCAGACGGACTGACCGCCGGGTCGTTGCTCAACCCTGACCAACTCACTGACGGTCCCGCACTGCCCGAGGGGATGGTCCTGGTCGGTGCGGTGCTCAAGGGCGGCCAGTTCCCGGTCGGGCTCACGATCGGCGACTCGGTCGAGATCATCGAGACGACCGCTCCGGACGCTGCCAGTGCCGGCGAACCGGTGTCGCGAGGCATCGGCACAGTGACCGACCTGTCCAACTCGACCGATGGTCAGAGCCTTCGCACCGTCTCGATCGCAGTCCCAGGTGAGAATGCCGCGGCGATCTCGGCGGCAGGCGCGGCCGGGCGCGTGAGTCTCGTGGTGACCGCGCCATGAGCGGGCTGGTGTGTGTCACCGGCGCCAAGGGTTCCCCCGGCGCAACCACGCTGGCAGCTGCGCTCGCATCGTCGGTGCCGACCGACACGGGACGGGTGCTGCTCATCGACGCGGACCCCGACGGCGGAGATCTGGCAGCGGTGTTCGGTGCTGGCACGAACCCGGGCATGGTCACGCTCGCAGCGGCGACCCGGCACCGGTTCGCGTCCGACGTCGTCGAACGGCACGCCCAACCGATCGGCGAGACGATCTCGCTCCTGGCCGCCCCGCCCAGTCCGGACCAGGCCGCATCGACACTGACGAACCTGGGCCGAGGGTTCGCCGAGTCACTCACCCATACGCCTGCTGTCGCGGATCTGGGCCGGTGGCGGCCGGACAGTCCAGCAGCGGAGCTCGTTCGCGCTTCTGCGGCGACCGTGCTCGTCGTGCGCCCCACCGTTGCCGGGGTTGCCCACGCTCGGTGGGCATTCGCTGACCTGACCAGCCGGTGTCACCGCGTCGTGGTAGTGACTCGCGGTGAACGGCCCTACGGGCCCGAGGAGGTCGCGGACGCGCTCGGTGCCGAGTCCGCGGTCCTGGTTCCGGTGGACAGGGCCGCGGCGTCAGTTGTGGCGGGAGGCCGGCGGGCGCGACGTGCGCCGCTGGGCCGCTCAGTCCGTGCCCTGGCGCGCAGCCTCGGACTCGATACGCCAGCCGAGTCTTTGGATGCGGCGGTATGACCATGCTCGACGCGTTCGACGATGCCTTGGTCCAGTCCATGCGCGCCGAGATCGCTGACGAACTCTCGTTGTCGGTTCGGCGGATGGCCGACGCCGGGCAACGACTCGACAGCGACGACGAGGAGATGCTGGCCCGTCAGCTCATCGCCCAGCGATTGGAGCGACTCGCGTCGGACGCGATCGCGTCGGGTCGGCCGGTGCTGTCCCAAGCCGAGGAGGAGGTGGTCACCAGAGCAGTCTTCGACCGGCTGTTCCACCTCGGCCGGTTGCAGCCGTTGCTCGACGACGAGTCGATCCAGAACGTCGTCGCCAACGGTCACGACCGTGTGTTCATCGAGTACGCCGGCGGGCTCAAGGTCGAGGGCCCTCCCGTTGCGGAATCCAACGACGAGCTGGTCGAGCAGCTTCGAGAGATCGGCCGGAGATACGGCCTGTCCGAACGCGAGTTCAACCCGAGTCGGCCACAGCTCAACCTGCAGCTTCCCGACGGCTCACGCCTGTTCGCCGTCGCGTGGGTCTGCGCACGACCGTCGGTCTCGATCCGCCGGCATCGCTTCATGAAGCTCGACCTCGCGGACCTGATCGGTCTCGGGGCGATCGACGAGGGCCTCGCATCGTTCCTGGCCGCTGCGGTGCGCTCGCGTCAGCAGATCATCGTGGCGGGTGCGACAGGTGCGGGGAAGACGACGATGCTGCGTGCGCTCGCAGCGGAGATCCCCGCGTCGGAACGGATCGTGACGATCGAGACCGAGCTGGAGCTGGGCCTCGACCGTTTCGCTGATGTGCACCCCGACTGCGTGGCGCTCGAAGCACGCGAAGCGAATGTCGAGGGCGCGGGCGAAGTGACCGCAGCGGACCTCGTCCGCATGAGCCTGCGCATGAACCCCGACCGCGTGATCGTCGGCGAGGTCCGCGGTGACGAGATCGTCCCGATGCTCAACGCGATGAGCCAGGGCAACGACGGCTCGATGTGCACCGTGCACGCCGACTCGAGCGGGACGGTGTTCAACAAGATGGCGCTCTACGCGATGCAGTCTCCAGAGCGGCTGCCACTGGAAGCGACGTGCCAGCTCGCTGCAGCCGCAGTGGACCTCGTCGTGTACATCGCGAAATCGAGCGACGGACGGTGGGTGTCATCAGTCCGTCAGGTCGTCGGAGTGGACGGCTCGAACGTCGTCACCAACGAGCTGTTCCGGCCCGGTCCTGAAGGTCGGGCGGTACCGGGGGTGCCGGTTCCCCACGACCTGGCCGACGTGCTCACCGCACACGGTTGGGATCCATCGCTGCAGGACCGGCCCGAGGGGTGGTGGCGATGACCGCGCTCGTCATCGTGGCGGTCCTCGGCGTTGGCGTCGGTCTGTGGCTGGTCGTGAGCGGCTGGTCCCCCCGGCCAGACGTCGCCGCCGGCTGGGCACCGGCTGGCCGTGCTGGAGTCACGGGCTCTGCGATCACGAAGGAGCGCGCGGCACGCGCCACAGCCGGGGCGGTGCTCCTCTTCGTCGTGTCGCGCTGGCCGGCCGCCGCGCTCGCTGGCGCCTTGCTCGGCTGGTTCGCACCGGAGCTGTTCGCCTCGCGATCGTCGCGCGACGTGGCGCTCGCTCGGACCGAGGCGATCGCATCGTGGACCGAGATGCTGCGCGACACGATCGCTTCGGCCCACGGCTTGGAGGCGGCGATCGCCACGACGGCACCCGTCGCGCCCGACGCGATCCGCCCGGAGGTCGAGCAGCTCGCCCGCTCGTTGAAGCACACGTCATTGCCCAACGCGCTGCGGCGACTTGCTGTCGAGCTCGCTCATCCCATCTCGGACCTTGTGGTCGCCTCGTTGACGGTGGCAGCGAACGGAGCCGTTCGGGACCTGGCAGAGCTGCTTGGGATGCTCGCAGACTCTGCCCGCGACGAAGCCGCGATGCAGATGCGCGTGGAGGCGTCGAGGGCCCGGATGCGAACTGCAGTCCGGGTGATCTCTGGCGTCACGGTCGCGACAGCGCTGGGCCTGGTGGTGCTGAACAGGTCCTATGTGCAGGTCTACGCAACGGTCACCGGCCAGGTGGTGCTGGTGGCGATTGCAGCGGCCTGGGGCACGGCCCTGTGGTGGCTCGCCTCGATGAGTCGGTTCCGCCAACCCGAACGGTTCCTCATTGCAGCAGCCGAAGGAACGATCCGATGACCGCTGCGGTACTGACGGGCGCACTCGCAGCTTGGGGCATCTCGCTCGTCGTGACCGGACTGGTTCCGGCACGGGTTTCGCTCGGCGACGCGCTCGAGCGACTCGACGCTCCGGCCACGGTCGCCGACGACTCTCCGGCCCAGTGGTGGGTCCGCCTACTCGGCGTGCCGCTCGTCGACACCAGGTTCGGACAGGCCTGGCTCCGGCCCGCCAGTCGAGATCTGCGGGTGATCGGCCGCAGCGCCGCCGAGCACCTTGCCCGCACCGTTGCCCTGGTTGCCGTGGCGTTGCTGTGGGCGCCCGCGACGTTCGGTCTCATCGCACTCGGTGGTGTTGACGTGACGTGGGTCTTGCCGTTGTGGGTGTCGATCGTCCTCGGCGCCGTGGCACTCGTGGTGCCGGCACTCGAGGTGCGAGCCGAGGCCGCCGAGCGACGTCGCTCGTTCCGTCACGCTCTCGGCTGCTTCCTCGATCTCGTCGCAGTGCGGCTCGCCGGCGGTGCCGGTGTCGACTCGGCGCTCGCGGGCAGTGCTGCTGCCGGAGACGGGTGGGCGTTCACCGAGCTGCGCCAAGCTCTCACGGACGCCCGTCTGCGCAGTGAGCCCTCGTGGAACGGGCTCGCCCACCTCGGCGAGGCGATCGGTGTGGATGAGCTGCAGGAGCTGGCCGCATCGGCCGGTCTCGCCGGTGACGAAGGTGCGAGAGTGCGAGTGTCGATCGCTGCGAAGGCGCGAGCGATCCGAATGCGTGGCCTCGCCGATGCCGAGGGCGCTGCTCAGTCCGCAAGCGAACGCATGTCGCTGCCGGTCGTTCTGTTGATGACGGGCTTCATCGTCTTCCTCGGCTACCCCGCGATCGCCGCGGTCCTCAACGGTCTCTGACAAGGAAGGAACCAACAATGTCCATCATCCCCATCATGTGGGCCTTCGCGAAGGCCAGGATCGAACTCGCCAGGCACGATGAACGCGGTGAGATCACCGAGAAGGTCATCATCATCGCCGTGTTCGCCGCGCTCGCGATCGCCGTCGGAGCGATCGTCGTCAGCAAGGTGACCGGCAAGGCCGAGTCCATCAACCTCGACGGCTGACCGTGACTCGACGACGGGCCCGAGACGAACGTGGTGATGCTTCGGTCGAAGTCGTGCTCGCCGTGCCCGTCCTGCTCTTCATGATCATGCTGGTCATCCAGGCGGGCCTGTGGTTCCACGGGTCACAACTTGCCGAAGCTGCTGCCCAAGAGGGCGTCCAGGCTGGACGATCCGCTAACGGCAGCGCAGCGGCGGCCGAGGCACGCGCACGCGACTTCCTCGGCCGACTGTCTCCATCGGTGGCGTCGTCTGCCCAGGTGCTCGTGCGACGCACACCTGAGGTGACCAGGGTGGAGATCACCGGACGAGTTCAACAGGTCGTTCCGGGGCTCGCACTGACCGTCTCCGGTGCTGCAGAAGCGCCGACCGAGCGCTTTCGGGAGGACGGATGATCCGCTCGGGCCGCGAGCGTGGTTCGGTGAGCATCGAGTTGGTGCTGCTCACACCCGTCCTCGTCGGGTTGCTGCTCCTGGTCGTGGCGTTCGGCCGCATCCAGAACGCTCGCGCCGACGTCGAGGCGGCCGCCAGAGCGGCGGCCCGCGCAGCGTCAACGGCCCGCGACGCCACAGCAGCCCGAGCTGCCGGAGAACGCGCCGCGTTCATGGAGTTCGACCGCAGCGGATTCCGCTGCGACACGGTGAGCTTCGATATCGATACGGCCAGGTTCACCGCCGACGCAGCCGTGACAGCGACGGTCTCGTGTGGCGTCGTGCTCGGGGACGTAAGCGGCATGGGCATTCCCGGCCGCCACACGATCACAGCCGTGTTCACCGAACCGCTCGACCGCTTCCGGGGAACCCGATGAGCTGGCAGCTTCGAGGTTGGCCCAACGAGGGTCACGAGCGAGGCACCGTCACCGTGTTCGTTGTGACGATGACCACCGCTCTGCTGCTCGTCGCAGGACTCGTCTTCGACGGAGGCCGAATGATCGCAGCGCGTCGCGACGCCGATGCCGTCGCCAGCGCCGCGGCGCGAGCGGGAGTGCAGGGGGTCGACGAAGCGGGCCTGCGCCTGACCAACGGCGCCCCCTTGAACGCCAACGATGCGAGCGCACGAGTACAGCGCTACTTGGACGCCACCGCCTACACCGGGACCGCAGTCGTTGTCGGCGACACGGTCACCGTGAACGTCCAGCGCGTCCAGGAACTCCACATCCTGTCGGTCGCAGGTCTGCACACCTCCAACATCACCGGCACAGGAAGCGCCCGAGCAGTCCGAGCAGTCACGGAGCAGCCATGAACCTCACCACAACGATTGCTGTCACCCGACGCCTCGCGTCGGCAGTCGCCTCGCTGGTGGCGATCGGGGCGCTCGTCGTCGGCGTTCCGTTCCTACTGTGGCGGCTCGCAGGGTGGCCGCTTCCCGGGGGACTCCCGAGCACCAGCGGAATCAGGCGTGCACTCACTCGCGACACCGTCTCGGACGCTGCGCTCGTCAAGAGCATCGCGCTCGTCGGCTGGATCAGCTGGATCTTGCTGTGCTGGTCACTCGTCGTGGAGAGCTGGGCGACCCTGCGAGGCGTACCCGCGGCACGACTGCGGCTCGCAGGACCGTTCCAGGGAGTCGCCCGGCGACTCGTCGCCTCGGTGTCGCTGATTGCGGCCACCGGAGTCTCATCTTTCAATCCGGGTGCGATCGCCGCGGCCGCACCACAGGCAGTCGTCATCGAGTTCCACGAACCGATCGTCGCTGGCGTCAGCTCCCGGGCGTCAACGCCCGAGCGGACGGCGCCGCCGACGCAGGCGGCCAGCCCGTCAGCAGGCACGGCACGAGCGGGCGCGCCGCCCGCGGCTGAGGCTCCTACCTCTCCGACCGCCACGACGTACACGGTTCAGCGACGCGACTCTCTCTGGAAGATCGCCGAGTGCCAGCTCGGCGATCCGCTCCGATGGCGCGAGCTGTGGGAGCTGAATCGAGGGCGGGACTTCGGCGGGGTCACCTTCAGCGATCCGAACCTCATCTACTCGGGCTGGGTCCTCGATCTGCCCACGTCGGTCCCGGCCGAACCGCCTCCGGCCCCGCCGCCACCCATCGAACAGCGCCAAACCCCGGCGCCACCGGTGTCCACCGTGGGGCCCACGGCTCGGGAGTCGGACCTCCCGTCGCCCGGACCGTCCGTTCCCGCAACGAACTCAACTGGCTCGGCCACTACCTCAGCGACGGCGAGATCGGCCCGCGAGACAATGGCAGCAACTGATCAGCGAGGAGTTCCCGCGCCACCCGAGCCGGCGACCCGCCACACCCCGGAGTCGATCCCCATGCGAGCTCCGCTGTTCGCTGGAGGCATCCTCCTCGCCAGCGCGCTCATCGCCCTGCTGACCCGCCTGCGGCGCTCACAAGCCCGCCGTAGACCCGTCGGCCGGGCGCCTCACCTTCCTCCGGCGACCACTGCGCCGACCGAGACGTCGCTGCGCAACGCCAGCGACTTGCCATCTATGGACCGTGCGTTCTCCGCGATCCGAGCGTTCGCCGCCGGACTCGGCAACTCTGCCCTACCTCCGGTCGCCGCCGTGCGCGTCGGCGACACCGAGGTCGAGGTGCTCCTCACGTCACCTGCCGCGGTGGTTCCACCGGGTTTCGACGGCGACCCGAGCCGTCGGGCGTTCTCGACCGAACCCAAGGTCACCACGGCGACCATCGAGGCGCTCGCCGGTGAGACGGCGCCACCATGTCCCGCCATGGTTGCTGCGGGTGTCGTCGGTGAGGACCTGGTGCTCATCGACGTGGAGACCGCAGGACTGTTGACGATCAACGGCCCTGATGCAGCTGACACTGTGCGCCGCATCGCTGCAGAGCTGGCGACGTCCCCAGCGTCGGAGCTGATCGAGGTGCTCGTCGTCGGCGACGAGTTCGACATTGCGGGAAGCGAACGACTCCGGGCAGCCGCGACCGCCGACGACGCGATCGAGGCGCTCGCCGTCGCCTGCACCTCGGCGCAGGCGGCTCTCGACCGCCTCGGCGATCCCAGCACGGCAGATGCTCGGCGTGACCACTCTGCAGAGGAGGGCTGGTACGTCACCGTCCTGACCTGCTTGCACCCGCTCTCCGAGTCGCAGATGACGCGGCTCGCGAAGGTCGCTCGTCCCCGCTGCGGTGTCGCCGCCGTCGTCGTGAGCGAGCCGGTCAGCGGAGCGTGGTCGCTCAGCACCGGGCCGACCGCGCGGCTCGACCCCCACGGATTCGACCTC
>CAYVDN010000018.1:48079-56742 GCA_964450685.1 uncultured Microthrixaceae bacterium
GCGGTCGACCGCATCGTCGACGAGCTGTGCCGCTACATCGAGACGCTCGAACCTCTCGATGACCTGCACCCTGACACCGTCGACCTGTGGCGGCGCCTCGGTCATCCGCGTGGCGCAGCCGATACCGCTCGGCCGACCAGCGTGGACGCTCGTCGCTGACGAGCATCTCGACGCGTTCCGTTCGCACAGAGCACCGAGGGCGACGCTGATATCCTCTGCAGTGCCTCGTCGCCGGGCTTCGGCGTCCTCCATCTCAGCTCAAACGAGAGGAGCGACGTCATGGACGTACTTGAGGCAAGTGTTGGGCATCGGGACGGGCTGCGCCGTTGCCACGTCTGGCGCTGGAGCTCTTCGGGGCAGCAGGCGGAATGGGAGCGACAGACGTTCGTTGTCGGCAGCCTCTCGCCGCTTGGGCTCGTCGCGGCTGGTGCCTCCGCTGCGGTCTCTGCGATCGGAAACCACCGCCGCCGCCAGGCAGCGCTGCGGGACGCTGGGCCGAGGTGGATGTACGTCTCGTCAGGCATGTGCTGCGTCGTAGGGGCTCGGCTCGTCGTTCGGGAGGAGTCGGGGGTCGAGAGATCGTTCGACCTCGTCAGCGCTGCGGGGGTCGAATCACCGGCCCGGGGTTGGCTCCGGGTTTCCTACGCGGGGTCGAGCGCGCCGTGGGCGATCCAGGTCATATAGCTCGCTGGCACAGCTGCGCGATCAGCGGGTAGGGGTTGGCCGCAGCACCGCCAACTGGGTGCATCTCGAAGTGCACGTGGGGAGCTGTGGCGCGAGCGTTGCCGGTGTTGCCGAGCAGTGCGATCGGTTGCCCAGCGGTCACGCGGGCACCCCGAGCGACGAGGTTCCGAGCGTTGTGCGCGTAGTACCAGCGAGTGCCCGAGTCACCACGCAACCAGATGGTGATGCCGCCGAGTCCGGACTCGGTGTCACTGCTGCGATCGATCACGCCGGCCTCGATCGCGACGAGGGTCGAGCCGTAGGACGCGAACACGTCGTTGCCCTGGTGTAGGCGTCCGCCAGAGCGCGGCGCGTGCCAGTCGTTGCTGTGGCGAACCGGCGCAGCAACCGGGCAGGTCATCCCTCCGGCGTCGACCGTCGCGGTGGCAGCCCTTGCGGCAGCGTCGTACTCGGCGGCCTTGGCGAGGACCTGGTCGACGTAGCGGTTGCTGCGGTTGTAGGTGAGGATCGATGCTCGGAGGTCGTCGATCCGTCCGTCGGTTCCGCAGAGCAGTGCGGCGGCGCTCCAGATGGCATCCCACGCGTTGTGGGCTGACGGAACCGCACCTGCGGGGCGGTTCGGCGCGAGCCGTCCCCAGGTCCGCCAGGTGCTCGGCAGGAACTGCATCGGCCCCTGCGCGTGCGCCCAGCCGTCGGGCGATGAGGGGTCGGGCACACGGGCGAAGCCGGCGCGGCCGTCGAGTGCAGGTCCGAGGATCAGCGGCACGACGTCGCCGGTAGCTGGGTCAGCGCGTCCCTGGGCGTGGCGGCTCTCGGAGTAGCCGATCGCTGCGAGAACGGACCATGGGAGACCGGGGCAGGAGCTCGCGGCAGCCACGTAGACGCTGACGAGTTCGCCGGGGATGTCGGCGAACGCTGCACCCGAGGCGGCCGATCGGCCTTCGACGGACGTGCTGCCACCTCCGGCGAGTGCGAGGGTCCCAACGATGCAGCTCAGGAGCAGCGCTGCCAGCGCGGCGATCACCTTCATGTCTCACCTCCGGTTGGTCCCACCTCCTAAGCGCGGTCGCAACAGCTCAGGAAGAAATCTCGGCGAGGCGCTTCGGGTGCGCGCTTAGGAGCGTCGAGGCCCTCCGGTCTCGTCTCCATCCGCCGACCTTCGGGGGCGGGCCGACCCTCCTCCTGCGGTCCGCCCCCGAGGAAAGGACCGACGCGTGTTGATCGCGATCCATTCACTGCTCGGTGACGTGAACGTCACTCCGACCACCAGCGGCATGCCCGGTGCAGAACTGGTGCAGAAGCTGCTCAACTGGCTGACGCAGATCGCGCTGTGGGGGTCGCTCGCGAGCATCCTGTGCGGCGCTGCGATCTACGGCCTCTCCCAGCAGACGGGCAACTACTCCGGCGGGTACCTCGGCAAGAAGCTCGCGTTGGCCGGGGCGATCGGGGCGTGCCTTGCAGGTATCGCTCCGACGGCGATCAATCTCCTGTTCAAGGCGGCCAAGTGACCGCGCGACGGGCCGCGGCGGCCCTGCTCGTGGCGCTCAGCATCACGCTGTCCGCGTGTGGAGCTCGACAACAAGAACCGAGCACGCCGACGCCGGTCGAGCCGAGCGAGGAGCAACACGACGACGCTGCCGCCGCCGACACCGACACCGACAGCGCCGTCGTCGCGGCGGTGCGATTCGTGTGTTCGGGCCAGCGACTTCTCGACACGTCGCCGACAGCATTGGGCGATGCGGTGCGGTCCATGTGGAGCGCAGAGTCGGCGGACGGCGCGCTCGACGCGACACTTGATCGCCTCTCGGAGCTCCGCGACCGACTCGGCGGTGGCGTCGGCCCGACCCGGTTCCGCCAGGCCGCGCTCGCGGTCCGGGTCGACTCGGCTTCGGCCGCGCGCGTCGTGGTGTCGGTCTGGTGGGTCGGGGTGCTGTCGCGCGCCGACGCAGTGACACCGCAGGCGCAGTGGTCGATGTCGACAGTCACGATGGTGTCGGAGTCTGGCGAGTGGAAGGTCGACGCGGAATCGACCGAGACAGGCCCGCTGCCCGATCACAGCGTCGACAGCGAGCCGATCACCCACGCCGAGATGGAACGGCGACTGACGGGCTTCGTCGATTGGAGTGGTCGGTGATCCCCGATCCGTGGTCCGTCATCTCCGGTGGTGCGGGCGCGGTCGCCGGTTGGAGTTGGGATCAGGTCGCTGCCGGCATCGCCCGGTGGGTGCTCGAGGCGTTGGCCGCGCCGATCGACGGTGTCCTCAACTTCCTGAAGACCTCGGCCCGACCGAACATGACCGCTTCGTGGTTCGCCGGGTCGGATTCCCCGTTCGTCGCGGTGCGCAACCTGGGCGCAGTTCTCCTCGTCGGGTTCCTTCTTGCGGGAATCATCCAGGGGCTCATCGCGGGCGATGTCGCAGGAATGCTGCGCCGGGTAGCGCTCGACGCTCCGACTGCAGTGCTCGGCATGATCGGGATCACCGTGGTCGTCGATCTGCTGTTGGATCTGACCGACGCGATGTCGACAGCCGTGCTCGGCGGTTCCGATGGCGACGCGCTGAAGTTCCTCGGAACGTTCGGCGTGCAGGCGCACGCAGCGACTGGCGGGTTCAACACCGTGGTCATGGGCATCGTCGCGCTCGTCGCCGCGCTCATGATCTGGATCGAGCTGCTGATCCGGGCGAGCCTCCTCTACCTCCTTGTTGCGATGTCCCCGCTGGTGTTCGCCGCGTCGGTGTGGCCCGCCGCGAAAGGAGCACTGCGGCGCCTGCTTGAGCTGATGCTCGCGGTCGTCGTGTCGAAGCTCGTCATCTCCATCGCGCTCGCCGTCGGGGTCGCTGCGCTCGGCGGCGTGGTCGAGGCCGACCAGCAGGGACAGGGCGTCGGTGAGTTCGCGGCGCAAGGTCTCGGCAAGCTGGTGGTCGGCACGGCGATCCTGTGCATGGCTGCGTTCTCGCCGTTCATCGTACTGCGGCTCATCCCGGTCGCCGAGGCAGCAGTCGTTGCGAACGGGATCTCACGGGCTCCGCTCAACACTGCGCGCTCGGCCATGAACACTGCGTACTACGGGCGCTCCATCGGACGACTGGGCGGGGGCGATGCGGGCGGCGAGGGCTCAGCACCTCCTGCAGATGCCGAAGCCCCTCCGTTCGGCCCGTCAGGAAGCCTCGCGACGACCGGCTCGGCTGCGTCGGGAGGCGAGACGGCCGCCGCCAGTGGTTCCACGGCTGGGTCCGCAGGTGCAGCAGCGAGCGGTGCCGCCGCCGGGCCCGCCGTGGTCGCCACCGCAGCAGTCGCGGCTGCCAAGACGGCGAAGGACACTGCCCACTCGACGGCGCAGTCGACTGCAGAGCACGCCGGCGAGCAGGGCTCCGACAGCGGTGCCGAGCGAGTGGCGCCGCGATCGGCCGGCGCCCGCGGCCATGACGGCGGCGGAGACTCCGACCGCAGCGTCGCCGAGCCACCACAGCGGACCCACGGGACCAGCTCGACGGACCGAGTGTCGGGCAGCGAGCCGTGAGCAGCGCCCCTCGCACCTACCGGTTCCCGGCACGAGACCGCACTGGGTGGCTGATCGGGTTGCAGCCGGTCCAGTGCGTACTGCTCGGATTGGGAGTGCTCACGTCGGGAGTCCTGTTGAACATCGGAGCGCCGGCCCCCATCGTGGTGGGAGCAGCCGCGACGTCGTTCGTCGCCGCCTTCGCTCCATTCGCCGGACGGCCCGCCTACGCGTGGGTTCCGGTGGTCGCATCCTGGGTGGCGGGCCGCCGGCGCGGTGCGTGGACAGCGACCGTGCCGCGTTTCGCGGCCACCGGACCACGACGGGTTCAGCCCGAGTGGCCGGCCTTCCTGGATGGCATCGAGCTGCACGAGCACGACGCATGGCGACCGGGCACCACGATGGCGGTCATGACCGACCGGCGGGCGGGCACTGTCACGGCGATGCTGCGCGTCGCCGGCCGCGAATTCGCGCTGATCGACCAGTCGGAACAGGAGCGACTCCTCGGCGGGTGGGGTGATGCGCTGGCCGCGTTCTGTAAGGAACGTTCACCGGTGATCGCTGTCAGGTGGTTCGAGTGGTCGGCCCCCGCCGATCCCGGCGCACATCTGCAGTGGAGCCGGGACCACATCGGCGCGGATGCGGCTGAAGAGACGGTGAAGGCCTACCTCGACCTGGCGGGATCGGCGGGAGCGATGTCGACACGCCATGAGACGCTCGTGTCGGTCACCGTCGCCGCGTCGGGTGGGGCAGGGATGATCCGCCGTGGTGGTCACCGAGCCACTCGGCTGGTCGACACCCTGCGAGACGAGCTGCGACTTCTGGCCAACCGGCTCGATGCATCCGGTCTGGCAGTCGATCCACCACTCACCGTTGAGGAGCTGACGGGGGCGCTGCGATCACGACTCGACCCATTCGGGTCGCGGGGCGGTGGAGGAGGCAGGCGGACGTTGGCCGAGATGGCCGGACTCTCGCGCGCCTCCAATGCGGGCCCGATGGCCACTCGTAGCGAGTGGTCCAGCGTCGTCGTCGACGGATCGGTACATGCGAGCTTCGCCGTGGTCGAGTGGCCGCGTCTCGATGTTCCGGCGAACTGGATGGAACCGCTGCTGTTGCACGCGGGAGGGGTGCGCACGGTGGCAGTTCACATGGAACCGGTGCCCCCGTCGTCGAGCCAGCGGCGTGTCGAGAAGGACTCGACCCGGCTGACCGTCGACGCCGAGCAGCGGGCGCGCTCGGGTTTCCGGATCGGAGCACAGCATCGACGCAATGAGTCCGACGTCGCGGCTCGCGAGGCCGAACTGGTCGCCGGGTACTGCGAGCTCGAGTTCTGTGCACTCGTGACCGTCAGCGCACCCGACCCCGAGACGCTGGAACGGTCGTGCGCGGAGTGGGAGCAGATCGCTGGTCAGGCAGGTCTCGTGCTGCGCAGGCTGAACGGACAGCACGACACCGCATTGGCGTGTTCGCTGCCGGTCGGGATCGGGCCGACACGAAGGAGCTGGGAGTGAAGCTGCTCGGACGCCCGACGCTGCCGCTCCCCCGGCACCGCGCCACCACCGCACACCTGTGCTCTGCCTACCCGTTCGCAGCGGAGATCGGACTCGGCGGACGCGGCGTGTATCTCGGCTCCAACCTGTTGACCGGCGGCGGAGGGTTCACCTTCGACCCGTTCGAGGCGTACGCGGACGGGATTGTCACCAACCCGAACATGCTGATCGCCGGCGAACCCGGTGTCGGGAAGTCGGCGACCGCGAAGACGTTCATCCACCGCTGCGTCGGCGTGTTCGGCCGACGGGCGACGATCGTCGACCCCAAAGGCGAGTATCTGCCGCTCGCCGAGGCGCTCGGGCTGACCGTCGTGAAGCTGCACCCGGGTGGCTCGACACGTATCAACCCGCTCGACCCCGGCCCGGCGGCTTCCGGAGGCGACGAGGACCGAGTCCGGCGCCAGGCCGAGATGCTCGCCACGTTGCTCGGCTCGGTGCTGCGACGCGACCTCAGCCCGGTCGAGGACGCCGTGTTGGGCGGCGTGATGGCACACCTCGCCAACTCGCGGGTGAGCGAGCCGACACTCGGCGACGTCGCCGCGCTCCTCGTGCGGCCGACAGCGGACATGGTGCCCACCGAGGTGACCGACGAGGAGCTGGCGCGTTCGGTCGAAGCCCTTCCCTACGCGCTCGGGAAGTTGTTGGACCGGTCGCTACGGGGCATGTTCGACGGCCCATCCACCGTCTCGATCGACTGGCACGGTCCCGGCGTGGTCATCGACCTGTCCGCTGTGCACCACGACGCCGATGCACTGACACTCGTGCTGATCGCCACGACGGCATGGCTCCAGACGCTGATGGCAACACCTGGTGGGCCCCGGCGGCTCCAAGTGCTCGACGAGGCATGGGCGCTGCTCGGTTCGGAACGCACCTCGAAGTACCTCCAGGCGTGCTGGAAGCTCTCGCGTGCCTACGGCGTCGCGAACCTGGCGATCGTCCACCGACTGTCCGACCTGAGGTCCCAGACCGACGACGGCACCACCGCGGCGAAGGTGTCCATGGGCCTGCTCGCGGATACCCAGACCCGAGTCCTGTTCCGACAGTCCACCGACCAGGTCGCAGAGGCCGGTGCGATGCTTGGACTCACATCGACCGAATCGCAGCTCCTCCCACGGCTGGTGAAGGGCCGGGCGCTGTGGAAGGTCGCTGGACGCTCCGCAGTCGTCGCTCACAGGATCGGTCCGAACGAGCGCTGGTTCTGCGACACCGACGCAGCGATGACGGGGGTCGCCGACGAGGTGCGAGCGTGAGCCCGAGCGGCGTGCGACCGCCTGGGCGCAGCGGTTCCCCTCAAGCGGTCGACGAGATCGAGGATCTGCTCGCCATCGCGCTGTTTGCGATCGCCGGTATGGTCGCAGCGGTCGGACTCGCCGTCCTGGCCGGAGCCCAGCTCGCAGCGGTCGTCTTCGGCGGCGGCTCGTTCGATGCCGGCCTCTCCGAAGCGGTCGATGCGACGATCGCACTCCCATCCCACGCCAGCGCCCCGGCGGACGCATGGCCCGAGTCGGTTCAGATGCTTCTGCCCGGACCGGTCGCCTACTGGGCATGCACCGGTGCGGTGCTCGCTGCAGCTGGGGCGGTTGGCGCGCTGTGCTTCCGCTGGTGGACCGGACATCGGCACCGAGGTCCGTTCGGCGTCGGAGAAGGTGGATTGGCGAAGGCCGGCGACACCCGCGCATTGGCCGTCAGGCGGCCAACCGCCGGACGACTCACACTCGGCCTGCACGATCGACGACTGCTCGCTGCCGAGCCCCAGACCAGCCTCGCGGTCGTTGGTCCAACCGGCTGCGGCAAGACCGTCGGCTTCGCGATCCCGGCGTTGCTCGAGTGGCACGGCCCGATCCTCGCGACCAGCGTCAAAACCGACCTGCTCGACGCGACCCTCACCCACCGCCAACGAGTCGGGAAGGTCTGGGTGTACGACCCGACCTCCTGCAGCGGACTCACCGCGGCCAGATGGTCACCGCTGTCGGCGTGCAGCGACTGGACCGGCGCCATGCGCGTCGCCACATGGCTCAGCGAAGCCGCGCAACCCAAGGCCGACACAGTGACCGACGGCGACTACTGGTACAGCCAGGCCCGCAAGGGACTCGCCCCCTACCTCTACGCCGCCGCCACATCCGGTGCAACGATGGCCGACGTCGTCCGCTGGGTCGACCAGCAGGACGAAACCGAAGTGGCGGCCGCCCTCATCGACGCCGCCGGCATCGACACCCAGCTCGCCGCACTCGAACGCGAAGGCCGGCCTGACGAACTGCGCGACCAGCATGCCGCTGAAATCCGCAATGAGATCATCGCCGACGCCCGCGACCGCTATGGCGACCCGACCAACAGCCGCGGCAGCCGCTGGGTCGAACAGGATCCCAAATACTGGCCACCCGAGGTCCAGGCCCAGGTCGACAGAGAGACCGAACTCGCGCTCGCCCAACGAGTCGATGCCCAGGTGCGCTCCGAAGCCCGTGCCCGGCGACAGGCAGACGGCCCGCCCATCCGAGCACTGATCTCCGCCCAAGCCCTGTGGGGCAAGGAGAAGCGCCTCAAGGGGTCCGTCTTCGCCACGATGGAGAACGTGCTCGCCGGCTACGCAGACCCCGGCGTTGCAGACGCGGCGTCGACGAACGAGCTCGACATCGCCGACTGGCTCTCCGGTGACAACACGATCTTCGTCGTGGCCACCGCTCACGAGCAGGCCCGTCTACGCCCCGTGCTCACCGTGCTGATCCAACAGGCGATCCGAGCCGCCTACGACGAGGCCAACCGGCGCGGTGGCACCCTCGAAGCCCCGTGCCTCGTGCTCCTCGACGAGGCGGGGAACATCGCACCGCTGCGCGACCTACCCGGCTACGCATCCACCGCGCGGAGCCACGGCATCACGTTCGTGTCGATCTGGCAGGACCTCGCACAGATCAAGTCGATCTACGGCGAACGCGC
>CAYVDN010000019.1:0-53708 GCA_964450685.1 uncultured Microthrixaceae bacterium
CTCTCGAGGTGGCGGCACGGGTTCGAATCCCGTTGGGGGTGCTCCAAGGAATCCCCTGCAGCTGCAGGGGATTCTTCGGTTTCCGGGTGCCGTTGAGTTGGCGAAGGGGCCGCGCCAGTCTCGAGCGTCTGCCTCGGGTGAAGCATGCCCCCTCCAGCGGTGGCGCTGTCTGTCCGATCCGGGCGGCGAGCTGTCGACTCAGTCCTGTCGGCGGTTGGCGTCGCGTGTCGGGGGCCGTGAGTAGCGCCGCGACCTCGGCACGTCTGGCGTCGATGAGGCGCGGCATCCGTGCCGGGTTGATGAGTGGTTGTGGGTGTCGTCGCCCACCTCGATCGCTCGAGGATTGATCAGAACGGAACCTCGTGTGAGAGCAGGCCGGTTCCCTCCGCCCGTCCCGACAGGATCCGACAGGAGTCGATGGCGTCGATGGTGATTCTCTCTCCTTCGGTGCCCGAGCTGTAGGTAACGCCTGCCGTCCGGTGAGCGTCAGCATGAACGGAGATCCGTGGCGGCGAGCCCACTCCGCCACCACGTCGGCGACGATCCGTCCGTCGTGCTCCGCTGTCAGCGTCATCTCCCGGCCGGTCGCCAGGGCAACATCGGCGCGGTGCATCCACGGGCCGCGGGTCAGGATTGTGTCGAGCAGGAACCCGATCCGCCATGACTCGGATTGGCCACCCACCCCCTGCTTCAGTGGCATCCGTCGCAATGCCGCGGGCCTTGTCGCTCTCCACCGAGCCGCCTGAGGGCCGACCCTGTCGATCGTCTCGATCAGCTTTCGTTCGGGTGGTTGTGGCTCCCTGCGTGACCCACTGCTTCTGCGGCGCGACGATGAAGTTGCGAGCGCAAAGGAGAAAGTCATGGAATCGATCGTGAAGAGGAGCTTCGACCAACCCGACGAGAGTCGTCGCCCGGACCTGTCCCAGATCGACGTCGTGGACCTGGGCACTACGAAGGCTGCTCGGCTGACCGCCCAGCCCGGATGGACGTGGTCGAAGTGCATAAAGCCGGTGGCAGGGACCGACTCGTGTCAGGCGCGCCATGTCGGTGTCGTCCAGTCGGGTTCGATGGTCGTCAGCCACGACGACGGAACAGAGATCAGGCTCAGCGTCGGTGACGTCTACGTGATCGAGCCCGGCCACGACGCCAGGGTGGAGGGAGACGGGCCGTTCGTGGCATTCGAGTTCGAGAGCCACACTGCGGAGATCTTCGCCAAGGACACCTGACCGCTAGGTGTCCGCTCTCTAGTCAGTCCGCCTCGTTGGCGGACGAATAGGCGCCGAGGACGTCACGGACTGAGACCACGCCCAACATCTGGTCGGGCTGTCCCACGAGCAGGTGTCGCGTCCACTTCGAGAGCATCTCGGCCGCGACCTCGTCGACAGTCGCTGTCGGGTCCACGTAGTAGAGCTTCTCGGTCTTCACGTGGTCCGCGGTCGCTGTGTCCGGGTCCAGGCCGGCTGCGAGGGCCTTGACGATGTCTCTCTCGGAGACGACGCCCGTGAGGGCTGAGCCGTCTGCCCCGACTCCCAGGACTCCGACTCCCTGGCCGGCCAGCAGGGTGCACACCTCTCGCAGCGAGGCCCCCGGGGGGACTCGCTGGATGTCGTCGCCGACGAGCTCTCCGACGGAGATGTCTCCGGCACTTTGCATCTCGAACTCGTCGGATGGGTCGTTGGTCATGTCGTCAAGGTCCTCGAGCATGCTGTGATGATCTCTCGATCCCGGAGGATCCGAACAGGGCTTAAAGCCCCGATCAGGTGGCAACGGATGCGCGGGTCCTGCGTTGGCGCTGGCTCGGGTTGGGCCCTGCCACCACGACACGGTGGCGGTTCCTGGGGTCCGGATGTGGGGTGCCCTCCGGCCAGAGGATGTCGAGTGCGCCCCGCTGGACCGCAGGGCCGGAGGCCTGCAGGGCAGCGCAGACCGCAGTGAACCTGGCCCTGTCCAGGTTGGACCAGGCAAAGCCGAACCGGCGCCTGAGGCGATCTGGCATGGATCCGTAGACGATGACCCTCATCAGATCGGCGTTGTGCTGGTCGATCGGTCGGTTGAGCAGGCCGAGTGGACCCGGAAGGTGGGTGCGGCCGCTGGGGCCGGGGTTCGTCGCCGGATCCAGGACCCAGCTGACCGCAGGGGTGAGCTCGAGCTCCTCGTCGACGATCCTGTCGAACTTCTCCCAGAATTCGCCCAGCGTGGGTGGAACCGGACGCTCGCTGACCCCGTAGCGGCGGTACCACGTGACCGTCTCGGCGTAGAGCTTCTCGGCGCCACGCCGGCTGAGTCGGCCCGGGAAGAACAGCTCGTGGGCCCGGAAGAACTCCCAGGTGAAGGTGGCGTGTGCCCACCAGTAGATGTCGGGGTCGAGAGCGTGGTAGCGGCGGCCCTGGTCATCGGTTCCCTTGATGTCCCGATGGAAGTCGCGGATCTGGTGGCCTGCTGTGTCCTCGTCGGAGAAGATCGAACGCCAGATGTAGGGGATCGACCGGAAGATCCGGTCGTAGGGATCGTCGAAGAAGTCGGAGTGATCGGTGACCGCAGCCCCGAGCCCCGGGAGCATCAGCTGCATGATCCCCGCTGCTGCACCGGTGATCATTCCCCTGGGGTCGCCGGCGATCGACCAGAGGATCGATCCGGAGTCGACAGGCGCTCCGACGGCCTTGGGGTCCGGTCCGCTCATGTTGTCACCTCGACAGTTCGGGCAGCGCCTTCGAACACCGCTCGGACGTGTGCGTGTACTGCTTCGCGTGGAATGGGTGTGTCCGTGGTCGCCGCCAGAAGGGCGAAGCCGAACAACGAGGCCACGATCGGTGCGATCTGCTGCTCCGCAGCGCCGAACCCGCGTAGCACTTTGACGATGCTGTCGCTGTCGTCGGCGACGAGACCGCGCCTGTGAAGCGCCAGTCGCACCTCGACCATCGCAAGGAACTCACGTGCTCCTGGTCCGATCAGCTCGACCAGGAAGTCGGTGCAGGCTTCTACGAGTGGCCGACCGGATGCGACCGCTGATGCGGCCATCGACGCGAGCCGTGCGTCGAACTGGTCCAGGTAGACAGCCGTTGCCTCGATCATCAGATCGGCGACGGTAGGGAAGTGGTAGCTGACGCGGGCGAGCGGCACGCCGGCGTGCTCCGCCACCGCACGGTGGGAGAGCCCGCCGACGCCGTCCTCGACGATGACCGCGGACGCTGCGGCGAGGATCCTTCGGCGGCTCTCGGCCCCTCGGATCCTGCGCCCGTCCAGCGGTGCCGCTTCATCCACCCCCTCAGCCAGCCCTGGCATATCTGTACACACTTACAGATAGTTATGGGCTGGTCAACGGGTCTGACGTACTGCGATCTCTGTCGCGCTGCGGCTCGACCGGCGGTAGGGCGAGTCGCTGAGTACTGTCAGACCCATGACGTCGCTCGATCCGTCGGCGACCCTGATACGGGCCCTGGCACCCGAGCCGTTCGACGCGTTCGAACAGTTGGCGGCGCTGCTTCCCGGTTCTGCGCCTGCGCGCCCGCTCGAGCTCGCCCGTCGACGCATGGCGATGATGCTCGACGGAGCGAACGACGCGCTCGGAGCCATCACCGAGCTCGATGTCGGCGACGTCGACGCGATCGCGAGTTGGCCCACATCGCTTCGATATGACGTGGTCGACCGGGCTGTCCTGGAGCTGGCCGAGCAGTTCGTCGTCGATGTGGCGGCCACCAGCGATGACCAGCGGCGCCGGTGTCTGGGTGACCTGGGTGACAGGGCGTTCGACGTCGTGCAGTCGGTGTACGTGCTCGACCACGGGCTGCGGGTCCGAGCGGCGTTGCGGCAGCTCTTCGGGGTGTCCGACGTTCTGATGCCGGCCAGTTCCCACACTGCCGAACAGGCCGTCGGACCCGAGAAGCGGTCAGGGCAGGATCTGTGGGAGGCGCTCGAACACTGGATGCGTGCTGTAGCTCGGCTGGACTCGCTGGATCCGCTGACGACCGAGTTGGTGCGCCTGCGCGGGGCCAGAGCGCACGACTGCCGGCTCTGTCGATCGCTGCGCAACGTGCACGCTGTTCGCTCCGGTGCGGACGAATCGATCTTCGACCAGATCGACGACTACGAGAACAGCGGACTCTCCGAGCGACACAAGGTCATCCTGCGCTTGACCGACGCGATGCTGTGGCAGCCGACCGCCTATCCGGTGGGACTCGTCGATCAGGTGCACCAGAACCTGACGTCGGTCGAGTCGATCGAGGTGGTGCTCGACGTCGCACGCAACGCCTCGAACAAGATCGCGGTCGCCTTCGGGGCGGATGAGGCGCACGTCGTCGACGGGGTGGAGTTCTACGAGCTCGACGAGCGTGGCGATGTGGTGCACGGCGTCGGGCTCGAGTCGTGACCGTCGACCTGCTGATCGACCGCGCGGCATCGGTCGAACGGTTGGATCTGGACAGCGCAGGATCGTGGGTGGATCTGTGTCCGTCGTTCGTGCGGGATCCGCAGCAACTGCTCGACGAGGTCGTCGACGGGACGGCATGGACCCAGGGGGCTGTCTGGCGCTTCGACCACTACGTCGAGGAACGTCGTGTCGGCGCGCTGCTTCGCCAGGACCAGCTTCCA
Source organism: uncultured Microthrixaceae bacterium (assembly GCA_964450685.1). Lineage (GTDB taxonomy): Bacteria > Actinomycetota > Acidimicrobiia > Acidimicrobiales > Microtrichaceae > JBAOHV01. The sequence goes on from CAYVDN010000019.1 coordinate 4,588, forward strand.
GCTGCTGTCCGACAGACAGGAATGCACCTCAGGTCGCGCTACCGCCACGAGCTGACAGGGGTCACGGCCATCCACTACCGGGACGGAACGGACTTCCAGGGGATGCACTCGGACCGCGAGATGCGGTGGCTCGACGAGACGCTCATCGCGATCCTCGTCCTGGGTGAACCACGCCCGTTCGTGTTGAGGCCCCGCCGCAACCCGAACGACCCTGCGCTGCGATCCGACACGTCCGAGGACGTGGTGCTGCTTCCGGGACACGGGACCCTTCTGGTGATGGGCGGGCGATGCCAGCGTGACTGGCTGCACGGGGTGCCCAAGCATCCAGCGGCCAAGAGCTCGCGTGTGTCGTTGACGTGGCGTTGGACGTCGCGGCGCGGCAAGCCCGACACGGCGCCCGGTTACCGGGAGGGCCGGTCGTACTCCGATCGCCCCAACAGCCGGGGTTTCCGGACCCGCAGGATCTGAACCGGGCGCGCTCAGAGAGACCAGTCGACGGGTTCCCTGCCAGCGGCGATGAGCGCCTGGTTGGCACGCGAGAACGGCTTGGAACCGAAGAACCCCCGATGGGCCGACAGCGGAGATGGGTGAGGGGACTCGATCACCACATGTCGGGATTGGTCGATCAGTGACGCCTTGCGGCGCGCCGGGTTGCCCCAGAGCACGAAGACGACGGTCTCTGGCTTGTCGTTCACCGTCCTGATGACCTGGTCGGTGAACGTCTCCCAACCCTGTCCCTGGTGCGAACCGGCCTGTCCGGCGCGGACGGTGAGCGTCGCGTTCAGGAGCAACACACCCTGTCGGGCCCAGGGCGTGAGGTCACCGCTCGAAGGAGGTTCCAGGCCGAGGTCGTCGCGCAGTTCGGTGAAGATGTTTCGAAGCGACGGCGGTAGCGCGGTTCCGCTGCGGACCGAGAAGCACAGCCCGTGTGCCTGGCCGGGGCCGTGGTACGGATCCTGGCCGAGGATCAGTACCTTTACGCGTTCCAGCGGGGTCAGGTGCAGCGCGGCGAACACCTGGTCCGCCGGCGGGTAGACGGGGTACCGATCCCGCTCGGACTCGACGAACTGCTGCAGCTTCTCCCAGTACGGCTGGGAGAACTCGCCGCGCAGGGCAGGGTTCCAATCTGTCCGCGGTGCCATGGTGAACTACGAGCGCTCCGGGGAGCGGACGATCGACCGTGCATTTGCGGTCAGGAGATCCGCCACAGCTCCACCCGGTCCGGGATGTCACGCACACGGCGCCGCCCCCGCGCTACAGCGCCCGGCACGTCGTCGGCGCCGTCGCCGGTCAGCACTACCGTCCCGGCCTTGGCGCGCTCAACCAGACGAGCGGCCAGATTGACCGTGGAGCCGTACCAGTCGCCATCTCGGCTGAGCAGCGGTCCGTACGCGAGTCCGGCGCGAGCGGAGCGCAGGACGGGGTCGGCCTGCACCCGTGCTATCAGTTCGGTGGCGACAACGGCAGCGGCGGTCAGGTCGGGGGAGAGGAACATGACCTCGTCTCCGATGTACTTGACGACACGCCCGTCGTTGGCGACCGCCAGCTCGGTCGACCACTCCTCGAAGCGCGTCAGCGCTGGAGCCATCACGTCGGCGCCGAGCTTCTCGGTTGCTTTCGTGGACCCTGTCAGGTCGACGAAACCGATCGCGCCGTCACGCATCGGCCCTGGTTCGCCGTTCAGGCGCTCGCTTGCCAGGTCGAACTGCAGCTTGGCGATGGTGCTGAGCAGCTTCGGGACCAGATCGAAGGACTCGAGCGCGTCGAACGCCGCGAGCACGTACTCGTCGCCCTCCATCGGTACGTCCTGGGTGGCGAGTTGTCGTCCGAACACGCTGAGGGCGCCTTCGGCGACCATCGCCATGGCCCCGCCGAGGACTCGCACGAACTGCAGCACTGCGTCCTCGCCATAGAGCTCCATGCCGGCGGCGAAGCCTCGGAACGCCTCGATCTCCTGGGGGCGGCACACCGCGGCGTCACCTGGGTCCGGGAGCCCCATGAGCATCCGACCCCTGCGGCACATCTCGAGGTCCAGTCCTGCCCGCTCGGCAACCTCGGCCAGGGTGATCGGATCCTCGTCCCCCCACAGGAGGCGGGATCTCAGGACACGAGGCGCTGACTGCTCGTCGATGTGCTCGACATCGGAGGGATCGACGCCGGCGAGGATCAAGCGCAGCTTGACCATGTTGCGAAGCCTGTCGGGCTCGACGTCGTCCTTCGGTCGGAGCTGGTCCGACACCCCCGGAGGCGGCGCTGTGCTCGGGCGGGGGAAGAGCCGCAACTCGACCGTCGGTGGTCCCGACTCGATGGGGAGCTCCCCGACCGGCATCTCCATCGTCGGTGGGTCCTCGGACATGCCCGCAACCTACAAGGAGGCACCGACGGGTTGTACCCGGCAATCGCCGTTCGGTCGACCGGCGCTCCTTCTTTCTGTGGTCGCGAGGCGCGTCCGAGGATCTAGCGTTGAGAGCGGCTGAACAGGCGGCGAACGGCCTGTGAACGGGGGATGGCAGATGGACCGACGTCGATTCCTGGGTGGGCTCGCACTTGCGGGCGTCACCGCAGCGTGTGCAGAGACCAAGGACGAGAACGCACGTGTAGAGAGCACGACGATGACCGTGGCGGCGGCTGAGCCTTCCGGGGGTGAACTCCCCGAGTCGATCTTCTCGCTGGGGGTCGCGAGTGGGGACCCGCTGGACGACAGGGTGATGCTGTGGACCCGACTGGCGGCTGACCCGTTGGCTGCGGACGGGGGTTCGCCAACCGATGAGGTGGAGGTTGCTTTCGACGTCGCCACCGACGACTCGTTCTCCGATCTCGTCGCCTCGGGGATCGCAACAGCGACTGCCGGGCTGGGACATTCCGTCCACGTCGACGTGAGCGGGCTGCAGCCCGACACTTGGTACTTCTACCGGTTCCGCGCCGGTGGGCGGACGAGTCCGATCGGCACGACCCGTACGTTCCCGGCCCGGAATTCCTCGCCCGAGTCCTTGAGATTCGTGTTCGCCTCGTGTCAGGACTTCCAGTGGGGGCACTACGGTGCGTGGGCGCACGTCGCCGAGGAGGACGACCTGGACGCGGTCGTGTTCCTCGGTGACTACGTCTACGAGCTCAACCTCGGCGACCTGTCACCCACCAAGACAGGCGCGAGGGTGTGGGCCGGTCCTCCGCCCGAGACGCTCGAGGACTACAGGCGCAGGTACGCGCAGACCAAGTCCGACCCGCAGCTGCAGGCAGCCCACGAGGCTGCACCGTGGCTGGTCACCTGGGACGATCACGAGGTCTCCAACAACTACGCGGGCGACGTGGGCCAGGCCGACATCGACGTGCCCGCGAGCCGCGACCGCCGACTTGCCGCGTATCAGGCGTGGTACGAGCACACTCCGGTGCGCATCGATCCGGAGCCGAGCGACTTCGAGCAGCTGAATATCCACCGGGACTTCTCCTTCGGTGACCTGGCCACGTTCTGGGTGATCGAGACCCGTCAGCACGCGGATGCTCCGGCGTGTCGCACCGATGGCTCCCTCGTCTCGGACGAGGGCCCTGTGTGTGCGGAGTTGGAGGACCCTGCGCGGTCGAACCTCGGAGAGGACCAGGAACGCTGGCTGTTCGACGGGCTCGCCGGATCCACGACGACATGGAACCTGCTCGCCAACCCGATCATGCTCGCCGGGCTCAACCTCGGTACCCCCGAGGAGCCGGCGGTCACCAGAGACGCCTGGGACGGCTACCCCGAGACCCGCCGCCGCCTGCTCACCGCGATCGAGGAGTCCCAGGTCTCCAACCCGGTGGTCGTCACCGGTGACTGGCACGCGAGCTTCGTGCTCGACGTGGCCGCCGAACCGGGTGGGACCCCGGTGATGCCGGAGTTCCTGATCAGCTCGATCAGCACCGTCCTGTTCCCGACCGACTATCGAGAGCACAACAGCCACGTCAGGTACTTCGTGGCCGAACACGGTTACGCACTCGTCACTGTCACGCCGGACGAGTTGCGGTGCGACTTCCGCTACGTGGCCGATGTCTGGGATCCGGAGACGGAGATCGCCAGGACCGACACCTGGACGCTCGCAGCGGGCTCGAGGGAACCGGCACCGGCCTGAACGTCGGCTCCGCGTTCGCTGTCACACCGTGTCGAGATGATGGTGCGACGTCGAACTCAGTACTGGAGCCGCAATGTCCACATCATCAGTCGACCCGGCCCTTACGGGGTTGCTGCCCGTACTTCTGCTGGGGCTTGCCCTGGGCCTCGTATTGGGCGCAGCGCTGGGCGGGCTCGTCGCGCGCAGCAGATCACAGGAGCGCATCGGCAGGCTGCGTGAGGACCTGGCCCGTGCTGACGCAGCTTCGGGGCCGCCAGACTCGATGCTCGACGCCTTCAGATCGGCGTCGGGGGTGACGATGGCGGAGCAGTCACAGCATCTGCTGCAGCTGGCCGAGAGCCGTTACCAGGTTCTGGAGCAGTCCTCCGAGCTGCGCTGGAAAGCGCAGGGGGATGCGGTTGTCTCTCGCCTCGAGGAGTACGCGTCGCGACTGGCCGCACTCGAACAGCAGCGCCAGCAGGAGTCCGCAGTGCTACGTCATGCCGTTTGTGATTTGCGTAGGGCACACGACGAGCTCCGCGACGAGGCCCGCGGCCTGTCCGGAGCGCTCCGGGATCGGTCCGTGAGGGGAACCTGGGGCGAGGTCCAGCTGCGGCGAGTGCTCGAGCTGGCAGGCATGGAGGCACACGCCGATTTCGTCGAGCAGTCCACCCACTCGTCGTCCGGTGGGTCCGGTCGTCCCGATGTGGTGGTGAAGCTGCCGAACGGTCGCAGCGTCGTGATCGACTCGAAGGCCCCGCTCGACGCCTACCTGAGGGCTGGCGCCACCGACGACGACGGCGAGAGGGCGAGCGCAATGGACGCCCATGCCCGAGCGGTCACCAGCCATGTCACTCAGCTGTCGAAGCGCCGCTACGACCAGGCTGTCCCCGGCTCGGTCGACTTCGTGGTCATGTTCGTGCCGGGCGACGCGTTTCTCTCCGCCGCATTGGGAGCCCGGCCGGAGTTGTTCGAGTTCGCCGCCGACCGCGACGTGCTGATCGCCACGCCGTCGACACTGCTGGCGTTTCTCCGGGGCGTGGCTTCAGGCTGGCGGGAGCAGCATGTGGCCGATGAAGCCGCTGCCGTCGCAGCACTGGGCCGCGAGCTGCACGAGCGCATCGTCCGCTTCGCCGCCCACTTCGGCTCGCTCGGCCAGGCACTCGGCCGAGCCGTCGGGTCCTACAACGACGCCCTCGGCTCGATGGAGAGAAGGCTGCTGGTCACGGCGCGAAAGCTCGAGGAGCACTCCAGCGCGTCGCGCGAGAAGCTCCCCGAGCTGGCGCAGCTGGATGAGGTTCCTCGGTTGCCACAGGCACCGGAGCTGGTACGCGAGGCGTCGGTCGGGTCCATGAACGGAATCGCCATCTGATCCGATCCGCGCTGGCAAGTGGCATTCGGGTGGGGGAGTCGTCGCACAATTGGCCGGTGCCGATAGCCACCGAACTGCTGACCGTTGACCTGAACCGATTCGTCGATCAGCCCGAGCGTCGACGGGTTGGGTCCAACGTGGATTCAGCGATCGAACGAGCCGCGTCGCTGCTGCGCGACGGCGGCCTCGTGGCCTTCCCCACCGAGACGGTCTACGGGCTGGGTGCGGTCGCCTCACAGGCCGGTGCAGTCAGGTCGGTTTTCGTCGCCAAAGGACGACCTGCGACCGACCCGCTGATCGTGCACGGGACCTCGCTCGATCAACTGGAACCGGCCGTGGGGGGTTGGAGCGACACCGCCCTGGCGCTGGCAGAGCGGTTCTGGCCAGGCCCGCTGACCATGGTCCTGCCGCGGGGTGGCGCGGTCGCCGACGAAGTGGGTGCTGGGGGGCCAACCGTAGGGGTGCGGATACCAGGCCATCCCGTGGCGCTGGAGATGCTGCGCGTGACGGGGGAGCCGGTGGCGGCCCCGTCGGCCAACCGGTTCGGGAGGATCAGTCCGACGACGGCACAGCATGTGATCGAGGAGCTCGGTGGTGCTATCGATGCAGTCCTGGACGGTGGCCCGACCACTCTCGGGATCGAATCGACGGTCGTCGACCTGTGCGGAGAGATCCCGAGGGTGCTGAGACCCGGTGGTGTGACAGTCGAGGACCTGCGTGAGGTCCTGGACCGGGTCGAGTACACCGACAAGGCCAGCGTCGCCGAATCGTCCGCCGCTATTGCGCCGGGCCAGTTCCTCCGGCACTACGCGCCCACGACACCGTTGGTGCTGGTCGAGGGGCCGGTTCAGTGGTGCCACCAACTGGTCGAATCCCTTGGTTCACAGGGAGTGAACAGCTCGGTGGTCGAATTGGCGGATGATGACGACGCAGCTGCTCGGGGCCTGTACGGAACCCTGCGTCTGATGGACGGCAAGGGTCTGGACCTGATGCTGGTCGCTGCACGAGAACCGACTGGACTCGGCCGCGCCGTGAATGACCGGTTGTTCCGAGCATCCCACGGTCGCCTCGTCGCTGATGTGAGCCCAGCCACGGTGACCCGCCTAGTCAGTTTCGTGTGCTGATCACCCTCGGGCTTCCGCTGCGGGGTCACCGGATCGACGAGTTCACCGTGGCAGTGTTGTCGACCGAGCCATGGTGGAACGACGACCCAGACCCATGTTCGCAGTCGGTGCTGCGCTCACCGCGATGTTGGTCCTTGCGGTCCCGTGGGTCTCGGGTCTGGTCGAGTCGCATCGGCCGGTGCTGTCGGTGCACAGCGACACCGGAGGCGGACCCGCGTTCGGCGAGGTTCGATCGGTGGTTCCGGGGCTCCCACTGCTGGCCGTCAGCTCCCCAGCGGTGGCGGGTGAGGAAACCGAGTCGCACGCCGACCAGCTGTCGGTCACTCGGCTTGTGCCGGGGCTCGTGCCGCTGCCCACGCCAGGGACACCGGCTGCTACTTCGCCCGCTCCTGCACCTGCGGAGTCATCTCCGCCGGATGCGTTGACGGGGCCTGGAGACGCGGTGGGGCAGGTAGCCGCTGTCGAGGAGACCCCGGCTGCTCAGCCGCCCTCGGCCAGGGATCTCGCCTTCTTCTGGTCGGTCATGTCCCTCGAGGGTCCGCTGCAGCGGACGGCGCTCGGCGCGCTCGATGAGGTTCGCTACGAATGGTGGACACGTCTGCCGGGCTGGCAGATCACCTTCCTCCCTGCCCGCCACGGCGTCAGAGGTCTGACTTTCCCCGGTCAGCGAAGGATCGAGATCTACGTACGTGGGTCTGACACTCCCAGCTCGCTCGCGTGGGTGGTCGGGCACGAACTGGGCCATGCCGTCGACGTGACCCATCTCAGCGACTCAGAGCGCTCGCAATGGAGCATTGCTCGCCTCATGCCGACCGGCACGAGGTGGTACCCGGCCGAGGCTGCGGCCACGGACTCAGGGACAGCTGCTGGCGACTTCGCCGAGGTGTTCGCATTCGCGGTCGGCCCTTCAGCCCGTTGGCCGGGACCAGTTCGGACCGTCCCGACGGCGTCCCATCTCTCGTTGCTGATGCGTGTCGCTGCATGAGCATCGTCGAGGAGCGCGGGTGACGTTCGTCCGGGATGCTTCGGTAGACTCGGTGACCAGTCTCGCTCGGCCTCCGTTGCCGACTCCACACGACGAAGAGGCCCATTGACCGACCAGACGACCCGAGCGCCCGCGCCGTCCGATCGCAGCTCCAGCGGCCTGATTGTCGGGATGATCCGTGCGTGCAGGCCCAAACAGTGGGCGAAGAACGTCCTTGTGTTCGTCGCACCGGCAGCCGCCGGTGTGATCACCGATGCGGACATCCTGCTGCACACCATCGCCGGTTTCGTCGCCTTCTGCATGGTGTCGTCGGCCACCTATCTCCTCAACGACATACTCGACGTCGAGTCCGACCGGCAGCATCCGACGAAGTGCCGCCGACCGATCGCTGCGGGGATCGTGCCGGTACCGCTGGCGATCACCATGGCGGTGGTGCTCTTCGCAGCTGGTGTCGGACTCGCCGCCAGGGACAACCTCCAGCTCGCCGGCATCGTGGCTGGCTACGCGGTGCTCACGACCACCTACTCGATGTTCCTCAAGGCCATCCCGGTGCTCGACCTGGTGATCCTCTCCGCCGGGTTCATCCTGCGACTGCTCGGCGGGGCGTACGCCGCGGATGTGCCGGTGTCCGACTGGTTCCTGATCATCTCGTTGTTCGGCTCGTTGTTCATCGCCGCGGCCAAGCGCTTCGCCGAGAAGCAGGAGCTGGGGGAGCGTGCCGCCGCGCTGCGCCCGACCCTGGGCGAGTACTCCGTCGAGTACCTGGGCTTCCTGCGTTCCGTATCGGTTGCGGCCCTCGTGATGAGCTACTGCCTCTGGGCGGTCGAGCGAGCGGACGGCGACCCGGCTGCCGGGCTCGCGTCGGCTTCCCCGTGGGCTCAGCTGTCCATCGTTCCCTTCCTCATCGCCGTGTTGCGCTACGCGCTTCTGGTCGACCAGGGCAAAGGGTCGGCGCCCGAGGACGTGATCCTGCACGACCGCCAGATGCAGCTGATGGGCGTCCTGTGGGCGCTGTGTCTGATGATCGGGATCTACGCATGAACACGAACGGGAACTCAGCCGCAGTGGTCGGCGTGGACCGGCCATCGGGTCTGGACGCCGCCCCGTCCCTGTTGTGGGGATGGGGCCGAACCGCTCCCACCGCTGCGAGCCTGGTGCATGCCCGGACGTTGGGGCAGCAGATCGAGGCCGTCGCATCAGCCGGTGAGCGAGGAGTGGTCGGCAGGGGCCTGGGTCGTGGTTACGGGGACTGTGCACAGAACGCCGGCGGGATGGTCATCGACGGCCCTGCACGGTCCGGATTGTTGGACGTCGACGTGGACCGTGCGCTGATCACCGCGCTTGCCGGGACCAGCCTGGACGACCTCATGCGCTGGTTGGTGCCCCTCGGCCTGTTCGTGCCCGTGACCCCCGGCACCAGGCTGGTGACCGTTGGCGGGGCCATTGCCGCTGACATCCACGGCAAGAATCACCACAAGAAGGGCTCCTGGGGCGATCACGTCGACTCGTTCAGGCTCATCGACGGCCTGGGGGACGTACGGGACGTCTCGCGCGAGTCTGATCCGGATCTGTTCAACGCGACTGTCGGCGGGATGGGCCTGACAGGGCTGGTGGTCGACGCGACGATCCGGATGCTGCCGATCGAGTCGGCGCGGCTGGTGGTCGACACCGACAGGACAAGTGACCTCGACGAGGTCATGTCGTTGATGGTCGACGGCGACGACCAGTACGACTACTCGGTCGCGTGGATAGACATCCTCGCCAGCGGCCAGAGGATGGGAAGGTCGATCCTCGACAGGGGCAGGTTCGCGACCCGCGACGAGGCGCTTGCCAGCGGTGTCACCGATCCGTACGGCTACCAGCCCCACCAGTTCCCGTCGATGCCCGACCTCGTCCCGTCGGGGCTGATCAACAAGCTGTTCTGCCGTGCCTTCAACGAGGCCTGGTACCGCAAGGCTCCCGAGCGCAGGCGTGACGCGGTCATGAGCATCGAGCAGTTCTTCCACCCTCTCGACATGGCATCGGACTGGAACCGTGCCTACGGCCGCCGTGGCTTCCTGCAGTGGCAGTTCGCCGTGCCAGACGATGCGGGTGAGGTCGTGCGGAGATCGCTCGAACGGCTCTCCGGCGCGGGAGTTCCCTCGTTCCTGGCGGTGCTCAAGAGGTTCGGTACCGGTAACGATTCGCCGCTTTCGTTCCCGACCAAGGGATGGACGCTCGCCTTCGACACAGCAGTCGAGCCCGGTCTGGACAGGCTTTTCGACGAGCTGGACCGGATGGTCGTAGAGGCCGGTGGGCGCATCTACCTGGCCAAGGATTCCAGGGTGAAGCCCGAACTCGTTCCGCTCATGTACCCCCGGCTGAGCGAGTGGCTCGAGGTGCGCGAACGCGTCGACCCACATCGCCGCTTCCGCAGCGACATGTCACGTCGACTCCAGCTGTACTGATCCCGGCTGCACTCATCCCAGATGGGGCCGGACCACCGAAGTCCGGTCCCAGCGAGTTGATCAGCCCCCCACCTCTTCGGCGTACTGGGTGAGATCGTCCTGGAAGCCGGTGTCGACCGACTCGATCGTCGGTTCCACCTCGGCTCCGCCCAGGGTGATCGACTCGAACGAGTCACGAACCGAGGCCCGCAGCTTGTTGTAGGGGCCGATGACCGGCCCGGGGAAATCGGGATCGAGCTCATCCAGGGACTCGGTGGCGGTTGCCAGCCACTTGCCGCGTCGGGTCGTCTCGAACTCCTCCTGCAGGGCAGCGTCGTTGCGCGCGGCCTCCGATACCGGCAGGTAAGAGCCCTCGAGTGTCCAGCGGACCTGCTGGGGTGTCTCGTTGAAGTAGCCGAGGAAGTCCCAGGCAGCTGCGATCGACACATCCTTGCCGCTGTCGACGAGGTACCACCCGGCTCCACCGATCTGTCCCTTGCCGGCAGCCTCCAGCCCTGGGTTCATCCCGACACCGATCCGCAGCTGGTCGAGCTTGATGCCGCTGATGACCCCGGCGAGCTCGTCGTCCTCGGCCACACCCAGATCGGAAGGTGCGAGAGTGCCTTCGATCGCGCCGTTCACCGATGTGATGGCCGTGGAGGTGTCGATGAGCATCGAGGAGGTACCGAGTGCCATCGCGAACAGCTGGTCGTACGGCTGGGAGTAGGGGATCGCGTTGAGCAGCCCGTCGTCGTACATCGACTTCATCCACTCGTAGACCTCGGTGGTGCTGTCGTTGATCAGCTCGGATTCTGTTGCGAGTCCCGAGCGGCCGTTGTCGTTGTTGACGATCGGCTGGTTCACACCTGTCAGCATGTTCTCGAGGTACCACGCATCCAGGCGGGCCACGAGTGGCTTGGTGACGCCGGGCACCTTGGCGTCGCGGATCTTCTCGGCGGCGGCGCGCAGCTCGTCGAGCGTCTGGGGGAGCTCGGTGGTGCTGAGCCCCGCTTGTTCCAAGTGGGACTCGTTTGCGTAGAGGACTGCCTGGGAGACGCTGAAGGCGCCGGGCCACAGCACGTCCTCGACGGTGTAGCCGGAGATGACAGCGGGGAGGACCTGGTCGTAGAACTCGGCCGCCTCGGGATCGGCGTCGATGCAGGACTGAGCAGGCATGATCGTCGCCGAGTCGATCATGAACTGGGTCGTTGTGTCCTCGGCCAGCACGATGTCGGGCAGCGACTCGGGGTCGGCGAGAGCTGACTCGTACTTGGCGAGCATCTCCTCGTAGTTGCCCTGCGCCTCGACGTTGACCTTCACCTTGTCCTGGGAGTTGTTGTAGTCCTCGGCGATGCTCTCGAGGGTGCGCTGGGTCAGGCCGACCCAGGCGTGCCACACGGTGATCTCGGTCACGCCGTCGCTGTCGTCCAGGGCGTCGACCGGGCAGGTCGGCAGGTCGGATCCTCCTGAGCTGCCCGAGTCACCGCCACTGTCGGTGGAGTCGGAGCCGCCGCACGCCGCGGAGACCAGGGCCAGCACGGCCAGGACCGAGATGCTCAGGGTGCGTCGCAACGATGATGGGTTCATGAGGGTGCTCCGGTCAGTCTGATCGGTCGGGTGTCGTGTCGGTCGGGTGCCGTGTCGGTCGGGTGTTCTGTCGGTCGGGTGTTCTGTCGATCAGGTGGACCGAGGTTCAGCCCTCGACGTCCTGCGCGTACTCGTCCAGTGCGTCCTGGAACGCAGCGTCCACATCGGCCATGGCGTCGGCCGGTTCCTGTCCTTCGAGCACGATGCTCTCGAGACCGTTCTTCACCTCGACGCGGAACTCCTTGTACGGGCCGATGACGGGACCGGGGAAGTCGGGGTCAAGTGTCGTGAATCCCTTGTACGCCTCGGCCATCCACTGCCCCGACTGGGTGTCGGTCCAGTAGGCCTGCAACTCAGGCGACTCGGTGGCCGACATGCGCACCGGGAACGAGGAGCCGTCGACGGCCCACGTGACCTGCTGTTCGGTCTGGTTGAAGTACTTCATGAAGTCCCAGGCCGCGGCGATGCTGACGTCGTCGCCGGTGTCGACCAGGTACCAGGCACCTCCGCCCATCTGGCCACGCCCGGGCTCGGTGAGCCCCGGCAGTTCGCCGACGGTGAGGTTGAGGGTCGGGAACTTGAAGCCGGACAGGTCGACTCCCGCCTCGGCTCCGATCTGCTCGGGTGTGAGCGTGCCCTGGATCGCTGCGTCGACGGTGCGGATGGCGCCCGACGTCTCGATGAGCATCGAGGAGGTCTGGGTGGCCATTGCCAGGTACGGGCTGATGTAGTCGGCGTTGTCGGTGTACTTGAGCAGCCCGTCATCGACCATGCCGTCGAGGAACTCGAGGATCTCGAGAGTCACGTCGTTGGCGTACTCGGACTCGGTCGCCAGGCCCGATCGGCCGTTGTCGTTGTTGACCACCGGCTGGTCGGCGCCGCTCGTGAGGAACTCCAGTGGCCAAGCCTCGATTCGCATGACCAGTGGGGCTTCCAGATTGGGGATGTTCGCCGCTTCGATCTTCTCGGCGACGGCGCGGAGATCGGCCAGGGTCTTGGGCTGGTCGGTCTCGGGGTTGAGCCCCGCCGCGACGAAGTGGTCCTCGTTGATGAAGGTCACGGCGCCGGCCGCCGCGAACGCTCCCGGCCAGAGCACGTCCTCGATGGAGTACGCGGCATCGACGATCGGGACCATGTCGTCATAGATCTCAGCTGCGTCGGGGTCGGCCTCGATGCAGGACTCGACCGGGATCGCGATACCGGAGTCCGCCATGTACTGGGTGACTGTGTCGTCCGGGGAGAAGATGTCGGGCAGCGATGTGGGGTCGGCGGAGGCCTCCTCGAACTTCTTGAGCTGTTCCTCGTAGGTGCCCTGGAACTGGAGCTTGATCCGGACCTTGTCCTGGCTCTCCTCGTAGCGCGCGACGATCTTCTCGAGCGCCTTGAGGTTCAGGCCGATCTCGGTGTGCCACATGTCGATCTCGACCGGGCCGTCGGCCGACTCGAGGGCGTCGTACGGGCAGTCGGGCAGATCGGACGAGTCACCGCCGCTGCTGCCACCGCCCTCCTCGCTCCCACCGCCGCCACAGGCGGCAGCGACCATCGCGAGCGAGAGCGTCGCTGCCCCCATGAGTCGTCGGAACCGTCGGGAGCTGGAACGCGTTGTCGACATGGCCCGAAGCATAGGAGTCAGCCACACCCTTCGTGAACACCCGACTGAAGTGCCTTCAGCCACCAACCTCGGCCAAGTAGTCGTCGAGTTCACCCTGGAACTCCTCGTCGAAGGACTTGATGGCCGACTCGGGTTCGGCTGATCCCAACACCACCGAGTCGAGCATCGAGTGCAGCCCCGCGCGGAACTCGTTGTACGGACCTATGGCCGGGCCGGCGAAGTTCGGGTCGAGCGACAGGAGCTGCTGGTTGGCCACGGCCAGCCACTGCCCGGGTCGCGAACCGTTGAAGTAGCTCTGCACCTCGGCCGAGTCCTGCACGGCCTGTGTCACCGGCAGGTAGGAGCCCTGGACCAGCCACTGCGTCTGGACGGGGGTCGAGTTGAAGTACTTGAGGAAGTCCCAGCCGGCGGCGACCTTCGCGTCGTCCTCTCCGTTGACCAGGAATGCGGCGGACCCCCACACGGTCCCCTTGCCCGGAGCGTCGACACCGGGAACTGGCGCGACGGCGACGTCCAGGCCGGCCAACTCCTCGGTGTCTATGTCGTCGGCACCCTCGACGCCTTCGAGCGCGGCGTCTCCGCCGACGACGGCGTTGATGGCAGTGATCGCCCGGGAGCCGTCGACGAGGATCGATGCGGAACCGTTGCCGAGAGCCAGGAACTGTGAGATGTCGTTCCCGTACGGGTACGCCTTCAGCAGGCCGTCGGCTTGCATCGAGTCGAGCCACTCGACGACATCCAGGGTTGTCGCGTTGTCGAACTCCGACTCGGTGGCGACGCCATCACGTCCGTTGGACTCGTTGACGATCTCCTGTTCGGCTCCCGTGATCCAGTTCTCCGGGTACCAGCCGTAGAGCATCATCACCATCGGGGCCTCGAGCCCGTCGATGTCGGCTGCTTTCACCTTCTCGGCGGTCTCACGCAGCTCGGCCAGCGTGCCGGGGTAGTCGGTGGTGCTGAGCCCGGCCGCTTCCAGGTGGTCGTTGTTGACGTACATGATCGGCATCGAGACGCCGTACGCCGCTGCCCAGAGCTTTCCCTGCGCGACGTAACTCGAGCGGATCGGCGCGAGGAGGTCGTCGTAGAACTCCTCGGTCGAAGGGTCGGCCGCGACGCAGTCGTCGGCAGCGATGACCGACCCGGAGTCCACCATGAACTGCAGGGTCGTGTCCTCGGAGAACACCACGTCCGGAAGAGCGTCGGGGGTGGCGAGCGTTTCCTCGTACTTCTTGAGCAGTTCGGGGTAGGTGCCCTGCGCCTCTACGCTCACCTCCACCCGGTCCTGTGAAGCGTTGTAGTCGGCGGCAGCCTGCTCGAGCGTCTTCTGGGTGAGCGAGTTGTACGCGTGCCAGACCTTTATCTCGACCGGTCCGGTCGTGTCCGCCAGCCCGTCGACCGGGCAGTTGGCTGCATCGACCGGGGACTCCTCGGTGGATCCGTTCGAACCTTCCCCTGATTCGCCAGTCTCGTCGCTGCTGCTGCAGGCGGAAGCGACGAGTGCGACCACTGCGAGTGCGAGGACGCCGAAGCGCCACCGTGCCAATGGCCTGCGACGGTCGCCCGTCAGTTGGTTCGAGGCGGTGCGGGACACGGACGGACCTCCGGCTGGCATGCTGCGTGAGCGGGTTTGCCGCACGCGACGCGGAGGCTAGCCCGCTAGCCGGCTGTCGGTCCGGAGGTGGCTGGCGTCAGCCCTTCACCGCGCCTGCGGTGAGGCCGCGCACGATCTGACGCTGGAAGAAGATGAGCAGCACCAGCAGTGGCAGCGCCGCGATGATCGCTGCGGCGAAACCGATGTTCAACTGGTCAGGGTTCTCGGTACCGATCGTGCGCAGCGCCACCTGCACCGTCTGCCAGTCGTTCTCGTCCGTGGCGAACCGCGGCCACACGTACTGGTTCCATGCGCCGAGGAACGAGATCACGATGAAGCTGCCGATGATCGGCTTGGTCATCGGGACCGCCACCCGGAACAGGAACCGCAGGTGCCCGTAGCCGTCCAGTTCCGATGCATCCCGCAGGTCCCGGGGGATCCCAAGGAATCCTTGACGTATCAGGAAGATGCCCAGTGCCGTGGCCAGGAACGGCAGCGTCAGTCCGTGCAGCGAGTTCATGGCGTCGATCGAGCGGATGATCTCCACGTTGGCGATCAGGGTGACCTCGATCGGCAGGAGGAGCGTGCCTATCACCAGCACGAACATCAGGGTCTTGCCCGGGAAGTCCAGGAACGCGAACGCGTACGCCGCGAGCGTCGAGCTGAGCAGTTGAGCGAGCACGATCACCATCGTGACCGCCAGCGACAGCAGCATCGGCCTGCCCAAGCCGGCATCGGTGAAGGCGTTCGCGAACACGTCCCACTGGATGTCGACCGGATGCAACGGCTGTCCGGCGGCTATGTAGCGCAGCGGCGCCGACAGCGCCCGCAGGATCAGCATGTAGATCGGGAACAGGATCAGCAGCGACAGCAGCGTGAGCAACAGATACGTCACCACGTTGGACATCAGCGTGCGTGAGCTGCTGCCGGCCTTCCTCTGGACGTCCGGCTTCTCCTGGGCTGTGGACCCGGCCGGAGCCGGGATGGGGTCGGTCTCAGTCGCCATAGGTCACCCGCTTGGACATCAGGGAGTACTGCACGCCGGCCACCGCTGCGGTGAGCACGAAGAGTCCGAGCGACAAGGACGCCCGTTCGCCGAGACTTCGTACACCGCGTGGGTCGGCGACCTTGAACAGGAGCGTCTCGGTCGCTCCTCCAGGCCCTCCACCGGTGAGGATCTCGATCTGCGCGTAGGCCTGCAAGGCGTTCACGACGAGGACTATCGCCAGGAACAGCAGTGCCGGGGAGATCAGGGGAACCGTTATCCGGAAGAACCGGCGCACCGCCCCGTAGCCGTCGAGAGTCGCTGCCTCGGTGAGCTCGTCGGGAACTGCCTGGAGAGCGGCGAGGACCACGATGAAGGTCAGGCCCAGGTTCTGCCAGACCGACGACAGCGACACGGCGAACAGTGCCGAGGTGCCGTCACGCAGGCTCAGCCACGCGACGTTCTTGAAGTAGCCGATCTCGGGGTTGACCAGGGTGTAGAAGACCACCGACGCCACGGCGACCGACGATGCGACCGTCGAGGAGAAGATCGTCTGGAAGATCTTGATGCCCTTGAGCCGCCGGTGGGTGCTGACCGCCAGCACGACCCCGAGGAACAGCCCGAGAGGCACCGTGTAGAGCATGAACAGCCCGGAGTGGATCAGGCCCTCGATGAAGTCGCTGCCTGACAGGGTGTCGACCAGTTGCTCGGTGCCGACCCACTGCGCCGGACGGTTCCTGAAGCGGGACTGCCGGTGGGTGGCGTAGTAGACGAGGCGATAGAGCGGGTAGTAGGCGAACACCACGAAGATGGCCAGCGACGGAGCCAGGAACGCATACCCGAGCGCGGCGTCCTTGAGGCGTCCCTTCAGACGTCGGGTCCGTGCGCTCGTCGGTGGGGCAGGTGTGCTCAATTGACCCGCTCCGTGCTAGTTGCGTCGAAGAGGTGGACACCTGCGGGGTCGCCCTCGAGTCCTATCTCGGAGCCGATGGCCGGCGGGGGAGTGTCGTTCGGCTGACGTACGGTCATGAGCGACTCGCCGACACGGCAAACGACATGCCGTTCGTGTCCGAGCATCTCGACGTTCTCCACGTGGCCACGCAGCGTTGTCGGTCCGACGGGTGCGACATGGAGGTGCTCGGGCCGGACCCCGACGACGACAGATGTTCCGTCGACGGCGGTACCAGCGGAGGCGGCGACGATGGTGCCCACGTCTGTGTGGACCATCGGGCCTGCACCGTTGAGCGACAGGGTTCCCGGGATCGTGTTCATGGGTGGACTGCCGATGAACGCGGCAACGAACAGGTTGGCCGGCCGTTCGTATACCGCCTGGGGCGGTCCGACCTGTTGCAGGCGGCCGTCGTTGATCACCGCGATCCGGTCCGCCATCGTCATCGCCTCGACCTGGTCGTGTGTCACGTAGACGATCGTCGTCCCGAGACGGCGGTGGAGCTCCACCAGTTCCAGGCGGGTCTGCGTGCGGAGCTTGGCATCCAGGTTCGACAGCGGCTCGTCCATCAGGAAGACCTCGGGCTGGCGCACGATCGCGCGTGCCAGGGCGACACGCTGGCGCTGGCCTCCCGAGAGCTCGCCAGGTTTGCGGTCCAGGTACTTGGTCAGGTCGAGCGCAGCGGCCGCCTCGTTCACCCGTCGGGTCCGTTCGGCCGGGTCGACCTTGGCGTGCTTGTTGGCCACGAGCGGGGACTCGATGTTCTTGGCGACGGTCATGTGCGGGTAGAGCGCGTAACTCTGGAACACCATCGCGATGTCGCGATCACGCGGCGGGATGTGGTTGATGACCCGCTCGCCGATCGTGAGGATGCCGCTGGTTATCTCCTCGAGACCGGCGATCATCCGCAGGGCGGTCGACTTGCCGCAGCCGGATGGCCCGAGGAGGACCATGAACTCGCCGTCAGCGATCTGCAGCGAGAGTTTGTCGACGGCGGTTACGTCGCCGAAGCTCTTGGTTACCTCGTCGAAGGTGACAGCGCTCATGTGCTCCTGGTCCTGTCCCGGGACCCCGGCGGGTCCGGTCGCGGCGTCAGCGTAGGCCCCGCGCGTGGCAGTGGGTAATGACCATCGGGTCATCGGAGTGGTGAGACCAGTGGTGCCAAGCCATCAGTCGTACGGCCAGGGTGGACCGAGGTGGTCGTGCACGTCCGCTGCGACGGCGGCCACGCGCTCGGCCGTCAGTTGCTGGCCCTCGATGGTCAGTGCTGTGACTGCCATCTCGACATCCGGTAGCGAACCCATCACCCAGCGCCCGTAGAAGGTCGGATCCATCCAGGCGACCTCATCGTGGGTCAGGGAAGGCGAGCCGTGTCCGCTGAGCGCCCGTCTGTGCATCCGCGACCAGCTGAGGGCCCCCTCGGTCCTCAGCGTTGCCTCGACGACCGCCTCGACCGAGACATCGACCACCGGGTGTTCGACCGTGCACGGCGACCCGGGATGAAGCGCAACGGCCTCGTTCCACGACGAGGCGCAGCCCTGCTCGCAACGTGCGACCAGGTCCAGGTACCAGAGAGCCAGCGCCAGGTGGGCGGCGCTGGGTGGATCCCCAGGGCTGGGAAGGCCGAGGACCCGGTGCAGGGCATCGACGATCGTGCCTCCGGGGAGCTCGTCAGTTCCGGCGGTCTCCGAGCACTGTCGGTGCTGCTCGGTGCCGTCGACGTGGAGCCGGCTGGCGACTCCGCCATGGAGGTCCACAGCGATGATGCCGCATGCGTCGCCTAGCGACTCGGCGGTGTCCATGTGGCGGGCCGATCCGGAGACGGTGAGCGCCACTGTCTGCCATCCTGGCAGGGCACGCAGACCGAACAGGCCGGCAGCCACGCCCCGGTGATCCGGGTCCAGTGGAGCGAGGTGCAGATCCACTGCTGCGTCGCCGTCGTCGCCCACAGCCGGCTCGACACCAATGACCATCGGTTCGGGGAACGCAGCTTCAGGACGCCCCAGCAGGTCGGCCACCGACGCAGCGTCGATGAAGTCCGGTGCTGACCGACGAGGTGGGCGGAGTCGACCGGATCGGCTCCGGGTCGATCGGGGTCGCGCTGGACGTGGGCGGGCGGACATGGCGGATCTCCTTGTGCCTGGCGGCTCCTGAGGAGATCCGTGTGTAGGGCGGATCCGATCCCTGCGGAGGTGACCGCATGTCGATCCTGACAGAGGGGTCAGACATCCTGGAGTGCGACGACCGGGGTGCTGACCCCGCGGAGGTTGACCGACGGGGGCGGGTCGGTTGCTGTCAGCACTCCTGGTAGTCGTCGTTCGACGAGCAGGCGGGCCATGCGCGCGTCGCTGGCGACGTAGTGGGCCAGCTCCGCCGGAGCCATGTCGTGGAGTTGCTCGTAGTCGACCTCGACAGGGTCGAGTCCCACGAGTCGGGCCATCGGCTTGAGCCCGCACGACACGGGGAGGGTGCGCCTGACGTCTGCACGGAACACGCGGAATCCGTCGAGATGCCGGTGCTCTCCCCAGCTGCCGCCGAACCCGCCTGGTGGGGGCGGCCACGACGGGTACGGATCGGACCCGGTGAACGGTTGGAGTGGCCAGATCCGCAGGCCGATCGATGTGTTGCAGCGTCCCGCTCGCTCGGCGAGGAAGGGGAGGTCGAAGCCGGCACCGTTCCAGGTGACCAGGATGCCTGGGTCCAACCCGGCCAGGTGCTCGTCGAGTTGTTCCAGGATGCGGGGCTCGTCACCCATGAAGACATGGTCGGCACGCTCCGACGACAGTGCCACTGCGATGACTCGCGCCTTGGCGGGGTCGAGCCCGTCGACGGTGGTGTCGGTCTCTATGTCCAGGCCGTACAGGGGGAGCGGTGAGACGGGTACCGACATCACCGGTCATCCTAGGTAGACGGTCCGACATCTATCGTGGGGCCGTCCCGATAGGAGGCAAGTGGCCCGGCACCTGATCACCAGCGCACTTCCGTACATCAACGGCGTGAAGCATCTCGGCAACCTGGTTGGTTCGATGCTGCCGGCCGACGTGTACTCCCGCTACCTGCGATCTGCCGGGCACGAGGTCCTCTTCATCTGCGCGACCGACGAGCACGGCACCCCAGCGGAGCTGGCCGCGCTCGAGGTGGGACAGGACGTTGCCGAGTTCTGCGCGGAGCAGCACGAGGTCCAACGTGACCTGTGTGCTCGTTTCGAGCTGTCCTTCGACTGGTTCGGTAGGACATCCAGACCTCAGAACCACGAGCTGACGAATCACTTCGCCCGACGTCTGCGCGACCAGGGCTTCACCGAGATCCGCACCACTGCACAGGTCTTCTCCGTGGCGGACGGACGGTTCCTACCGGATCGTTACGTCGTGGGGACCTGTCCCAACTGCGGTTACGAGCGTGCCCGTGGCGATCAGTGCGAGAACTGCGGCAAGACGCTCGACCCGACGGATCTGATCGACCCGCGCTCGGCGGTGTCGGGCTCGACCGAGCTCGAGGTGCGTGAGTCGAATCACGTCTTCCTTCTGCAGTCGAAGCTGTCGGAGCGGATCCGGTCGTGGATCGACACCAAGGACGACTGGCCTCAGCTGACCAGGTCGATCGCCTACAAGTGGTTGGACGAGGGCCTCCAGGACAGGGGAATCACCCGGGACCTGGATTGGGGCATCCCGGTGGACCCCACGGACTTCCCCGAGGTGGCGGGCAAGGTCTGGTACGTCTGGTTCGATGCTCCGATCGGGTACCTCGCCGCGACCCGCGAGTGGGCTGATGCCGGACTGGGCGGCGACGACCCGCAGTCCGCGTTCGACCGCTGGTGGCGTACTGACAAGGGCGCGGACGACGTCACCTACACGGAGTTCATGGGCAAGGACAACGTCCCGTTCCACACTCTGACCTTTCCCGCGACCATCCTGGGATCGGGCGAGAAATGGAAGCTGGTCGATCGTCTGAAGTCCTTCAACTGGCTGACCTACTACGGCGGGAAGTTCTCGACGTCGTTGCACCGTGGTGTGTTCATGTCGGACGCGTTGGAACTGCTGGGCGCGGACTACTGGCGTTGGTACCTGATGTCCAACGCCCCCGAGTCGGACGACTCCAGCTTCACCTGGGAGCTCTTCGGAACGGCTGTCAACAAGGACCTGGTCGGAACGTTCGGGAACCTCGTCAACCGCACCATGACCCAGATCTCACGGCACTTCGACGACGTGGTTCCCGACGGTGGCGAACCGGAGTCGCTCGAGACCGACCTCGCGGTCCGTGTCGCCGAACGGTTGCACGAGTACCGGGGTCACATGGATGCACTCGAGTTCCGCAAGGCCGCCGGAGCGCTGCGGGCGCTCTGGGCCGAGGGGAACGTCTACCTGGAGTCACGTGAGCCCTGGAAGACCGTGAAGGTCGACGGTGAGCGCACCGCATGCACGTTGCGCACAGCGGTGGATCTCGTGGCACTCATCGCAGTGCTGTCCGAGCCGTGGGTGCCGGACGCGTCAGCCCGTCTCAAGGCGTCGTTCCCCTCGGTCGACTGGTCCGCGGTGAGCGTCGAGCAGTTGTCGGGCGAGCCAGGCCTGCTGTCCGCCGGTGATCCGATCGAACCTCCCGGCCTGCTGTTCCAGAAGCTCGCCCAGGAGCAGCTGGACGAGTGGTCAGATCACTTCGGTGGAGGAGAACAGCCATGAAGCGCCTCGTGGCGTTGGTGGGCAAACAGGGCGCGAGAGTCGTGATCCTTCTGGTGGTGCTCGCAACCTCGGGATTGTTCCTGGGGCTGGCAGCGGGCTACCCCTTGTCCCAGCTCAGCTTCGAGCAGTCCGACGCGGTGCGTCTGGACCAGGCACGGCTGGCTGGTCAGGTGGACCCCGCAGCCGCGCTGGCGAGCGACTCGGACCTGCCGATGGGCTGGGAGGCCGGTGATGCCTCGATGGCGCTGTTCGGGTTGCTCGGCGCCGAGTTCTGCGGTGAGAAGGTCGAATTCGACGCTCCGCTGTCTGACGTCCAGAGCGCTGTTTTCGCCAATCCGGCTGACTCCGCTGTGCTCATCGTCCAGGCCGTTCGTCTGGATCGCTGGCAGAGCGCCCGCGACTACGTAGATGACGTCGCTTCGGCGGTGTCGGAGTGTGGACGCTTCTATCGCAGCGGCACCGACGGGTCGCGTGTCGAGGTGGTGGTACAGGAGGGGAGCGGATCCCCGCCGATCACGGACTACGTCTCGCGTCGCTTCGTGGCCCAGGACGGCAGCTCGGTGCAGTCCTGGTCGATGATGGCCGTCGGCGACGTCGTCATCTCGATCCTCTACAGCGGGCCTGCCCGACCACAGGAGGGATTCCTCGCCTCGATCGAGGAGCAGATCCTGGCCCGCGTGGCTCCGAAGGAGTTCGCTCCCGACGGAGTTGCACCGACGACGGCAACGACCGTTGCTGGAACCGGGACGACCGTGCTCGAGGGTGGAGCGGCCGACGAGACCGAGGCAACGCTGCCTCCCGAGGACCTCGAGGGCGGCGAGCCCGGCAACTGAGGCGGTCTTCGGTCCGAGCTCAGAGCTGGTCGACGATCAGGTGGAACGACTCCGCCAGCGGCGCGCCGATCGACGCCCCCTGCGACGCGAGCGTCGACCGCTGTCCGTCCCGGAAGGACTCGAGTGGGTCGCCGTCTCCGACCTTGTAGAAGTGCGTCGTCTCCAACTGCGAGCGGTGCGCCTCGAGCGCAGCGATCCTCCTGGCCAGGTCGACCTCGCCGACCACCTCGTAGTGGGTCACCTCGTCGGCCTCGAACAGCAGAAGGGCCTCAGGTCGGTGTGGGGTCAGTCCGTCGCGGAGCTGGTCGGGATGGAAGAAGGGGTCGCGGGCGGCCACCACTGAGTCGACGACCAACTGGCCTGCAGCTCTGTGGTCGGGGTGGAGCCGGTAGCGCTTCCACGGGTCGTGGCCGAGGACCACGGTTGGGCGTACCCGGCGGATCACCTCGCAGATCTCGCCCCGAGCAGTCCGGTCGGCATCGAGCTCGCCGTCGACCCTGCCCAGGAAGTGCACCTCGGACCCGCCGAGTGCCGCCGCTGCGGTGCGTTGTTCGTCCTGGCGTCGAAGCACCAGCTCGTCGGTGTCGACGCCCGGGTCCCAGGTCCCCTTGGACCCGTCGGTGAGGACCAGGTGGTGTACCTCGGTCCCGAGACGCGCCCACTTGGCCAGGGTCGCGCCAGCCTGGAACTCGGCGTCGTCGGGGTGTGCCACGACGATCAGAGCGACCGCCGGCACCGCCAGATCGATCGTCGGGAAGTCGGACGTCGGATCGGTCATGATCGGGAACCAGTCATGATCCGGTCCCGATGACGAAAGGCAGCCGGCCGAGCCGTGTCGGCGGCGACAGGTCGTCGGGCAGGTCGACATCCCACTGGAGGTTCTCGAGGCGGACCTCACGCCAGCGCAGACCCCGGCGTTCCGCTTCAAGACGGTGGCGTTCGAACGAGCCCTCGCCATACGAGAAGCAGAACCCGGATGCGGTGGGTACCGACAGCACGTTCGTTCCCCGGCCGTGTCGGTCGGCGACGGCGACGACCTCGTCCTCGTCGGCTTCGGCCAACCCGGCGAGATCCGCAGCGAACGGAAGGTCGCCGTGCGCGATCACAGCCCGCGCAACACCTGCGGCGCGCCGACGTCCGACGGCGGTGCCCACAGCCCCGTCGAGTCCCAGCCCGGGTGTCCACTCCACCTGTGCGCCCACCGAGAGGGCCCACTCGCGGACCTCCGGGTCGTCACAGACGCACCACACCGTGAGCGGTGAGGAGGCGTCGACCACACGGAGGGCCATCGCCCGCGCCAGACCCGCTCGCTGATCAGGGTCCAGGACGTGTGCCAGTCGGAGCTTGGCCCGGGTGAAGGACTTCACCGGGATCAGCACCACGGCGTCGGCGGTGGACGATGACACGTCGTGAGTGTACGGGCCGGACGTAGTGTGACCGGATGCGCATCCGGGTGGCGGTCATCGGCGGTGGTTCGTGGGGCACGACCGTGGCTCACCTAGCGGCACACCAGGTGCCCACGACGCTGTGGGCAAGGCGACCCGAGTTGGCCGACGAGATCAACTCCGATCACACCAACACCCGTTACCTTCCCGGTCTCTCCCTGCACGACAACCTCCGTGCCTCAGCCGATCTTGCCGAGGTGGTCAGCGGCGCCGACGTCGTCGTGATGGGGGTGCCGTCGCAGGGATTCCGCTCGGCGCTGCAACAGGTGGCCGAGCACGTCCGGGCGTGGGTCCCGGTGCTGTCGCTGACGAAGGGCCTGGAACAGGGAACGCAACTGCGGATGACCCAGGTGATCAACCAGACGCTCCCCGGGCACCCGGCGGCGGTGTTGACCGGACCGAACCTGGCGCGCGAGATCCTCGAGGGGAACGCCGCGGCAGCGGTGGTGGCGACCCACGATCCGGTCGTGGCCGACTACCTGCAGCAGATCTTCCACATGAATCTCTTCCGGGTGTACACCAATCCCGATGTGGCGGGCTGCGAGGTCGCTGGTGCTCTGAAGAACGTGATCGCCATCGCTGCGGGCATGGCTGACGGTCTGGGCACCGGTGACAACACCAAGGCGATGGTCATCACCCGAGGCCTGGCCGAGCTCTCCCGGCTCGGTGTCGCGATGGGCGGGCAGTTCGCCACCTTCTCCGGGTTGGCGGGCATGGGCGACCTTCTCGCCACGTGCATGTCGCCGCACAGCCGCAACCGTCACGTGGGTGAGCAGCTCGGGCGGGGACGCACGATCGACGAGGTCATCGATGAGATGAACATGGTCGCCGAGGGTGTGAAGACGAGCCGTGTCGTGATGGAACTGGCCGAGGAGTACGGCGTGGAGATGCCGATCGCGTCCGAGGTCTTTGCCGTCTGCCATGAGGGCAGCACCGCCGAAGCTGCGTACCGCGGGCTGATAAGGCGTCAGACCGGCGGTGTGGAGCACCCCTCGCTCGAGTACTGACGACGGCGGGTCGATGGTCTCCGGTGCACGGGTGGGCAGTTTCGGAGCGACGACGGTCAGGTCCTAGCCTTCGTCCTTGATGACAGCCCCCGCTGGAGCCCAACCTCTGTCCATGGTGCGCGCCCGGGCGCTGCACTGCAGCGATCCGGTGCTCGCCACTACGCCGCTGGGCACTGTCGACGCGGCAGCTGTCGCTGATGTCGACGCTGCCGGCTGGGTGCAGCCGCGCGGCGTGGAGTGGTCTCTCGACTGGTGGGTGGGGGCCGAAGACAGGTGGCATCAGCCAGCGGACGAGGCCGCGGTGAGACAACATCCCGTCGGGGAGTCGCCGGTGATCCAGACCGCGATGAGGGTTCCCGGTGGCGATGTCGTGCATCGCGCGTTCGGCGTGCGCGCCTCCTCGCCCCATGATGACGGCACTGTCTGGGAGGACTCGGCCGTGCTGGTCGAGGTCGTCAACGAGTCGTCGGTTCCCGTGGCACTTGCCCTGGTGCTGCGGCCGTCCACGTTGGCGGGACCAGGTCGGATCGGTTCGGTCGAGGTGGACGGGAGCGTCGTCCGCGTCGACGGTCGTGTCGCGTTGGTGCTGTCCCGTCCGGTCGCACGCGTGGCGCACGGTGCTCCCGGGACCGTCGCCGACCTGCTCGCCGCCGGCACAGACACGGATCCAGCGGTGTCGCTGACAGCGACGGGAGACGGCCTCGAGGTCGCACTCGTCGTACCGCTCCCGCACACGGCCACCGTTCGCGCTCTCGTGCCGCGGGTCGCCGCCACGTCCCGTCGACGGTGGTTCGCCAGCTCCGCCTCGCCAGCATCGCCGGGACCGACGTTCAACGCGCCGGGGCATGAAGCGATCCTGGCTGGCTGGTCGGCGCACACCCGTGAGGTACCGCGGGTGGAGCTCGGCGACCCGGCTCTGGACAACCTGGTGGCAGCGGCTGTGCGCTCCCTCGTGCTCGGAGGTACGGATCACGTGCTGGCACGGGCCGACCGTGCCGTGGCAGTCACGGAGCTGCTCGCCCGGGCGTCGATGGGGGAGCCGCTCGGTCCGATAGCGCGTGCACTCGTCGACACCCAACGACTCAACGGCACACTCAAGCTGGACGACGGTGGTGACGCCACGGCGGCGCTGCTCTTCTCGGCTGCACCCCTGCTCGGCAGTGGGTCCGAGCAGTGGCAGGAGCTGTTGGTCGGCCCGGTGGCCAAGTCCGTGCACGTGGTGCGCAAGGGGAACGCGCTGGTGGACCCGTCGACATGGTCGGCCGGTTCGTCGGCGCTCGCGCTCGTGTCACCGGCGCTCAGACGCGTCGGCCAACCCGAGGTGGCAGACGACGCAGCGGCAGCCGCCGACGAGTTGGCTGCAAGGTTGGTCACGACGTCTGCGACAGTCCCCGGTGAGGACGGTGATGCCGGCCGCGACCTGATGCGTCGGATCACCCTGGTGCGCTCCTCGATCGGAGCGGCCGGAGACGGTGCCGCGGTGCTCGCGGAGCTCGTCGACCTGGCCCGTCTCGGGTCGCCACTCTCGTTGTCCGATCGCTATGACGACCGGGAGGTACCCACCGGGGATCTCGGCTACGACTCCGGCGCGTTGGCCGCCAGAGCATCGGCTGTCATCGATCTGTTGGTTGTCGACGGGTCTGTCGGGCCGCTCCTCCTCGCCGGCTGGACTGAAGCGATGTGGGGTCGGCAGATCGAGGCCCACGGCGTAGCCACCAGGCACGGGCTCGTCTCGTTCGCGCTGCGTTGGCACGGCATCCGACCCGCTCTGCTCTGGGAGGTCGAGGGTTGGCCGGGGGTCGACGGGGCGGAGCCGACGATCACAGCGCCGACGCTGGACGCGGGTTGGAGCGGGAGGGGTTGGAGCGGCGAGGCGTTGCTCGGCGAGGTCGAGCCGCCGGACGACTTCGTCCGGACCTCCGAGCCACCAGCATCTTCGGCCGCAGCGGGCACGATGCTCACGCCGACGCGAGTCAATCTGAGAGCCCTGCTGCCCGAACCCCCCGCCGAGGGCGAGTCTTTCAGCTGAGACGGATCGGCAGCGCTTCCAGCCCGCGCAACGTGAAGCTCGACCGGTAGCGGGGGCCGCCTCCTGCCACCAGTTCGGGTTCGTAGGCGATCCTGTCCGCGACCCCGAGCAGCGACGAGAAGAAGATCTCACCCTCAGCCCGGGCCAGGTGGGCGCCCAGGCAGTGGTGCGCTCCCCAGCCGAAGCTCAGCGGCTGAGGCGCTCGCGGGTCGGTGAACCGCCGCACGTCGAACTCGGCGGGGTCGCTGTAGGCCGCGGGGTCGTGGTTACCCGATCCCTGTAGGACGACGAACTCCTGGCCTCGCTCGAAGCGCTCGCCGAACAGATCCACCTCCTCCAGGGCGAAGCGCACGTTCAGTTGCACCGGTGAGTCGTGACGGAGCATCTCGAGAACGGCGGAGCTGGTCAGCTCGGGGTGGTCGTGAAGCAGCATCATCTGGTCGGGGTGCTCGACCAGGAGCCGCAGCCCGTTTCCGATCAGGTTCGAGGTCGTCTCGAACCCCGCGGCGTAGAGCAGGAGCGTGTTGGCGATCAGCTCCTCGGGGCTCAGGCGGTCGCCCTCCGCCTCGACCTGCGTCAAAGCGCTGAGGAGGCGGTCGTCGGGAGACTCGCGCTTCGCCTCGATGAGTTCGGCGAAGTAGACGGCTAGGTCCATCGCGGCGAGCAAGCCTGCCTCGCGAGCGGACTCGTCGGCCGCTGCGTCGATCAGCGATGTCATCGCGTGCACAAGCGGGCGGATGTGCTCGTTGCCCTCACGAGGAACGCCCAGCAGCTCGGATATGACAGCCACGGGGAACGGCACTGCCACCTGGGTCATGACGTCGCCACCGCCGGCCCGTCGTAGTCGCTCCAGGTCCGGTGCCAGGAGCGACTCGATGTCGGACCGCAGGTGCTCGACGCGGCGAGGCGTGAACTCCCTGCTGACCAGTGACCGTATGCGGGTGTGGTCCGGCGGATTGAGGAACAGCATCGTGGCTGTATCGGGATCCCGGCGCCGTTGCTGTTGTCCGAACGTCGGCGGCAGATCCATGTCCGGTTCCGCTCGTCCGAGCCGGGGATTGCGGAGCACCTCGAGGCAGTCGTCGTAGCGGGTCAGCACGACCGAGCCGACCTCGGTGCGCCATCGAGTCGGATGTGACCTGAGCTCGTCGTAGATCGGGTACGGGTTCTGGAGCCCCTCGTCGGTGTTGACCAGCGACAACAGGAGCGCGTCGGCGTCGGGTGCTGCGGTCATGGTCATGCGGGCTCCAGTCGGAGTGTGACGATCTGATGGGGCCGCAGGGGCATCCGCTCGTCGAAGGCTCCGACCTCCTTGCCGGTCAGATCGACCTGCACACCCCGGCGACCCTCGATGACGAGCTCACCGGGTACGCCGGTGGGCTCATGCGCGCGAAGGATCATGGTTCCCGGCTCGGATTCCGAGGCCGGTAGGACTGCGTCGACGGCGGCTCCTCGGACGCTCAGCAGGGAACCTGACGGCCCCAGGTCGCCGCCGCCGGCGCTCTGCACGAGCTGCAGCGGGCTCCACGCGCGGTCGGACATCTCGTGAGGATCGATCTGCCCGTCGGGGTCGACAGCGACGACGTAGCGCAACGTGAGTGGCTTGAGTGTCTGCGAGCCCTGCAGCGGATCCTCGGGTCCTGCCGGGAGCGGACGAGAAGCCATCGGTCCGCGCGACAGCCAGCCCGTCGACCTGACGAGTGTCAGCGCCAGCTCCCCTGCGGTGGTACCCGCGGCTGCTGCGTCGCCGTCGAGGTCGACGAGCTCGTACTCGCACAGACCCTCGTGGCCGACCAGGAGTCCTCCCGCGTGGACGAACCGCCTGGACGGGAACGTCGCCACGCCCCATTCGTTGGGCCCGCCCTCGGCATGGAGCGGCCGACGCACCTGCGCGAAGGCGCACTCGGCGCGGGAGTGGTCGGTCCGGTTCGGGAGCGGCAGATGAACCCGCAGGCGGTGGTCGCGGCAGCGCTGGTCCATCGCCACGGTCACCCGGACGAACTCCTCGTCGGCGCGCAGCTCCAGTGTGGTGAGCACCTCCTGACGTTGCGAGCCGACCCTGGTGCTGACGCCGTCGTCGTCGACGTCGGCGTGTTCGGGCAGCTGATACCAGGCGCGGATCTCGATGCGGCCTCGCAGCGGACCCTCTTCGGTGCGTCGTATCGTCAGTCGCTCGGGTTCGTCGATCAGCGACTCGAGCTCGGGCGGGCACCAGTTGTAGGTGTCGCCCACATCCCCTCCGTCGACCAATCGCCCCAGACCCGCGACCGTGCCGATCGACCAGGTTCCGTCCAGCTCGTCGACGTTCAGGTCGACCAAGTCGTTGCTGATCCCGTACACGCCCACTGGTCGGACCGCGTTCGTCGGTGCTGTCGGGGTGGCTGGTCCCCAACCGAAGCCAGCCACCTCGCCGACCCTGGCGAGCAGCCGCTTGACCGGCTCGTCGTGCCAGCGTGAGACAACCGAGCGGGCGTCGACCAGCTGTGTGTGTGCAGGTGACTCCAGGTCCGTCGCGACCGTGATCTCGACGATGCCGGACCGGTCCGCGGCCGTCGGGTTCAGCACGAAGGTTCCCGGCTCGGTCATGCGTGACGCTGCCGTGTCGGCAGCTCGACGCGCGATCTCGGTAGCTGTACGGGTGGCGTCCGCGTAGCGGTGCAGCACCGCGTCGACGACCTCATCGTGGCTGCACGCGCATATCGAGTCGTGCGCGGCGTTGCGGATCACCTGCAGCCAGGCGCGTTCGAGCAAGGGGGCCCATCGGCGGTCTCGCTGCCAGAGGGTGTCGAGTGGTTCTGCCAGCCGTTCGAGGGTGCGCTCTGCGACAGCTGCCGCGACCTTGACATCGACGCGGTTGGAGGCGACTCCCGGCAGCAGGTTGGCCCGCGCTCCGGATCGGAGCTCACCAGCGAGTTGAGGCAGCTCGGGGTCCCTGGCCGCGGCAGTGGCCAGATACTCGGTGAGCGGGCCGATCCGCACGGTCACACCGTCCTCTGTCCACTTCTGCGACAGCTCGGTGACCATTCGCGGCAGGTGCTCGGGCGGGGATGCGTGGTCCATGCCGGCCATCCACAGCAGGTCGTCGCCGACCATCGGTGCGTGGGTCGACATGAACGTGTCGACCCGTCGGGCGAGCTCATCGACGTCGTCGGGCATTTCCGCTCCGTTGAAGTACCCGCCAGCCAGGTACTCGGCGCGGACACTGCTGCCGTCGGGCGCCGTCCAACGAAATGCAGGCGCGCACATCGATGAGGGGACGCCACGCCACACGACTGCGTCGTCCATGCCGAACAGGGCGAGGATCTGGGGCATCTGGGCCATGTGTCCGAACATGTCGGGCAGGTAGCCGACCCGCATCGCCGCGCCGAAGTCGTCGGCCCGGCGGAGGCCCAGTTGGAGGTCACGTACGAGCGTCTCGCCGGAGACCAGGAACTCGTCGGGCAACGTGTACCACGGGCCCATCGACAGCCGTCCGTCGGACGCCAGGCGGGTCAGGCGGTCGGCCTGCTCGGGCCGCACGTCCAGGTAGTCGTCGACGGCGGCCATCTGACCGTCGAGTTGGAAGTGGGTGAAGGACGGGTCGGAGTCGAGCCGATCCAGCAGGTCATCGAGCAGCTCGACGAGTCGGATCCTGAAGGCGGGGAACGGGTCGTACCACTCCCGATCCCAGTGGGTGTGTGGAAGTACGTGCACCGTGCGGACGGCGGGTGCGGTCATGGGCGGATCGTACGGCTACGGGGCCAGCTCGCGTCGGAAGTCCACTCCTGATGCGACGACACGCCCGGGGGTGCAACGATCGGGGCGTGCAGGACATGGAACCACCGGGCGAAGCCCCCGGCACCGTCGACGACCAGGGTGGAACCGGAGTCGTGGTGGTGTCCATCACCGTTCCCTCGGCCGAGGTTGCCGACGAGCTCACCGAAGCGCTCGTAGGGGAGCGGCTGGCAGCCTGCGTCAAGCGTTCCGGGCCCGTCCTGTCCGCGTACAGATGGCAGGGCGAGATCGAGCGAGCCGAGGAGTGGTGCCTCGAGGCCGTCACGGTGGCCGCCCGATTCGACTCGTTGACGCGCCGGGTGACGGAGCTGCACCCGTACGACGTCCCCGAGATCATCGCTGCGGCTGTCCTCCACGGCGAGCCCGCCTACCTGCGATGGGTCCGCGACGAGACCGCCGACTCCCCCTGAGCGGATCAGCTCCGGCTCAACGCTCGGAGCGGGGACGGATCATCTCGGCCGGGAACCATGCAGGGAGCACCTGGCCGTCCGAGAGCCGGCGGACCTGGTATCGGCCGTCTCCACGGACAGCGACAGCGAAGCCATGGGTCCACCGTTGGTCGAACCGGCTGCGCAGCTCGACCTGGGCGCCGATCGGTAACGGTGTGTCGGTCAGGTCAACGACCCGGGATCCGCTCCCGGTGCGCCGGTCGTCATGTTCAATCAGCTGAACTCTCATGGTGACCCTCCAGGGATGGCGTCGGCCCGCCCGCTTCTTCCATCGGCAGGTGTGACGGAATTCTCAAGGGGTTCTCGAACTTTTCCTCTCCGGATGCCGATCACACTGCGAAGTAGCTTCTCGGCATGGCTCCGCGCCGGCACGGACCGAACCTCTCGGTCGAGAAGGACCTCTGGTCACAAGGCCACGATGTGGTGGTCGGGCTCGACGAGGTCGGACGTGGTGCATGGGCGGGCCCTCTGACCATCGGAGCTGCTGTGCTGCCGAAGGATCGGCGTGTCTACGGGGTGCGTGACTCCAAGCAGCTGACGGAGGCACGCCGTGAGGAGCTGTTCGAGCGGGTGGGGGACTGGTGCGTGGCATGGTCGGTCGGTCATGCCAGCCACGACGAGTGCGACCGCCTCGGAATGTCGGATGCCCAGCGACTGGCAGCCCGCAGGGCACTCGACGGTCTGGGCCTCGAAGCCGACATCGTGCTGATGGACGGCAGTTGGAACTTCGTCGGTGGCGACAACTCGCGCACCATCGTGAAGGGCGACAGCACCTGTCTGAGCATCGCGACCGCTTCGATCCTGGCGAAGGTGACTCGTGACCGGATGATGCGCGAGGCCGCACGGGATCACCCCGGTTTCGACTTCGATCGCAACAAGGGCTATCCGTGTCCGCGTCACCAGGTCGCGCTCGCCGGGTACGGCCCGACTGCCATCCACCGCCGGTCGTGGGCGTTCATGGATTCTGTGCCCTGGACGGGAAGGCGTGTCGCTTCAGGTCATTGTCGATAGTCCGCGGTGACTTCTGATCGACACCTCTGTAGTTTGCGAATTACTGCAAGCATCAGTTCGCGCTAGTTTTGTTCTCGGAAGCAGCGACGCCGCCGCCGATGGAACGGGCGACGCCCGATGCAATGGAGCATCGACATCCCAGAGGTGACCGATGAGTGAGAACCGAACGAGAGGCATCCAGTTCGGCGCCCCACGGCTCGACAGCGTTCCCCACGGAACCGGAGTCGAGCCACCCGTGCCGGAGTGGATGGACGTGTCCCAGACGCTCGAGCGCTGGTTCGCCTTCATCGACGTCTGCGGGTTCACCAGCTACACCGAGCGTCACGGAACACCGGCGGCGCTCGAGGTGCTGACCCGTTTCCGCAGCGCAGTGCGTTCGGTCACGGGACGCCGCGGCGTGCGGGTCCTCAAGTGGATGGGTGACGGGGCGATGCTCGTCGGCGTGTCGCCGGGGCCCGTGATCGCGGCGGTGTGCGAGCTCCACCTGCGTTTCGCTCACGACGGTTTCGACATCCACGCAGGTATAGCCGGCGGTCAGGTGCTGCTGTTCGAGGGCGACGACTACATAGGGCCTGCCGCCAACCATGCAGCACGGTTGTGCGATGCCTCTGCCCCCGGCGAGGTGCTCGCCTACGGAGTCGGCCCCCACC
Organism: uncultured Microthrixaceae bacterium; assembly: GCA_964450685.1. GTDB lineage: Bacteria > Actinomycetota > Acidimicrobiia > Acidimicrobiales > Microtrichaceae > JBAOHV01. Next base: position 37,172 of record CAYVDN010000019.1, read on the forward strand.
TGCCCGACTGGGTCGAGGTGATGGAGGAGCGCTCGGTGGATGCCCCCGGAGTGGGCAGGCTGGAGGGTGTCCTGCGTCTCGGTGCCTCGGAGTCCCATTTCGTGCACAGGGCGATGAACTGACAGGTCGCGCTGCTGTGTCGGTCGATCCAACTCAACCTGAAGCTGTCGAAACCGGTCATCCCTCCGACTCGGCCACGTCGCCCGAAGCCGCCCGCCGAGCACGGCTGGCGCTCGGTGCCCTGGTTGGGTGGACTCTCTTCGTCTGGATCGGGCGTGTTCGCAATGCGCTCTCCGATCCCGAACTGGAAGGTGCGCAGAAGCTCGGACCGCTGGTTCTGTCGCTCTCGTTCCTCCTGCCCGCCCTGGCCCTGGGTGTCGCATGGGTGTCGGCTCGGCGACGCGGCGGCCGGGTCGATCGGTGGGCATCGGTCCTGATCCGGGTGTTCGCTGCGTGGACGATCGCTGTATGGGTGCTGCGCGTGGCGGACATCGCCTTGGGTGGCGACTGGAGCCCGGGCTTCATCGCTGTGCATGCCGTCCTGGGTGCTGTGTCGGTTGCCCTGGCGATCGCAGCGGTGCTGACGGATCGGACCGTGTCGTCCGGTATGAGCGCACCCGAGCATTGACCATCGGTCAACTGTTGATGGCATTTGCCTCAGGATGGTGCTGGCGCAGACAGCCGACTTGGGCCATGATGTGGGCGTGGCTTCATGCCACGTTCTGCGCCATCCTCCCATCCACCCTTCCTCTCCCACGGGTGGCGTAGGGCAAGGGTCGTTCCGTCACTGGTGGTGATGGGGTCCAGTGCTGGAACGACCCTTTGAAACACCTTCCGCTGTGCCCACCCGGCGTGTGTGTTCACTGTTGCTTCTGTCGTCGGGTACTTCTGCCGTCGTGCCTACGAGTTCACGCGGGCCCGTCGGTTCCGTGGGGTGCGTTGACCATGTGTGCGGCCGAGTTGACGAAGTAGTCGGTCATGCGCTCCTGCACGATCGCTGCCAGGTCGGGGTCCAACGGGGTCTCGGGGATGGTGTTGGCCAACGCGTCGAGCATCGCCGCGACCCAGTGTTCGCCGGCGCGGGGATCGATCGCGAAGGGGTTGTGGCGCATGCGCAGTCGCGGGTGCCCCCGGCTGTCGGAGTAGGTGGTGGGCCCTCCCCAGAACTGGCCCAGGAACAGTGCCAGGCGTTCCTTGGCGGGACCCAGGTCGACCTGGTCGGGGTAGAGCTCCAACAGGACCGGGTCGACAGCGACGTGCGCGTAGAAGCGATCGACCAGGTGATCGAAGAAGATCTGCCCACCGACCGCCTGGAACACCGTCACCTGGTGGGTCTCGTCGTCCGGGGATTTGCTGGTGTCGGGTGTGTGGTCGTTCACCCGGTCATCTTGGCCGATGTGGGGTCGTCGCCCCCTGCCGGGCTACCATCGGCCCCGTTATGGGACAGCCGGTCACCGTCATCGAGAAGCCGTCCAGCCAGGGTGGCGTCGTCCGTTTTGAGATCAACCGTGTCCTCACCGGCATGGGTCACGAGCGCTATGTGGTCGGAGACGTCGTCGACGGTGTGCATCCCGCCGACGAGCTGGCCCGCCGCCTGTTCGACCACGGTGGCATCGACGGCATCCACATCAACTCGAACGTGATCACCATCCACCTCGCCAGGGGCGCTGGCTCCGAGGGGATCGCCGAGATCATCGAGGACCTCTACACCTACTACCGCCCGGGTGTGGCCGTGCCCTCCCCCGAGGACTTCGGCGCTCCTGCCGAGTGATCTGATCGGCTGAGTTGCCAGTATCGAACAGGTGTTCGATACTGGGTGGGTGAGTGGTAACCTGCGACCTCTGCCGTCCGGCGCCTTGGGTTCCGATGGCGCGGATGGCGCCGAGGACCCTGCCGACGCCCTGGTCCGGTTGCGGTCACTGGTGGAACGCACCCGGCCGGTCAGCACGGCGGACCAGCGAGTTCTCCCGGTCCTGGCCGAGGTCCGGGCACTGCTGCCGTCGCAGGGACTGCGCCGCGGGACGGTCGTCCAGGTCGACGGGGCGATCGGTGCCACGTCCATGGCCTTCGCCCTGGCCGCCGGGCCGACGCGTGCCGGGTCGTGGGTCGCCTGCGTAGGAGCGGAGGACCTGGGTTGGGCCGCAGCAGCCGAGCTCGGAGTTGTCATGGAGAACCTGGTGGTCGTGCGCACCCGGCCGGCGTCCTGGGCGACGGTCACAGCGGCGCTGGTCGACGCGTTCGACGTCGTGCTGTGCTCCCTGGACCAGCAGCCCTCTGTCACCCAGGCTCGTCGGCTCCAGGCGAGAGCCCGTGAACGTGGCGCGGTGATGGTCGTGATCGGCGGTGGCCGCGGCGGGTTGGGTGCCAGCCGCCGCTCCTGGCCGTGTCCGGCCGACCTGGGACTGGCTGTCGTGGAGTCCCGTTGGCAGGGTCTGGGGGAGGGGTGGGGGAACCTGCGCAGCCGCAGGGTGACCATCGAGGTCTCGGGTCGGCGTGACGCCGGCCGTCAGCGGCGCGTCGAGCTGGTGTTGCCAGGTCCCGCTGGTCGGCCAGAGGTGGTCGCCGGCGGGCAGGATGCCGCCGGTGGGCAGGAGACGGTCGCCGAGCGTCCGTCCGCTGGCGTGTCCGGAGCCGGGGTGGTCCTGCCGCTACGCCGGACCGGCTGAGACCCCTGGCGGTCGTGATGGTTTCGGGGGGCGCCGTCCGTACTCTCTCGGTTCTGTGCGCACAGTGGCCCGCGGTGGCGACCGGTCGCCCAGCCGAGGTGCCCGTGGCCGTGCTGCATGCCAACCGGTGTGTCGCTGTCAGCCCAGCCGCGGCGTCGTCGGGAGTGACACCGGGTCTCCGCCGTCGGGAAGCCCAGGCCCGTTGCCCGTCGATCGAATTGTTCGAGCGCGACCACCAGCGCGACGCCCGTTGTTTCGAGGTGGTGCTCGCCGAACTCGAGCAGATCGCGGCTCGCCTCGAGGTGTCCGAGGCGGGGCGGTGCGCTATGCCGACGATCGGCCCGTCGCGCTACCACGGGGGTGACCGTGCGCTGGCTTCTCTCGTGCACCGGAGAGTGGTCGAGGTTCTGCGCGAACGCGTCGGGGATGGCACCCTTCCCTGTGCTGTGGGGGTGGGTGTGGCAGACGGCCCCCGTGCTGCTGCCATAGCCGCGGACGAGTCCGTCGTGTCCAACCGTGGAGCCGCCCCGATAGTGGTGCCGCCGGGAGCGACAGCTGCTTTCCTGGCGGGGTTGCCGGTGCAACGACTGTCGTACGCGCGTGGTGGTGATCCTGCCGCTCGTGACGAGTTGATCGGGGTGTTCACGCGCCTGGGTCTCCGCACGGTCGGTCGCGTCGCCGAGCTTCCCGCTGCGGACGTGCTGGCACGTTTCGGGGCTCTGGGTGCACAGTTGCACCGGCTGGCCAACGGCGCCGAGGCGGAACCGCCCGAGGTCATGGCGACACCACCCGACCTGCGGGTCCACGCGGCGATCGACCCCCCTGCGGAGCGGGTGGACCGTGCCGCCTTCGTCGCCAAGGCGCTTGCCGACGACCTGCACGCCGAACTCGCCGGCCGCGGTCTGGCCTGCACCAGGGTGCTGGTGGTGGCCGAGACCGAGACGGGAGACCGTATCGAGCGGCTGTGGCGTCACGAGGGTGCACTTTCGGCCGCGGCCATCGCCCAGCGGGTGCGCTGGCAGCTGGAGGGGTGGCTGGACACCGGTCGTGGCAGGGGACGCTGCACGGGTGGTGTCAGCCGCGTCGAGCTGATCCCCGACCAGGTCGTGGCGGACGACGGAGTGCAGCTCGGTTTTTGGGGCGGTCGCAGCGATGCAGGTGAGCGTGCTGTCAGGGCACTGGCCCGGGTGCAGGCGCTCGTGGGCTCCGACGCCGTGCTCGTACCCGAGTGGCGCGGCGGTCGCTCCCCGGGGGACCAGTACCGCCTCGTGCCTCTCGACGGGGTCGACCTGACAGCCCGATCCATGCCCGGACCAGAGCCGTGGCCCGGCCGGGTGCCCACTCCGTCGCCGGCGGTCGTGTGGCGCCGTCCGGTGCCGGCCGAGGTGCTCGACGCACACGGTCGACGGGTCGGGGTGAACGGTCGTGGGCTCATCAGCTCGGCGCCCGTGCGATGCCGCGTCGCCTCCGACGGCGTCGACACCGGCTGGTCACAGGTGCGGGCGTGGGCGGGGCCGTGGTGTGTCGATGAGCGCTGGTGGGACGCGCTGGCGCACCGCCGCCGGGCCCGTCTCCAGGTGGTTCTGGCACCGGAGGAGGGCCGCTCCGGTACCCAAGCTGGATCGGGTCGCCGAGGTGCATCACACCCGAGCCACGGAGCGGCCCATCTGTTGACCCTCGAAGACGGTCGCTGGTGGATCGAGGCCACCTACGACTGATCCGTCTCCCGTTGCCGGTCGGCTTCTGTGATGCGACATCGCGGTGATCGCCGCGATGTCGCATCACGAAACGGGGATTCGGGTCGATGGGCGATTCGGGTCGCGAGCCGTGGGGCGCTACCGTGCGCCCTATGTCCATCGCGATCACCGACGACCACCGTTCCCTGGCCGAGACGGCCGCCGATCTGCTGGCCAAGCGCAACGCTCGCGGCGACGCCAGGGCTTTGCTCGACGGAGCCGACGAGACACTGCCGACGTGGTGGCAGGAGGTCGCCGGCCTGGGTTGGTTGGGTCTCCACGTGCCCGAGGCCCAGGGCGGGTCCGGGTTCTCCCTCGAGGAGCTCGTCGTGGTCGTCGAGCAGTTCGGAAGGGCCATCGCCCCCGGGCCGTTCGTGCCGACGGTCATCGCCAGCGCCGTGCTCGCAGCGGTGGGCGGGGACGTCGCCGACCGCAACCTGCCCGGCCTGGCCGATGGATCCCTGATCGGCGCGGTTGCACTGGACGCCGATGTGACCATCAGCGACGGCACCGTCTCCGGCAACGTCGGCAACGTTCTCGGCGGTGGCATGGCCCAACTCCTGCTGATCGAGGCCGGCGATGACATCGTCGTGGTGGAAGTGGGCGACGGCGTGACTGTCGATGTTCCTGCGAACCTCGATCCCACCCGGCGGAGCGCCCGCGTGACCCTCGAGGACGCACCGGGTGTGGTCATCACCGGCGCAGGCCAGACCCTGGTCGACATGGCCCGGGTGATCCTCTCCGCAGAGGCGGTAGGCATGGCACGCGAGTGCACCGAGATGGGAGCGGAGTACGCCAAGGAGCGGATCCAGTTCGGCCGACCGATCGCCATGTTCCAGGCGGTCAAGCACCACTGCGCCAACATGGCGGTCGCCACCGAGCTGGCGACGAGCGCGGTGTGGGATGCAGCCCGGGCAGCCGCCACCGGCGGTGACCAACTGAGCTATGCCGCTGCGGTGGCTGCCTCGATCTCGGTCCCGGCAGCCGACCTGTGCGCCAACCTGACCACACAGGTGCACGGTGGCATCGCCATCACCTGGGAGCACGATGCACACCTGTACATGCGGCGCGCGACCGTGATGCGCGACTACGCACGTCCCGACACTGCCGCCGAGGACCTGACCGGGCTGACCCGCGCCGGAGTCGTACGGGAGAAGGCCGTCGAGCTGCCGCCCGAGGCCGAGGAGATCCGCACCGAGGTGCGGGCGTTCGCCGAGCGCATCAAGGATCTCTCCGCCGAGGAGCAGCGCAGCGAGCTGATCGACTCCGGTTACGTGATGCCGCACTGGCCCAAGCCGTTCGGTCGGGAAGCGGGCGCGGTGGAGCAGCTCGTCGTCGAGGAGGAGTTCAAGGCAGCCGGGGTTCAGCGTCCGCACTACGGGATCACGGGATGGAACATCCTGACGCTGATCCAGTACGCCACCGACGACCAGATCGCACGCTGGATACGTCCTGCGCTGGACCAGGAGGTGATCTGGTGCCAGCTGTTCTCCGAGCCCGACGCCGGCTCGGACGCAGCGGGTGTGACGACCCGCGGCACCCGCGTCGACGGTGGTTGGAAGGTGAACGGCCAGAAGGTCTGGACCAGCGGCGCCCACGTGTCCGGGTTCGGTTTCGCAACCGTGCGCACCAACCCTGACGTGCCCAAGCACGAGGGCATCACGATGATGGTCATCGACATGCACGCACCGGGGGTCGAGATCCGTCCGCTGAAGATGACCAGCGGTGATTCCGAGTTCAACGAGGTCTTCTTCGACGACGTGTTCGTGCCCGACGACGATGTCGTGGGCCCCGTCGACGGCGGTTGGACAGTCGCCCGCGCGACGCTCGGCAACGAGAGCGTCAGCATCGGCAGTGGTGACGGCGGCATGTCGATGCCGGCATCGGTGTTGATCGCGGCGTTCGACCAGAACCCCCACCGGCTCAGCGGCGGTGCCTCCAGGCTCGGTCGCTACGCGGCCAACCTGCAGGCGTGCGGCCTGCTGAACCTGCGCAGCGCGAACCGTGCCGTGGCCGGCGGCGGCCCCGGCCCGGAGGGCGCCATGTCCAAGCTGATCCTGTCCGAGAACCTGCACGAGGCTGCTGCGATGTACACGGAGCTGCTCGGCCCCGACATGGCCTATCTGGATGGCGAGGCGCTGATCGCCAGCACAGTGGTTCTCATGCACCGCGGTCTGTCGATCGCCGGCGGTACCTCGGAGATCAAGCGCAACCAGATCGGCGAGCGCATCCTGGGCCTGCCGCGGGACCCACTGGTCAAGTAGTCAACCCACCGCTCGAGTGGTACCCCGGGCCAGAAGCGGCCCGGGGTCGGCTTCAGTGCAGGTCATCCAGTTCGCTCGCGTCGTCGGGTACGTCGACCGCGTAGCGGGTCAGGACCTCGAGCGGGACGATCTCGAGAACCCTGGTGTTGGTCGACGCCAGTACGACGGGGGCAGCCGCTCCGTCCTCGTGGGCCCTCAGCCAGTTGCGGGCCGTGACACACCACTTGTCGCCCGGCACCAGCCCCGGGAACCGGTACTGCGGCATCGGAGTCGACAGGTCGTTGCCGATGCTGCGTTGATGAGCCAGGAACTCCGCGGTGACGACGGCGCAGATCGTGTGGCTGCCCAGGTCCTCGGGTCCTGTGCTGCAGCAGCCATCCCGGAAGAAGCCGGTCATGGGGTCGGTGCTGCACTCCTGGAGCGGCCCCCCGAGGACATTGCGTTCCTCGAACGGACCGAGGTCGAGTTCGTCCATCCCCCCATCGTCTCATGGGTCGGCCTGCGGGATCCTGAACCGTCCCCCAGCGAACAGGATCATTCCTGAGAAGTTCTGCCCCCGTGAAGCACCGCGTTCGTCGCCGAAGCTGAGAAACTGGCGTCCACAGCTGCGACGTCATGGGTCGATGCCGCAGGAGAGGAAGTGACGAGCCGTGAGCACCAGCACAGACACAACCAACCCGATGGGCAAGGTCCTGCTCGTCGAGGACGAAGCGGCGCTGGCGGACGGAGTTGCCCGTGGTCTGAAGGCCGAGGGCTTCGACGTCGAGATCGCCTACGACGGTCTCACCGGGCTGTCCCGGGCCCGACAGGACGACATCGACGTCGTCGTGCTCGACATCATGCTGCCGGGTCTCAACGGCTACCGGGTCTGTCGCACTCTGCGGGAGGAAGGAGTCGGCACGCCGATTCTCATGCTTACCGCCAAGTCCGGCGAGTACGACGAGGCCGAGGCACTCGACACCGGTGCCGACGACTTCCTGTCCAAGCCGTTCTCGTTCGTCGTGCTGGTCGCCCGTATCCGCGCCCTGATGCGCCGTTCCGCTGATGGCAGGGCCCAGCCGTTGGTTATCGGCGATCTGGTCCTCGATCCGCTGGCACGCACCTGCCGTCGTGGAGAGACCGACATTCCCCTCACCACACGGGAGTACGAGCTGCTCGAGGCGCTGATGCGCAAGCCGGGCCAGGTGGTCGCCAAGCAGGAGCTGCTCGAACACGTGTGGGGTGCTGGCTTCGAGGGTGATCCGAACGTGGTCGAGGTATACGTCGGTTATCTGCGCCGCAAGATCGACCGGCCGTTCGATCGCAGCGACATCGAGACGGTGCGCGGTGTCGGCTACCGGATCGTCGATGGTGAAGGTGGCTGACGAGGCACAGAGGCACACGACGCGCCCCCCGGTGCGTCACCGTGTGGCCGGCTCTGTCCGGTTCCGACTGACCATGTCGGTCATGCTCGTGGTCGGCCTGACCCTGTTGGGCGGCGGTGCCCTGCTCGTCCGGTGGGTCGAGGCGACGTTGGTCAACGACCTGAGGTCCCGCAATGAGCGGATCCTGACGTCCATGGCAGACTCGATAACCCGCAACCAGGTGCCGGCGGAGTTCTTCGCGCCGGTCGGCGAGGTGGCGATGGACGAGACCGCCCGTCAGATCTTCGGTGATACCGCCAACGCCGAGGAGGCGCTCTCGAGCACCTACTTCTACATGGACGGTGACATCCCCGACTACCTGCCGGGGATCAACTCCGACGGCCAGCTGGGGCTGTTCCAGCGACAGGGTGCGCCGAACACCGCTGGCGCGACGCTCGAGGTGACCCACGACCTGTCGACCGTCGGCGGCGGCACGATCACGCTCCACGCCGTGTCACCCCTGGCAGGTATCGAAAGGTCAGTCGGCACCCTGACCGGCGCGCTGTGGCTCGGGCTTCCCGTACTCGTGATCGGCGCTGGACTCATGACCTGGATGATCACCGACCGCACGCTCGCTCCAGTAGGAGCCATCACCCGCCGGGTGCGCGAGCTGTCCGCCACCAACCTTGATTCCAGGGTGCCGGTACCTCCGGTCAACGACGAGATCGCCGAGCTGGCACTGACGATGAACGAGATGCTCGACCGGTTGCAGGCGGCTTCGGTCAGTCAGCGGCAGTTCGTCTCGGACGCGAGCCACGAGCTCCGATCCCCGGTGGCATCCATCCGGGCGCAGCTAGAGACGGCCTTGCAGTATCCCGACGACGTCGACTGGCCGGCTGTCGCCCGCATCGTCCTCGCTGAGGACGACCGCCTGGAGCACCTCGTGGGCAACCTCCTCGCGATGGCCCGGCTGGAGGAGGGCAGACTCGGCCCACGCAGCGAGATCGACATGGACGAGCTCGTCATGGCACAGACGCACCGCATGACCGGGGTGCGGCTGGATCTGTCGGGGGTCTCCGGTGGGCGGGTGTGGGGCAACCCGGACGAGCTGACCAGCGTGGTGCGCAACCTGTTGGACAACGCAGCACGCCACGCGACGTCAACCGTTGCGGTGAGCGTGCGCGAGGAAGGCCCCTGGGTGTTGGTGACGGTCGGCGATGACGGACCGGGGATCCCGGTCGAGGAACGCCAGCGGGTGTTCGAACGATTCGCCCGTCTGCAGGAGGGACGGTCACGCGACCAGGGAGGGACCGGGCTGGGACTGGCCCTGTCGCGGCGGGTCGCCGAGGCGCACGGTGGCCGGATCCATGTCGAGGAGTCACCCCTCGGTGGAGCGTGTTTCGTCGTGTCGTTGCCATCTTCGACCTGGACCGGAACGCCTCCGGAGAGCGACGACCAGGGCGACACCCAACCGGATCAGGTCGGCTGAAGGTGGTGGGCGAGAGATCCGCTGGAGGCTGACCCCTGGCGCTTGTCCCGGTGCTCGCGCAGGAACGTCTCGAAGGCAGCGCGTGGCAGTGGGGGAGCGAAGTAGTAGCCCTGCACCAGATCGCAGCCGGCGTCGAGCAGGAAGCGCCGCTGCTCGTCGGTCTCGACGCCTTCGCCGACGGCCACGATCCCCAAGCCGTGTGCCAGCGACAGGATCGCCCGTGTGATCGTCTCGGAGCGGCCGTCGCGCAGGTCGCCCACGAAGCAGCGGTCGACCTTGAGCGTGTGCAACGGCAGGGAGTGCAGATACGACAACGACGAGTAGCCCGTGCCGAAGTCGTCGAGCGCGACGAGGAAGCCGAGCTTGTCCAGCGAGGTGAGACGGGTGGCGGTCGTCTCGATGTCGTTCATCAGCAGGGTCTCGGTGATCTCGAGCTCGATCTGGGTCGGTGACACACCCGCGTTCTTGAGGGTCGCGTCCAACCTCTCGACGAAACCCCGGCGTGCGAACTCGGCGGCGGAGATGTTCACCGCGATACGGGCGCCTTGTGGCAGGAGACTCTCGGTGTTCCACTCCGCAAGGTTCTCGGCGACTGTCGTCATGACCAGGTCGCTTATCGCCGAGATCGCCCCGGTCGCCTCTGCGGTGGGTATGAACACCGAGGGTGGGATCGGGCCGTGCTCCGGGTGGTGCCAGCGGACCAGGGCTTCGGCCGCGGCGATGTCACCGGTGCGCAGATCGATGATCGGCTGGAAGTGCACGTCCATCCCGCGCTGCGCGGCAGCGCGCCTGAGGTCACGGTCGAGTGCCAGTCCGGTACGGGTGTTCTCGTCCATGGAGCGTTCGTAGAAGCGGACCTGCTGACGTCCGTCTCTTCGCCCCGCTGCGAGTGCCCTGTCTGCGGCGCGCTGCAGGGACGGAGAGTCGTCGCCGTCACCGGGCCATCGGGCGACACCAGCCGAGGCGGTCAGCCTGAGCTCGAGGGAGTCCACGACGAGTTGCTGCTCGATCCGACGCTGCATCTCCTCGGCCAGACGGCGTAGCCGAGCGTCGAACGTGCTCGCTGGGCCGTCGCCGGTGACGACGACCAGGAATTCGTCAACACTGATCCGTCCGATCACGACGTGACGGTCGGTCAGATCGGCCAGTCGGTTGCTGATCGTTCGCAGGACGCTGTCGCCGATGTCCGACCCGAACGTGTCGTTGACGCTACGGAAGCTGTCCAGATCGACGTGCAGGACTCCGATCCGCCGGCCGGTCTCGAGCCTCGCCGACTCGAGCTGGGCCTCGAGGGTCGCGACCACGTGGGCGCGTGTGGCCAGACCGGTCAGCGCGTCCAGGTCGAGCGCTTCTGTCAGGCGGGCGCGCAGGTCCACGAGCGTGGTCACGTCGCGCACGCTGAGGACGGCGCCCTCGGTTGCTCCGCTCCGATCACGCAGTGGTTCGGTACTCAGCTCGAGCCACCGCGTGTCGTCGACCGCTCGATGCAGTCCCCGGCCCGGACAACAGAAGATCCGGGCCGGAACGGAGCGACCGGTGCGCAGCGTGGCCACTGCCGGGTTGGACTCGGGGGTGGCGACAGCGCCGAGCTCGTCGAGGAGTTGCCAGGGCGGGTCGAAGATGCTCCGTCCGACCAGCTGATCGGGGAGCAGGTCGAGGACACGGGCGAAGGCCTGGTTGATCGAGTCGACACGTCCGTCGAGTCCGATCACGGCTACCCCGTCGCTGAGTGTGTCGAGCGCGCGGCCCAATCTGGAGGAGCTGTCGTGAGCTCCGGTGTGCCGGGGGCGAGTCAACGCGACCACGATCTCCTGTCCGTCCACCCGGTGCCGGGTCAGCGTCATCCGGAAGTCGGCGACGCTCGAGTCGGCGCGTTGGACAGAGACATCCAGTGTGTGTGGTGCACCGGGTTGGATCTGCGCGACCAGCAGGCGCCAGCCGTCGTCGGGCATCGGCGGAACGAGGAGCTCGCCGATGCTCAGTCCCGACAGCGGGTGGTTGGAACCCAACTGGTCCGTGGCGGCGGAGTTTGTTGCCACGATGCGACCGTCGTTCGGGTCGAGCTGCCACACGCCGTGGTCAAGCTGGTTGACGAGCGTCGATGTCAGTTCGCTCGCTGCTCCGAACACCGGCCCTGGACCTCCGGGGACGGCGGCACCGCACACGCCGAATCCCCGGGCGAACTGTACGTTCGCGCGCTCCGTGGTCGGTGGATCCCCCGAACGTGTCAGACGCGACCGGCGGCCTCCGCTGCGGCAACCGCGGACTCGAGCTGGCCTTCGACTATGTCGAGTCCCGCCGCCCAGAATCCCGGATCGGTCAGGTCGCAATCCACGATGCTGCCGAGCTCCTCGGGGGACATGGATCCACCGCTGCGCAGCAGCTGCAGGTAGGAGGGCACGAACTCGTCGCCGCGTTCGGTGTAGCGGGCGTAGACCGACAGCGCGAGCAGCTGGCCGTATGCGTACGCGTACACGTAGCCGGGTGTCCCGATGAAGTGCGGGATGTAGCTCCACCACGTCCGGTAGCCGTCGGTCATCTGGACGGAGTCGCCGAGCATCGCCGTCTGGCTGTCGGTCCAGAGCTCGCTGAACCGCTCGGTCGAGAGCTCGCCCTCCTCACGGCGGGCAGTGTGGACCGAGTTCTCGAAGCGGTTCATGGCGATCTGACGGAACACGGTGGCGATCGAATCCTCGAGAGTGCTGGCGAGCAGGGCGAAGCGGGCACCGGGGTCTTCGAGCTGTTCGAGCAGGGCGTTGTTGGTCACGGCCTCACCGAACACCGAGGCCGTCTCTGCCAGGGTCAACGGGGTCGATTGGTGGAACACGCCCTGCTCGCGTGCCAGGTAGGCGTGCAGGCCATGGCCGAGCTCGTGGGCGAGCGTCGCCACATCACGCGGACGGCTTGTCCAGTTCAACAGCACGTACGGGTGGTGCGACGGAACCGTGTAGGCACAGAACGCACCGGGGCGTTTGCCGGGACGGGTCGGTGCGTCGATCCAGTTCTCGTCGAAGAACCTTCGTGCGATGTCGGCCATCTCGGGCGAGAAGCTCCGGTAGGCGTCGAGCACGACGGTCCGCGCCTCGTTCCAGCCGATCTGGGTCTCGTCGGAGGCCACTGACGCCATCCGGTCGTAGTCGGCCAGCTTGTCCAGCCCGAGTATCCGAGCCTTCAGCGTGTACCAACGACGCGGGATGTCGTAGCAGGCCACCACCGCTTCGACCAGTGCCTGGACCGACTCGTCGGAAGCCTCGTTGGAAAGGTTCCGCTCCGAGATCCAGGTGGGGTAGCGACGGAGCCGGTCGTCGACCGACTTGTCGAGCAGCAGTGTGTTGAAGATGAATGCCCGGGTTCGTAGCCCCGGTTCCAGCCCGGTGGTGACCGCGTCGGCGGCCGTTCGGCGTACTTCGCGGTCCGGGTGCTGCAGCATCGACAGGCCGGCCTCGAGCGGAGCAGTGGTCGGGCCGTCGCCCTCACCGCCGATCAGGTGCGCCGGCAGCTCGACGGTGATGGCCGAGGTCTGCTCGTCGAACAGGCGGACCCAGGCACTTGCCCCGCTGACCGACTTCTCGGTGAGCAGCTGTTCCTCGGGCTCGCTGAGCATGTGGTCCCGGTATCGGTGCATCGAGCGCAGGTGATGCGCGCAGAAGTCCAACGCCGGGTCGCGGAGCAGTTCCTCCACGCGGTCGCTCTCGACCGCGGCCCATTCGAGCTCGAAAAAGACCAGTTGGGTGGCAAGCGTCGTCGAGCGCTCCTGCACCCTCATCATCAGCGCGCCGCGTTCGGGGTCGGCGGTGTTCTCCGAGAAGCGGAGCATCGCGTAGTAGCCGACCCGTCCCTGGGTCTCCTGGAGCTCGGCCATGAGGCGCATCGCCGTGGCGAGCTCCGCTGCGTCTAGCTCGCCGATCCTGCCCCGGTAGCCGACCAGGTCGGCGGCGATCGCGTCCGAGCGGTCGAGCAGGGCGTCGACGTCGCTTCCCTCGATCAGGGACTCGAGGTCCCAGCCGACGTCGGCCGCGGTGAGGTCGTCGGGGGTGAGGTCGGCTGCGGTCGGGTCGGCTGGGGGGTGTGTTTCGGCGTTCACCGGCTCCAGGCTAGGGCCAGCAGATCCTGATCATCTGCTGTCCACCAAACCTCTTGCACCTTATTAGGTGGTCCTAATACGGTGCGCCGGTCGAATGGGTTCAATCGAAGGAGACCGAGACATGGGCAACACGACGGCGGTGGGTCGGCGGACAAGGGCGATGCTGCTGGGGGCGGTCATGGTGGTAGCCCTGGCTGCGACCTCGTGTGCGACGCCTCCTACGACGAACACGGACGGGGCGACCCTGAGCGTGTCCAAGAGCACGGGGCTCGACCCGGCCGGTGAGACGATCACCATCACGGGAACGGGTTTCAGCACGACCGGGAACCTCGGCACCCGTCCGCCGCTGTTCAACGCTCCTGCCGGGGTCTATGTGGTCTTTGGGAGCTTCGGTGAGAACTGGCGGCCGTCCCAGGGTGGGAGCCAGCGCCAGGTGATCACCCAGAGGTGGGCTCTCATCCCCAGCTCATTCAGCGCCATCGCCGGTCTGGCCGGTTCGAGCGCCGAGCTCGTGCAGCTCGATGCGGACGGCAACTTCAGTGTCGATGTGACTGTGTCGCAGGTGGATGGCACTTACGAGACCCTCGCTATCGCAACGTACGCGGGGAGCGGCGCTGTCAACGCGGGTGAGGAGTTCCTCATCCCCCTGGAGTTCGCTGCGGCCAGTTGATCTTCATCCCGTCACCCTGTCGAACGTATGTTCGATAGGGTGACGGGATGGGTTTCTCCAACCCAGGGGTGCCCTGGTCCGAGGTCGAGCGACGTCTCTCTGACCGCTGGGACGACGTGGACCCCATGGCCCGTCGCCAGCGACGGGTCGAACATCCCGGTGACGGCGGTGACAGTCCGGCCTGGTCGGGTCGTCGTCAGGCATATCAGGCGCCCCCGGAGCTGGTGGGTGGCTGCGGTGACTCCGAGGCTGACTGCCGCAAGGCCGCTGAGGTGTCCTCGGGCACCGTCGTCGTTCCCTACGCCGAGCTGCATTGTCACTCGGCCTTCAGCTTCCTCGACGGCACCTCGTCACCCGAGGCCATAGCGGAGGAAGCCGCCAGGTTGGGCCTGGAGGCGGTCGCCCTGACCGACCACGGCGGTTTCTACGGTGTCGTGCGATTCGCCGAGGCGGCCCGCGAGCTCGGTCTCGGGACGGTCTTCGGTGCCGAGCTGACCCTCAATGCCTCCGGGTCCCGCAGCGGCCCCACCGACCCGGACGGCAAACACCTTCTGGTTCTGGCCCGTGATCCCGTCGGCTATGCGCGCCTGGCGGCGTTGCTGTCCGAGGCGCAGATGGCGGGGGAGAAGGGCCGGCCGGCGCTGTCGTTCGCGGCACTGGCAGAGGCCGCGTCAGGTAGGGCGCGGGGGCACTGGGCTGTTCTGACCGGTTGTCGCAAGGGCACGGTGCCCGCTGCTCTGGTCGCGGACGGGCCCGCTGTCGCGGAGAGGGAGTTGCGCTCGCTGGTCGCCGCTTTCGGTGTGGAGAACACGTTCGTGGAGTTGTGGGACCACAGTGACCCGCTCGACTCCGCCCGCAACGATGGGCTCGCCCGGTTGGCGGTCAAAGCCGGTGTGGGTGTGGTCGCCACCAACAACGTCCACCACGCCACCCCCTCGGAGCGTCAGTTGGCATCGGTCATGGCAGCTCTGCGATCCCGGCGTTGTCTGGACGAGATCGACGGATGGCTCCCCGGTGCAGGTTCCGCACACCTGCGCTCGGGGGCGGAGCAGACCCGGCGTTTCGCTCGCTACCCCGGTGCGGTCGCCGCAGCAGCCGAGCTCGGGCGCGCCTGCGCGTTCGACCTGGCCCTCGTCGCACCGAACCTCCCGCCGTACCCATGCCCGGACGGTCCCGACGGCATGGCCATGACCGAGGCCGAGTACCTGCGTGAGCTGGCCGAAGCCGGAGCCGTCCGTCGCTACGGCCCCCGCCACGCCGAGCGCGTAACCGGAGCATGGGCGCAGATCGACCGCGAGCTCGAGCTGATCACCGCCCTCGACTTCCCCGGCTACTTCCTCATCGTCTGGGACATCGTCGAGTTCTGCCGGCGAAGTGACATCTACTGCCAGGGCCGTGGGTCGGCCGCCAACTCCGCGGTCTGCTTCGCTCTCGGTATCACCAAGGCCGACGCGGTACGTCTGGGGCTGCTCTTCGAGCGGTTCCTCTCACCTGAGCGTGACGGTCCGCCCGACATCGACCTGGACATCGAGTCGGGTCGTCGCGAAGAGGTGATCCAGTACGTCTATGAACGCTATGGCAGGACCAACGCCGCACAGGTGGCGAACGTCATCACCTACCGCGCCCGCTCGGCCGTACGCGACGCCGCGCGTGCGCTCGGCTTCGCCCCGGGGCAGCAGGACGCGTGGTCGAAGACGATCGAACGGTGGGGCGGGGTCCCGGCGCCGGGATCCGGGGCCGTTGACCCGGGCCCCGGGCAGGTCCGCATCCCCGACCCCGTGCTCGACGTGGCCGGTCGTCTCGAGGACCTGCCCCGTCACCTCGGGATCCACTCGGGTGGCATGGTCATGTGCGACCGTCCCGTCACAGAGGTCTGTCCCACCGAGTGGGCACGCATGGAGAACCGCTCCGTGCTGCAGTGGGACAAGGACGACTGCGCAGCAGCCGGTCTGGTCAAGTTCGACCTGTTGGGTCTGGGCATGCTCACCGCGCTGCACCTGGCGGTCGACCTGGTCGCAGAACACCACGGAGTCAGGGTCGATCTAGCCGATCTGCCCCAGGAGGACGCCGTCTACGACATGTTGTGCGCTGCCGACACCGTGGGGGTGTTCCAGATCGAGTCACGTGCGCAGATGGCGACGCTGCCCCGCCTGCGGCCCCGCTGCTTCTACGACCTGGTGATCGAGATCGCACTGATCCGTCCCGGGCCGATCCAGGGCGGGTCGGTGCACCCCTACATCCGGCGTCGCAAGGGCGAGGAGCCGGTCACGTACCTGCACCCGCTG
>CAYVDN010000020.1:0-3664 GCA_964450685.1 uncultured Microthrixaceae bacterium
ACACCGTGATCGACACGATCGGCGGCGGCGCCTCGGAGATCCAGAAGAACATCATTGCCAGGCGTGGCCTCGGCCTCCCGAAGAACTTCTGAGCTCCGACTCCCCGATGTCCACGACACCCGCGCTCGACGGCATCCGCGTGCTCGACCTTGCATCGGTCGGGCCAGGCGCCCGCGCTTCGCGCACACTCGCCGACTACGGCGCGTCCGTCGTGAAGGTCGGCGCGGTGCCACGGGCCGGATCCGTGCAGATCACGCCGCCGTACTACGCCTACTCGGGCAACCGTGGAATGCAGCGGGCGCTGTTCGACCTGAAGAACGAAGCGGGCCGCGACGCGTTCCTCGCTCTCGCTGACGCGTCCGACGTGATCATCGAGTCGTTCCGGCCGGGCGTGGTCGACCGGCTCGGCATCGGCTACCAGGCCGTCTCCGAGCGCAACCCGCGCATCGTCTACTGCTCGACCAGCGGGTTCGGCCAGAACGGACCCCGCTCCAAGTGGGCGGGTCACGACGTCAACTACCTGGGTGTTGCCGGATTCCTCGACTGCACGGGACGCCAGGCCGACGGCCGCCCCGCCCTGCCGGGGGCGACCGTGGCGGACATCGCCGCCGGAGGCATGCAGGCTGCCATGGCCGTGATGGCAGCACTGCTGCGGCGCGAGCGCACCGGCACGGGCGAACTACTCGACGTCTCGATCGCCGACGGGTCCTTCGCCCTCATGTCGCTGTACGTCGACGAGTACCTGGCGACCGGCACCGAACCAGGCCCCGGCCACTACATCCTGACCGGCCGCTACGCCTGCTACGACGTCTACACCTGCTCCGACGGCAAGCACCTGGCGGTAGGAGCCATCGAACCGCAGTTCTGGCGCAACCTCGTCGGTCTGCTCGGGCTCGAGCAGTATGCCGACTCACAGCTCGACGACGTCATCCAGGACGAGATCCGCGCCGCCATGGCTGCTGTCTTCGCGACCCGTACACGCGACGAGTGGGTGGCCGAGTTGGGCCCAGCTGACACCTGCGTCAGCGAGGTCAACTCGGTGGCCGAGGCAGTCCTCGACGAGCAGTTCGTCGCCAGGGGGGTCGTGGTCGATGCCGTGTCCGACACCGACGGGCCGTTCCGTCAGTCGGCGCCGGTGTGGGCCGGGACCGTCCCTCCGGACGGCCCCTACCGGGTGCGCGACGGATCCATCAGCGACACCGCCCAGATCCTCACGTCGTTGGGTATGGACCCGGCGACGGTTGACGAGCTCAGTTCCACAGGAGCGATCGCATGAGCGACACGACCCAGGTCGACGACCTGCCCGAAGCCGTCAGCGCCATGATCGGTGTGCCGATGTACCCCGAGACGGCGACGTTCCCGGCCGAGCGCAGCTACGCCTACAACACGTTGGCAGCGACCCAGAACGCCAACCCGCTGTTCTGGGACGACACCGTTGCCGAGGTGTTGACCGGTGGAACGATCCTGCCGCCGACCACCCTGTCGCTGTGGATGCGCCCCCACTTCTGGGAGCCGGGCGCCGAGGGCGAGCAGGTCGCACTCAAGGTCCACTTCGACCTGAAGGCGATCTTCGGTCTGCCCGAAGCGGTCATGACCGACAACACGATCATCTTCCACGACCCGGTCCGACCGGGAGACGTGATCTCGAATCAGCAGGTCCTGCGTTCGGTGTCGGGCCCCAAGACCACGAAGTTGGGCTCCGGACGCTTCTGGGTGATCGACGTCGAGTTCCACAACCAGGACGGCGCCCTCGTCGGAGTCGAGTCCTACACCGGGTTCGGCTACGTACGCGCCGGCAGCGAGGGAGGTGCGTCGTGAGCGCGCAGGCACCGGTCCTGTTCGGAACCGTCGCGGTGGGCGACGCACTGCCCGGCCTATCGGTAGACGTCACACCGACGACCGTCGTGCTCGGGGCCCTGGCCAGCCGCGACTGGCGTCCGATGCACCACGACTACAAGTTCGCCACGGAACGCAACGGTGTGGCAGACATCTTCTTGAACACGCCCAACCAGGCGGCGTGGTTCGAGCGTTACGTGACCGACTGGGCAGGACCCCGCGCCCGCCTCGGACGCATGACGTTCCGCATGAAGACCTCGGTCTTCCCGGGCGACCGCATGGAGTTCGCAGCAACCGTCACCGACGTCGCCACCGACGAGTCGGGGCAGGGCTGGGCGAGCCTCGACGTCACCCTGACCGCCACGGCCACCGACGGGCGAGACCCGGCCCCGAGGCTGGCATCGACCTGCTCGGTGCGGGTCGCGCTTCCCGCCGACGCCGACGACAACCCCTGGGCGCGTCGCGGCGACCAGTGGCTGCCCTGAACCCGCCGGTCCTGAGCCCGCGTCACCAGAGAATCCACCCGCCCGAGACCGATCGACCCTTTCCCAGACCAGACCGAGACCACCGAGAGAGACCGAGATGACTCTGAACCTCGACTTCACCGAAGAACAGGACATGCTGCGCGACATGGTGCGCGGCCTGCTGGGGCAGTACGCCTCGAACGAGCAGATCCGCGCCCTCGAGGACGACCCGGTCGGCTACTCGGCCGACCTGTGGTCCCAGCTGGCCGAGCTCGATCTGATCGGCCTGCTGCTGCCCGCGCAGTACGGCGGTTCCGAGATGTCGCTGCTCGAGGGCGTCATCCTCTACGAGGAGCTCGGTCGTGCGCTGGCACCGACCCCGCACCTGGTGAGCGCGGTCGTGTCCGCTGGCGCGATCGTGCGTGCAGGCTCCGACACCCAGCGCGACGAGTGGCTGCCCCGCATCGCCAAGGGCGAGTCGATCCTCACCCCGGCGTGGCTCGAGCCCGGCAACAGCTTCGGCCCGCGCGGGGTGCAGGTGAGGGCCCAGGAAGACGGTGACGGTTGGTCGATCTCGGGAACCAAGCAGCACGTCTACTTCGCCTCGGCAGCTGACCGGCTCGTGGTGCTGGCCCGCACGGGCGACGCCGACGATGCGGTCGACCTGTTCCTCGTCGACCCGAACGCCCAGGGTGTGACCCTGTCGCAGCGCATGTCGATCAGCTCCGACACCCAGTACCGCGTCGACCTGGACGGCGTGAAGGTGACCGAGGCGGACAGGATCGGCGCCGCCGGCACGGGTTGGGCGACCTGGTGCGCGGTGATGGACGAGGCGATGATCCTCGCAGCCGCGCTCGCCAACGGCGGTGCCGAGTACGCGCTCGACATCACCGTGCAGTACTCCAAGGACCGTGAGCAGTTCGACAAGCCGCTGGGCGCGTTCCAGGCGCTGTCGCACTACATGGCTGACGCCAAGACCGCGCTGGACGGGGCCAAGCTCATAAC
Source organism: uncultured Microthrixaceae bacterium (assembly GCA_964450685.1). Lineage (GTDB taxonomy): Bacteria > Actinomycetota > Acidimicrobiia > Acidimicrobiales > Microtrichaceae > JBAOHV01. Next base: position 3,306 of record CAYVDN010000020.1, read on the forward strand.
CTACGAAGCCGCCTGGGCGCACTCGAAGGGCAACTCGTTGGCGAGTTTGGCGCCGATGGCCAAGTCCGTGTCGTGTGCGTCCTACCGTGACACGACCGCCATGGCCCAGCAGATCTTCGGTGGTGTCGGCTTCACCCTCGAGTACGAGATCCAGCTGTTCTTCCGCCGTGCCAAGCAGCTCCAGATCAGCTGGAACGATGAGCGTCGCTGCCAGGACCTGATCGCCGCGGCAGTGCTCGACGGCGCCGCCTGACCCACCCCCTTTCTCGTTCTGTGGTGGGGGCCGCCGGGGCTGACCCCCCCGGCGGCTCCCCCCCCCCGCGGGGGGAGCCCCGCACCCGCGGGCCCCCCCCACCCAC
>CAYVDN010000020.1:3674-18479 GCA_964450685.1 uncultured Microthrixaceae bacterium
CGGTGTGGTGTTGGGGGGGGCGCCTGGGGGTCCCCCGCCGCGATGTCGCACCCCAGAACGGGATGTCGCACGCGGTCAGCGGGCTCCACCGCAGATCGACCACCATTCGTCCATGTCCCTGCCCATCTGGGGCACCAGGAACAGGGTCACCAGGCCGATGGTAACGATGCCGATCACGGCGGCCGCCTGACGCCGCCGCTCGGGCCGTCTGGGCCAGATCATCACGATCCACCACGGCAGCGTCGCGATCACCCACGCGATGAGCTGGCCGACGAGGTCCGCGCTGTCGATCCCTGGTGCGTCGACGAGCGGGCCGTACTCGCCGAAGAACCCGAGCTTGCAGTTGGCCAACTGCAGAGCGATCCGGCCGACCAGGAGTCCCAGGGCGACCATCGTCCAAGCTGCGGTCCAACCGAGAATCACGGCGGTGCGGTGGACCCATGCCGGTGTGCCGCGGTCGGATCCCTCATCGGTCCTGGCGAGTTCCGCGGACCCGGTTGCATCGAGACGATTCATGCATCCGTTGTCCCACGGCGCGGCTGGCGGCTCCATCCGGTTAAGCCCCCATTCGACGCTGGGGTCTACCCAGTTCCGTTCTCTCGTCAGCTGATGACGCCTTCGGAGCGCAGCGCGTCGAGTTCGGATTCGGAGAAGCCCAGCTCCGCTCGGAGCACTTCGTCGGTGTGTTCGCCGACCCACGGGACCCTCGTCTCGGGACCTTCGGCGACCCCGCTCATCTTCACGGGGTTACCAGGGATCAGAACCGGTTCGTCGACTCCGTCCACGCGGGGCATCTCCACGAGCATGTTGCGACGCTCGACGTGTTCATCGGCGATGACCTCACCGGGCGTGAAGCACGGGCCTGCTGGGATCCCCGCCGCTCCGAGCGCGTCGCAGGCCTCGACACGGGTCAGGGCAGAAGCCCACGCCTCGACCGCTGGACGCACCTGGGGCTCGAGCTGCTCCGCCCAGCCGCGGCGCGAGGCGAACCGCTCATCCTGCATCCAGCCGGGCCGGCCGACCAGTTCGGCCAGGCGTTCGAACTGGTGCTCACGCACCACCTGAACTGCGAACCAGCCGTCGCTCGCGCGGAAACCGGTCATGATGCCCTCGAGGGTGTTCTCTCGTACGCCGAGGGACCAGAAGTTGGTGATCACGTCGGTCATGGCGAGCATCGAGTCGAGCATCGCCACGTCGACCTGCTGCCCCTTGCCGGTCCGTGCTCGGTGCAGCAGTGCCGCCTGGATGCCGATGACGGTGAACAACGCCGAGCTGATGTCGCCGAGCGCCCCGGCCGGTATCACCCTCGGAGGTTCGTCTCCCTGGCGTGCGTACTCGTACAGACCCGACATCGCCTCCGGCACCATCGCGTATGCAGGCCACGACCGGTACGGCGAATCGCCCAGGTTCCCGAAACCCGACACCGACACGTAGATCAGTCGCGGGTGACGGGCGGCGAGAGTCTCGTAGCCCAAGCCCAAGCGCTCCATCGTGCCGGCCTTGAAGTTCTCTCCGACCACGTCGAACCGGCCAGCGAGCTCGATGAAGATCTCGCGACCCCGAGCCGATTTGAGGTCCATACCCAACGAGCGCTTGTTCAGGTTGTTGCGAAGGAACGTCGCCCCGACACGCCGCCCCTGGGGATCCTGCATCGCCGGCAGAGCCCCGCGGCCGGACTCGCCGTGGACCGGGTGCTCGACCTTCACAACCTCGGCGCCCAAGCGAGCCAGGAGCTGGGTGGCGAATGGCAGAGCCTGCATCTGCTCGGCGGCGAGTATCCGTACCCCGTCGAGCGGCTTGCCGTCGGGTGCGGCCCCAGCGTTTGCTATGTCCCCGAGCAACATGTCCGACAGCCTGTCAGATCGGATGGATGGGCCCGAACTTCTCGGCGCACCTAGCTACGCTGCGATCCCGATGACCATCGACGACCCCGATGAGATCGCCGCCCGCGTTGCCGCCGCGCGCCGGGAGCTGGGCATGGACGACCCTCGTCGTCCGCAGCTGAACAAGGCAGCCATCACAGCACTGCTGCTCGGCTTGGTCGCGCTGGGGTGCCTGGGTTTCCTGACCGGGATCCCGGCGATCGTGGTCGGGGTGCTGGGTCTGCGACGGGCGACGGTCGCAGGCGGTGATGGGAAGGCGATGTCGATCATCGGGATCGTCACCGGTGCGATTGGCACGGTGTGGTCCGTCGCGTATGTCCTGTCGCTCACCAAGTGACCTGTCGTGGTCGGTCGACCAGTCGACCGCCCTGTCAGTCGACTGGTTCGTCCTCGAGGATCTCCTCCGGGTCCAGATCGGCTCCGCTGCGCAGTAGTTGGTCGCGGGCCTCGAGGTCGTCGACGAACTCCCGTGCCAACAGGAGCGTGCGAGGCGGTGCACCCCAAGCGAGGAGCAGGTCCGCCGCCAGGTCGAGCGCCAGGCGACGTCCGTCGAGCGACTCTGCCGGCAGCCAGGTCGAGTCTGGCTGGGCGTTGGACACCAGCATCGCTCCGTTCAGGCCCCCGGCCCAACGGAGAGTACGACGCAGCGTCTGGCCGCTGTCGTCGTCGCCCATGTCGCTGCATGTGGACAGCGCGCCGACTGCCACGGCCGCATCGATCTTGCGGTGCAGATGCCCCAGAAGCATCAGCACGTGTGGGAGGACTTTGAGGGTGTCGGTGTAATTGATCAGCTTCTCGGGGCCAGAGATGTGGGTCTGGAGCAACTCGTACTCGCGGGGGTGCAGCTTCCTGGCATCGACGAAGATCCGGCTGGCAGCAGTCAGGCGGACCAGCGCCGCGAGCCCTTCGTCCAGTTCTGCGTCAGCGATCTCCTGTTCCCATACGACTTCGCTCCGCTCGAGCGCCGTGATCAGGATCTTGATCGCCTCGATCTGGAGTTCTGCGAGCAGGGCGCTCTTGGAGTCGAAGTACGTGTAGATGGTGCCGACGGCACAGTCGACGCGCTCGGCGACCGCTTGCATGGTCAGACCGTTGAGTCCCGATTCCTCGATGATCTCGGTCGCGGCCGCCATCAGTTGGCCATGACGTGCTACCCGGTTCAATGCTCGAAGACCCATGGGCTTTGCGGTCATTGGGGGCTCTCCTGGTGGCGCTGGAACTGATGGTGCCTCAATTCTGACACACCGTCAGGATCTCGTAGACTTGTTTCGCTCCCAGGAGCAGAAATCACTCAGGTCCAGGACCACCTGGCCGCTTCTGACAACCGTCTGACCTGCCTGGGGCGGGTCTTCCGAGGGGACGAACATGCGAGGCATCATCGGCGCCGCTGCTTACCTGCCGCACTGGCGACTGCAGCGTTCAGCCATCAGCGACGTCCTGGGCGGGTCGCCTGGACGCGGAACACGAACCGTTGCGTCCTACGACGAGGACTCGCTGACGATGGCGGTCGAGGCCGGGCGTCGGGTTCTGAGCTCGAGCAACGCACGACCGTCGGCGCTGTGGTTCGCGACAACGTCGCCGACATACGTCGAGAAGACCAACGCGACTGTCGGTCATGCAGCGTTGCGTCTGGACGCGGATGTCCTCGCTGCAGACGCCGGTGCCGGTCTCCGTGGAACGGCCGCAGCACTTCGCTCGGCTCTGTGTTCGACCGACCCGTCTGTGCTGGTGATCGCTGGAGACCTGCGTACCGGACCAGCTGGCTCACCCGACGAACTGAACGGTGGCGATGCCGGCTCGGCGCTGCTCGTCGGCGACGACGCCGATGGCGCATCGGTGATCGCCGAGTACCTGGGCGGTGCGTCGGCGACCCGTGAGTTCCTGGACCGGTGGCGTGCCCCCGGTGAGCTGCGCACACACAACTGGGAGGAGCGCTTCGGCGAGCAGCGATACGGAGCGCTCGCGACCCAGGCGTGGGACGCCGCGCTCAAGGACGCCGGTGTCGACGCCGACCAGGTGCGCCGTGTCGCGATCTCCGGTCCGCAGGCACGCGCCGCCACTGCACTGAGCAAGCGTCTTGGCGCTGCCGGAATCGACGTCGCCGATTCACTCGGCGCTCAGGTCGGATTCACGGGTGCGGCGCATCCCGCGTTGCTGCTCGCGTCGCTGCTCGACGATGCCGAGCCCGGCCAGGTGATCGCTCTCGTCTCACTTGCTGACGGCGCCGACGTGTTCGTCTTCCGTACGACCGAAGCCATCGCGGCCCACCGTGAAGCAGTGGCCTCGCTCGCCGATCTGCTCGCTGGTGGCGACGACTCACTCGCCTACGCCAAGTACCTGTCGTGGCGGGGTGTGCTGCCGATCCAGCCGCCGAACCGTCCAGAGCCCGCCCGCATGTCCGCGGCTGCTGCCGAGCGACGGCTGGACTGGAAGTACGGCTTCGTGGGTTCCCGCGACCGTGAGAGCGACACGCTGCACCTCCCTCCAGCTCGAGTGTCCTTCGTCGGAGGAAACGTCGACGACATGGACCCGGCGCCCATGGCCGACGTGCACGCGACCGTCGCGACGTTCACCGTCGATTCGCTCGCCTACTCGCCGTCACCGCCGGTGGTGTTCGCAGTGGCCGACTTCGACGGAGGCGGGCGTCTACCGCTCGAGCTCACCGATGTCCGCCCCGGCGACGTGTCGATCGGCATGACCGTCGAGATGACCTTCAGGCGCCTCAACTCCGCCGACGGCATCGCCAACTACTTCTGGAAGGCCCGTCCCGTGCACAGCGCGGCAACCGGCACCGACACCGAAAGCGGGAGCGTCTGACATGGCCAGCCACGGCATCAAGGACAAGGTCGCCATCATCGGGATGGGCTGCACTCAGTTCAAGGAGCACTTCGACCGCAGCGCGGACGACCTGATGATCGACGCCGTCCAGGACACGCTCGCGTCTGCTGGCGTCGCCAAGGACGACATCGACGCCTGGTGGCTGGGCACAGCCCAGTCGGGCATGTCCGGCGTGACTCTCGCGGCGCCGCTCAAGCTCGGCAACAAGCCGGTCACCCGGGTGGAGAACTACTGCGCAACGGGCTCCGAGGCGTTGCGTCAGGCCTGCTACGCGGTCGCGTCGGGCGCGTACGACATGGCCGCCGCCGTCGGCGTCGAGAAGGTCAAGGACTCGGGTTTCCAGGGGCTGAACGCGTTCCCGATCCCCAACGACGGGACCCAGCGTTCGGTGACCGCTGCTGCGATGTTCTCCCTGGTCGCACCGGCCTACGCCGAGAAGTACGACATCGACCCCAAGGAACTGCGACGCACGCTCGCCCGCATCGCCTCGAAGAACCACGAGAACGGCGCCAAGAACGAGCGGGCTCAGTTCCGCCGCGAGATGTCGGTCGACGCGATCTGCAAGATGCCCGAGGTGGCCGGGATGCTGTCGGTGTTCGACTGCGCCGGTGTCGCCGACGGCGCAGCGGCCGCGATCGTCGTACGCGCAGAGGACGCCCACAAGTACACCGACAAGCCGCTCTACGTGAAGGCACTCGCGATGGTCGCCGGAAGCGGCGCGGGCCTGGGAGACCAGGACTACGACTACACGCACCTGCCCGAGTGCAAGGCGGCCGCGGACGACGCCTACGCCCAGGCAGGCATCACCGACCCCCGTCGTGAGCTGGCGATGGCCGAGGTGCACGACTGTTTCACCCCGACCGAACTGGTCCTCATGGAGGACCTGGGCTTCTCGGCTCGTGGTGAGGGGTGGCGCGATGTCGAAGCAGGCGCGTTCGACCTGCGCGGTGACCTGCCGGTCAACACCGACGGTGGGCTCAAGTCGTTCGGTCACCCGGTCGGGGCGTCCGGTCTGCGGATGCTCTTCGAGTGCTGGCTGCAGCTGCGCGGAGAGGCACCAGCGGATCGCCAGATCGACACAGCCGACCGTGGGCTCGGCCTGACCCACAACCTGGGTGGTTACCCGGGCGAGATGGTCAGCTTCGTCGGGATCTGGGGCAACCGTCCCGGCTGACAGCCCCAGCTTGTGAAGCCGCGCTGATCGTCGACCGATGAAACAGTGATGCAGCTACCGGACCGCGATGCTCTTCACGTCCATCTCGACTCGCTCGCAGGACAGCAGTCGGGCGAGGGCACCCGACGCAGCGGCGACATCCGGATCGCAGTGGTCGTGATCGGCATCGCCGACCCCGACCTCGCTGGTCTGGCCCCGGGCCCCCTTGATGCTGTGCTGGTCGAGGTGGTGCGACGCGTCGACCGGCTGGTGCGGTCTTCGGACCTGTTGGCCCAGCTCGGTCCGGGTCGACTCGCCTTGGGTCTGCCTTTGGCCCCTTCAGTTGCCGGCGCGCTCATCGAGCGCGTCGAGGGGGCGGTGTCCATGCCGATCCAGCTGGGACAGGATCTTGTCTCGTTGACGGCGACGGTCGGTGTGGCGTTCGCTCCGGTCGAGCGGATCTGGGACGACGGATCCGCGTCCGCTCTGGTCGAAGCAGCGCTGGGCGACGCTCGGTTGCGTACTCGGCGAAGGTGAGATCCGCTCAGCCCAGGCGGTCCATCCACGCCAGGTGCGCCTGGCAGCGAGCTATCGCGGCCGGGGAGGTATGGCCCTGCCCGTCGAAGCCGGTGACCGCCAGCAGCGACGCGTGGCGCAGCTCCGGGGGCGCGTCGGCCGGAAGGTCCGGCGTCGGCACCCAGGGGACCACGTGGTCGGCCTCGAACGTCATTGCAGTCAGACGAGAGCCATGCTCGGCCAGCGACTCTGCGATTGAACCGAGCTGGTCGCCCAACTCCACCCGACGTTCACGCGGCAGGTAGCCGATCGTCCAGGACGACAGGACGACCACGTGGTGGTCGGGCGGGATCATGTTGAGAGCGTCACCGAGGCGTTCGACCAGATCACCCTCGATCACGCGGGGAGGTGAGGCGGCGGTCACGGCCAGAGCGGCGCGGAGGCGCTCCAGTCTCACCGTCTGTTCCGGCCAGACACAGGCGGTGAGCCAGCGGGTGTCGTCAGGGTCAGTCGGGTCGAGCGGGGAGAGGTCGATTCCGATTCGCTCGGTGATCGGGGGAATCGGGTCACCCACGGTCGGCCACGGCCCGTTACGAACTGTCGTGGCCAGCCGAACCGCTGAGTCCCGGGGTCCCACAGTCCAGTCCAGGCCGGCTCCGTCGAAGGTGAAGTCGTAGCGGTCCAGGCCGAGGTTGAGCCCTGCGCTGGAGCCGAGCTCCACCAACGCCAGCGGTCGCTCGTCGCCCTTGCACACCAGGGCAAGACCAGCCCGCCAGGCGACGCAGCGGTTCACCTCGTTGGTCTGTACCTGACGGGACCGCACCGACGCGACGATCCGCTCGCGGTGCTCACCTAGCGTCGAGTCGAGGGCGGTGCCCAGGTCGCCCGCCATGTCCGGGTCACCCCCGACGGACGGGAACCAGGCCCCCAGCGGCGAATCAGGGTCGGTGAGCACCGATTCGTGCAGCGCTGCCAACAGCAGCACCGGCAGGCGTTGGGCGACTGGGGCATCGAGCAGCAGAGCCGCCACGTCGGGGCGTTCGGCAATCGCACGACACAGCCGCGCGTACATCGGAACCTGACGCTGTTCTGCGGCAGCGAGCGTCAGGAACGCCTCGGCGGCCTCGGAGCTCGTCGTCATGGCCCTACCCACAGCGCATCCCCTTCGATCCAGCGTGCTCAAGACTGCACCAAACCACAGAGGTCCGTCCGCTGCGCCCGCGCCGCCAGCTGGTGTCAAGAAGTCGCCGGGTGATGGCGGACCCGTTGCATCGCTAGCCTGACCAATCGTCCGATCGGCCCACGGGCCGTCACCACCTTGGGGGCGAAGCATGGCGGCAATCATCCCGACCGGCTCGGTCGTATGGGGGCTGCAGCTCCCGGTCCAGTCCCAGAGCACGAACTTCGCGCAGCCCTGGGAGTCCGCGGCAGGAGCGGACGACCTGGCGCGAGTCGCTGTTGCTGCCGACGAAGCGGGCGCGTTCTACGTCGCCGTGTGCGACCACATCGCGGTCCCCCGCCCCGCTGACGAGGCGATGTCGATCACCTGGTACGACACGATCGCGACTCTCGGTTGGCTGGCGGCCCAAACCACCCGCACACAGCTGCTTTCCCACGTCTACGTGCTGCCGTACCGACACCCGCTCGCCACAGCGAAGGCGTTCATGACGCTCGATCATCTGAGTGGCGGCCGAGCGGTCCTCGGCGCCGGCGCCGGCCACCTCGCTAGCGAGTTCGCACTGCTCGGAGTCGACTTCGACAGCCGTGGCAGGGCTGTCGAGTCGGCCATCTCGGTGATCCGCGAGTCGTTCGAGAACGAGTACCCCACCGTCGGCGGATCGGGCGCTGAGGTGGGTGTCGGCATGGCGCCGCGACCGGTCCGTCCGGGAGGCCCGCCGATCTGGGTGGGCGGTTCGTCCAAGGTGGCGATCACCCGTGCAGCGCTGCTCGGCGACGGGTGGCTTCCGCAGGGTCCCCCGAAGATGGGCATGTCCAACGCGCTCGCACACATCGCCGAGGTGCGCGAGTCCGCCGGGCTGCCGGCCGCTTTCGACGTCGGAGTGACCGCTGGTCCGGTCTATCTGGGCGAACCCGGCTTCGACGTCGAACCGTTCTGCGCGACGGGAACCGCCGAGAGCATCGCCGAGCGGCTCCGCAAGTTCCCCCCGAAGGGCATCAACCAGCTCCAGATCGGCTTCCGGGGACGTGACAGCGCTGAGATGGCCGACCAGATCTCGCGGTTCGGTGCCGAGGTGGCGCCGCTTCTCGTGGACTGACCGGGCGCCGGCAGCTGGAACCGCCGCTCACCCGCCCGGGACCGCTGCAGCGGTACTCGTTCGAATCTCGCTCAGACGAGGAGGGTCAGGTCCTCGACGACGTCCGCCACCTCATCGAGGTCGACCGAGGGCTCGTCGAAGCGGCGAATCTCCCTGAACGTCCTGTCGCGGCCTGCGTCGTCCACGAACCAGCCGACCAGGCGCTCAGCCACGACCTGCTCGAGAATCGGAGGCATGACATCCAGCGACGCCGATTGTGGCCCGGTTGTCAGCAGCAGCCGTGACAGGTCGTAGAGGTCCGAGGCCCGCTTCTCGGGCCGGGTCGATGCTCGGAGCGGAATCGCGGTCGCCTTCATGGCGACCAGGCCTGATGTGGTCGCCACAAGTCGTCCCGGCGCTTCGGCCAGGCGTTCACCGGACAGCTCGTCGATCGCCACCACGTCCAGGGCGGTCGAGCGGTCGTGTGCCCAGGTCAGCGACACGATGTTCAGCTCGAGATCGGTCAGTGGCTCGCCAGTGGCTGTGAGCTCCGTCACCAGATCTTCGCTCGACTGCGGGGCGACGTCGATCACGTCCAGGTCCAACGATCCCTCGAACCGGTACTGGCCACCACCCTGCGAGGTGACCGCCATGTGTGCGATCGAGTCGTGCAGTCCGGTGAGGCCGCGGGCGACTGCATCGAGGTCGACCGTCGTGCGGTGTGGCGAACCGACGCGGCACATGACGGCAAGTCCACCGATCAGGCGGAGTTCGGCCGGGAGAGACGCCAGCAGTTCGACCTCGCGGTGAGTGGTTCCGCCCGAACGACCAGACAACAGGACGGGCGTCATGGGGTGAGCCCACTCCATGGTCGGGCACCGCTCATGAGGTGATCCCGGGGATGACTCCCCAGTCCTCGACGATCTCGCGGCCGCGAGCCGGGTCGGCGGCCAGTCTGACCGCGCAGAGCACGGGATGACCGACAGTCCAGCGATGTTCGTCATCGGGTGGGTGCTCTTCGTTGAGCGGGATCCACGAGGTGGGGGAGCGCCTGATCCAGCATCTGGTCGGGGAGTCCCGGTCCACGAAGCTGCGCAGCTTGCGCAGCGCGGCAGCTGAACGCACGTAGCACCGTGCCGGGAGATCGCCGGCGGCGGCAATACGGGCTCCACCTAGTGTCGCGGCGCGTTCGTCGACCCTGACCAGCTCGTGCGGATCTACGCGTTGAGCCACGATCTCGACGGGCGACGCGAGTGCGATCCAGTCGCCGTCGGGCCAGTTCGCGGCTGTCTCCCAGAACATGTCGGGCAGAAGGGGGCGGTGGGTGCGCGGGCCGATCAGACCCGAGTCGGCAAACCTGGAGATGAGCTCGTGGGTTGCGCCGACGCTGCGTCCGATCAGGGGCGCCACCCGTCTGGCTGTGGCGGGCTCATCGGGGTGGACCAGCGTGTGCAGGGCAACCTCGAGTCCGACTGTCGTCCAGGTGTTGCCGACGGGACGTTCGCGGAGCTCGTTCGGCAGGTCGGACTCGAGCCGGATGCCCGGAGCCCAGATGCGCATGTGACCTCTGCGGTCCAGCCATCCCCAGCCGGCGCTGCGCAGGACATCGCGGCCTGCGTCGCTCAGCCGGTCGGCGACCAGGACGATCGGGGTCCTTCCGGCACCGCTGTCCACCAGGGACCGCAGATCGGCTGGCGTCGGATGCGCCCGTTGGATCAGCAGCGGTACGTGGCGGGCACCGTCGACCACCAGGGCGTCGTCGTCGGTCCGAGCGTCGAGCCCCAGCGACTCGAGCGATTCGACCAACTCGTCGAGCATCTCCCGATGTTCAGGCGTACCTGCCGTCACGAACACAGAACAGATGCTACCAGGGTTGCCTGGTCAACCGACCATCTACCCGTCCGTGCCGTCACGAACACCGAACAGGTGGTCAGACGGCGGGTTGCTCGTCCCAGATGTCGATGGTCCCGCCGTAGTTGGCCACCCAGACCCGACCCGTCGAGTCGTCGTAGGTGATGCCGATCGGGTGGTGGCCGGCGGGGACCTCCTCGATCAGCGACATGTCCGACGTGCGGATCTTGGACACCGTGCTGTCGTCGTAGTTCACGACGTACACAGCGGTGCCGTCGCTGGATATGGCCGCCGAGCGTGGCTGCGACCCGGTGGCGATGCTGCCCATCACCTCGCCCGTTGCCGGGTCCACCTTCACCACCGAACCGGCCTTGTTCAGCGTGACGTACAGGGCGCTGTCGTCCGGGGCGATCACGACGTGGCGCGGGCCCGCACCGACTCCACGGATCCAGCTGACGGCACCGGTTGCCAGGTTGACTCGTGCGATGTCGGTGCCGCCCATGACGGTCACGTACGCGGTGGACGAGTCGGAGGTGACCGCGATACCTCGCGGGTAGCGACCGATGTCGACGGTTCGCTCGACCTTGCCGGTCGCCGTGTCGGCGATCGTCAGGTCCCAGGTGCACCAGTTCGAGGCCATGACCTTGGAGCCGTCCGGCGTGACCGCGACGTACTTGGGGACGGCCCCTGCGGGGATCACCTGGTCGATCTTCCAGGTCTCGGTGTCGACCCGGTAGAGGAAGCTCGACGTCGTGCCGTCACCCGGGGAGCACTGGTCGCTTCCCTCGCTGTGGCCCGGGCCGTACATCGAGTAGTTGGAGACGTACACCTTGTCGCCGTCGGGTGAGAAGGCGGCCTCGACCGGCGCACCCTTGAACTCGCCCGGTTCATCGATGCCGAAGTCGGTCAGCCGGACCGTGTCGGGCACCGTCGCGATCAGCTCTCCTTCGCTGTCATAGGCGGTGACGGTGTGGGTGTACATCATGTTCTGGGCTGTCACGATGCCGTGGCCCGACGCGACGACCGACTTGGGGGAGATGTCGCCGGAGACGGTGCGCAGCTTCGACATGCGCAGCGTCTCGGCCGGGGGTCTGGGTGCAGCGGTCCTGGTGGTCGTCGACGAGTCCTGCCGGGCCGCGTCGCCGGACGGTGAACCGTCGTCTCCGTCACCTGAACCCTGCACCTCGACCGATTTGTCATCAGAAGTGTTCGACACGCTTGTCGAACCGGTGCCGACGCACCCCGACGCAACGACCGCCAGGCCGAGAAGCATCAAGGGGATTGCCAGGAGGGGTCGGTGCACCATCAGAGGATCCCACGTCACCATGACAACGGTCAGGCACCCGAGGGTCTGTCGCTGCGGGGGGTTCATCCGCATGGGGTGGCCGAAGGGGCCTGCCGGTACGATCGGTACATGGCCGACGAGCAGTCATCGACCCCGCTTCCTGATCAGGTTCCCTCTCCCCAGGCCCCGGCGCACCGAATCCTCGACAGCGACGGTGAGCCGACGCGCGACCGCCCGTGGATCATCCGGACATACTCGGGTCACTCGAGCCCCAAGGCGTCGAACGAGCTGTACCGCTCCAACCTGGCCAAGGGGCAGACCGGTCTGTCGATCGCGTTCGACCTTCCCACCCAGTGCGGCTACGACTCCGACGACCCGATCGCGCGACCCGAGATCGGCAAGGTCGGGGTTCCGATCAACAGCCTCGACGACATGCACGTGCTGTTCGACCAGATCCCCATCGAGAAGATGAACACCTCGATGACGATCAACGGCACCGCGATGTGGCTGCTGGCGCTGTACGTGGCGCTCGCCCGTGAGCGGGGTGTCGACATCTCCGAGCTGAACGGCACCACCCAGAACGACCTGATCAAGGAGTACCTGGCGCGGGGCACCTACATCTTCCCGCCGGAGCAGAGCCTGCGGATCATCGCCGAGATGTACGAGTTCTGCCTGGAGGAGATCCCCTCGTGGAACGCTTCCAACATCTGCTCGTACCACCTCCAGGAAGCGGGGGCGACCCCCACCCAGGAGCTCGCCTTCGCCCTGGCCAATGCCATCTCGCTGCTCGACCTTGTCGCCGAGCGCGGGCACTTCACCGCCGAGCAGTTCGAGCGCGCCGTCGGACGCATCAGCTTCTTCGTGAACTCCGGCATCCGCTTCGTCGAGGAGATGTGCAAGATGCGCGCCTTCGGCGAGCTGTGGGAGGAGTACACAGCCGAGCGCTTCGGTGTCACGAACGAGAAGTACCGCCGGTTCCGTTACGGGGTGCAGGTCAACTCGCTGGGTCTGACCGAGGCCCAGCCCGAGAACAACGCCTGGCGCATCCTGATAGAGACGCTCGGCGTGACCCTGTCACGCGACGCGCGTGCGCGAGCGGTGCAGCTGCCGGCCTGGAACGAGGCGCTTTCGCTGCCGCGTCCCTGGGACCAGCAGTGGTCGCTTCGTCTCCAGCAGATCCTGGCCTACGAGACCGACCTGCTCGAATACCCGGACCTGTTCGAGGGCTCGGTCGTGGTCGAGTCCAAGGTCGCCGAGCTCAAGGCCCAGGCGCGCGATGAGATCGACAAGATCCTGGCCATGGGCGGGGTCATCGCCGCCATCGAGTCTGGCTACATGAAGTCGTCGCTCGTGCGGTCGATGTCGCAGCGCATGAGCGCCATCAACACCGGCGAGCAGATCGTCGTGGGGCTCAACCGCTGGACCGAAGGGCTCCCGTCGCCGCTGCTCGGCGGCGACGACGGCGGCATCTTCAAGGTCGACCAGTCGGCCGCCGACGCGGCGATCGGGTCCCTGGAGACCACCCGCAAGACCCGCGATGAGGACCGTGCCCAGGCCGCACTCACCGCGTTGAAGGCAGCAGCGGTGGACGGCACTTCGATGATGGAACCGTCGATCGAGTGCGCGCTGGCACGGGTCACGACAGGGGAGTGGGCCAACGCGTTGCGCGAGGTGTTCGGCGAGTACCGGCCATCGACCGGTGTCGACGGCCAACGTCTCGGCCTCGAGGGCGACCGGGTCGACGCGCTGCGCCGACGACTCGACGACCTGGCCGAACGACTCGGACATCGTCCTCGGATCGTGATCGGCAAGCCTGGTCTGGACGGCCACTCGAACGGAGCCGAGGTCATCTCGGTCTCGGCCCGTCACGTCGGCTTCGATGTCATCTACTCGGGAATCCGACTCAGCCCCGACGAGATCGTCCAGTCGGCGGTCGAGGAGGGCGCCGACATCATCGGCGCCTCGGTGCTCAGCGGTTCCCACGTGGAGCTGGCCCGACAGATCTTCGACAAGCTCGATGAGTACGGCGCGAAGGGGCGCATCTCCATAGTCGTCGGCGGCATCATCCCACCGCCGGACGCCGACGAGCTGCGCGAGCTCGGCGTGGAGCGTGTGTTCACCCCCTCCGACTACGAGCTGATCGACATCATGGAGTCGTTCGTCGACGTGCTCGACGAGCGGATCGCTGCCGGTATCGCAGGCTGACTGGTGCAGCCGACCGAGCTCGCCGAGCTCGTTGCCAGCGCACGAGACCTGGAGAAGTACGCCGTTTCGCGTCTCATCTCGATCTTCGAGGATCGTCGACCCGAAGCTGCCCAGCGTCGTGCCCAGGTTCTCGACGCGCTCGATGCCGCCCGCGGAACCACGGCCACGTCACCGCTCATCGGGCTGACCGGGACGCCCGGTTCGGGCAAGTCGTCGATCCTGGCACGGGTGACCGTCGACCTGTTGCGCGCCGACCCGGACCTGTCGCTCGCGGTGATAGCGGTCGACCCTTCCAGCCATGTGTCGGGCGGGGCGCTCCTGGGTGACCGCACACGGATGCGCTTCGGTCACGACGAACGCCGGCTCTTCTTCCGCAGTCAGGCGTCGGCCACCGACCTGGGCGGTCTGGGCCCGATGAGCTTCCAGGTGAGCCGTCTACTAACCCGCCTGTTCGACGGAGTTCTGATCGAGACCGTCGGTATAGGCCAGAGCGAGGTCGACATCCGCCACCTGGCGGACAGGGTCTACCTGGTTCTGCAACCGCTCGGCGGCGACGAGGTGCAGTTTCTCAAGGCGGGCATCATCGAAGTGCCGCACGCGTTCGTCGTCAACAAGTCCGACGAGCCGGGAGCTATGACCAGCTACCACCAGCTGCGCTCCAGTCTGTGGCTGTCACGTCCGTTCGACGAGGAGGAACCACCGGTGTTCCTCGCCAGCGCGCGCACCGGTGCCGGTCTGACCGAGCTCGAAGCAGACATCGCGGCGGTGCTCGTGGCTGACCGTTCGGCCGGATCCCTGACCGACCGCGAGCCGTACTTC
>CAYVDN010000020.1:18579-38777 GCA_964450685.1 uncultured Microthrixaceae bacterium
GGTGCTCGTGGCTGACCGTTCGGCCGGATCCCTGACCGACCGCGAGCCGTACTTCTTGCGACGCTGGGTCGAGGAGGAGTGGGGTCGTGTGGGACTGGCGCACCTGGACGGTGCGCTCGGGGGTGCGGCCCGCTACCTGTCGGACGCGGGCGGCTTCGACCGCGCACAGCAGTGCTTCGGCGCGGACCTGGTGGCCTCGCTCCGCTGAGCTCAGTGTCGCGACGACTCGTGCCAGGCGGCGAGTGCACGCGCGGTGACCGTACGCGCTGCTGAGCCGGTGGCGGCCGCCACCGCGATCACGTCGTCGTGTTCTGGCTTCGTGCCGTGGGGCCCGACCTTCATCCGCACGGTGTGACCGTCGACGGTCACCTGCTCGATCCGTCGTGACAGCTCGAACTTGTCGACGACCCGCTGGCGCAGGCCGAGGGTCCCGGTCTCGGCACTGATCAACCCACGCAGCGTCGCCGCCGCCTCCGGCGTGCACAACACCGACAGCAGGTGAGCGGGACGGCCCTTCTTCATCACGATCGGCGTGACCCACGCGTCCTGAGCGCCCAGTTCGAGTGCGGCTTGGATGACGTGGCCGAGCAGCTCGGGGGTGACGTCGTCCAGGTTGGTCTCGATGAGAACCGCTTCGGCCCGCGCCCCGTCCGCCTCAGCAGCGGCTGACTCGCAGAGCACGGCGCTGAGCACGTTCGCGTGGCCCGCCGGATCAGCACGGCCTGCCCCACGGCCGCTGGCTCGGATCACACCCGCCGGAAGCGGACCCCACGAGTCCGACATCGTCTGGAGCAACGCGACTCCCGTCGGCGTGGCCGTCTCGCCCCTGTACTCGACAGGGACAGTCGGCGCACCCTCCAGCAGTTCGAGCACGGCGGGCGCTGGAACGGGCACCGCGCCGTGCGCCATGTCGACCACCCCGACGCCGAGGCCGACCGGGGCTGACACGACACGGTCGACACCGAGCGACTCGAGTGCCGCCCACGCTGCGACTATGTCGACGATCGCGTCGATCGCCCCGACTTCATGGAAGTGCACCCGGTCGACATCGATCCCATGCACCGTCGATTCGGCGACAGCCAGACGCCTGAACGTCTCTCGCGCGCCCGCTCTGACCGCCGGCGACAGCCCGCCGGACTGCGACCGGCCGGCTGCTGCCAACATCGCGTCGATTGTCGACCACGAGCGGTGGTGGTGGGTCTCGACCGTGTCGACCCGCACGTGTGAGGCGGACAGCCCGGCTCTGCTGACCTGCTCGATGTGCAGCGACCAGCCCTCCAGCCCGAGCACTCCCAACTGCTCCCGAACGTCGGACTCGGCTGCTCCCAGATCCAGGAGGGCGGCCACGATCATGTCGCCGGCCACGCCTACGGCCGGGTTGAACCACAGCGTTCGGCTCACCCGGCCGGCCGATCGTCCGATCGGTCTTCTGGCCGGTCAGCCGGCGCATGGTCGGCGTCGACGACCTGCGTCGCGCCGTGCCCGACGATGCGGTGCACAGCTGCCGCGGCTCCGAACCCGTTGTCGATCCCCACAACGCTGATCCCGGGGGCACACGAGCTGAGCAGTGCCAGCAGCGCAGTGACTCCCTCGAATGTCGTTCCGTACCCGACCGATGTCGGAACTGCGATGATCGGAGCGGCCACGAGACCTGCGAGGACGGTGGGCAGGGCGGCTTCCATGCCGGCGAACGCGATGATCGCGGACACAGGGTCCAGCTCATCGACCGAACCGATCAGCCTGTGAAGGCCGGCCACTCCCACGTCACGCACGACACGGGTGGGCACACCGACGGCGGTGAGAGTGCCGAGGCACTCCTCGAGAACCGGTGCGTCGGAGGTGCCTCCTGACACCAGCGCCACAGGCGCGACGGACCTGAGCGGCGCATGACACCAAGTCAGGGTGCGCGACCAACGTCCTGTCGGTGACAGCTCCGTGAGGGCAGTGAGCTGCTCGTCGGTGCAACGGGTGGCAATGATCGGGTCGCCGTGGCCGCTGTCGAGGAGGTGACCGACGATCTCCACACACTCAGCGGTGCTCTTGCCCTCTGCGTAGACAGCCTCGGGCAGGCCGGTCCGCCGTGAGCGGTCAAGGTCCAGTCGCGTGTGAACCTCGTCCGGTCGCGAACCGGTGACAGCCACCAAGGCGGGCTCAGCGGATGCGCCAGTTGTTCCGGCTCCAGTTGTGTGGGTGCTCGTCGCGGGCATTCTCACGGTACCGTCGAAGACAGCGCTGCGTTCAGGTTCCCCGAACGCAGTCCGCCCAGGTCGAGGGCGACGTAGCGGTAGCCCAGGTTGGTCAGCGCCGAGACGATCTCGTCGGCACGTTCAGCCGCGGCGACCAGGTCGCCAACCGGTACCTCGACGCGGGCGGTCACGTCGTCGTGGTGGCGAACCCTGACGTCACCGAAGCCGAGCGCCCTGACCGCGAGCTCCGCCCGGTCGAGCCGACCGAGCAGGCTGACCGAGACCGGCGTGCCGTAGGGAACACGCGACGACAGACACGGCATGGCAGGTCTGTCCCACACTGACAGCCCTGCGGCTCGAGCCGCTGCGCGGACGTCCGACTTGGTGAGCCCGGCCTCGACCATCGGGAACCGGGCGCCGCGCTCTGCAGCAGCGTGCTGGCCGGGTCGGTGATCGCCGAGGTCGTCGACGTTGACGCCCAGCACGACTGTGGCGCCGCGTGCTTCGGCGATCGGCTCGAGCTGGTCCATCAACGCCGTCTTGCAGCGTGCACAGCGGTCGGCGTCGTTGGCGCGGTAACTGGGATCGTCCAGCTCGTCGGTTCGCACGGACTGCCACGGCAGCCCCCAGCCGGTGGCTAGCTCGCGGCAGTGCTGGAGCTCGCCCGTGGCGAGGGACGCCGACTCGGCGGTCACGGCGAGGACCCTGTCCGGTCCCAGCGTCTCGAGCGCCGTGTGGGCGAGCAGCGACGAGTCGACCCCGCCGGAGAACGCCACCACGACGTTCCCGAGTTCGCGGAGCGCTGCGGTGAGTCGGCTGGTGACTTCGTCGTTACGGTCGGTCACGGACGTCGATGGTAGGCGCACAGCGGAGCGCCCGGACTCGGAGCAGGGCAGGATGGGGCAGACGTCGATGATCGGGGGACGGCTGTGAGCAACCACGGCGACTGGCAGCTGGGCATCTATCTGGGCGGGCTCAGCGGTGTGACGCCCGATCTGCCGATGTCGCACCAGGCGCTCGAGGTCGCCGCGCAGGAAGCGATGTCAGAACAGCTCTGGTCCTACGTGAGCGGTGGGGCAGGAGATGAGCACACCCAACGCGCGAACGTCGCTGCGTTCGAGAACTGGGGGCTGATGCCGCGGATCCTGCGTGGCGCGGCGCAGCGCGACCTGTCGATCGAGCTGCTCGGTCACCGCTTCGACACGCCGCTGATGCTTGCGCCGGTGGGTGTCATCGGCCTGTGCGACCCCGACGGACACGGAGACATCGCCACCGCTCGGGCGTCCGCGGCGACAGGTGTACCGATGATCGCGTCGACGCTGATGGAGGACCCACTCGAGGATGTGGCAGCGGCGCTCGGGGACACCCCCGGATGGTTCCAGCTGTACCCACCAAGCGACCGTGAGGTGTGTGAGAGCCTCGTGCGCCGCGCCGAGACCGCTGGCTACTCGGCGCTGGTCGTCACCCTCGACACCCTCACGCTGGGATGGCGGCCACGTGACCTGGCGATCGCCAGCTTCCCCCAGCTCAAGGGCTTGTGTCTGGCCAACTACTTCACCGACCCCGTCTTCCGGTCGCGGCTCGAGCACCCACCAGAGGAGGACGTCGAGGCAGCGACGGGCCTGTGGGCGTTGACGTTCGGGAACCCGGGGATGACTTGGGACGACCTGGACTGGATCCGGTCGCTCACCGACCTTCCGCTGCTGGTGAAGGGAGTTCTCGATCCCGACGACGCGCGCCGGGCGATCGACCACGGCGTGGACGGGCTGTACTGCTCCAACCACGGTGGACGCCAGGCCAACGGCGGCCTACGAGCGCTCGACTGCCTGCCGGACGTGGTGGCGGCAGCCGGAGATGTGCCCGTCGTGTTCGACTCCGGGGTGCGAAGCGGTGCTGACGTCGTGAAGGCCCTGGCCCTCGGAGCGACAGCGGTAGGGATCGGGCGGCCCTACGCCTACGGGTTGGCCGTCGGTGGCCAGGCCGGCGTGGAACACGTGCTGCGGTGTCTGCTCGCCGAGGCCGACCTGATCATGGCGGTGGACGGCTACGCGTCGATCGCTGATCTGACTCCCGCCGCGATGCGCAGGACCTGAGTTCGCCGGGTCGATCAGTCGACGACCGGCGCGTCGTTAGGGCCAGGTTCGCCACTTCGCTCGACCGAGAAGTCGAAGGGGAACATAGCCAGCTTGGCCATCGAGAAGTTCTTGATGCCGAACGGGATACCCAGGATCGTGATGCACAGCACGATGCCGAAGAGGATGTGGCCGATGGCGAGCCAGAGCCCAGCGATGACGATCCAGACGATGTTCATCACGCCCTTGGAGAAGCGGTGCCCCGGTGACTCGGCGAGCGTGCGCCCGAACGGCCATGCCACGTAGCCGGCGAGCTTGAACGACTGGACGCCGAACGGGATGCCTATCAGCGTGATGCACGCGAGCAGCCCTGCCAGCAGATAGGCGATGGCGAGCCAGACGCCGCAGAGGATGAACCAGATGACGTTGCCGATCGTCTTCATGTCAGGAGTCCTCTCCCTGGAGTGTGAGCTGCGCGCGCAGGCGCTGGTTCTCGTCCTCGATCTCGCTGAGTCTGTGTGCCATACCGCTGAGCAGCGAGCGTGACAGGCGCGGAAGGTCGTCGAGCAGCGTGTTGAAACCGCGACGGTCGATCACCTCGAGCACCAGGTCGGTGACCGCCACGACCGATGCCGTTCGGGGAACGGAGTCCAACAGAGCGATCTCGCCGAAGTAGGTGCCCGCTCCGATCGTTGCGACAACGACTCCGTCCTTGATGATCTGGGCTTCACCGGAGACGATCAAGGCGAACTCCTGGCCGAGATCGCCCTGGGCGATGACGGTGCGGCCTGCAGGTACGTGGACCTCGTCGGAAAGCCGGTCGATCTCGTCGAGCTCTTCGGAGGTGCAGCCGGCGAAGATCGGCAGCGTGCGGATCGTGGCGAATCGGTCAGGTCGAGGGTTCACGCCGCTCACCATAGCCACGGCGTCCGACGCTCTGACGGTCGATGCTGTGCAACGATGCCGTGAGCCAGAACCAGGGGGACATGGATGGTCAAGCTGTTCGCGTTGCTGCGCCGCCGGGATGGGATGACACACGATGAGTTCGTCACCCACTGGCGCGATCGGCACGGGCCGCTGATCGCTTCGGACCCTGATCTGGCCAGACACCTGCGGCGCTACGAGCAGCACGTCCGGCACCGCCCCGATGCGCTCTCAGGCACCCAGGGCTGCGACGGTGTCGCGGTGCAGTGGTTCGACTCGATCGACGACTTCGTAGCGTTCGTCTCGGAACCGGTGTACGCCGAGAAGATCGCACCCGACGAGCGCGCGTTCCTGGACATGGACAACGTCGAGTTCATCATCACCGACGAACCGCACGTGGTGATCGGCGAGGAGCTGGGCGAGTGAGTGGCACAGGTCGAGTACGACTGGAAGGTCTGGCCGTCGTGACCGGGGCGGCATCCGGGATCGGTGAGGCGATCGCCAGGCGACTCGCTGTCGCGGGAGCCGCGGTGGCCGTGCTCGACCGTGACGCAGACGGCGCCCGCCGAGTGGCAGCCGACCTGGACGGCCTGGCGCTGGTGGCTGACGTGTCTGACCGCGAGGCGTTCGAAGCGGCGATCTCGGAAGCGGTCGGGCAGATCGGCCCGCTGCGCCATCTGGTCAACAACGCCGGAGTCGGCAACCTCAAGCACCTGGCCGACTACAGCGAGAGCGAGGTCGACCTGATCTGGCGGGTGAACGTGAAGGGCGTGTTCTGGGGACTCCAGACGGCTGCCCGCATCATGGACGAAGGTGGGTCGGTCCTGAACGTGGCGAGCGTGTCCGGTGTGCGACCGACTCGTGGCGAGGCGCCCTACTCGGCAGCGAAGGCCGCAGTGGTGGCACTCACGCAGGCCGCTGCATTGGAACTGGCTCCGCGGGTGCGGGTCAACTGCGTGTCGCCCGGCTTCGTGCGCACGCCGCTCAACGAGATGCTCGCTGCCGATGCGACCACCCGCTCGATGATCGAGTCAGCCACTCCGATGGCACGGTTGGGTTCCTGTGACGACGTCGCAGCGCTGGCCGAGTTCTTGTTGTCCGACGAAGCGGGCTACCTGACCGGCCAGAACGTCGTGCTCGACGGCGGCTCGATGCTCACCTCGGCCCAGATGGATCCCGTTCTGGGGTCGCTCATCGACAGGTTCGCCTGAGCCCGGCACGCGTGGTTCGCGCCGGCGGGCGCCGCCGGGCTGTTTCTGCCAGCATGTTGGCGCGTTGACGTGCCGATGGCTGATCGGTGCGCTGGGACGGTCCTCTGGCGGGAGGGCGAGGGCGAAGGCGGTGTGATGACGGAATCGGTCCGTGTTGTCGGCGTTGACCCGACGGGTCGCGGCGGGTTCGTGCTGTCGAGCCGTCGGCTGTGGCTGGCCGGCGCGATCGTGGTGCTGAACCTCCTCGATGTGGTGCTGACCAAGGCGGTGCTCCATCACGGAGGCGTCGAGGCGAACCCGCTGATGCACTCGTTGATGTCGGGCTTCGCTGCGCCGGTCGGCCTGAAGATGGTCGTCGCAGGGATCGTCGGACTGCTGTTGTTGCGATGCCCGATCGGGTCGCGGCTCGGTGAGCGGTCCGTCGCCGTTGTGGTCGCCCTGTACGGGATCGTCGTCGCGTGGAACACGGTCGTGCTGTCCGTGCTCGTCGCTCGATGAGCCGGGCGACTCGGTAGCGCAGGACGCTCAGCCCGGGTTCGGTTGCCCCTCCGCCGCCCAGAGGGCGGGTCCGATCCAGACCTGCCACAGCCACGCCCCGTCGTGCGGGTGGTGTTCGCGGCCCCAGGCGATGTCCTTCTCCTCGGTCGGCACGCCGTCGGGGTCGGCGTTCACACAGACACGGTCCGTCGCTTCGATCACGATCGATCCGGGTACGGCGACGCTCGCCTCGCGCAGGATCTGATTGAACCAGCCGGCATAGCCGTCAGCGAACCAGAGCGGGCTCTCGGGGCCGGGGCAGGCCCAGACCGGCCAGGCGATGCGGGCACCGGCGGCGTTCGCCTCGGTGCCACGCTGGATCAGCTCCTCCAGGATCGCCTGACGAACGGCAGGGGTCTGCGGTCGGTGACGGACTCCCGACGGATCGATGAACGTCGTGCCCTCCCAGCCGCCGGCAAAGTGAACGACCCAATCCGGGTGTGCGGAGAGCGCCAGCTGCTCGGCTTCGCGTTGCTTGGCGCACAGGGGGTGGGGCCGTTTGAGGACGGTGTCCTCGTAGGCCTTCCAACCGTCACCCGAGAGCAACCAGCACCCGATGAAGCCGCGGCCGTCGGCGATCTCGATCCCGGCAGGGTGCAACTGGAGCGGTCCGGAGACGAACGTCGAGGAGAACGCCACCGAGTCGCCGAACACGGCCAGTCGGAGTCGTTGCGGGGCGGCGGTCGTTGTCGTCTGCTCGGGGAGAGGGAGCGGCTGTTCACCCGGGGGTTCGCCGACTGCCGCTTCGCCGGCCTGCGGGTCGACGGAGGAGGCCGGTGTCGACGCCCCGGCGGTCGGGTCCGACGTGGTTGTGGGAGGTGGGCGCAGGGCTGCTGCCGCCGATTCCTCGGTCGACACGGCCTGGAATCCGGTCGGACCGGTGGCGGTGACCATGACTGCAGTGACTGCGATTACGACTGCCGCCGCTCCCGTCACCCAAGCGGCGCCGCGCTTGCGGGCGCTCTGCGCCCAGCCCGTTCCCAGTCTCAGCGGCGACTCGATGAGCCTGAGCGACACGTCGGCCAGCGCCACCGCGACCGTGACGGTGACCAGGGTGACCAGCCAACGTGGCGAGTCCGGCCAGCGCTCCTCGATGAACACCTGCACCGGCCACGACCACAGGTAGATGCCGTACGAGCGCACGCCCACCCACTGCAGGGCGGCAGCCGAGAGAGCCCTCTCCACCGGTGCTGAGAACGCGGCGGTGAGGACCATCACCAGCGAGGCGATGGCCGCGACCGGCAGCCCCCACAGGTACGTTGCGGCCTCCGACGGATCGAGCACCACCGCCAGTACGATCAGGACCACGGCGGCAGCACCTGCGGCCAGCGCTCCCCGTCGGCCCATTGTCGGAGTGTCCCTGCCGTCGACGACAGCAGCCGCGGCGCAGCCGAGAAGCAGCGCACCGACTCGCGTGTCGGTTCCGAAGTAGATCCGCGAGAGATCTGCACCGGCACCGGCCAGATGAGCTGCCCAGGCGAAGGAGGCGAGCGTTCCGGCGGAAGCGACCGCCACCACGATGCGGTTCGCGTTGCGACTCGTGCGGCGAGCGACCCCTACGGCTGCGAGGAGAACTACTGGCCACACCAGGTAGAACTGCTCCTCGATCGACAGGGACCAGGCGTGACGTAGCGGCGAGACCTGCCGCGCCCAGTACGAGACGTCGGCGAGGATCAGGTGCCAGTTCTGCCACCATGTCAGCGTCGCTACCGCGTCCACGTCGAGCGAGTCGGACGCAGCGCCGATCGCGCTGAAGGAGACCAGGACAGCGAGCACCACCACGGTCACCGCGGGAGTCAGCCGGCGGACGCGACGCCCCCACCATCTCCGGAGGTCGGTGAGTCCGGTCGGTGTGCGCAGGAGCAGGAGTGATGTGATCAGGAAGCCTGACAGGACGAAGAAGAGGTCGACGCCGACGAACCCGCCCGGTAGCAGGCCCAAGTGGTAGGCGACGACCGCCGCGACAGCTACTGCTCGCAGTCCGTCCAGGCCCGGTACATGGGACCGTCGGATCTCGACGGCACCGTCGTTCATGGGGATCCGAAGGTACTGCATGGTGGTGTCGGCGAAGGAGCAGCACCGGGGCAGAAAACTAGAACCTGTTCCAATTCCTGCCTGACAGACCGTCAGGTCCGGGGGTACGATCCGGGGCATGACCGGAGCCTCGGACAGCAAAGTCATCCGCACCCGTGATCTCCCCGCCGACGATCTCCCCAAGATCGTCTCGGTGGACGACCATGTGATCGAGCCGCCCAATGTGTGGCTGGACCGCCTGCCGGCGAAGTACCAGGACGTCGCGCCGCGATCCATCCGCCAGAAGGGCCGCATGAACTTCGTCGGCGGAGTGTTCAGCTTCGAGGCCGACGAGGACGGCATGGAAGGCGACTGGTGGTCCTACGACGGTGGCCAGTTCCCGCTTACCCGCCTGGAGACCGCGGTCGGTTTCGAGCGTGATGAGGTCAAGGTCCTGCCCATCACCTACGACGAGATGCGCAAGGGTTGCTGGGACAAGGAAGCCCGCCTCGCGGATATGACCGAGAACTGGACCGAGGCTTCCATGTGCTTCCCGTCGAGCTTCGTGCGCTTCTGTGGCCAGCGCTTCTACGAGGCGAAGGACAAGGAGCTCGCGGACCTCTGCGTGAAGGCGTACAACGACTGGCAGGTCGAGGAGTGGTGCGCTGACACCGGCGGTCGGCTGATCCCCTGCATCATCGTGCAGCTCTGGGATCCGCAGCTCGCAGCTGCCGAGATCCGTCGCAACGCGGCGCGCGGCGTTCCCGGTATGACCTTCTCCGAGATCCCGCCTTACCTGGGCCTGCCATCGATCCACGACAAGGACGGCTACTGGGACCCGGTCTTCGAGGCGTGCAACGAGACCGGCATGGTCATGAACATGCACATCGGCTCGAGCTCGAAGATGCCGTCGACGTCACCCGACGCCCCCGCGGCGGTCGGTTCGACACTCACGTTCAACAACGCGATGGCGTCGATGACCGACTTCATGTTCTCCGGTGTCCTGCACCGCTACCCGAACCTGAAGCTGGCCTACTCCGAGGGTCAGCTCGGCTGGATCCCCTACATGCTGGAGCGTGCCGACACGGTCTGGGAGGAGAACCGCGGCTGGGGCGGCATCGGTGACAACGTGCCGGAGCCACCGAGCACCTACTACTACCGCCAGATCTACGGCTGCTTCTTCGCTGACGCCTACGGGCTCAAGAACATCGACCAGGTCGGCGTCGACAACGCCTGCTTCGAGACCGATTACCCGCACTCGGATTCGACCTGGCCCCACACCAAGGAGGTCGCCCTCAAGCAGATGGCAGACCTTCCCGCCGACGTGACCCGCAAGCTGGTTCGTGGCAACGCGATCCGCCTTCTCGACCTCGACCTGGAGCCCTGAGTTGTCGGATTCCACATACCGCCTGACCATCGGCGGAGAATCTGTCGAAGGCGCCGCGGGCACCTACGACATCGTCAACCCGGCGACCGAGGAGGTCGCAGGTCGCGCCCCCGAGGCATCGGTAGATCAGGCCAACGCGGCTGTCGAGGCCGCCGCAGCAGCTTTCCCCGCCTGGTCACGCACCAGCCCGCAGGAACGCGCTGCGTTGCTCAACCGTGCTGCTGACCTGATCGAGGAGCACCGCAAGGAGATCATCCCGGTCCTCCAGGCAGAGACCGGCGCGACTGCGCGCACGGTCAAGACGATGCAGTTCTTCCCCGCGACCGGCCGCCTGCGGCGCTACGCGTCAGGGGCGCTCCAGTCCAACATCGTGCCGCTGCCGCCGGCGGTGATGCCCACCACGCCGCTCGCTCCCGGTGGGCTCATCTCGGCTGCGGTGCACCGCGCCCCTGTGGGCGTCGTCACCTGCATCACCTCCTACAACGTCCCGATGACCAACATGGCCGGCAAGATCGGTCCCGCGCTGGCCATGGGCAACACGGTCGTGGTCAAGCCCGCTCCGCAGGACCCGCTCGGTGTGCTGCGGATGGTGGAGCTGATGAACGAGGCCGGCTTCCCCCCGGGCGTCGTCAACGTCGTCACCGGACAGGACATCGCTCCATCCGAGGCCGTAGTCGCTCACCCGGCCACCGACATGGTCAGCTTCACCGGCTCCACCGGGGTCGGCCAGCGCATCGGCGCGGTCTGCGGCTCGCAGATGAAGCGCCAGTTGATGGAGCTCGGTGGCAAGGGTGCCTGCATCGTCTTCGACGACGCCGACCTGAAGGCCGCTGTCGGTGGCATCAGCTCGGTCTGGGGTTTTCACTCCGGCCAGATCTGTACCTCGCCCACCCGTGTGATCGTGCAGAGGGGCGTGTACGACCATCTCGTCGGTGGTCTCCTGAAGGCCGCCGAGCACATGAAGATCGGCGACCCCACTGAGGTCGACACCGTGGTCGGCCCGGTCATCTCGGGTGCGCATCGCGACCGGATCGAGGGCTTCGTCCGCACCGGTGTCGACGAGGGCGCAACCGTCGCGGTCGGTGGCCAGCGTCCCGACGTGGAACGAGGCTTCTACGTCGCGCCCACTCTGCTGGTCGACTGCACCAACCAGATGACCCCGGTGCGTGAGGAGCTGTTCGGTCCCGTCGTCGCTGTCGTCCCGTTCGACGACGAGGACGAGGCCATCGCCATCGCCAACGACAGCGACTACGGCCTGTACAGCTACGTGTTCTCAAAGGACACGGCCCGGGCATGGAATGTCGCCCAGCAGCTACGTTCCGGCAACGTCGGCATCAACACGCTGCAGCGCAACCACGAAGCTCCTTTCGGTGGCTTCAAGCAGTCGGGCGTGGGTCGTGACGGTGGAGACTTCGGACTGCACGCCTATTCGGAGATGCAGTCGATCGTCTGGCCGAGCTGAGTCCGCTCGTCTCCGATTCGATGGTGGACGTACCGGACGAGATCGAGCTCACAGCTCCGCAGGCCCGTGTGCTCGGGTGTCTGATCGAGAAGCGAGCCACGACTCCCGAGACGTATCCGCTGACGCTCAAAGCGTTGGTCACAGCGTGCAACCAGACATCGAGCCGGTTCCCGGTGGTCGACTACGACGCCCAGCTGGTCGAGACGACAGCTCTGGCGCTCAAGAGCAAGGGCCTGGTGCGCGTCGTGCATCCTGCTCACGGGGAACGTGCGACGAGGTTCCGTCACGTCGTCGATGAAGCGCTCGGCCTGGACGACGCGGAGCTCGCGGTGTTCGGTGTCCTGCTGCTGCGCGGGGCCCAGACCGCCGCAGAGCTCCGGACCCGTACCGAGCGTCAGCACTCCTTCGCCGGGTCCGCAGAGGTTGAGGCCGTTCTCGACGCTCTGGCAGCTCGCACGCCCGCACTGGTCCGGCACCTGGAGCGGCAGGCTGGCCAGAAGGAGATCCGCTGGCTCCAGCTGATCGAGACCGACCCCGAGGGTCGCGCGGCAGCGGCACCGTCCGGTGGTGGGGCGGCCGCAAGGTCGATGAGGGTTGATCCAGATCGCATGGAGAGCCTCGAGGCGCGGGTCGCTTCCCTCGAGGCGACCGTGGCCCGCCTCCTTAACGAACTGGGTGTCGAGCTGCCGCCCGAGGTCGAACCTCAGACCGAGTAGACCCAGCGCCCACCGAAGAAGCCGCTGGAGTCGACACCTGCGAGCATCGAGCGTGTCCGCGCGGCAGCGTCCGGATCCGGTGAGTCGTTCATCACCCGGCTGAGCCACGCTCCCACCTGGATTGCAGCGTCGTCGGTCATGATGTGCTCGGTGTCGGACTCTGAATACGTCAGGTCCAGACCCAGCTCGGCGAACGCAGCGGCACCCGCGCGGGATGCCTCGATGGGAGCGAAGCGATCCCGGTGTGCGCTCGTGAGGAAGGCTGGCCTGCCCGCTCCGGCATCCCGATCGGCCACGAACCCCTCGAATGCGGGTGGGAAGCTGCAGATGCCGAACGCGGCAGCGGGGCGGTGTTCGACCCCTTCGGCGAACAGCAGCGACAGGGAGATGCCGCCACCCTGGCTGAATCCACCGATGACGGCGTCCTCGGAGCTCAGACCCGTCTCCATCTCGAGTTCACCCAACATGTCGTCGAGCAGGCGCACCGATGCGATGTACTGGGCTGCTGCCACGTCCTCGTCCTTGTACATCGTGCGGTGCCATATCCGCTGGCCGCGGTGTTCGAACGGGGCTGCGGGCACAGCGACGGTGCACCGCCGTTCGGGGTCGATCAGCTCGACGCGGTCGGTCAGCTCGGAACTCGGGAGTCCGTAGCCGTGGACGAGTACCAGCAGCCGTTCGCCCGTGTTCTCCCGGTCCAGCAGCTCGTACGACACACGGGTGGGCAGTTCGATCACAGGAGGCAGAGAACCACAGTCGTGCCGGCGAATCCAGTCAAAACTGGAACGCGTTCTAGTAGGGGAGTGCGGCCGAGCTCGGGGTCGGGAGCGACAAGGATTGTCGGCGACGACCCCCATATCCAGAGGAGATCGCAGTACTGGAGCGGGTTCCGAACTGAAACCTGTTCTAGGAGTCGACTACGGTCAGCGCACATGAAGGCGATCGTCTGGGACGGCAAGGAAGCCAAGGTCGAGACAGATGTCACCGTGCGTGACCTGCGGCCGGGTGAGGTTCGGGTGCGGATCGATGCGGCAGGCCTCTGCCACAGCGACGTGTCCGTTCTGAACGGGACGATCATGTTCCCGCCACCGGTGGTGCTCGGCCACGAAGGTGCGGGCGAGGTCATCCAGGTCGCCAGCGACGTCACGAACGTCTCGGTCGGTGACCACGTCGTGCTCTCCACCCTGGGCAACTGCGGTCAGTGCGCTCAATGCGACCGCGGCAAGCCAACGTTCTGTCGTACTTCGGCCGGCAAGCTCTCGCGGCCCTTCACCCGAGGTGAGGGCGATGACGCCAAGAAGGTGTTCCAGTTCGCCAACCTCGGAGTGTTCGCCGAGGAGACCGTGGTCAAGGCCACCCAGGCGGTGCGGATCCCCAAGGAGGTGCCGCTCACCTCGGCGTCCCTGATCGGCTGCGGTGTGCTGACCGGGGTGGGAGCGGTCTTCAACCGCGCCAAGGTCGCCCACGGCGAGTCGGTTGTCGTGATCGGTGTCGGTGGCATCGGCCTCAACGTGATCCAGGGGGCAGCGCTGAGCGACGCGCTGCCGGTCATCGCGGTCGACACCAATCCTGCCAAGGAGTCCTACGCGCGGCTCTTCGGTGCGACCCACTTCATCTGCCCCGACGGCCCGGACTTCGATCTGGTCGCAGCTGTCAAAGAGATCTGCCCGAACGGAGTCGACCACGTCTTCGAGTGCGTCGGATCCACCGCCCTCATCCGCACATCGACGGACCTGCTCGACTTCGGCGGGACCCTGGTCATGCTCGGTGTTCCCAAGATGGGCGCCGAGGCGAGCTTCGTGGTCAACACGATGTACCAGGACAAGACGATCATGGGCTGTCGCTACGGCTCAGCCCGCCCCCAGTACGACATCCCCCTGATGGTCAAGCTGTACCAGGCGGGCCGGCTGAAGCTGGACGAGCTGGTGTCGCAGACCTACCCGCTCGAGGACTTCCAGCTCGCACTCGACGAGCTGCACGAGGGCAAGCTCGCCCGCGGCGTGCTCACGTTGGGCTGACAAGACGTGCCACTTCCCGGAGATCTGTCCGACCTGGCGGCTCGCGTTTCCAACTGGGGTCGTTGGGGTGACGACGACGAGCTCGGATGCGGCAACCTGCTGACCGACGAGGCAGCCAGGCGTGGTGCCGAACAGGTGCGCTCCGGCCGTCGCGTGTCGCTGGCGGCCGAGCTCCGGGCTGACGGCATCCAGGTCGGCCAGCCTGCTCGCCGCTACAACCCCCTCCTCACAGTCACCTCCCTGAACGAGCGCGACAAGTTCGCGCCCGGCATCTGGGAGGGCACCGACGACATCGTCATGATGTCCACCTGCGCCGGGACCCACATCGACGCGCTTTGTCACGTCTCCTACGACGACCTGCTCTACAACGGCGTGCCCACCTCCGCGGTGACCGCCCAGTACGGCGCGGCCAAGCTGGGCGCGGAGAAGCTGCCGCAGATAGTCACCCGCGGGGTCCTGCTGGACCTTCCCGTCGTGAAGGGTGTGGCGGGACTCGACGAGATCGACCCTGGCTATTCGATCACGGCGGAAGACCTCGACGCTGCGGTGGACGCGGCGGGGGTGACCATCGAGTCGGGTGACGTCGTCTGCGTCCGCACGGGTGAGATGCGCCATTTCCGCGCCGGTGACCGCCAGCGTTATGCGGTCGGTCAGGACTTCAAGCTACCCGGTCTGTCGGTCCACTCGATCGAGTGGATGCGCCGCCACGATGTCGCCGGTGCGTTCGTCGACTCGTACGCCTATGAGGCTTTCCCGCCTTCGCAGCCAGACTGGTCGGACTGCCTGGCCGTGCACATGATCCAGCTGCGCGACATGGGCCTGTTGCAGGGTCAGAACTGGGATTTCGAGGACCTCTCGATCGCTGCTCAGGAAGAGGGTCGCGGAGCCTTCCTGCTCGTCGCCACACCCGAGCCGCTGGTAGGCGCGTCTTCCGCCCCCGTTGCGCCGGTGGCCACCTTCTGATCCTCTTTTCCCGTGGAAGGTGACAACGGAGAGCCGACCTACAGCATCTGGTGGTTCGTCGCTGCGTTCGTGTTGATCGGAGCGATAGGGCTCGCCTTCGTGCTGCGCGTCGGGTCGGACAGCCCGACCATCGACATCAGCCCGCCGTCGACACTCCCGGGGTCCACCGAGAGCACGACCTCGAGCACCGTAGCGACCCCGAGCACCACGACGAGCACTGGGCCCATTGCGACCGAAGGACCTGGCGGGCAACCAGTTGTGACGCTGCCCGACGGAGTGACCCAGGTGCTCACCGAGGGTGGTACGACTTCCTACGCCCTCGCGGTTCCCGAGGGAGCGGAGCTGGGCAGCGAGGCCAGTGTCGCCCCTGTGCAGGTGCAGGTCGCCGAGGACGGGGTCACCGCCAGGCTGCGGATCCTCTGCGGCCCCACGGCGGACGACCTCCCGGCACAGATTCTGGTGACAGAGGGTGATTCCACAGTGACCTTCGCTGTCATCAGCGTCGGCCCACGCAACGGGGCTCCGTGCCCTGACGACGCGGTTCCGCTCGAGCTGACGATCCCCCTGCCTTCCCCGCTGGGCGACCGTGCAGTGGTCGTGGTGCCGGCGGGGACCTCGGTTCCGTCGCTCGGTGAGGGCTGACCTCACTTCGGCGTTGTCGACAGCTCGGCTTACCTACACTTCGTTCGGGCGCGGTGCGCCGAGACGAGTTGTTCAGGACGAGAGGGCCGATGGACTACGCACGGACGCTGTGGGAGTTGATGGAGCGTCGTGTGGACGCCACCCCGGACGCTCTGATGGTCGTCGACGAGGACATGTCGACGTTGAGCTTCGCCGAGTTCTGGGCGGAGGCCGAATTGGCCGCTGCGGGTCTGTACTCGGCCGGGGTCTCATCCGGCGATGTCGTGACCTGGCAGCTACCGACATGGATCGAGTCGCTGGTCCTTGTCGCTGCACTCAGCCGTCTCGAGGTGGTGCAGAATCCCGTCCTGCCGACCTACCGCGAGCGTGAGCTCGACATCATCACGACCCAGGCCTCCACCTCGCTGCTCGTCACACCGTCGGTGTGGCGGGGCTTCGAGTACGAGGCGATGGCTACCGATGTGGCCAGACGCAACGGAGCGATGAGGGTCCTGGTGGCGGACCGGGCGTTGCCCCAGGGAGACCCCACGTCACTGCCCGAGCTCAGCAGGGCTCTGCCGGGCGACGAACAGCCGGTGCGTTGGCTGTTCGCCACTTCGGGCACCACAGCAGAACCGAAGGTGGTCCAGCACACCGACGTATCACTGATCGCCGCAGCACGCGGGATGAGCAAACGACTCGGGCTCATCGCGCATGACCGCAACGCGATGGTCTTCCCGGTCACGCACGTCGGTGGGATCGTGTGGCTGCTCGCCTCGCTCGAGTCCGGCTGCGCCAACATCGTCTGCGAGACCTTCGACCCCGAGCGCACCGTCGAGGTGCTCGGACGTGAGGGTGTCACACTCGCCGGTGCCGGGACCTACTTCCACCAGGTGTACCTGGCCGAACAGCGCCGCTCGCTCCATCCGATCTTCCCCGACGTCCGTGCGTTCCCGGGAGGTGGCGCCCCCAAACCGCCGAGCCTTGTCGAGGAGATCCGTTCCGCGTTCGGGGTACCGGTGCTCGCCGGCTACGGCTCGACCGAATCGCCGATCGTGACCATGGCGGCGCCTACCGACGACGACCAGTCCCTGGCCCTCACCGAGGGTGCACCGTGCCCGGGTGTGGAGATCCGCATAGTGGGCCCGGATGAGCGTCCGGTTGATCCCGGCGCGACCGGTGAGATCCGCGTGCGCGCTCCGCAGATGATGCGCGGCTACCTCGACCCGGCGCTCGACGTCGAGGCATTCGATGACGACGGCTTCTTCCGTACCGGTGATCTGGGTCACCTGGACTCGCTCGGTCAGCTGGTCGTCACGGGTCGGCTGAAGGACATCATCATCCGCAAGGGCGAGAACGTCTCGGCCAAGGAGGTCGAGGATCTGGTCGTGCTGCACCGCAAGGTTGCCGACGTCGCTGTCATCGGGCTGCCGGACGCGTCGTCTGGGGAGCGGGTCTGCGCCGTCGTACAGCTCGCCGTCGAAGAGGATCTCGACCTCGACGAGCTGACCTCGCACCTCGTCGACCTGGGCCTCATCACCCGCAAGCTCCCGGAACAGCTCGAGCTGGTCGACGAGCTCCCCAGGAACAGCTCCGGCAAGGTCCTCAAGCACGTGTTGCGCGACGAGCTCAAGGGCTGATCGCTTGCCTGTCGAGCTGACTGCGCTGGTCGACTCGGACCTGACCGAGGTGCTGGCCCTGAATCAGGCGCATCTCCCACACGTCGGACCGCTGGACGAGCGACGTCTGGCCAGCATCGTCTCCGGCGCCAGCCTCGCTCTGTGCGCACGCGAGGAGGACGGCGCCCTGTCCGGGTTCGTGCTCGTCCTCGCTCCCGGGGCGGACTACGACTCTCCCAACTACCGTTGGTTCTCCTCGCACTACGACGATTTCCGTTACGTCGACCGGATCGCGGTTAGGTCGGAGGTTCACCGGAGCGGGCTCGGTCGGCGGTTCTACAGGGCCGTGTTCGACCACGCCCGGGAACAGGGGGCTCCTGTGGTGACCGCCGAGGTCAACGTGGACCCACCGAATCCGGTGTCGACCGCGTTCCACGAGTCTCTCGGATTCGCCGAGGTCGGGCGGCAGAGCACATACGGCGGAGAGGTCGCGGTCGCTCTGCTCGCTGCCCGGGTCGACTGACGGCACCCGCTCGGCCGCGTCGGGGACTGGCTGTCCGCGGCTGGGGCCTCAACGCCGGGCTGGTTGATGGCGACGCATCCGCGGGCCTGCAGGGGTGGGCCGGTAGGTTTCCCTTCTGCGACGGGCGACGGGCGACGGCGATGTCGCCCGTCGACGCGACAGCTGTTCCGGGAGGAAGCCGACATGATGTCCAAGAAGCTCGGTGCCGAGTTCATCGGCACTTTCCTGCTCGTGTTGGGTGGCTGTGGGTCGGCGATCTTCGCTGCTGCAGCGCTGGGGACGACAAAGGAGTTGGTCGGCGTCGGTGGTACAGCGCTGCCCGCGGCCGGTGTGGTCAACAACGGCATCGGCTACCTGGGTGTGGCGCTGGCATTCGGCCTGACCGTCCTCTGTGGCGCCTACGCGCTGGGCCACGTATCCGGTGGCCACTTCAACCCAGCCGTGTCGGTGGGTCTGGCGACTGCGGGTCGGTTCGCCTGGAAGGACCTTCCGGCGTACGTGGTCGCCCAGTGCCTGGGTGCGATCGGCGCGGTGGCAGTTCTCTGGGGCATCCAGACCTCCCGCCCCGGCGGATTCCGGATCACCCAGGGTGCGTTCGCCTCCAACGCCTACGGCCAGGAGAACGGCCGGATCTTCTACGACCTGCCCGGCGCAGCGATCGCCGAGGTCGTCCTCACGGCCCTGTTCGTGATCGTGATCCTGGGCATCACAACCAAGGCCGCTGCCAAGGCCCAGGCGGCGATCGGCATCGGACTGATGCTGACGCTCATCCACCTCATCAGCATCCCGATCACCAACACCTCGGTGAACCCCGCCCGCTCGCTCGGCCCCGCTCTGTTCGAGGGGGGTACCGCGCTCGGTCAACTCTGGCTGTTCATCGTCGCTCCTGTCGTCGGCGGTGCGCTCGGCGCGGTGATCTGGAAGGTCGCCACCGGTGGCGACGAGGTCCAGACCGGCGAGCTCGAAGCCGAGTCCGTCGACCCCGATCGCGCCTGACAAAGTCCAGATCCGACATTTCGGTCTCCGGATGCTGTGGACGTCGTTTTCATGGCTGATCAGCCCCACATCTAGGATCTGACGACCTGTCAGATCGCGGTTGCTGCCGCGCTCGAACGAACGCTCGTCAGAGGAGTCAGCGAACATGGGCATGTTGGACGGCAAGGTTGCGATCGTCACCGGAGCGGGGCACGGCATCGGCCGCGGTCACGCTCTGGAGCTGGCGAAGCACGGCGCGACCGTGATCGTGAACGATCTGGGCGGGTCGGTCACGGGCGAGGGAACGGGTCGCGACGCGGACCTGACCGTCGACATCATCAAGGCCCGCGGCGGCGAGGCGGCATCCAACTACGCGGACGTGTCCGACTATGACCAGGCAGGCGAGATGGTCGCGCAGGCCGTCGATCAGTTCGGCCGCCTCGACATCCTCGTCAACAACGCGGGCATCGTCCGTGACAACTCGATCTTCAACATGAGCGTCGAGGACTTCGACGCAGTGCTGAAGGTCCACCTGCGTGGCACCTGGATCCCGTGCAAGCACGCGGCAGTCCACTGGCGTGCCCTCAACAAGTCGACCGGCCAGAAGGTCGACGGTCGCATCATCAACACCGTCTCCGGCGCCGGGCTCACCGGCAACTTCGGCCAGACCAACTACGCCCCGGCCAAGGCCGCCATCGCCAGCCTCACCCAGACGCTGAGCCTGGAGCTCTACAAGATGGGCGTCACCGTCAACGCCGTCGGCCCTGCTGCGGCGACCCGCATCACCGGCACGATGCCCGGTGCTCCCGCGGTCATCGAGGCCGACGACATCCCAGACGACGAGTGGAACCGCATGGATCCGGCCGTGTCCTCCCCACTCGTCGCGTGGCTCGCGTCGGACGAGGCCGACCACGTCACCGGCCAGATCATCCGCGCGGTCGCTGAGAACATCATCCTGATGAAGGGCTGGG
>CAYVDN010000020.1:38877-49378 GCA_964450685.1 uncultured Microthrixaceae bacterium
ACCGGCCAGATCATCCGCGCGGTCGCTGAGAACATCATCCTGATGAAGGGCTGGGCGGACGGGCCGACGATCAACAACGGCGAGAAGCGTTGGGACGCGACGAAGCTGGGTCAGCAGCTCGCAACCGACGTGTTCTTCACCCGCGCCCCCGGCCTTCGCTACTGAGCTGCTCCGACAGTTCCCGATCTGTGGCACTTCCCGTTCTGTGATGCGTGAGCGCGCCGATCCGCGCGATCTCGCATCACAGAACGGTCGAGGCGGGGAGTGAGCGTGGGTCCCGGACTCGCGACTGTCCCACCCGCCCCGTAGTCTCTGTCCGTGGCCCAGCCCGATCGATCTTCCCAGCGGCGCCGCCCGACCTCGACGTCGGATTTCGGTGTGGGCCGGCGTGAGGGCCACGACGCGTCCGACTTCTACTCGCGCTTCCAGCCCCCCGAGCTGTCGGGCGATGACACGATCGCTGACGACCCCTCCGTCCGAGCGCTGGATCGTGTCATCCACGGCTCCTCGGTCGACATGTCAGCGGTCGCCGACGGGTCGGTCGCCCTGGTGGTTACCTCGCCCCCGTACTTCGCTGGCAAGGCGTACGAGACAGAGCTCGACGCCGAGCACGTGCCCGCCACCTACCTCGAGTACCTGCAGATGCTCCGTGATGTCTTCGCCGAGTGCGTCCGAACTCTCGAGCCCGGCGGCCGCATCGCGGTGAACGTCGCCAACCTCGGTCGCCGCCCGTACCGGAACCTGGCTGCGGACGTCACCGCGATCCTCCAGGACGACCTCCGCCTGCTCCTGCGTGGCGAGATCATCTGGCTGAAGCAGCGCGGAGCGTCAGGGTCCTGCGCGTGGGGCAGCTTCCAGCGCGCGACCAACCCGGTCCTGCGAGACCTCACCGAGAGGGTGATCGTCGCGTCCAAGGGACGTTTCGACCGGCCGCTCGCCACCGACGTGCGGGCAGATCGCGGTCTTCCCCACGAGTCCACGATCAGCCGCGACGAGTTCATGGACGCCACGCTCGACATGTGGGAGATCCCACCCGAGTCCGCCACCCGCGTGGGTCACCCGGCGCCGTTCCCGGTGGCACTGCCGGAGCGGCTGATCCACCTCTTCACCTACCGCGATGATCTGGTACTGGATCCGTTCATGGGATCCGGTTCAACCGCTGTCGCCGCGCTGCGAAGCGCTCGCCACTTCGTCGGCTACGACACCGATGCCGACTACGTCGCCGCGGCGACTGCACGGATCGAGGAGGAGCGTGCGCTCCTCGCCGCCCAGCCGCCACGCATGGCGGCTGTCACCTCGGCGAGGTCCACCCCCGACGAGGCCGACGAGGCCGACGATGCGGACGAGGTGGTCGAGCCGGACCACATCGACCACGCCGTGCGGGAAGGTCTGGCTGCCAGGGAGCTGGCCCGAACGCTGCTCGAGTCGGCGGGCTTTCTCAGCATCGAGTCGGGCGTGAAGGTCCACGGCATAGACGTGAACTTCGCCGTCCGCGACTCCGACGGAAGGACTCTGCTCGTCGAGTGCTCCGGAGCTTTTGCATCGTCGCGGCCGGGCCTCAGGCGTGCAGAAGTGCTGTGGAAGGCGCTTGGCAGGGCGTCGGTTATCTCGTCGTCGGCGGGATCCGCAGGCGACGCGAGCGGCGCCGGCAGTGACAGCCCGGTCGGCGCAACTGGTCTCATCCTGTTGAGCACGGACATACCTACCAGGAACAGCGCAGGCGGTCGTGCCCTCGCAGCGGTCATCGCAGACCAGAACAGCTTGGTGGTCGACGCATTGACGATGGATGCCGCCGGTTCGGTGGTCCTGGCCGATCTGGCGAAGGGTCTCCGCCCGGGCTCGCCTGGATGGACCGGATCCAGGTGGACCGGGGGACAGGCATGAGCGGTCCCTACGACGACATCCTGGCCGACACCTCGGTGGGTGGCGTTGGTGGCGCCCGCCGCCTGGCGGACAGCTACGACAAGGTCGCCGCCAAGGCCGATATGGCGCTGCTGCACCGCTCCACGGGAATCCGCGGCAAGCTCTGGAAGTTCACCGGCGAGATCGTGGTGCTGCGCACCCCTGACGGTCGCCAGCACACCTTCGAGAACCACCCCGGGGCGTTCGCACACCAGGGTGGGACCGTGACTCTCGTACGGGCATCCCCGCCACCTTCCGGGCCGCCGTCGACCCGGAAGTCCGCCGCTGGAGGAATCGTGTCGGTCGACCAGCAGGCGCGTGTCGCCCGCGCCTCCCGTCTGTGGGTCGAAGGCGACCACGATGCCAGGTTCCTCGAACGTGTCTGGGGCGACGAGCTGCGCGAACTCGGCATCGTCGTCGAGCCGATGGGCGGCATCGACGACCTCGTTGCAGCCGTCGCCGAGTTCGCACCAGGGCCGAGCCGGCAGCTCGCGATCCTCGTCGACCATCTGGTTCCGGGCTCCAAGGAGTCGCGGCTGGCCGAGCAGGTCAGGGGCGAGCACGTACTGGTGGTCGGTCATCCGTTCGTCGATATCTGGCAATGCGTACGGCCCCGTTCTATGGGAATCGACGCCTGGCCCGAGGTGCCGAAGGGGGAGGAGTGGAAAGCGGGAGTCTGTCGACGGCTCGGCTGGGGCGACCCGCGAGACGGATGGCGCAGGGTGCTGTCCGCGGTTAACACCTTCGCCGACCTGGAACCCCAGCTGGTAGGAGCTGTCGAGACAGCGCTCGACCAGCTGACCGCCGAGGGCGACCAAGGATGACCACCCACCGCAGGGCCACACCGTGAGCGGTCGGACCACCGCTGACCTGCTCGAGGAGCGGCTCCGCCAACTCGGGGTCTCGCGCATCTTCGGTCAACCTCTGGGTGGCCTCCAGCACGTTCCGGTAGATGACGTCGAGCTGGCGGTGCTGATGGCGGATGCCGACGGGCGCCTCGGCCACCACGACGGCAGCGGACGGCTCGGCGCGGCACGGGTCGAGGACGTCATGCTGCACCTGTCTTCGCAGCCCGGTGGCCGGGCCCCGATCCACAGCGTCCACAACGCCGATGAGCTGCTCGAGGCGCTGGCCGACCCTCCGGGCATCACCACGCCGGGTGTGACCGCGTTGCACCTCGACCTCGATCTCGACACCCCCGTCCCCGACGACCTCGTCGCCGGCTCTCGGGTCGACCCCCAGCCCGTCGTCACCCTCGACCCGTCGATGGCCTCGTTGGACATCGTGGCCGTAGTGGGTCCGGGAGTGGTTCGTGGGTTCGCGGTGGACGCGCTGTCGGAGATGGCTCGCAAGGGTGGGATCGGGATCCTCAACACCTGGGGAGCCAAGGGTGTCGAGCGGTGGGACAGCCCGTTCCACTTCGGGACTGCCGGTCTCCAGGCCCAGGACTTCGAGCTCGCCGGACTGGGCGACGCCGACGTCGTCATCACCAGCGGGCTCGACCCTGACGAGTCGCCGGTCGATTCGCTCGGCAGCTGGGTAGTCCAGGACGTCCATCCACGTCAGCTGATGGCGCTCTGTCACCGGTGGCCGACGTCGCGCACCCTGCCCCAGCGCCCACCGCTCTACGAGACCATCGCCGCCGTTGTCGTACCCCGCTACGAATCCGACTCGGTTCCTCTGACCGGCCCCCGGGCAGCGTTGCACCTCTCCGGAGCGCTTCCAGAGCGTGGAGTCGTGGTCGCCGATCCTGGTCCTGCGGGCTTCTGGATAGCACGGACCCTGCCGACGTCGTACCCGGGGAGCGTCTGCGTGCCTGCCACGGGCGGACCGGGTTTCGCTGCAGCCGCGGCCCTGGTCTGCCGGCTCGAGGATCGTCCGTGCCTGGCAGTGGCCGACCAGGTCGCTGATTCAGGGGTGGACGACGTGTCCGCTGCCGTACTCGAGCTGGCCGAGTCGCTGGGGCTGGCCGTGGCGCTCCAGCTCTGGGGTCCAGAAGGCGCGCTGTCCGACAGCAATGCTCACGTGCAACTCCTGGCCGAGCACCTGACCAGCGAGGTGGTGCGCATCGACGACGTCCCGGTCCTGACCGACGACACCGACGACATCGTGTCAGTCGCCGGGCCGGTGATCGCGTGGACGTCCACCGACGACGCGCTCGCACAGGAATGGAACACGTTCTCGTAAGATCCTCGTCGTGACCGACCGAGCCACGGCGCTGACTGCGTCACAGACCGAGCGCCGCGACCGGATGCTGACCGCCACCGCTGAGCTTGCACGCGAGGGTGGCTGGGACGCGGTTCAGATGCGCGAGGTGGCTCAGCGCTCCGATGTCGCGCTCGGGACGCTCTATCGCTACTTCCCGTCCAAAGAGTACCTGCTGGTGTCGGTGATGGTGGCCGACATCGAGAGCCTGGCCGATCGCCTCGCCGTGCGACCCGCACAGGGCGATGATCCCGTGGCGCGCGTCATCGACGTTCTGAAGCGCGCCAACCGAGCCCTGCAGCGTGAGCCTGACCTCACGGTCGCGATGATCCGGGCGCTGGTCTCGGGTAACGAGGACATCCTCCCGGTAGTCCTGCGGACACGTTCGATGATGCGCAGGATCATCAGCGATGCGCTCGGCATGGGCGTCGACGTCGTCGCCGACGACGACGAGCTGACGAAGTCGATCGACCTGCTGTCGGATGTGTGGATGGCGGCGCTCGTGTCGTGGATCTCGGGAGTGCACGCTCCCGACGGCATCGTGGCGAAGCTTGAGACCGCAACCACCCGATTGCTCGGCTGAACAGCGCCGTCTCAGTCAGTGCGTTCGATCTGAACGGCGCTACCTCGCAGTGTGACCCCTCCACCGACGCCGATGGCCGCCGCCGCGCTCGCCCTGGCGCTGTGCCCCTGAATCGTGCCGGTCGACGATGCAACCTCGATCCGCGAGAGGTCCAGGTCCAGGGTTCCCAGCAGCATCGCGGCGCCGGCGGCATCTCCGCGCTGGGCAGCGGTGAACGACGAGCGAAGAGCTGCCGTCGTCCGCTCGGCGTCGCCATCGCTCAGCTGTACTACCGCGACGATGTCGCGGACCGAGTCCCGTTCGACCGTCGACGCCCTCAGTGTGAGACGGTCGGGCGCGTCGACGGGCTGTTCGATCCGCAGTGTTCCGGCCGTGTGGAACTCCAGAGGCAGCGAACCCGTGACACGACGCAGAAGGGTTGCTGCTCCCGATGCGTTGGTGGCGCCGCGCAGCTCGACTATCCGACTGTTGCCACCCTCCCCGCGGCTGACACCGACCCGAACCGTCGAAGCAGTGTTGCCCCGCACACCCAGACCCATCAGCGCCGAGGTACCCAACCCCGCGCTGGCGGTCACGTCCAGCTCGAGCAACTGCTCGCTACGTGCCGCCACAGGTGGGGCAAGGGCGGCCGCACCGACATCGAGGCCCGGATCCACCCCTGTGAGCGTTTCGACGACCTTGTCCAGGCCGGAAGCAACCTTGCTGATCGGTTGACGCACCCCTGTCGCCTCCTGTGACGCACGGTCGGCCACCAGGCGGGCGAGGAGCCCGTCGACGTCATCAGCGTCCACGTCCCATGATGAGCGACCGACCACCCCGACGCGGCCGCTGAGCGTCGCGTTCGCTCCGTTGGGTCCACCTGTGGCGCCGTGCGGACCACCCACGGACAACTCCGAAGAGGCGCCGATGCTGCTGGTTGCGCCGATTCCGGCACCTTCACTCCAGGTGACCCGTCTCCGCCCCTCGCCTATGTCAGCGATCGTCAGTTCTCCGGTGGTACTCACCAGCGCGAGACCTATCCGGGCGTCGAAGGTCCCGCTGTAGCGCGCCTCGCTGCGGGGAGGGAGGGAGACACCAGCGCCGGAGGACGACGCCTCGACCTGCTCCGCGGAGTGCCCGTCGAGCCTGTCGGCGAGGCGGGCAAGGGATGAGGTGACCGATGCGATCTGCGGTCGGTGCCGTCCCTGCCACTCCGATTCGAACCGCCTTGCATCGGGACCCCACCAGGGAACCGACCGGTTGTGGCGCGACCAACGCGCATCTATCCGATCCAGGTCGCGCTGAGCGCGGCGCATCGCCCCGGCGAGGGCACGGAGCTCGTCGACGTCCGAGCCGAGAAGCGACATGAAGTCGAAGGTACGGACCGCCCGGTGTCGCTGTCAGCGGGGTGAGGTCCCCGGTGCTCGACGGGTCAGCTGGTCTGCCCGAGCACCGTGAGCGCGTTCTCGCGCAGGAACTTCGGCCAGACCTCGTCCTTGAGAGCGACGTTCGGCAGCTCCGACATGATCCGGTCGTAGGTCAGACCGGCGGGGAAGTAGCCCGCATAGATGATCTTGTCCGCCCCGCGGGTGTTGGCGTAGCGGATGATCGCCTCGGGGTAGTGCTTGGGAGCGAAGGCGGAGGTCGAGTAGTAGAGGTTCGGCCACTTGAGCATCAGCTTCACGGCCAGGTCCGTCCAGGGATCTGCACCGTGGCGCATCACAACCTTCAGCTCGGGGAAGAACCAGCAGATCTCGTCGAGCAACTCCACCTTCTGCGGGCCGAGAGGAACCCTCGGCCCGGGGACGCCCGCTGTCAGGAAGATGGGAAGGCCAAGCTCCACACAGGTCGCGTAGACGGGGTAGTAAGCCGCGGCGTTGATCGGGGTCATGTAGCCGGCCGGGAAGCTGGACACGGCGACGATCCCGTACTCGTCGTGGTACTGACGGATCTTGCGGACCGCGTCCATGCCCTCGCGGGGATCGACGTCGACCATGCCGAGGAAGCGCCCCGGGTGCTGGCGGATCGCCCGGCGGGGTTCCTCACGCACGGTGGAGCCGATGTTGATGAGGCCCTTCTCGACGCCGTATCGGTCCATGTTGTCCAAGGTGACTGCGACCGGGTCGACACCTTCGTCGATTTCGCCGGGGATGTCCTTGAACATGTACTGCGCGGGCATCTTGAAGTCGTCGATCGACTCGCTGTCCCGCAGGCTGGGAGCGAGGAACTTGTAGATCTCGCGGCGGTCGGTGCTGGGGAAACCGATCATCGTGTCGATGATCGCGACGTTCGTCGGCATGGCCATGGGCTCATCGTAGGGCCGAGAACTGGAACGTGTTCCAGCTGGTGGTCGGAGTCGTTGTGTGCAGCGAGCGCAGACGCGAAGCTGCGCCGGTGGAGATGTGGAGTGGACAGGGGCCCGGGTCGGTGGACCGGTGAGCCTGCGGGGGTGGTTGAACGATCTGTTCGGCACGGACACTCCCGGCGCTCGTCCGGCCGGGAGGGTGTCGGGACCGCCGCGGTCGACGAACGGTGCCTCGTCGTTCCACCTCGGTTGGACTCTGCCGGGCCCTTGCACGGCCGTGTCTGTCGTGCTCGAGGTGCTGGAGCAGCCCGTGGTTCCGCGCCTGTACTTCTGGGCGCTCCAGGCAGACGTCGCGGGGCCGGCCGGCCGGGCCGGTGGGGCGCACCTCGGGCTCCAGTGGCATCCGGGCCATCCAGGGGCCACAGCGGTGAACTGGGGTGGGTATCACTCCTCGGGAGGTGAGTTGGACGGTTCTGCGTCGAGGTTGCCGTCCGCCACCGCCAACCCGAACACCCGGGACTTCGCGTGGCAGGCGGGGAATCGCTACCTGCTCTCGATCGAGCTGGTCGACCCAGTGGAACATGGAGCACCCGGCCCGGTCCACGGGTCAGCGTCCTGGCGGGGCTCGGTTCGTGACCTGGACACGGGAGTGCGCACGGTGGTGCGCGACCTGTACATGCCTGGCGACCGGATCGTTTCCGCGACGATGTGGTCGGAGGTGTTCGCCAGGTGCGACGACCCGACTGTCGCGGTCAGGTGGTCCAGGCCCACGGCGCACGGGGCAGGAGCCGACATGGCTGTCGAGAGGGTCCGCGTCAACTACCAGACCCATCAGGACGGAGGGTGTGCCAACACCTGTTCGGCACCCGACGCGGTCGGACTGGTGCAACGGACGAACTCAGAGAGGTCGACCCCTCAGGGGACTTCGCTGACAGTTCCCTGATCCTCGGCGTCGATGGATGGGTTCGTCGTGTTATGGAGCTCGTCCCGGCGAGATCCGCCGGTCGACCGGCCGGGTCGCTGCCCCCTGAGCACCGCCACGACGATCAACGCCACGAGCACCACCGCAATGAGCGCTGGTCCGGCGGCGTTGCGAACCATCGTCGCAGGAGCCCCGATCGCCGGGATGCGGGCGACGACGCGCCCCACGTACGCATCAGCTGGGACGCTCCAGTTCTCGCTCGTGTCGTTCGCATCGCCACGGGTCTCGACCTGCACGGAGCCGTCGACCACCTCGGCAGATCTGACCCGGTGGGTCATGCTCTCGCCGAATTCGGGGTAGTACTCGAGGCTCACGACCTCGCCGTCTTCCAGGTCGCGAGCAGGGATCTGCTCGACGAGGACGATGTCACCGACCTGATAGGTGGGGATCATCGAGCCACTGCGAACGACCAGTGGTCTGTAGCCCAACAGCACCAGTACAAGTGCAGCAGCGACCGCGACGGAAACCGCCACGACCGCACCGACCACGAGTCTGTCCAGATACCGCGCCGCGCGTGGTCGCGCTGACTGTCTGTCCAGGGGGATCGATGCCGCCGGCTCGGTCGCCGGTTCCTGTTCCGCCGCTCGCAGGAGCTGAGCACTCCACGGGTCGAGCGCAGCTGATCCCGTGTGCAGTTCGAGGCCCAGGAGGTCCCCCCGTTGACGTCTCCGGCGTGCGGCGATGACCGCGGGGACGTCGACCACCGTTCCGTCGTCGAGGTCCAGGCGCACAGTCACCTCGGCGCCGACGTGGAATGCCT
Source organism: uncultured Microthrixaceae bacterium (assembly GCA_964450685.1). GTDB lineage: Bacteria > Actinomycetota > Acidimicrobiia > Acidimicrobiales > Microtrichaceae > JBAOHV01. The sequence continues at coordinate 47,594 of CAYVDN010000020.1, forward strand.
CGCCGCGGAACCTGCCGAGCACCGCCACCCCGCCGGGTGAGCCGTCGATCGTCGTCGCCTCGACTCCGGCGACGGTTGCCGGCCGGGTGAGCCGGATCCGGTAGCTGTTGCGGCTCCAGTTGCGCTCGACCAGCGACCGCACCGTGAACGCCCAGAGCGCTGCGAGCATGACCAGGCTCAACCCCACCGCGACACGCGAGGCTGCACGCCCGGGTTCGCTGCGGATCAGGCCGAGTGCGGCTACTGCGGTCAGGGCCAGTGCTCCCCAGACCAGTGGGCGGTTCGAACCCGCGGTCGACGACCGTGTGATCCTCCGGCGGACGACAGCACCCAGCGCCGCCAGTGAACCCGGCGCGTGGTAGACCGCGGCCAAGGCGTCGGCGCGGGCGATTGGTTGAACCCCACACATCGCCCTCAACGACCACCAGCGCAGGATCGCAGCGCCGATCACCGCAAGCGCTCCGAGCCAAGCTGCCCGCCCCGGGGCCGCGGTGGATCCGAGCACGACCGGCAACAGCAACCAGACCATGATCGGGTAGGCGTAGAGCTCACGGGCGACCATGAGTGATGCCAGGAGCCTGGCCCGGGGTGGTCCGCAGCGGACTGCACCTGCGGCGTCAGCAGCTGCTGCTCTCTGGCGGGCAAGCGTGTCGGGCCAGTAGCTGTCGGCCGCGACGGGTGCAGCACGAACCGAGAGCGACTGGTCCGTCTGGCGGCCCTGCAGTCCCTCTGAGCGTCGAGCCCTCAGCCATTCGCCCCACGCCCGTCCCGGCTCGAACGAGTGGGCGGCGAGCAGGTCGGTGCGCACCAGGGTCGCGTCGTTCTCCCACAGATCGACTCCGTGGCTGCCGACCCGCCGCCGCAGCACCGCATCGAGCACCTCGCGTCGGTCAGAGGCATATCGGTCGCGATTGAACGGCCTCGAAGTGCCGATGACCCATCCGGTGTTCTCATCGAGCATCTCTGCTGCCCGGGTGCACGCGTCACCGTCAGGCACCGCCCGTGCCGAGACGATAAGCACGGAATCCGTGTCGCTCGAGCGTGCCGCTTCGACGATTGCCTCGCTGATCGTCTCGCCGACGTGGACCCGATCAGCCTCGGCAACGAGTTCGTCCGGTAGGTCGCGATCGCAGCAGACGATCGCCGTCGGACCGGCACGCCGTGCCAGTGCCACGCTCGACCTGGCGATCTCCACCGGCTCCTGTCCGAGGCGGATGAACGTGGTGAAGGTGCGACCAGCGCCGGTCGACGACTCCGGAGCCCGCTTGTCATCGGCGCCCGTCGCCGTCATCAGGGCAAGCGCCACCGGTGCTGTGCCCCAGGCCAGGGCGACAGCCAGCGCCGCGCCCAGCCACCACAAGCCCGACGGTGCTTCGATCAGCGCGGCGACCGCGAGCGCCGAGGTCGAGGACGCGGCGAACGCCCCGGCCAGCAGGCCGGGGCGTTTCGCCGCGTGATGACGATGTTCGTCGGGTGTCAGACCTCGGCCTGACGCTGACGGGACCGGGCGACCAGAGCGATGGTTGCGCCGGCGAGCAGCAGCACCGTGCCGATGATCACCATGGGCACCGAGCTGGCCCCCGTGTAGGCGAGCGCCTTGCTGGCACCGCTGTTCGAGACCGCTGCATCGTCGGGTGTGATGCTGGTCTGCACGACGACCTCACCTGCGACCTCGGGAGTCGTGGTGCTGGACGAGGTCGATGAGGTGGTCGAGTCGACAGTCGTCGACGAGGTGGCCGCCGTGGTGGTGGTCGTGGCCTCGGTCGTGGTCGGTGCTTCGGTGGT
>CAYVDN010000020.1:49478-53300 GCA_964450685.1 uncultured Microthrixaceae bacterium
GTGGCCTCGGTCGTGGTCGGTGCCTCGGTGGTTGTGGTGGCCTCGGTCGTGGTCGTGACCGAACCGCCGCCGCAGAAGTACACGTACTTGATCGCCGGTGTGTGCCTGCCGTCCCTCATGCCGTGGTTCGAGAACTTCCCGGACGTGGCAGCAGGGCTCATGACCGACGTCTTCGAACCGGGGCCGGCCTTCACAACCGTCGTCGAGATCGGCCGGGTGGAACTCCAGCGGCCACCGTTCTGGTCCGCGTGTGAGATCTGGACGACGCTCTCGTTACCGGCCGGGCCACGGAACTGGTAGGAGCTGCCAGTCCACTCGAACTTGGCGATCTGCTCGGTACCGGGTGGGCAGGTTCCTCCACCGCCGTGCGAGGCGGTCGTCGAGAGCATGCCGACGAGGAGCACCAGGGCGCCGACGAGCATCATCGCCACGCCGCCACGCATCGAGGTGATTCCTCGACCGGTAGCTGATTCGTCCTCGTAGGCATCGATCGACTCGTCGTCGATCGTCGTGCCAGTGCTCGGGTTGGGGGTCTTGTCAGTCATCTGCTCTCCCTGGGACAGCGGAACGCGTCCGACACGCTCCATGAGGATCTGTCGGCACGACTTCTGACGTGTTGAGCAATTGACGTGTTGAGCAGTTCGCCCCCATCGGCGCACCAGCATGGGGTGCCACCGGTCACGATGACCCCCGGCGCGCCGACTACCGTCTCGGGCCATGGGGGAACGCCTTACCTACAACCTGGCCGACCAATGGGAGGCCGTCTCGGCCCGCGTCGGCGACCGCGAAGCGCTCGTGTGCGGAGACCGTCGACTCACCTACGCGCAGCTCGAGGAACGCGCGAACCGCCTGGCTAACCACCTCGACAGCAGCGGGGTCGGACCGGGCGACTTCGTCGGCTGCTACCTGACGAACGGCACCGAGTACATCGAGACCCTGCTTGCCTGCTTCAAACTGCGCGCCGTCCCGGTCAACATCAACTACCGCTACGTCGCCGACGAGCTCCGCTACCTGTTGTTGGACTCGGGATGCGTCGCACTCGTCTGTGACGCCGACTTCGTCGAGCGCGTCGCACAGGTGGCATCCTCGGTTCCGGCGTTGCGTCACACGCTCGTCGTGGGCTCCGAGGGAGTCGACCTGAGCGACGCGGGCGTCCCCGACCCGGTCGACTACGAAACAGCGCTCGCCCAATCATCCGAAACACGACCGGTCGTTACGGGGCGGGGGGACGACGACCTCTACGTCCTCTACACGGGCGGCACGACGGGTATGCCCAAGGGGGTCGTCTGGCAGATGCGGGACGCGTTCTTCGGGTGCATCGGTGGCGGAGACCCGCTTCGGCTCTCGGGTCCGGTGAGCTCTCCCGAGGAGAACCTCGAACGGATCATCGACTTCGACTTCGTCTTCTTCGCCCTGGCGCCGCTCATGCACGCGGCCGCCCAGTGGGTATCGCTCATGTGGCTTCTCTGCGGCGCGAAGGTCGTGCTGCACAACGGCCCGTTCGACGCAGTCGCGATCTGGCGAACCGTCGCCCGCGAGAAGGTCGCCGTCATGACCGTGGTGGGTGACGCGATGGCCAGGCCGCTCGTCGATGCCTGGGACAGCGACGGTCCGTTCGACATATCGACGATGTACTCGCTGTCGAACGGTGGTGCACCGTTGGCGCCATCACTGCGCGACCGTCTGCGTGAGATCGCCCCGAACGCGATGCTGGCCGACGGCTTCGGATCCTCCGAGACGGGGATCCAGGGATCCCGCCGGCTCGCGCCGGGAGAGGACGCAGGGGATGTGACCAAGTTCGACAACGTCGAGACCGGAACGGTCGTCATCGACGAGTCCGGCAAGCTGCTCGAGCCCGGCTCCGGTGCGGTCGGTCGCCTCGCTCACACGGGCTACATCCCGCTCCGCTACCACAACGCACCGGAGAAGACCGCCGAGACGTTCATCGAGATCGGCGGCACCCGCTACGTCCTTCCCGGTGACATGGCCACCGTGGCCGAGGACGGCGCGGTGATCCTGTTGGGGCGTGGCTCGCTCAGCATCAACACCGGCGGCGAGAAGGTCTACCCCGAAGAGGTCGAAGGCGTGCTCAAGGCCCATCCCGCCGTCTATGACGTCCTCGTGGTCGGAGTACCCGACGATCGCTGGGGTGAGCGGGTCACCGCGGTCGTCCAGCCGACCGGCGGGGAGTCGGTCACCATCGAGGAGTTGGATCGTCACTGCCGGGGAAAGCTCGCCGGCTACAAGATCCCCCGCGAGTTGGTGCTGGTCGACGAGGTCGTTCGCTCACCGTCGGGCAAGGCCGACTACCGCTGGGCCAAGGCGACAGCCGCGGCAGCTGTCGACGCCTGAGCGTCAGCGGGCTGTGCTGCCCTTCTCACCCCGGACCGACGAGAGCACCAGCAGCAGGACGCTGACGACCAGCACCATGGTTGCGAGCACGTTCACCTGGGGTGGGAACGAGATCCGGAACGCGTTGTTCACGTGGATCGGGAAGGTTATGTACTCGCCCTTGGTGAAGTCCGTGATGATGTAGTCGTCCAAGGACAGGGCGAAGCTCAACAGCGCGGCGGCCATGATCCCCGGGAGGATCAGCGGGAACGTCACCTTGCGGAACGTGCGCCAGGGCCCCGAACCCAGGTCCATCGACGCGTCCTCCAACGTCCAGTCGAAGCCCCGGACACGGGCTTTGACCGTGAGCGCCACGAAGCTCACGCAGAACATGATGTGCGCAATCACGATGGTCGAGAAGCCCAGCGTTACCTGCTGGCCCAGGAACAGCTGGTAGAGCGACGCTCCGAGTACGATCTCGGGAGTTGTCAGGGGCAGCACCAAGAAGACCTCGGTGACCTTCGAGCCGGTGAACCGGTACCTGGCCAGGGCGATCGCCATGAGCGATCCGAAGACGAGCGCGACAGCCACCGAGATGGCGGCCACGACCAGGCTCTTGACGAACGCGCTCGTGAGATCGGAGTCGCTGAACGGCTGGGCCCAGTTCTCCAACGTGAACTTGTTCCACGACAGGTTCCTGCGGCCGAGAGGTTCGTTGAACGTGAAGACGACGATGTTGATCAGCGGCGCGAACAGCCACAGGTAGGTGACCACGGCGAACGCTGTGAGCAGCCTCCGTGGCCAGCGACTACCGACCCGCTCGGCCTTGGACGATCCGCTCCCGAGGCTGTCGGTCTCGACGAACACCGGTGGAGCGGCGCCTTCGGACATGGTCATCTGCTCGGCCCCTTTCCGTCGTCGCTCCGCGGGGCGCTCATACCGCCAGCCCTTCCGTCCCCAGGAACTTCGAGTAGACGAGGACCATCGTCGTGATGATCACCATCAGCACGATCGACAGGGCGGCCGCCTGGGGGAAGTCGACCTGGACCAGGAACTGGTTCTGCACGACGGTGCCGATCATCGAGGTCTTGGCCGAACCCAGGTACCGGTTGTTCAGGTAGTCGCCTGCCGCCGGGATGAACACCAGCAGGCTGCCGGCGAACACCCCGGGCAGCGACAAGGGCAGCACGACCTTGCGGAACGCCCGCCATGGCGTCGAGCCCAGGTCCGCCGCGGCCTCGGTGAGGCGGAAGTCGATCTTCTCCAGACTGACGTAGATGGGCAGGATCATGAAGGAGATGAAGTTGTAGGTCAGGCCACCGATCACCGCCCACGGCGTCGCGAGGATGCGACCGTCCTCACCGATCCACGGCAGCAGTTGCAGCAGGTTCACCGCCGGGCCGTCGTCACGCAGGATCGACGTCCAGGCAATCGTACGGATCAGGTAGCTGGTGAAGAACGGAACCACTACCAGGCCGATGAGCAGGTTTC
>CAYVDN010000021.1:0-53053 GCA_964450685.1 uncultured Microthrixaceae bacterium
CGGCTCCGATCCCTGCTGCACTCGGACCGAGGATCGCCCAGTTCCGTGTCCGCAAGGTGCAGCACACGCTGACCCGACATCAAATAATCGGCTCCGAGGGCGAAGTCGCCTCCGCCAGCGACAACGCCGCCATGGAATCGTTGTTTGCGCTCCTCCAGAAGAACGTGTTGAACCGCCAGTCCCTTGGTGACTCGCGACTAGTGCCGCGCCCGTGAACGTTGGTGGGGGCGCGTCCACCACCTGATCGGCTGGACCTGTTTTGATCGGGGGATGGCTGAGCGTGTCTATGTGCGTGAGCTCGATCCGGAGGAGGGCCAGAAGCTGCTCGGGATCGTGCGTCGGGGTTCGGGATCGGTGGTCCGCTGGAGACGGGCGCAGATCGTGTTGTGGTCAGCGCAACGCATGAGCGTCCCGGCGATCGCGGAGATCGCGTTCACCTCGGAGGACCGGGTCCGTGAGGTGATCCACAACTTCAACTCCGACGGGTTCGACTCGCTCGCTCCGAAATACGCAGGCGGTCGCCCAGCGAAGTTCACGCTGCCGGAACGCCGTGAGATCAAGAAGATCGCGTTGGCCCGCCCGGCCGATCACGGCCTGCCGTTCTCGACCTGGTCACTCAGCAAGCTTGCTGAGTTCCTGGTCGCTGAGGGGGTGGTCGACGACATCAGCCATGAGGGCCTGCGGGTTCTGCTCCGAGAGGAGGGCGTGTCGTTTCAAGTGATCAAGACGTTCAAAGCATCGAACGACCCGGACTTCGAGGAGAAGAAGAACCGGATCCTCGAGCTCTACGCGATCGCGGACGGCCTTGTGGAACCCGGGCCTGGGGATCCGTCGGTGGTGATCTGCATGGACGAGTTCGGTCCTCTCAACCTCCAGCCGCATCCGGGCCGCCAGTGGGCACCGGTGATCGTCGGCAAGGGTGATGTCGAGTCACCGCGCCGACGACGGCGGCGGGCGACCTACAACCGACCGCACGGGGTCCGGCACCTGATGGCCGGCTACGACCTGTCGACCGACACCCTCTACGGCCACGTCGTGGCCAAGAAGGACCGGACCGCGTTCCTCCGGTTCTGTCGCTACCTGCGGTCGCTGCACCCGCCCGAGGTCCGGATCGCGATCGTGTTGGACAACTTCAGCCCGCATCTGTCGACCAAGGCCGACCAGCGTGTCGGCGAGTGGGCCGCGGCGAACAACGTCGAACTCGCCTACACGCCGACCTACTCAAGCTGGCTGAACCGGATCGAGGCCCAGTTCACCGCGCTGCGCTACTTCGCCCTCGATGGCACCGACCACGACAGCCACGCCGAGCAGGCCTCGATGATCCGCCGCTACATCCGCTGGCGGAACCGCAACGCTCACGACAAGGCACTACGAGACCTCGTCAACCGCGCGAACGTTGCCTGACGCGGCACTAGAACACGTCTGTGTGGCGGGGTTTCACCGAGCCTCCCGTCGTGATTGGGAGGTGAGGTTTCGTGCAACTGACGAAGGGCGCCAACTGCGCGCTGAACGCGACGCGGTTCATCATCGAGGTGTCGGGGGGAGCGCCACTCGACGTGTCGGCTCTCCTGTGTGCCGAGAGCGGGAAGGTCCGCTCCGACGACGACTTCGTCTTCTACGGTGCCCCGAGCGGTCCAGGTGTGCGTCACCGCGCGGCGAGCGGCGGGCAGCCGGACGGCGTCGAGTTCGATCTTCCGGCGGTGCCCGTCGACGTCGCGAAGGTCGTTATTACTGCCAGCCTGGACGGCAGCGGTCCGAAGACATTCTCGATGGTGCCCGCTTTCACCGTCGTGGCACGCGACGCCACATCGGGCGCGGTGCTGGCGGAGTTCCACCCCGATGGGCTTGCCAACGAGACGGCCTTGCTCTGTGCCGAGGTGTATCGGCGCAACGGGGCCTGGAAGCTGCGAGCGATCGGGCAGGGATTCAACTCTGGCCTTGCTGGCATCGCCATCACGTATGGCGTCGACATTGCCGACGACGAGCCCGACCAAGCACCACCCCCGGCACCGCCCAGCGCGACGCCAGCCCCGCAGCCAACTGGTCCGGGCAGCGCCCCGAACCTCACAAAGCTGACGTTGCAGAAGTCGACCGTGTCGCTCGCGAAGCGCCAAACGGTGTCGCTCGTGAAGGACTCTGGACCTGCCCTGCGAAAGGTCCAGGTCGGCCTTGGCTGGGACCCTGCCCGCCAGGGCCGCAACATCGACCTCGACGCGTCCTGCGTTCTGCTCGATGCCGGATTGAAGAAGGTCGATACATGCTGGTTCATGTCGACGACCGCCGCCGGAGGCGCCGTCCGTCACAGTGGTGACAACCTGACCGGCCAGGGCGATGGTGACGATGAGATCATCTACGTTGACCTGGAGGCAGTTCCCCGCAATGTCGAGTGGCTGGTGTTCACGGTCAACAGCTTCGGCAAGCAGAAGTTCACCGAGGTCGCCAACGCCTACTGCCGCCTCGTGGATTCAAACACCGGCTCTGAGCTCGTTCGCTATTCGCTGTCCCAGTCCGAACCTCGGACTGGCGTGCTGATGGCAGTCCTTCACCGCTCGGGCTCCGATTGGGACATGACCGCCCTCGGCGAGTTTGCTGACGGCCGCACCGTACGAGCGATGGTCAAGCCTGCCGTCACTGCCATCCAAGCACTGCGGCGCGGTTGACGCGGGGTAAGCACACTCACATTCCCCTGATTCGTGCGAGTCACGCACGAGACCCCGCGCGTGACTCGCTGCTGGAGCCCGATTGCCCGGACGAGCCCGGACACCGACGAGCACAGTCCCATCGCGGAAAGGGGCCTGACGCCAAGGACGCCAGGCCCCTTCTCGCGAGCGCTACTGGTACAGGTGGGCGACCGAACAGTGGGCCCGTTGGATGCTGCGGCCGATGTCATCGGCGATGCACCCGGCCACATGGAGCCCTTCGACGGCATCGGCAACCACCGCATCAGGGTGCTCGTTGGTGCCGTCATCGGTGTGCCAGTCGGCGCGATCACCGAGCTGCTGGAGGCCCGCAGCGAGTTGATCGAAGGTTTGCGGCAGCCGATCGGTGAGGGCGCGAAGCTCGCCGAGCACTCGGTAGATGTCGCCGACGTCCTCCCAGCCCGGTACACCTGGCGAAGGTGCTGCGAGGGTGAGGTGGTTGAGGGTGCGGAGCGCCTCAGCCGCCCCCTCTGCCGTACCGACCGGAGTGGGTGTCCGCCCGTTCACGTTGCCTGCGACGGTGCTCATCGTGGCCCCCCGTCGGCCTCGGAGGAGGCTTCGTCGGGTCCTGGGACGAAGTCGTTCCAGTCGATGGCACCGTGGCCGATCAGCTTGGCGAAGGTGGACGCAGCCTCGGCCTGCATCCCCGGCAGGACGTGCTGGTACACGCTCATGGTGAATGCGACGTTGGCGTGACCGAGGCGCTCGCTCACGACCTTCACGTGCACGCCAGCCTTGAGGAGCAGGGTGGCGTGGGTGTGGCGGAGGTCGTGGAGCGAGATAGTGGGCACATCGAGCTTGGCGACCTTGCGGTCGAGCACCTGGCTGAACGACTGCGGGTGGATCCACGAGCCGTCAGGCTTGACGAAGACGAGTTCGTCGCCCCTCGGCTCGATGCCGCCCTTCTCCTCCGCCCGCTGGATGCGCCATGCCTTGAGCACGTCGACGGTCACCGGGTCGAGGTCGATGGTGCGACGCCCGGTCCCGGTCTTCACGTCGGAGATCTCGACATCGTAGGCGATCGACACAAGGGCCTGGCGCACTGAGAGCCGCTTGGCCTCGAGGTCGAGGTCGCACCACCGCAGCCCGAGGACCTCGCCGCGCCGCATCCCGGTGTGCGAGGACAGGTGGAACGCCGGGTGGAGCCGGTGGTCCCTCACGGCGTCGAGGAAGGTCCGGAGCTGGTCGACGTCCCAGGCCTTGATGTTGCCCTCCTGGCGGTTCTTCAGCGTCGGCGCATCGGCCAGCGCGACGACGTTGCGGACGACGATGCCCTTGCGCTGGGCGTCGTTCATCGCCTTGTTGAGCATCAGGTGGATGTTGCGCACCGTCTTCGGCGCCAGTCCCACCGGCTTGTTGTCCTCGTTGTCACCGTCGCTGCCCCTCGCCCGGCGGCCGATCGGTGCCTTCGACTTCTTGCTGGTCGGCTTCTTGCGGCCCTCGGTCAGCAGGGTGGCGTAGAACAGGTCGAGGTCGTCACCGGTCAGCTTGTCGAGCGGCCGACGCCCGAGCGCTGGCACGACATGAAGGTCGATGCTCCGCCGGTAGGCGTCGTAGGTGCTGGGTCGCACCCGCGACTTCTGGATCGGCAGCCACCGCTCCGTCAGGTACTGGCCGAGTGTGAGCTTCTCGGTCGGGATCGGTTCGCCATCGTGGCGACGCTTGATCTCCGCGTTGAGGACTTTCTCGGCGTCGCTGCGCCGCGTCCCCGCTGGTATCCAGGTCCGACGCTTCTTGCCGGTCCCTGGATCGATGCCGTCGTAGACGACGGCGTAGTAGTTGTTGCCCTTCTTTTGGATTCCTCCGCGCATGGTGCGGTCCCTTTCGAGTCGATTCCGACGAAAGAGACGCCACGCAGCGGATCGAGGGCCGTCCCCGAGGCATCTGACGGGGTCCGGCGCTGCTGGGATCCACCATACCGAGGCAAAACCCGAACGTCGAGGATCGACCGTTCGAGCCTGCCCGCGGCACGCTTCCAGCACCTCCGGAGCCGTCGGACGCGACCGGGCGGTCCTACCGCCGCGTGGCGTCTCGGACCGGTCCGTCCCAGCGCATCCCAACCCCGAGTGTAGAAATCGGTGTAGAAATCGGCCCCCGAAACGCCAGAGAGGCCCTCTCCGATCTCTCGGAAAAGGGCCTCTGTACTGGTGTTTTCGTTGGTGGCGGGGGCAGGATTTGAACCTGCGACCTTCGGGTTATGAGCCCGACGAGCTACCGAACTGCTCCACCCCGCGGCGTGCTGATCACGTTAGTTGGCCCATCGGCCTCCGGACAAGTCAGTATTCCGCCTGTTTACATGAACCGGCTGAGCACCGTTCGGGTTCCATCATCAAAATTTTGCGATGACTTCCTCATGTTTTGCGTAACGCAGACCGCTCGACCGCGGTCAGACGCAGGACGACATTTCATGAGGGAGTCATCATGTTCTTGGAGACCGGTTCACTCGGGTCCGAGGTTGCGGACGGATCGCTGCGGGCAGTTCTGACCCTGTCAGGACAGGACCCGACTTGGCTGACGGGCCTGCGGTCGACGCTCGGCTCCAACCGGGACTCCCGGCGCTGGGTCGGCGACGTACTGGTCGAACTGGAACGCCGACTGGACCGGAACCCGGCCCTCGTTCCCAGCCTGGCCCTTCTCGACCGCCCACCCACCCTGTGGTTGCAGGCAACCCGCATCGACCGGGATGACAGCGAAGAGAAGGTCACCGGCGATCAGTCGGCCAGCGACCAGACAGAGCGCAGCCGGAGCGATGACAGCTGGAGCACATCGGAAGCGGCGTGTTTGGCCGGAACCGCGCTGGCGCAGCTGGCTGCTGTCCGCTCGCTCACCTCCGTTGGGCTGGACACAGCGGGCTCCACGCCGGGCGCCGGCGGATTCGGCATCGTCACAGGCCATAGTGCCGGTCTGGCCAGCGCCTGGGCTGTCGCCCGACACGGATCCATGGTCCCGGTCGACGCGGCCGTCGACGTCATGCTCGTCCTGGCGATGATCGGCGATGAGGCGATCGCCCACCGCTGGTCGGTGTCCGCTTACCGACTCGACGGTCCCGATCCGAGCACGGCTCCGATGCTGGCGGTGGCAGGACTCAGCGAGCCCGCGCTCGCCACCTTGCTGGAGAGCTCCGGTGCCACACCGGCGATCGCTCTGCAGAACTCTTGGGACAGGTTCGTGCTCAGCGGGGCGCCCGCCGATCTCGCATCCCTTCGACGTCGAATGACCGAGCTCGATGGTGTACGGACCGAGGCGATCGGCTCTCCGGCCGCCTTCCACCACGAGGACCTCACCGATGTGACCGCAGCGGTCACCGCCCGCCTCCACCGGGCCGGTATCAGCATGGAAGGCGATCTGCTGGTCCCGCTCGTCGACCCTGCCGACGGCACGTCGCTACAGGGAGGGGACCTGACCGATCAGCTGGTCGCTTCCCTCAGCAGCCGGCCGGTCCGTTGGGCCGACACGCTCGCGACGATCACCGACGCGACGGCCGGCCAGGCACCTGTGTTCATCGACCCCGGACCCTCCACGACAACAGCACGCATGACAGATCGTGCGCTGCGAGGACGAGGCACCCACGTACTCGCACTCGGAGACCGCGACGGGATCAGGTCGCTGTCGCTAGCCGACGAGCGCCCCGACACACCGTGTGACTACCGCGACTTCGCGCCGCAGATGAGTGCCGACCTGGACGGTCGGCTGCGGGTCTCGACGCGCCACACCCGCTGGACAGGCCGCTCCCCCGCGGTCCTGGCGGGGATGACACCTACGACCGTCGACACAGTGATCGTCGCCGCCGCAGCGAACGCCGGTCACGTCGCCGAGCTGGCCGGCGGCGGTCAGGTGAGCGCCGCGATCCTCACGGAACGGCTCGAGGAACTGACGGAGCGACTCCACCGCGGTCACGAGGTCACCTTCAACGCTCTCTTCCTGGATCCCTACCTGTGGAACCTGCATCTGGGACGCGACCGTCTGGTGCAACGAGCGCGGGCTGCGGGCGCACCGATCTGCGGGGTGACCGTCTCTGCAGGCATCCCCGAGCTCGACGAGGCGGTCGAGTTGCTGGAGGAACTGAACGAAGCGGGCATCTGGCTCAACGCGTTCAAACCGGGCGACGAAAACGGTGTCCGCAAGGTTCTCGCCATCGCCGACGCAACCCCGCACCGCGTCTGGCTGCACCTGGAAGGCGGCCTGGCCGGTGGTCATCACGCGTGGTCCGACCTGGAGCAGGTGCTCGTCGCCACCTACCACGACATCCGCGCCCGACCGAACGTCGCTCTGCTCGTCGGCGGAGGTGTCGACTCGCCGGAGCGGTCAGCCGAGCTGCTCGACGGTAGCTGGGCGTTGTCCCACTCCCACACGGCCATGCCCGTCGACGGAGTGCTCGTGGGTACAGCCGCCATGGCCACCGCCGAGTCGACAGCGTCGGATTCGGTCATGGCCGCCCTGGTGGCAGCCGCTGGCACAGACCGCGAGGTGCGACCCGGGGCCGTGCAGGGAGGGGTCACCTCCGGTCGCTCGTCCCTCGGTGCCGACATCCACTACCTGGACAACCACGCGAGTCGAGTCGCAGCGCTGCTCGAGGAAGTCGCCGGTGACGGAATCAAGGTCGCCGCGCGGCACGACGAGATCGCAGACGCACTCGCAGGGACGGCCAAGCCGTGGTTCGGCGACCTGGCCACCATGACCTACGCCCAGGCGCTCGAGCGTTTCGTCGAGCTCTGCGCTCTCGGTCGCCACGGCCGCTACGAGGACGGCCGCTGGCTCGACCCCAGCCACCGTCGCCTGTTCCTCGACCTGCTGCGCCGCTTCGAGGCTCGTTGCTGCCCCGTCGACCACGGGTCGTTCCCTTCGCTGTTCGCCGACCCGGCCGACGACCCCGACCAGCTCGATGACCCCGACAAGATCGTCGAACAGTTCGTCGACACATACCCGCTGGCAGCGGTCGCCGAGATGGAGCCGACTGATGTGGCTCACCTCGTGCGGCTGTGTGATCGTCCCGGCAAGCCCGTGCCGTTCGTCGTGTGCATCGACTCCGAGGTCCGGCGCCGCTACCTGGCCGACTCGCTCTGGCAGGCTCACTCGGACCTCTGGGACGCCGACGAGGTGCTGGTCATCCCGGGCCCCGTAGCGGTGGCAGGCATCAGCCGGGCGGGTGAGCCGGTCGCCGAGCTCCTCGACCGTTTCGGGAACCACGCGCTCTGTGGCTCGGCCGACACGACCGCGGCGATGACCGAGCCTCCGCTCGATGCCACCCGCCGCCTCCTGGCCCTGCCTACGGTCCTGAGTGGCGGGGTCCACGTGCCGTCGCCGCTGACCCGAATGGCCGACGGCGGAACCTGGTCGATCGACGACGACGGGTCCAGGGTTGTCGCTTCCGTGGACCTGGGCGATGAACAACTCGTCGTCACCGGCCCCTGCTCACCGGAGGGGACCGTCGGGGTCGAGCTGCGCTGGCCCGCTCTCGACGGGCTGACTGGTGACGGATCCCTGGCCTTCGACGTGGAGATCAGCGAGCGCGCCGGGGTGCCGGTCGCCGAGATCGACGCCGCCTCATTCGAACGTGCTCAGGTCGGGGTGATGACGATGATCACGACCGCGGCGCAAAGGGCGCTCGGCGGACCATCGGCGCTGGGTGACGTGTTGGACTCGGCGATGCGTCTGGCCTGGCCAGCGGTGTTCGAGTCGCTTGCGGAGACCGGCGCCTCCAGCGGACTCATCAGGCTCGTCCATGCCAGACACCGCGCCCGCAGGGTCGAGGCAGGCGACGAATCCCGAAGCTGCGTCGCAGGCGAACACCTCGAACCCGCCGGTCGCCGGCTGTTCACCTGGGCCAAGGCCGGAACGGTCGCGTTCGACGACGAGTTCCTGGTTCGGCGCGCCCCCGATGAACCGTCGATCGGTCTGGATGGCCCCGACGTCCCTGATGTCCCGGCGACATCGGCGGTGCAGAATCCGGGGTCGAGTCGCGTGCCTACCGCCCGACTGCAGGTCTGTCGCACCGATGTCCGCGCCCCGCAGCGCAGCGACGCGTTCGCGGTGCTCACCGGTGACGCCAACCCGCTGCACCGCAGCAACCTCGTCGCCCGTCTGGCAGGGCTCTCCGGCCGGATCGTGCACGGCATGTGGACCAGCGCCACAGCTCAGCAGGCCGTAGTTGCAGAGGCTCTCGACGGCGACGCGGACCGCCTCGTCGACTGGGATCTCCGCTTCGTCGACGTCGTGGAGCCCGGCGCCCAGGTCACTGTCACCGCGCACCGGGTAGCTGTCGACACCGGCCGCAGGGTGCTCGCGGTAGAGGTCACCTCGGACGGAAGGACCGTGGCTGTCGGCGAGGCACTGACGACGATGCCGCGGACCGCTTACGTCTTCCCCGGTCAGGGGATCCAGCACCGCGGCATGGGACGTGCCACCCGTGACCGCTGCGCGGCGGCCGCGGCCATCTGGGACCGCGCCGAGCGCTACTGCAGGGAGCAACTCGGCTTCTCGCTCAAGGAGGTCGTCGACGAGAACCCGACCGAGCTCCGCGTCCGCGTCGCCGGCACGCCGGGCTCGTACGACTCGCAGCCAGTCCTGCACCGCCATCCCGAAGGAGTGCTGCATCTGACGCAGTTCACCCAGGTGGCCATGGCGACTCTCGCTGCGGCACAGGTCGCGGAGCTTCGCCAGGCGGGAACCTTCGTCGAGGACGCCGTGCTGGCCGGGCACTCGGTCGGCGAGTACAACGCCCTCGCCGCCATGGGCGACGTGCTGCCACTCGAAGCGGTGCTCGGTGTCGTCTGGGCCCGCGGGTCGGCGATGCACGACCTGGTCCCGCGCGACAGCGAAGGCGCATCCGGCTACCGGCTCGCCGTCGTCCGTCCGCACCTGGCCGGCCTGGACGAGGCTGCGGCCTGTGGGCTGGTCGAGCAGGTCGCCACCGACACCGGCGAGCTGTGCGAGGTCGTGAACCACAACCTCCGCGGCCGCCAGTATGCGGTGGCTGGGACGACCACGGCACTCGCCGAACTGCGCGACCGGCTCGGCGACGGCAGCACACCGGGGCGGGCGCCGTACCTGGAGGTGCCCGGCATCGACGTGCCGTTCCACTCGCGTGCGCTCGCTGCCGGCGTAGCCGAGTTCCGCTCCCACCTGGACCGGGCGCTGCCACAGGAGATCGACCCCGCCCGGCTCATCGGACGGTACGTGCCGAACCTGCACCCGCTGCCGTTCTCACTCGAGCGCGACTTCGTCGAAGGCGTGTCGGTGACCTGCGGCGGTCGGGCCTGCACGGAGCTGCTCGCCGAGTGGGACGACATCAGCGCCAGACCCGCCCGGCTCGCCCGCCAGCTGCTCGTCGAGTTGTTGGCCTGGCAGTTCGCGTCACCGGTCCGTTGGATCGAGACCACCGACCTGCTCCTGGCACCGACCTCGAACGGGGGACTGGGCGTGGAGCGGGTCATCGAGGTCGGTGTGGGTTCCGCACCGACGCTCACCGGACTGACCAAAGCCGCTGTCGCCGCCGACGACCTGGAGGTCGGGGTCCTCAACGTCGAGCTCGACGAGACCGAGGTTCTGGAACACACCGCTGACCCCGAGCCGGTCGAGGCCGCAGACGTTTCCGAAGATGAGGACTGGGACGGCGACTGGGACGGCGACGCTCCCGGCCCTGCCGTGCCGGCCGATGTGGGACCCGCCGTGACGGAAGCCGCTGTCGCGGACGCTCCGGTGGGTCTGCGAGACGCGGTGCCGGCATTGTTGGCGCTCAGCTCAGGAGTTGCCATCGACCAGCTCGGTGACGACTCGATCGACCAGCTCGTCGACGGAGCATCGTCGCGGCGCAACCAGGTGCTGATGGACCTGGGCAAGGAACTGGGCATCGGCGCGGTCGACGGCGCACACGAGCTCGCTCTGTCCGAGCTGCTCGACCGTCTGGGTGACCACGTTCGTGGCCACCGCCATCCAGGACCGGTGCTCGCAGCCATGATCGACAGCGGGGTCGCCACGGCTGTCGGACGTTGTGGCTCGACCCCGTCACGGGTCGCGGACCGGGTCCGTTCGGTTTGGGGTCTCGGCGACGGTTGGGTCCAGCGGTGCCGTCTGGAGATCGCGCTCGCTACGCGCGACGGGTCGAGTCGTCGCGGCGGCTCTCTGCGCAGCATCGACACCGACGATGCCGACACCCTCGTCGACGAAGCTCTCGCAGCCGCGGCGACCCGTCTCGGTCTGACACTGAGCAAGCCGACCGCGAACGTCGCCACCGGCGTCGATGGCGCAGCCCTGAACGAGGTCGTCACCGGGATCGCCACCGCATTCGACGAGGCGACAGCGGCAGCTCGCGCTGCCCTGTCCGCAGCCACGGGCGTGGCGCTGGACTCTCGGACCGACTCTGCAACAACAGACGAGGTCGCCGCTGACGGGGCCGCCGCCGGTACCGCGACATCGGCTGGTCGGCTCGGCGAACTCGACGCCGAACACGGCGCAGAGCGCGCAGACGCAGTCCGGTCCGTGTTCGACCCCGATCGGATCCAGCTGTTCGCGTCGTCGCTGGCGTGGGCGCGAGCGGACCTCGATCGACTGGCCAACGACCCGCCCGCAGGAACGGACGCTGATCGCCTGGTCACCAGGCTGAGCCGGTTCAGCGGCACCGACGAACGGTTTGACGCGACCGTCAGGTGGTACCTGGAGCGGGTCGAGACAGACCCTGCCGGACGTTGGCCACACGACCTGCCCGACCAGCTGGCCCGGATCTCCGCGGGCGGCGCCGACGACACAGGCGCTGCCGGCCGAACAGCCTCGGTGGATCAGACGGACGCCACGAGATCACGGACCGTGCTCATCTCGGGTGCGTCGCCGGGTTCGATCGGCGAGGCCGTCGTGGCCGAACTGCTCGCCGGCGGGGCCGACGTGATCGCCCTCACCAGCTCTCTCGATGCCGCGCGGCGCCGCAGCTGGCGGGAACTCGAACGCACTCACGCCGGACCCGGCGCCCGGCTGTTCGTCGTGCCTGCCAACCTGGCTTCGTTCCGCGACATCGACGCGGTGCTCGACTGGCTGCGGGCCGGAGGGCCGAGCGCCACGCATCCGGGTCTGCCGCAGGTGGTCGTGCCGTTCGCCGCGCCGTCCGTGCTCGGCGACGCAGCCGACGCGGGGCCCCGACAGGAGATCGAACTGCGAGTGATGCTGCTGGGCGTCGAACGGCTCGTCGCCCGTTGCGCCGAGCTCGTCGGCGCCCACGAGGGTGTGCTCACAGCGGTGCTGCCGATGTCACCCAACCATGGACTGTTCGGCGGTGACGGTGCATACGGCCATGCCAAGGCAGGGCTCGAGGTACTGGCCGCACGTCGCCAGGCGGAGCACTCACGATGGGGCAGGTGGTGCCACACCGTCGGGGTTGAAATCGGCTGGGTTCGCGGCACCGGTCTGATGGGTGCACACGACCGCGTCGCGGCGACCGTCGAGGAGCAGCTCGGCATACGCACCCACGACGCAGAGACCGTCGGCCGCCGGATCGCCGAGCTGTGCACCCCGGTGGACGTGCCGGGTGAGCAACGAGTCGACCTGACCGGGGGCCTGGGCGACGTCGACGCCGAGTCGTTCGCCGCGGTCGTGCGCGAGGCTGCGAACCTGCTCGGAGAGGAGCCGGGTGCCGACGACAGCGCACTTGGTTCGGTGGAAGCGCTCGCTCTCCCCCGCCGACGCCGCCAGGAGCACGACGCAACCAGCGAGCACGGCCGTCCGGACCCGACGATCGCTCTCGAGGACATGGTGGTCATCTGCGGTGTGGCCGAGATCGGGCCGTGGGGCACCTCCGCCACCAGAGCCGACGCCGAGCGTCACCACGAACTCCCGGCCACGACGATCGTCGAGCTGGCAGCTCGCTGCGGACTCGTCGAGTGGTCCGTCAGCGGTAGCAGCGGGGCGTGGGTCGACGCGGCTACCGGCGAAGAGGTCGACGAGTCCGACCTGGTCGAGCGATACCGCGCGGAGGTCACGGCACGCTGCGGCATCCGCCGCAACGAAGACCGGCATCTCGATGCTCAGCTGCGCGTGTTCATCGAGCGTCCCGTCGTCCTGGCGCTGGCAAGCTCCGCGGACGCAGAACGTCTTGCCGCCACGACTCCCGGGGCCACTGTGGCTCGCAGCGACGATGCGTGGACCGTGACGCTGCCCGCGGGCACTGCCCTGAACGCTCCGGTGAGCACGCCGCTTCCCCGCTCGGTCACCGCAGCGATACCCGACGGCATGCAACCGACATCGTTCGGGGTACCGGCCGAGCTGGCCGGAGCGGTCGACCCGATCGCCGCCTGGAATCTGGCGACCACCGCCCAGGCGTTCCGCGACGCTGCAACCTCTCCCGAGGAGCTCGTCGACCACGTCGACCCGTCAAGGGTGGCGTGCACCCAGGGCACCGGCATGGGCGGGATGGACAGCATCCGCACCCTGCATCTGGCTCCGCGGTTCGCCACTGCGCACGCCAATGACGTGTTGCAGGAGGCGCTCGGGAACGTCCCGCCCGCACACGCAGTGCAATCGTTCGTCGGCAGCACCGGGGCAATGATCCACCCGGTCGCGGCGTGCGCCACCGCGGCGGTGTCGCTCGAGCTGGCGCTCGACCTGGTCCGTGCCGGCAAAGCCGACGTGGTCGTCGGAGGCGGGTTCGACGACCTGGGCGACGAAGGCATCATCGGGTTCGCCGAGATGGCCGCGACCGCTGACGACGCTGCGCTCAGCGCAGCCGGTTTCGATCCCGCAGAGATGTCGCGACCCGGAGATCGCTCCCGCGCCGGATTCATCGAGAGCCAGGGCGGCGGCAGCTTCGTGGTGTGCCGGGCATCGGTCGCGGCGGAGCTCGGCCTGCCGGTGCGCGCCGTGGTGGTACACGCATCGAGTCACGGTGACGGGCTGCAGACCTCGATCCCCGCACCGGGCAAGGGCGCGCTGGCAGCGGTCCGAGGGGGAGATGCGTCGCCGCTGGCATCGGCGCTGGCCGCGCACGGGCTGTGCGCGGATGACATCTCCGTCGTGTCCAAGCACGACACGTCGACAAGGGCCAACGACCCCAACGAGGCCGAGATCCACGAGCAGATCCAGGAGACACTCGGCCGCTCCGCGGGCAACCCGCTGCGTGTCGTGTCGCAGAAGGCTGTGACCGGGCACGCCAAGGGAGGCTCGGCGCTTTGGCAGATGGCTGGGTTGTGCGACCTGTTCGACGACGCCGTCGTGGCCGGCAACCCCAACTTGGACTCGGTCGACCCGCTGGTCCAGCCGGGATCACACCTCGTGGTCGACGACAGGCCTCTGCGCCTGCGCGCCGCGCCGACGGCGGCTCTGTTCACGAGCCTCGGGTTCGGGCACGTGTCCGTAGTTGGGGCACTCGCTCACCCCGGAGTGTTCGAAGCCGCGGTGCGCTCAGAGCTGGGCGATGCATCGCTCGCCTCATACCGGTCCCGCGCCGAGCGACGTCGCCGCGAGCGAGATCGACTGCGACGCTGGGAGCTGTTCGGCGGTGCGCCGGCGTTCGAGCGACGGGTCCGGACATGACGGTGCTCGGGGTCGGACTCGACATCGTGGACATCGACTCGTTCTCCGATCAGCTCGGCGTCACCGGCTCGGCGTTCGAGTCCGAGACCTTCACCCACGCAGAGCTCGACGAAGCTGCTCGGGTCGCCTCCGACCGCCCCGGCGACGCGGTGGCCCGTTCCAGGCGGCTCGCCGGGAGATTCGCCGCCAAGGAGGCCTTTCTCAAAGCTTGGTCCTCCGCCCGGGTCGGCCGAGCTCCGGCGGTGTCGACGATGCGCTGGACGGACGTCGAGGTGCTCAACGACCCTTGGGGCCGACCGTTCCTGCGACCGTCGGGATCGACCGCGACCGCGGTGGTCGAATCACTCGGGTCCCTCGACGTTCACCTGTCGATAACCCACGATGGCCCGGTCGCTGCCGCTGTCGTTGTTCTGTCCTCGGCGGATCACTGGCACAGCTGCTCGTCCCATGACTCGGGGCAGGGGCGATGAGCGTCCTCGAGCAGCTCGCCGACACACCCGGGCTGGTGGTTCAGCACTGCGTCTCCGCGGGTGACATCGTTCAGTCCGGGGACCAGGTGGCAACAGTCGAGTCGATGAAGTTCGAGTTCCCCGTGCTCGCGGCGTCCGCGGGCCGGGTCGGTTGGATCGCCCCGGTCGGCGCGGTTCTGGCGCCGGGCGAGCTGCTCGTCCGTCTGGTCGAACGAGACACTCCCCGCCCACCCGCGCCGAGCGATGTCGTAGCCCGCTACCTGAACGCCGGCCCGTCGGGTTGGTTCGAGCCGATGGACCTCGACCCCGCCGTGCCGTCACGGCTCGTGCCGGTTGCCGGCGCCACCGCGGGCCGGGTGGATGACCCGCACGCGGAGACTTCGTCGGCAGCGACCGACGGTCGTACCCAGGGCTGCGGCTTGACCGTCGGTGTGATGTCGCACCGTCTCGACGGTCACGACGCGCCGGTGCGCCGCGTATGGCTCTGCGGCGACGCCACCCAGCAGCTCGGCGCGGTTGCCGAGCCGGAATGTCGACGCATCCTGGCGGCTATCGACCTGGCCGAGGCCGAACAACTACCGCTCGAATGGGTGACAGTGTCGAGCGGCGCGCGCATCTCGATGGAGTCGGGCACCGAGAACATGGACTGGTGTGCCGCGGTCGTGCGTCGTCTGGTCGAGTTCACTCAGGATGGACGCGAGGTCGTCATCGTCGTCGCCGGGGTCAACGTGGGCGCGCAGAGCTACTGGAACGCCGAAGCCACGATGCTCATGCACTGCGCCGGCACCCTGGTGATGGTCGAGGGAACCTCGATGGTTCTCACCGGCAGCAGATCCCTTGCCAGAGCCGGAGGTGTGTCGCAGCCGTCCGACCACGACCTGGGTGGAGTCGGTGTCATGGCAGCGAACGGCCAGGCCCACCACGTCGTCGGCGACCTGGACGAGGCGATCGACCTGGTGCTCGATCACCACTCGCTGTGCGCCCACGGCCCGACTCTGCCGCGCCGCCGACGGGCGACCATCGACGACGTGAACCGTGACATCGCCCGACGCTGCTACGACGGCCCGGCCGAACACGGCTGGGGAACCGTCGGCGAGATCCTCTCCGTGGAAACCCACCCGACCAGGAGCCGACCGTTCGCCGTTCGCCCGATCATGGCGGCGCTGGCCGATGTCGACGCACCGAGAATCGAACGCTGGACCGAGATGGAAGGCGCCAGCGGAGCTGTCGTGTGGGACACCTGCGTAGACGGCTGGGCGGTGTCGATGATCGGCATCGAGTCCGCTCCTCGTGGGTCGGGGCACGACTGGGAAGCGCCCGGCACTCTGTATCCCATGGCGGCCCGCAAGGTCGCCCGCGCACTTCAGCGCGCCAGCGGTCGACGCCCGGCGGTCGTGCTGGCCAACCTCTCCGGGTTCGACGGCAGTCGGAGCTCGCTCGAGGACCTGCAGCTCGAACACGGCGCAGAGCTGGCCCGCGCGGTGGTCAACTTCCGCGGTCCGCTGGTCGTCGTGGTCATCGGCCGCTTCCACGGCGGGGCCTACGTGGTTCTGAACCGCCGACTCAACCCGGAGCTGAAGATCGTCGCCCTTGGCGGCACCCGGGTGTCGGTCATCGGTGGGTCCTCCGCTGCCGAGGTGGTCCTCGGGCGCGAAGTACGCGACGAGATGTCGACGACAGGGGTCGAGCGTGATGATGCCGTCCGCACTGTCGCCAAGCGCTTCGACCAGATGCACGACGTCGACCGCGCACTGTCGGTCGGTTCAGTCGACATGGTTGTCGACCCGAGTGAGGTCCGTCGCGTCGTCAGCGCGCTGGTGGCAAGTCCACTCAGCCCGAGCCGTCCAACGCCACTGCTCTCAGATAGGACCGCAGCGCACGCTTGAGCTCGCGCACGGTCGCCGGGTGCGGCCGATCGTCGTGTACCGAGAAGTGCAGGAGCGAGTAGCACATCTGCACGACCACCTCGGCGACCGTCCTGGCACGCCGAGTCGACCCGGCCGGCAGCAACCAGGACACGAGCGGCATGACCTGGTCGGTGACCCGCGCCGTCTGCTCCGCCGCCAGCGAACGGGTCAGCCCGGTCGATTGCATCGCCAGCCACACGTGGCGACGTCCGGGCTCGCTGCGCCAGAGCTTCGCGAGGTGGTCGATCAGCCGGTCGACGTCGGCCTGCCAGTCCTCGCTGGGGAACTGCTCGGCGGCCCGGCCCAGCTCGGCGGCCAGCGCGTCGGTGTCACGCGATGACAGCTCGCAGATGAGGGCGTGCTTGTTCGGGAAGAACTGGTAGACGGACCCGATTGGGATGCCGGCAGCTGCTGCTACGCCCTCGAAGGTGAAACCGTCGACCCCGACCGCTGCGAGCTGCTCGCGCCCGGCGCGCAGAATCAGCTCGAAGCGCTCACGTCCTCGGGCCTGCACAGGCCGATGACGCACTCTGAGCTCAGGAGTGCTCGCCGTATCCATGCCACAAGCATGGCCGACCGGCGCCACGGTCAGGCGCCGACTGTGTCCGGGCTGGGTCGCCCGCCGTGCTCAGGAGGCGCAGACCAGATGGGTCGGCGGTGCCAGCTCGCGTGTCGTGTAGAAGGGCGCCGGCGGACGGTGCGACCCGTCGGCGAGCAGCTCGTGGTCGTCCCAGATGGGAACGAGGTCATGTCGCACGGTCAGCTCGTCCACCAAGGCGCGCATCTTGGCGCACTCGCCGTGGAGTCGTTCCACCACTCGGTGACCGTCGTCCCCCATCGCGACGAGCTGCACCGCGGCCTGACCCGCCGGCGCCTCGCCGATCCAAAGTGACAACACGTGCTCGTCGTCTGACATGGCCGCCCCCTGCCCTGTCCGTCTTCGTTGTTCTGTACGTCCTGACCGTTCGGCCAAGGGTTCGTTCCGAACCCGAACTCCATTCATACGCCCAGATCTGCTTGTTGACAAGTAGGCCATTTGACCCATTGCCATTTGCACTCCGAAGTAGTTACGGGATGCAAGTTCACATCCGCAGCTCGAAGGAGGCACCGGCCACGACCCTCCCGTTGACCTGTACCTCGACCGGGTGAGTGCCCGGGTAGTAGGTACGGGTCGTTATCGCGACGATCGGATGGCGACGGGACAGCTCGACCGTCCCATCCGGCGGCAGAGTCGTCACTTTCCACTTGAAGACCTTGCGCCCCCTGCTGCCGTCCGCGCGCACATGGCGGATCGCGTAGTCGACCAACACACGCTGGGTCTCCGTCGTTTCGTTCCGCAGGACCAATGTCCACTCGGCGGCTGAACCGAAGCGGACCACCGGCGTGTGCATCTGCAGCGCCGCGTCGACCGGCAGGTCGGGGTCGAAGCCGACGATGTCCATCGCGGCGGGTTCGCCCGACTTGACCAGCGTCCGCAGACCATGGGCCACTACCCGCTGCAGTCTGGCGGCCTTCGCGTCGTCGCCGACGGACTCTGATTCGCGCGCGATCCGGGCCCAGCTTTCCGCCAACTGCAACGCGAGGTCGGGATCAACTCGGCACAGATCATTGAGATGGTTGGCGACGCTGCGCCGGACGTAGTCGGACGGGTCATCGACCAAGCCGTCGAGCAACTCGACCGCATAGGCCGGGTCGCTCTCGCTGATCCTGAGCTTCGGTGCCCAGGGGAGCTTGGGGCGGGTCCCTTCGGACACCAACCGTCGCACGTGCTCGTCTTCGTCCCCCACCCAATCGCGCAGCACCTCGCGCACGGCTTGGGGGTCGTCGTCGATGAACGGCCGGATCGCGAACTCAGCTGACGCACGCGAGGTGAGTCGCCGCAGCAGATCCAGAGCTGTCGCCGGGTGGTCACGCCCGACCAGAGGCACCCAGGCCACGACCGGCCACATGTCCCAGCCGATCAGCTGGTCACCGATCGGGGCTCCCTCACCGTCGCCTTGGACCAGATCTCCCACAACCCCCGCGGCGGCCTCGAAACCGGCGGGCAGGAGCGTGACCAGCGCTTCGGCCACGTGTGCGACCCTTGCCTTCAGCTCGAGCTCTTCCAGCCCGCGCACGGCGCGGACTCGGAACCCCTCGACATCGAGATCTCCGTCAACCCTCGAGAACGCGACCGCCAGCCGGTTCACCAGTTCGGTGTCGATGTTGTCCTTGAACGCTTTCGCAGTGGTGGAAGGGGGCTTCGCCGGTGTCACAGTCCGACAGTGTGCCGCCCGCCAGGGTGTGAGGCGGCTCAGGGTGACTTGCGCGCCACGGTTGTGCCGACCACGCTCGCAGCCGTGTCGTGGCCCCAACGACCAACCCGAATCCGCCGAGGCCGAGCCTGGGCAGCCGCCGTTTCGTCGCTGGCGGTTCTCATGGGCGCGCAGATGCTCACCGGATGCGGACTGCTCGACGACAGCGACACCATGCCAACACCCCCCGAGGCTGACATCGCGTACGGCCCGGACACGGGCTGCGAAGGTTCCGACGAGGACTGCGGCGGATCCCAGACGCTGGACATCTACCGCTCCGAGGAACCCGGCCCGAACCCCGTGATCGTCTACTTCCACGGCGGCGGGTTCGTCAGCGGGGACAAGCAGGACAGCATCTCGAAGTACCTGCAGGCTGCGCTCGACGACGGCTGGGACATCGTCTCGGCCAACTATCGCTTGACCACGACCGAGGGTCAGAACCAGTTCCCTGCGGCTGTGAATGATGCGAAGCGGGTCGTGCGCTGGGTCAGAGCCAACGCCGCCGACCAGGACTGGGACCCCGACAACGTCGCGTCCATGGGGCACTCCTCGGGCGGCAACCTGGCGGCGATGCTGGCGGTCACCTCGGATGAACCCGGCCTTGAGGACCCCGATCTACCGACGGAGCTGGCGGCGGTGCCGTCCTCGGTCATCGCCGCTGTGGCACTCAACCCGGTCGCCGATCTGACCCTCCTGGGTTCGACCCCCGAATGGGCGGAGGCGATCCAGCACTACACGGGGTGCGTGGAGAACTGCACCGCGGCCTTCCAGCAGGGGTCGGTTCAGGTCCACGTCGACGAGACATCCGCGCCGATCCTGGCGATCTTCGGCGGCAAGGACATGATCGCGCCGAAAGGCCACGGGCTACTGGTCCAGAACGAGTACCAGCGCCACGGCATCGGCGACCGCTTCCAGATGATCGTCGTCGAGGACGGGCCCGAGGAGTTCCAGGGTCACGCGATCGACTTCGAGCGCTACACCGACACGATGCTGGAGTTCCTGGACACCAACCTGACCTGAGCAGCGCTCCGACCGGCGCCAGCGGGGGCGTGGGCAGCGGGTCAGAGCAGACCCAGCGCGACAGCCACGGCACGGCCCGTGACCGGCGCGTTCAGGTACGGCTCGGGGTCGTGGGCACGGTGGCCGTTGTCGACCATGTGGTCCACCACACGTTCACCGAACCGGCCCGAGAGCCCCCTGCCGCCGCACGCCGGGTCACCGACCGCGGCGATGTTGGTCCATGACCGAACGGATCCCGGCCACACACCAACCCCGTCCACCGGCGCGGGAGTCAGGCGGTCGAACGCAAGCGGCGACCCGAGCGGTGAGCCCATGGTGATCAACGCCGGGGCCAGCTCAGGACGGTCCGCCAGCACCAGGTAGCTGACCAGCGTGCCCAGCGAATGCGCGATGACCAGCTCCGTATCCTCGCCCAGCACCCGATCGACTCGTTCGCGCACCCGGCTGCGCACGTCACCGGCGGCCATGAAACGCCCGATCTGGTCCATCAGACGCTCGTTGGCGGCCTGGCCGACCGCGTGGGCGAGCGTGGCCATCTGTTCGGAGCCGGGGATCGAGTTCAACACGTCGACCATTCCGCTGCGCTGGGCCAGGGCGGTGGGGTCGACCACGTCGCCGGCGTCGGGATCAAGCCGGAACAGATCTCCGTAGAAGGCACAGTCGACTTCGTCAACTTGCAGGTCCACACCGTGGTGCCAGAGCCCGTCGCGCAACGCTGGCACCCAGCGCGCCATCACCTCGTGTGGACCCCACAGCTCGTTGAACGCGCCGTGGACCAACACCACTCGACTCATCGGAACTCCCGGCTCAGGCCGCTCCGTCGTCGCGGCTGTCGGGCCATTGTGCCAACGCATTGAGCATCGCCCTGACATGTTCACCTACTGACGCCTCGTCCTCGGCCGCGTAGCAGGTGTAGGTGCGGGCACCGCTCATGGCTATCATCCACCCGCGAGCCGACGACCAGTGCGGCGACCGCATCCGGAACCGGAAGACGTGCAGGTCGTCGCCGGGCGATCCGGGGCACGCGACGGTCTCGACGAACTCGATCTCATCGGGTGCCCTGCCCAGTTCGGTCACATCACCGAGCCAGCGGACGAGCTCGCCCTCGGCCAGCGCAACCGGGTCGAACTCCGCTGTCGGCCAGGCGTCGTTGAGGTCCACGCGGGCGACCGGGTCGCGGGCGATCAGCATGATGCGCTCAGGAGCGACCGTCACCCCGCGTGTGTGCAGGCGAGGTGCCGCCATCGCTGCGACCCGCGGGTCAGCGGAGCCGAGCATCACCGTCAGCAGCGTCGGAGTCTCCACTTCGCTGAACACGTCGAGGAGCCACATCAGAGCAGCCAGAGTCTGGCGTTCGACCCTGGCAACGTCGCTCGGGGTCTGTTCGAGCATCGCCCGGTTGCAGGTATCCACCAGCGGCGCAGCCACAGCGCAGAGGGTCTGCACTATCCGAGTCCTGACCTCGGGAAGGCTCGGTGTGGAGACCTCGAGGCGAGCCAACAGGTCGGCCGCGTGCCAGCTCCACCCGTCGCGTGCGAGCACCGTCACCAGCAGGTCCACGACACGCTCCCGGTCGGGGTGGTCCTCGAGCGGGTCGAGCAGCGGGGTGGTGGGCGTAGGCAGAACCTTGGTGGCTCCGTCCGGACCGAACACGAACTCGAGGCCGACCAACGCACCGGGGTCACGTCGCAGTGCGAGGAGGTGGATCAACGCCCGGCGGGCACGTTCGCCGGCGAGCACGTACACGCGCAGGACATCGGCTACCTGCACAGCGCCCGGCGACTGCCATAGGAGCTGGGCCAGCAGTTCGGCAGGGTGCTCCGGCGAGCGGTCGACACTCGGATAGGCCCCACCGGCTGCTTCCAGAACGGCCCGAGCCCCCGTGTCGTCCATGTCGTGGACCGACCACGAGCGAAGCAGAGCCAGGGCGATCTTGCGCGCAGCGGTGTCGCGACGACGCAGTAGCGCGCGCAGCTCCGCTACTTCATCGACTCCCACCGTCGGGCCGGCACCGTGCATCGGTCAATTGTCCACGTCGCGGCATCACCCGTCACTGGGTGGATCACCATGTTCACACCCGTCCAGCCGTCATACGCTTGGTACATGCTCTTCGGGCGAACGCCACGGATGGTCACCGCCGACGAGGCCCTTCCGGGCCGATCGCAACAGATGCCGGTGCCGGACGCACACCACGTAAACGGAGCCCCCCTCAAGGGACCGTGGCCGGATGGTTCCGCTACAGCGGTGTTCGCGTTGGGTTGCTTCTGGGGCGCCGAGCGGGCCTTCTGGCAGCTGCCCGGCGTGATCAGCACAGCGGTCGGCTACACCGGCGGGTTCACACCCAACCCGACCTACCACGAGGTCTGCAGCGGTGACACAGGCCACACCGAGGCTGTGCTCGTGGTGTTCGACCCCGCAGTGATCACCTACGAGCAGCTGTTGAGCAAGTTCTGGGAGTCGCACGACCCGACCCAGGGTTTCCGGCAGGGCAACGACGTGGGGACTCAATACCGCTCCGGCATCTACACCTCTGGCGACGACCAGCTCACCGCTGCCAGAGCGAGCGCCGAGCGCTACCAGCGGGCGCTCAGCACGGCCGGCCATGGCACGATCACCACCGAGATCGAACCGCTGGGCGAGTTCTTCTACGCCGAGGACTACCACCAGCAGTACCTGGCCAAGAACCCAGGCGGATACTGCGGGCTCGGCGGAACCGGTGTCGGCTGCCCGACGGGTCTCACCGCTGACGGTCCGGCGACCGCAGCTGACTGAGCACAGCGGACCTCCCCCTACACTCGAACCCATGGGTGAAGTTGCCGACGCGGACCACCCTGGGCGCCCCCTGGCCGATCGAACCGCTCCCAGACCCACCGGCGGCGAAGCACATGCGAGGGCCACGGTTCGGGGAGTGGTCAGGCTCCAGTTGATCGCCAACGGCCTCGGCGTGATCGGTGTCTCCACCTACCTTCAGTTCGTCGCGCCGGTGGAGTCACAGCCCCAGATCGCGGGCCTGGACGTCAACTTCGTCGTGTTCGGAACCTATCTGGCGCTGGTGGTGCTGCTCGCACTGCCTCTCAACGGCCTGGTCCTGCGTCGCGCTGTCGTCTGGGTCGGACAGGGCGTGCCGCCAACCGCTCGGCAGCGAAAGCTCCTGTTCAGCCTTCCGACCTTGGAGACGCTCTCGGCGCTGCTGTCGTGGGTGCTGGCGGCGTTGCTGTTCGGGGTCGTCAACCGTGACGAGCCACGGATCGCCGTCGGGATCCTGATGGCAGGCATCGTCACCTGCACACTTCTCTACCTGCTGCTCGAGGGCCACTTCCGCCCCTTGTACGCACTCGCCCTGGTAGACGCCGACCTGCCCGAGGACCGCCGCGACGTCCTCCCCCGGCTGATGCTCACCTGGCTGCTCAGCTGCGGAATCCCGCTTGCAGCTATCGCGGTCAGCGCCTGGACCGGGCCATCGGACCTGACCGGGAACCGCCTCGGCTGGATAGCCACGATCAGCTTCCTGGCGGGTGGCTTGGTGATGAGCGTCGCGGCCAGGTCGGTGGCTCGACCGCTGTTGCGGGTCCGCGACGCCATGCGGCTGATCGAACAGGGTGAACTGGACACCCACGTTCCCGTGGACGACCTCGGAGAGCTGGGTCGGCTCGCCGAAGGGGTCAACAACCTCGCCGCCGGAATCCGCGAACGCGAGGCGTTACGAGACCTGTTCGGCCGCCAGGTGGGGCAGGCCGGCCTTGCGGACATGGCCTTGGACGCCGGAGGGCCCGTCGCTGGCGAGAGCCGCGAGGTGACTGTGCTGTTCGTAGATCTGCGCGGCTACACCCGCTACAGCGAAGGGCACACTCCGGAGGAAGTGGTGCGGATGCTCAACCGGTTCTTCCGGATCGTCGTAGCGGTCGTAAACCGGGAAGGCGGATGGGTCAACAAGTTCGAGGGCGACGCAGCCCTCTGCCTTTTCGGCGCCCCTCAGGACCAACCCGACCACGCAGACCGCGCCCTGCGGGCTGCCGCGGCGCTGCCCCGCGAGCTGGCCTTGGACCGGGAGGTTCTCTCGGCAGGCATCGGTGTGGCGAGCGGCGAGGTGCTGGCCGGGTTCGTGGGTACCCCCGAACGGTTCGAGTACACGGTCATCGGCGATGTGGTGAACCTGGCGGCACGGCTCTGCGACCAGGCCAAGGACACCTCCAGCGGGGTACTCGCATCGGTGTCGACGGTCAGCGACGCAGCCAGCGCCGGTGATTGGGTGGCGGTCGGTGACCTGTCGATCCGCGGTCGACGCAACAAGGCCACCGCCTACTCGCTGCGCGACTCTCAGCCCAGGCGGTCGTGGTGGAACGGGATCCCGTTCGCCTCGAGGGTGGAGCGCAGGGCACCGTAGGCCTGCGCACCGAGCAGCTCCCGCCAGCACACCAGCAGGTTCGTGGCGAACTCCGTTCCGTGGGCGCCGTCCCTGCCGTGTCGATCGCCTGTCGCGACGTGGGCGAGTTCGTGGACGACTGTCACCGCGTCCCACGACCCGTCACGAATCCAGATGATGGCCTCGTCTCCGCTGGGGGTCACGTGCGCCGCGGAGAATGTCGCGCCACGGGAACGCCTCTCCACCACGACCTCGATCGGGGCATCAGGAAAATACCGCTCCCACCACTCGCCCGTCGTCACCGATTCGACGTAGCCCTGCAGATCCGCGAACCGATGGAACCGCCTACCTCCGTCGGGCTGCGCCTGGTGCTCGGCTCTGTACAGCCCCTGCTGGTGGGGGTCTGTGCTCAACGACCTAACGCTCCCCTGGCGCCCAGGTCACGACGACCGATCGAGGCCTGGCGACCTGCGGCACGCCCGTTGCGACGCCCGTCGACCGAGCGTCCCGACGACGCGTACGAGGATCGCAGGTGCGGGTGCCTCCGCCGGAGCTCTGCGTCGACGTCGTCCTGACGAGAGGCCAGCACCAGCGCAGTGGAGGCTGCATCCGCGGGAGTGGCTGCGGACGCACCGGCGCGGTCTTCACCCGTGGCGTCACGATCGGCTGCCGCCGCGGCACGGTCCGCCTCGAGTCTGTGTCCGACCACCTCGGCGAAACCGATGATGAAGCTGCGCCGCCACGACGCCGACGCGGCCGGTGTCAGACCGACTGGGCGACGGGCGAGCATCGCCGAGGTGAGCTGCACCATGAGGCTGGTGACGAGCGTGTCCACCCACCTCAGCTCGGAGGGGAAACCGACGACCGAGACGATCTCGGTTCCTGTCCGCGGCGGTGACACGAGACGGACGGCGCGGCAGCCGTGCGCCGAGGCGACCACACCCACCAGGACAGCCTTCTGCGGCAAGTAGGGCGAATGGAGCACCAGACGCAGCTCGTCGGGCTTCTCGCGAGTCGACTCGTCGGCGCCCGCCCAGAGCATCGCCTCGTCGATCGACCATCGGCTGATCAGCTCCGAGGCCTTGGCGAAGAACGCCTCGGCCTCGTCGGGGAACTCGGTCGCCTCGGCCTTGGCGAGCAGTCCACGGATGGTCACGAGGCGTCGGTCGTCATCAGTCACGACTAAGAGCCTCGCACGAGGGACCGACAGCGCGGAACGGGTCGAGCACCCCCGTCAAGTCACGCGAGCGACGGTTCTCGGGCGTCTCGGCGACAATCCTTGTTGCTGACGACCCCTATTTCCGGGGCGCTCAGATTCCTGTTGGGCGGGAGGGGAGCTCCTCGAACGACGGGTCCCGCTTCTCGGCCTTGGCAGCGAACTCCTCGAGCATGTCGGCCGGCTGGAACATTCCGGACTGCCAGCCCGCCATGTACTTGAGCGAGTCGGCGACAGTGTGATCGCGGGTGAAGTTGATCATCTCCTTGGTTCCCCAGATGGCCAGCGGGGACCGACGGGCGATCCGGGCAGCGATGTCGAGCACCCCGTCGACGAGCGACTGGTGGTCGTCGAACACCTGGTTGACCAGGCCCACCTCGAGCGCCCGCTGGGCGGGCATGCGGTCGCCCGTGTAGGCCAGTTCCCGGGCAACCCCCTCGGGGATGATCTTGGGCAGACGCTGAAGCGTGCCGACATCCGCGGTCATTCCGATGTTGATCTCCTGGATGCAGAAGAACGCGTCGGCGCTCGCGTAGCGCATGTCGGCTGCGCAGATCATGTCGACCGCTCCGCCGATCGCGCCGCCCTGCACTGCTGCGAGGACCGGCATCCGGGCCCGCTCGAGGGCGGTGAAGCTGTCCTGGAGCTTCTGGACCATGAGGAACAGGTGGGAGCGCTGCCTGCCGATCTCGGTCGCGCCGCCGTTGGTCGCCAACGCCGACCCACCGGTGAACACCGACAGGTCCATTCCGGCACAGAAGTGCTTGCCGGTGGATGAGATGACTATCGCCCTGGCCGTGCCACCGGCGTCGATCTCGTCGACGATCGCCGGTAATTCGCTCCAGAACGCAGGGGTCATGGTGTTGAGCTGGTCGGGCCGCTTCAGCTGGAGGTGGGCGACCTTGTCGGAAATGGAGACGTCGAAGCACTCGTACACCCGAGCGACGGTACCCGACCGGGTGGATCTACGCTCGGGGCCGGCAGCGCTCCGCCGCTGTCAGGGAGAGAGAGCCACCACCGATGAGCGACACCTCGCACCGACTGTCCGGCGATGCCGTTCCGCTGCGCTACGACCTGCGCCTCGCCCCGGACCTGGCGACTGCTCGGTTCGAGGGCGAGGTGACGATCGAGGTCGAGCTGGCAGCGGCGACGACCAGCGTCACGTTGCATGCGCTCGATCTGACCATCGACTCTGCCCGGATCATCGACGCGGAGAAGACCCAACAGGCAACGGTGGCCTTCGACCCCGACCACGAGGTGGTTGTCCTGGCGGTACCCGACGAGCTGGTGGCCGGCCCGGCACGGATCCACATCGTCTTCGACGGCGAGCTCAACGACCAGCTGGTCGGTTTCTACCGCTCGACCTTCACGGTCGCCGTACCCGATGGCGACGATGACGAGCACACCATCGCGGTGACCCAGTTCGAGTCGACTCACGCCCGTCGGGCGTTCCCCTGCTTCGACGAACCGGCGATGAAGGCCGTCTTCGCCGTCACCCTGGACGTCGACGAAACACTGATGGTCGTCGCCAACACCGCCGAGGTCGACCGGAAAGCGCTCGACGACGGGCGGGTGAGGGTCCGCTTCGCTGACACGATCCCGATGTCCACCTATCTGGTGGCGTTCGTGATCGGACCGCTCGAGGCGACACAGGCGCGGATCGTCGACGGCATCGCCGGGCCGATCCCGCTGAGGGTCGTGCACCCACCGGGCTCGGCCCACCTGTGCGACTTCGCGCTCGAGGTGGCCGAGGCGGCGCTGCGGTTCTTCGAGGGCTACTACGAGCTGCCCTACCCAGGCGACAAGGTCGACCTGGTGGCCGTGCCGGATTTCGCGTTCGGGGCGATGGAGAACCTGGGTTGCATCACCTTCCGCGAGGTCCTGTTGCTCGTGGACCCCGCGAAGTCGACCCAGCCCGAACTCCAGAGGGTCGCCGACGTGATCAACCACGAGCTGGCCCACATGTGGTTCGGCGATCTGGTGACCATGTCCTGGTGGAACGGCATCTGGCTGAACGAGGCGTTCGCCACGTTCATGGAGGTGACCGCGACGGACTCGTTCCGACCCGAGTGGGACGTGTGGACCACGTTCGGACTGGCCCGCGCAGCGGCGTTCGACACCGACACGCTGAGTTCAACCCGCCCGATCGAGTACGAGGTCGTGACCGCCGCTGACGCCGAGGGGATGTTCGACATCCTCACGTACGAGAAGGGTGCGTCGGTGGTGCGGATGCTCGAGCAGTACCTGGGCGCGGAGCGCTTCCGGCTCGGCATAGTCGCCTATCTGCGCCGCCACGCGTACGCGAACACCGAAACGGGCGACCTGTGGGACGCGATCGAGGAGGTGACCGGCGAGCCTGTCCGTCGGATCATGGACAGCTGGATCCTGCGAGGCGGGCATCCGGTCGTCCGCGCGACCGCGACAGGCGACCGCCTGATGCTGACCCAGCGCCACGCCCGATACGACGCCACGAGCGGGGGGGACGAGCACGACGAGCCGTGGCCGGTTCCGATGGTGCTCTCCATAGGCACGAGCGACAGCGAGGACACTAAGCGCCACCTCCTGCTCGAGGACCCGGTAGAGCTCCTCCTGAGCGCCCCACCCAGGCAGGTGCAGGCGAACGTCGGTGGCGCCGGCTTCTACCGCGTGGAACTCGACCAAGAGCTTCGTATCGGACTGCTCGATCACGGGTCCCCGGCACCGCTGGAGCGGTTCGTCCTGGTGGATGACACCTGGGCGAGCCTTGTTGCCGGCAGCGTCCCCGTGGTCGAGGTCGTGGACCTGCTCCGGCGGGCCGCTCGCGACGAGTCCGACCCGTCGGTATGGCGCCGCATAGCCGCGGCGCTGCGAGAACTGGTCAGGCTGGCGGGTCCCGCTCACCTCGACGCGGCACGCGCGTTCGTGCGCGAGTTGGCGCTTCCCCCACTGGTACTGCTCGAGTCGGCGCCGACGCTTGATGACAGAGGCCGCGACCTGCGCGGCGTCCTGTTCAACCTCGCGGGGGTCGACGGCGCCGATCCTGCCCTGCGTCAGCACTCACGTGAACTGTGGGAGGGCGCAGACGACGCTGCGCTCCGGGCCGCGGCCATATCGGTCGTGGCGGCGTCCGCGACTCGTGACGAGCACGCCGAGATCGAGCACCGCTGGCGCAGTGCCGAGACACCCCAGGAGGAGCTGCGCCAGCTGAACTCCCTTGTCGACACCGACGATCCGACGCTTTTCCGGCACGCGCTCGACCTGGCCTTGAGCGAGGTGCGTACCCAGAACGCCCCGTACCTACTCCGGCGGGCGCTGGACCATCCGAGCCTGGGCGCCGACGCGTGGCGCACCATCGAGGCCCGCTGGGCAGAAGTGGTCGACAGATTCCCGTCGAACAGCCTTCCGCGGATGCTCGAGGGGATACGACTGCTCACCGATCCCGGGACGGCAGACCAGGTCGACGGCTTCCTGAGCGGCCGCGACGAGGTTGCCGGGTCGATGCAGGTCACCCAACACATAGAGCGCATGTGGGTCACCGTCAGGGCCGCAGAACGGGTGCGCGCCGAATTGGACAGGAGTCCTGGCATCCTGGGACATGCCTCGAACTGAGCGCGACCTGGAGCACGTCATCCGACCGTCGACCCTGGGCGTCGGTCTCGAGGTGAGCGCGGCCGAGTCGAGCTCCGCACAGTTCGTCTGGGCTGACCTGTCCGAAGGCCGCCATACTCTCGCAGTCGGGAACCACACGACCACGGTCGACCATCCTGGTGGTCCCGGCGCAGCGACGGTAGAGGGGCTCGAACCACACACCCACTACGAAGCGACGCTGCGCGACAAACGCGCCCACGTGGTGGCCACCACCCGGTTCCACACCGGACGACGTCCCCGCGGAGCAGAGCTGTTCCGGTTCGCGACCATCAGCGACCTCCACCTCGGCCACCAGACACACCGGGCATCACAGCTCCGCGAGCGCGCGGCGGCGCACATTCCACACCGCAGCGGTACCCGTCACCCCGACGGGAGCGACGCGGGACGGGACGGTTCCGAGCGGACGACGATGCTTCCGGGCGACGACCGCGCTTTCCGCTGCGCGCGTGCTGCGATCGACGAGGCGATCGAGTGGGGCGCCCAGTTGATCGTGGTCAAGGGCGACATCTGCGAGGAGACCGTCGCCGAGACGTGGGACCTGGCAGCCGCGCTGCTGGGCGACCTGGATGTGCCGGTGCTGGCGGTCGCCGGAAACCACGACACCGGCGCGCTACGGCAGTTTGACCCGTTCGATGGCGCCGCACAGCGCGGCCTCCACCTGACCCGCGGCGTGGAGCACCTCGACGTCGACGGGCTGCGGATGGTCATGGCCGATTCGACCCTTCCGGGATCCGGCTGGGGTGACCTGGCCCGCCACGCGGAACAGGTCGCTCAGCTTGCCGCCGAAGCTGACCGTGGCACCTTCGTCGCCACCCACCATCAGGCGCAGCGCTTCAGCGTTCCGCTCTACTGGCCCCACGGCATCCCCGGCCCCAACGCTCGCTCGTTCGCACGGGCTGTCCGTTCAGCCAGCAGGGCGGTGCTCGTGTCCTCGGGCCACACACACCGCAACCGGCATCGGCGTGTGGCCGGTCTCGACTGGAGCGAGGTCGCTGCCACGAGCCACTTCCCCGCCTCATGGGGTGGATACACGGTCCACGAAGGCGGCCTCGAACAGACCGTGCGTCGCATCACCGATCCGACAACCCTCGAGTGGTCCCAGCGCTCGAGACGGATGCTCGGCGGAACATGGGCGCTGTGGTCGACGGGTTCGATGCACGATCGCTGCTTCACCCTGGACTGGTGACCTACCAGGCTCCGGATGCGAGCAGATCTGAAGAGAGCAGCATTCCCCTGCCGTCTGTAACATCTGTTGCGAGGAGAAGCACTGCTCGTGCTTGGGTGATGGGGGAGAGCAATGACACGAGTTCGCGTTGCGCAGCACAGCGTCGCGGCACCATCTCGGAGCGCAGGGCACATCGCTTTCGCTCTGGTCGTGCTGCTGATCCTGTCCACGGCCTGTACACCCCCGCCGGCCGAACCGATCGCGGCCGCGCCGTCTGGGCTGCGCGCCACGCTGGACATCGGCCGGATAGCTCTCTCGTGGGACACCCCCACCGACACGGTTGGCAGCTACGACGTACAGGTCCGCGTCGCCGCCGGCGCCTGGGTCGATCTGCCTGATGTGGTGGGCGGATCGACCACCTATGTGCCGAGCACGAATCGTGCGGATCACTCGTTCAGGGTTCGTCGCTCCGCAGCGGGGGAAGACCCGGCTGGAGCATGGAGCACCCCTGCCAGCATCTTCTACGTCGATCTCGTCCTACCGGTCGTGCGGATCGACACCGATGGAGGGGCACCCGTGGTCGACACGGAGAACTACGTGCGCGGAGGTTTCCGGATCGATCCCAACGACAGTGGATTTGCCCCTTACGCAGGAACGATGGGAATCCGCGGCCGGGGAAACACCACGTGGGAGTACCCCAAGAAGCCGTACCGGGTGAAGCTCGACTCAGCGAGCCCGATCCTGGGTATTGCAGCGGAGCGCGACTGGGTGCTGCTCGCCAACTACATCGAGGAGTCCCAGCTACGTACCTACGCAGCAATGCAGATGAGCCAGTCGACCGAGATGGCCTACACACCGACGTTGCGTCACGTCGAAGTCGTTCTCAACGGCCACTACGAGGGGGTGTACCTGCTGACCCAGCACACGGAAGTCGGCAGCGACCGCGTGGACATCGCCAAGATGGGACCCACCGACATCTCCGGCGAAGCAGTGACCGGCGGCTACCTGCTCGAGATCGATCAGAGACTCGAGTCGAACGGAGAGCCCGGGTTCCGGACCTCTCACAGCGTTCCGATCGTCGTCAAGGACCCCGAACCGATGGCGCCGGAGCAGCTCAGCTACATCCGCGGCCGGATCGAAGCGTTCGAGAGCGCCCTCTACGGGGCAGGGTTCGCCGACCCCTCCACCGGCTTCCGCTCGTACCTGCACATGGGTTCTTTCATCGATCACTACCTGGTTCAGGAAGTGACCCGCAACGAGGACGCGTTCTGGTCGAGCACCTACCTGACCAAGGACCGTGGCGAATCAGGATTCCGGTTCGGTCCCTTGTGGGACTTCGACCGATCGCTGGGCAGCAACCACAACATCGAGACATCCCCACAGGGCTGGTGGGCGCGTACCCGTGGGCCGTGGATGCAGCGGGTCTTGCAGGACCCGACCTTCGTCACCCAGATGGTGCAACGCTGGGACGAGCTGAAACCCGTCTTCACCGCGGTCGCAGACGGACTCGTCCCCGCCGGTGAAGCACTCAGACCGGCGATCGACAACGACTCTGCCCGCTGGCAGTACCAGCTGCACCGCACGGACGAACCCGCGTTCATTCGGGACTGGCTACGTATGCGGATCGCCTGGATCGACGACCAGTTCCACTGAGCGCAGCAGCTCAGGCACCCAGAGCTTCGTCGTCGAGAACCGCGCCACCGCGCTCGAGGAACCTCGTCGCCACGCCGACGTGAACTGCGATGCCGTCGGCCATCGTCTCCTCGTGCAGCACCATCCGGTTGGAGTGGCATGCAGGAGCACCGAACGGGTCGGCCACGTCGGGCGGGCACATGCCCAGGAACGCCATAGCACCCGGCACCTTCTGGAGGATGTAGGAGAAGTCCTCGGCACCCATGACCGGTGAGGGCATCTCGAAAGCCCGCGGAGTGCCGAACGCCGCGTCGGCCGACTGTGCGAGGAAGCGGGCGCAGCGATCGTCGTTGACCGTGACCGGGTATCCCTCGTCGATCCGCACGGTCGCAGAGCAACCATGAGCGGCGGCGACCCCGTCGACGACTGTGCGAACCCGTTCCCAGACAGCGTGTCGGGTGTGCTCGGACACGGCCCTCAACGTGCCGAACAGCCGGGCCGTCTCGGGGATGACGTTGTGGGTCGTACCCGCGCTGACCTGCGCGATCGTCAGGACTGCCGGGTCGAAGACGTCGACGGTGCGGGTGACCATCGACTGGAGAGCCAGCACCGCCTCGCAGGCGACGGGGATCGGGTCGACCGCCCACTGGGGGGTGGAGGCATGACCGCCCTTACCCGTGAACACGATGTCGATCTCGTCGGCCGAGGCCAGCGTCGCACCGGAACGCCAGGCGACGATGCCGGAGGGGACATTGGGAGCGACGTGCAGTGCGAACGCGCCGGTGACTCCGTCGAGGACGCCTTCTTCGATCATGATCGCAGCGCCGCCGCTGCCCTCCTCCCCCGGCTGGAACATGAACCGGACCGTGCCGGCCAACTCGTCGCGGTGCTCGGCCAGCAACCGTGCCGCGCCGACGAGCATGGCTGTGTGGGCGTCGTGACCGCAGGCGTGCATCGTGTCACCGGTTCGGCTGGCGAACTCGAGGCCTGTGTCCTCGGTCATCGGCAGTGCGTCCATGTCGGCGCGCAGCAGGACCGTCGGGCCTGGCCGAGCACCCTCCAGGTCTGCGACCACCGAGCTCAACCGTTCGCCGACCGTGATCGACAGGCCGAGCCCGTCGAGGGCGTCGAGCACCGCCGACTGGGTGCGGGGCAGCTCCAGACCGAGCTCGGGGTGGCGGTGCAGCTCCCGTCTCAGCTCCACCACTTCCGGCAGGTGGCCGACTGCGCGCCCGCGCAGGTCCGTTTCGGCGATCGACATGTTCGGCCTCCCCAGGGTCAGCTCACTAGTGCGAGCACCAGCCCGATCTGGCCCAGATGGTAGGTGCAATGCACGATCACGCGTCCGTTCGACACAGGTTTCACGAATCGGTTCCAGCCGAGCACCGCATCGGACGCGTAGAAGAGCAGCGCGCCGACGATCGCCGCGGGCACCACGGTTCCCGCGGCTACGGCGACCATCGTCGAGATGACCGTTATGTAGGCGGCGACCGGCACTGTCAGTCGTTGGTCCTGTTCGCGCGCCCCTCGGACGATGCGTGTCCCGACCACACCAGCTGCCACCAGCACCCCTGCGACGCCCACCGCCAGCATCGGAACCGAGAGATCTCCCAACGACGTGAGTGCGACCACGTACATGACATGGCCTACGAGGAAACTCGCCAACCCCGCGACGAACATGCGCTCCTCGAACATGAGGAACACGTCACCCGCCAGCGAGCAGACCAGACCGAGGACCAGGAACAACCGCGACCGATCGGACACCGGGTCGGCGATCGCCAGCGCGGCCGAGATGAGCACGACCATCGTCAGCGGCTTGAAGACCAGCTCGACGTTGCGGCGGTCGGTAGCGACCGACCACCAGTCGACCAGCGCGACGACGCACGTCGCCGCCATGAGCACCCAGAAGGTCGTCATGTGAACAGCGCCCTGACGGGTTCCCAGTCGAGGGACTCAGCCATCGCCATCCTCGCCTGCATCACGTGACGGGGCCGATTGACTCCGAGCACCGCGCTCAC
Source organism: uncultured Microthrixaceae bacterium (assembly GCA_964450685.1). Lineage (GTDB taxonomy): Bacteria > Actinomycetota > Acidimicrobiia > Acidimicrobiales > Microtrichaceae > JBAOHV01. The sequence goes on from CAYVDN010000021.1 coordinate 33,926, forward strand.
CTGGTCACCGCGACGGAACAGCGCGACGAATCTCTGCTCGTCGATCGTTCCTTCGACCACGTGAAGTTCGTCCTCGCCGGATGGACGACCTGCCATCTGGAGCTTCCGGTCGTACTGGTCCGACCAGAACCAGGGGATCGGATCGAAGGAGCCGGGCGACTCACCCAGGCCCAGCTCCGCCAGCAGACGACGCGCGGCGTGCTCGCCCTGTTCGATCGCGTTCTCCCACTGCTCGACCCGCATCATCTGACCGAACCGCTCGTTCGGCCATGAAGCGACGTCCCCAGCGGCAACGATTCCGGGTGCAGCGAGCAGGGTCGCGTCGCAGCGCACCCCGTCGTCGAGGGTCAACCCACTCCCCTCGAGCCACCCGACCGACGGTGCCACGCCGATGCCGACGACGACGACATCCGCGTCGACCGTCGATCCGTCCGCCAGCCGCACCGAGCTGACACGGCCGCGATCGTCGGACTCCAGGCCGTCGACGCCCACGCCCAGGTGGACATCCACGCCGTGGCCTTGGTGCAGGGTCGCGATGAAGCGGCCGACGTCGCCGGGCAGCACTCGCCCGAGCGGCACCGGTCCGGCCTCGATCATCGTCACCTCCAGTCCGCGACCGCGGCACGTGGCCGCCACCTCGGCTCCGATGAACCCTGCGCCGATGACCGCCACGCGACGCGGTCCATCGTCCAGGTCGGCTCGCAGCGAGAGGCAGTCCTCCATGGTGCGCAGCACGTGCACCCCTGCCGGCTCATCGGGAAGGTGGCGGGGCGAAGCGCCGGTGGCGATGATGATGCCGTTCGACTGGATGCGCTCGCCGTCGGAGGCGGCAACGACGCGTGTGGCCGCGTCGAGCGACGTCGCAGCCACCCCGAGGCGCAGGTCGACACCGAGCTCGGTCATCCTGATCGCGCTGCGGTTCACCGCTTGGTGCGGCTCCCAGTCGCCGGCGAGCACCTGCTTCGACAGCGGTGGTCGGTCGGGCGGCAGCTCGGGGCTCGGGTCGAGCACGACGATCCGACCGTCGAAACCGGAGTCGCGCAGAGTCACCACCGCGGTCACCCCGGCGAGGGACGCGCCGATGACGACGATCGTCGATTCGTTCACGATGTGCTCGGTCTGCCGCGCTCTTCTACGAGAGGATCAACCCTCGACGGAGATTGCCTGCTTCGGACAACGCCGGGCTGCTTCCTCGACCCGCTCACGGAACTCCTCGCCAGGCTCCTCCTGGAGCACGTAGAGGAGGTCGTCGTCGCGAACCTCGAACACCTCGGGCACGATCCCCATGCAGACGGCGTTGCTCTCACAAAGGTCGTAATTGACGACCACCTTCATCGGGACACCTCCGGATTGGGCAACGATCACAACCTAGCCCGTCACGTCCGGCACACCAGACCGACGCGACGGCAGTAGTTTGCCCGCGGTGAGCCCCACACCCTTGTACGAGCCGACCCTCGACCCGGTCGCAGCCGGGTTCGACCTCGAGGCACTCGAGTCCCTGCGCCGGAAGGTGCGCCGACAGGTCGACGAAGGTCGCATGCCGGCGTGTCAGTTCGCGTTCGCTGTCGACGGCGAGCTGGCGGTGTTCGAGAGCTTCGGTGCAGCCTCGCCGAGCACCAGGTTCAACGTGTTCTCGGCCACCAAGGCGCTGATCGCCGGTGTCGTCTGGCAGCTCTTGGCCGAGGGTTCGCTCAGCACCGCGACCCGGGCGATCGAGCTGATCCCCGGCTTCGGGACCGCTGGACGCACACCCGAGTGGATGGCCCAGGTCACCCTGGAGCAGCTCCTGACCCACACGGCCGGGTTCCCCTACGCGCCTCTCGGACCACCTCGATGGGACACCCGCGAGTCCCGTCTCGAGGCGTTCTCCCGGTGGTTTGCCACCACCGAGCCCGGCACTGTGTTCGAGTACCACCCCACAGCCGCCCACTGGGTCATCGCCGAGATGATCGAGACGGTCGAGGGCGAGGACTTCCGCCGCGTGGTCGAGCGACGGATCATCGAGCCACTCGGCCTGCGCTCTTTCGCCCTGGGTCTCTCCGAGTTCGACCAGGACGACATCGCAGAGCTGAGCATCGTGGGTGAGCCGGTCAGCTACGAGGAGCTCGCCGAGATCATCGGCGACTTCGATCCGTCGCTCCTCGAAGAGGTGACAGCGCCAGTGCTCATGGCGTTCAACCAGGCCCCGATCCGTGCTGTCGGTGTGCCCGGCGGTGGAGGGATCGCAACTGCCGCCGACCTCGCGATCTACTACCAGGCTCTGCTGCACAACCCGGACGAAATGTGGGACCCGACGATCCTGGCCGATGGGACGGGTCGCATCCGTTGCACTCTCCCCAACGCAATGACCGGTGTTGCGGCCAACCGGTCGCTCGGGCTCGTCATCGCCGGCGACGACGGACTCAGCAACTTCCGCGGCATGGGGGCGACGGTCTCCCCTCGTGCGTTCGGGCACAACGGCGCAGCAGGTCAGATCATCTGGGCCGACCCCGCCAACGGAATCTCGTTCGCTCTCACCACCTCGGGGATCGACCCCCACTTCCTGCGTGAAGCGAAGCGGATCGCATCGCTCGGCTCGGCCGCCGGCCGGTGCGGGCCGAGGCCTCGATGAGTTCCGACCCACGACGGGCACGGCCCGCTGCCGATCACGAGTGGCGATCGCTCGGGGCGGTGCTCGGCGCGGCGTTCATGGATGATCCGGTCTGGTGCTGGGTGACACCCAACCAGACCCGACGCGAACGCCACCTGGGATCGGCCTTCGGCCAGCTCCTCAGGGGCCGCATCGCGACAGGCAACGTGTTGACCAACGATGACCTCTCCGGGGCGGCCATGTGGGCGGCGCCCGAGACCTGGCGCATGACTCTGGGCGAGAACCTCCGGATGGCTCTGCCGATGGCCAAGGCGATAGGTCTGGGATCCGTCCTGCCACGGATTCGGAGCTTGGCGATCCTCGATGAGCATCACCCACGCGAGCCCCACTGGTATCTGACGATCATCGGCACCGATCCGGCCAAACGTGGCCAGGGGATCGGATCAGCGCTGATCGAACCGGTGGTCGAACGCTGTGACGAGGAGGGGATGCCGGCGTACCTGGAGAGCTCGAAGGAGGAGAACCTGGCCTTCTACCATCGGTTCGGCTTCGAGGTAACCGAGGAAGTGCGCATCCATCGGGATTGTCCGCCAATGTGGGCGATGCGGCGCGGCCCACGCTGAACCGCATCCGTGACCCCGCACGGTCAGAGTCACTCCCCGACGGGCTGCGTCGTCACTTCGATGTCGACTCCGCACTCCTCCTGCGCGGCGTCACGGATGCGGTTGACCGAGGTGGCGAACTCACGGTCGCCCACGAGCGCGACGATCGCAGCCAGAGCTGCGGGATCGTCCGCCTCGAGATCGGAGACACTGTCCAACCCGTCGAGAAAGACGGTGAAGTCACCCTCCAGTTCAGGGGGTGCTGACTCGCCCATCGAGCGCACTGCCGCGATGACGGCGTCCGCCCCCTTGGTCAGGTCAATCCCCCCGGAGTCGGACAGCGCCTGAGCGCTCTCGCAGAACGACTCCATACCACCGCTCTCAGCAGATGGCGCGTCCTTCGAGGCTTCGGAGGAGCCAGAACCGTCGTCGCCACCACAACCAGCGAGCAGGACGATCACAGATGCAACCACCCCGACAACACGCAACGATCCGAATGCCATGGAGGTCACGCTAGCGGTGGGTCCATGGTTCCCCGACCGTCCCGATGCTCGGCGGGCCCACAGCGAACCCTTCGGGAAAGCGCCAGATGACACCCGGCAGTGTTCTGACCTAAACTAGAACGCGTTCTACTTTCTGACCCGGAGGTCGAAGTGTCCCCACGCACCCCCTTCCCGATCCCCTTCGGCTGGTTCCAGGTGGCCTGGTCCACCGAACTGGAGGTCGGCCAGGTCATCCCGCTCCAGTACTTCGGTCGTCATCAGGCGCTGTGGCGCGACGAATCGGGGGCAGCTCACGTCAGCGACGCCTTCTGTCCGCACCTGGGCGCCCACTTCGGCTACGGGGGCTCCGTCGCCGGCAACGATCTGGTGTGCCCGTTCCACGGCTGGCGTTTCGACTGCGATGGCGGCAACACGCTGATCCCCTACTCCGAGCGCACAAACAAGAAGGCGTGCGTGCAGCCCTACCCGACGGTTGAGCGCAATGGGTTGATTCTCGCCTGGTACCACCCGGAGAACGTCGAGCCGATGTGGGAGGTGCCCGAGATCCCCGAGTTCAGGGATCCGGACAACTTCACGACGATGGTCACGCGGACCTTCAAGATCGACGCGGCCTGGCAGGAACTCGCGGAAAACGGAGTCGACGCGGCCCACTTCCGCTACGTGCACCACACCGAGGAGGTGCCGGTGCTCAACTCCTACGAGACGGACGGCCCGATCGCTCGCATGCGCTCGGCGCAGAAGTTCCCCACTCCGCGGGGCATCGTCGACGGCCGCATCGATGCCGACTCGTTCGGTCCCGGTTTCAGCTGCATCCGCTTCTCGGGGATCATCGACACCGTCCTCATGGGCTGCAACGTGCCGATCGACGAGGAGCACTGCGAGATGCGCTTCAGCTTCACCGTGCGCAAGCTCGGCGATGACGAAGCCCTCAACTCGAGCGTCGGGCAGGCGTTCGTGGACGAGGTCGCCACGCAGGTAGAGGAGGACCGGCCGATCTGGCAGAACAAGGCCCACATCGTGCGCCCGGCACTGTCCGACACCGACGGCCCGTTCATGAAGTTCCGCCGCTGGGCGTCGCAGTTCTACGCCGAGGGCGTCAATGCGACCGCCGAGCGCTACGAGCCGACGGTCTGCACTCCGGCCGACGCGGTGCTGACCGCTTCACGCAAGTACGGCACGGACCCCTTCGCGGACGCCTGACACCCGCGCCGTCAGCGCGCACTCGTTCCGCCACGCCCGATTCTGTGATCTGTCAGCGATCCTGATGCGTCGCCGACAGATCACATTTCAGGGGTGCCTGGTTCACTGCTGCTTGCTGGGCGGGATCGTCCAGCCGCCGACCGACTCCCCGGGGTTGGTCGGCGTTCCCGCGTCAGGCGGTCCGGCTGACGGTGGAGCGTAGGGCGGAGGTGTCTGCTGCGGCGGGCCCGCAGGTGGCGCCGGGCGATCACCCTGCGGATACGGCGGCCGGTCCGGGGAGGAGCCACCCGGGCCGTAAGGGGGCTGTCCGTAGCCACCCTCTCCGTACCCACCCTGGCCAGCCGGAGGTGGCCCATAGCCACCCTGCGGCCCGTAGCCACCCTGCGGCCCATAACCACCCTGGCCGTATGGCGATTGGCCGTACGGGGTCTGGTTGAACGGACCGGGACCGTAGGGTCCCGGCGGGATCGGGCGGTTCGCCTTGGATCGTCTCACCAGACCGACGATCAGCAGTACCAGACCCACCAGGAACGCGATCCCAGCGATCGACCAGATCACGAACATCCACGCCAGCGGACCGAGCATGGACGTGACGTCCTCGACTCCGATCACACGTCCCGCTGTGAAGCTGAGCCCGGAGCTGGCCGAGGGCTCCGAGTCGGAGGCGCACGTCAGCTCGTAGTCGCCCGGCCCGAGTCTGACTATCGCTATCACGTCGTAACCCGGGTAGCGCCCGTTCATGTCGAGCAACTGCTCGTCATAGGCCGCTCGTTGCAACCGGACGTCCTCGCCCTGTGAATCGGCCAACGTGCATGTCGGCTCGGACGCGGACTGCGAACTGATCGCCACCCCCACCGTCATCTCGGCATCGGAGTCGTCCAGCGGCTCGAGCACACTGAACGCGAGCGTGCCAGGGACCAGGCGGTCGCCCGGGCCGTCGAAGGCCACGTCACGCTCGAACTGCGAGAATCCGATTCCGGCGCCGAGCATGCCCGTGCCGACTGTCCCCCCTACCACGGAGAGGACGATCAGCACGATGCCGATCATGATCATGGCGCGGCCGGGACGTGTGGCCGACTGTGGAGGAGTCGAGGGCAGGTGCGGCTGGGTTGGGGCCTGGAACGGTCCGCTCACGGAACCTCACGGGTGCTGACGGAGCCGGCCTGAAAGGCACGGGTGACGGCTGACGACAGCCGATCGTACCGGCCCGGCAGTCGCCTCAGGATCAGCCCCCGAACAGGTCAGGGCTTGTCGGCGCCGACGACCCACATCGCGTAGAACTGCGCAGCGCCACCGTATGCGTGACCCAGAGCAGTGTTTACGCCGTCGATCTGGTGATCGCCAGCGGTACCGCGCACCTGCATCGCAGCCTCACCGAAGCGGATCATGCCCGACGCACCGATCGGGTTGGTCGACAGGACCCCACCAGAGCAGTTGACCGGCAGGTCACCTGTCATCTGAGTCGCCCCGGCCTCGGTCATCTTCCAGCCCTCGCCCTCGGGGGCGAACCCGAGGTTCTCGAGCCACATCGGCTCGTACCAGGAGAACGGCACGTACATCTCGACCATGTCGATCTGCTCACGTGGGTTGGTGATGCCGGCCTGGCGGTAGACGTCGGCGGCACACTGCTGTCCCGCCTCGGGGTTGATCTGGTCGCGACCGTTTGCGGTCGCCGGTTCGGAGCGCATCGCCGTGCCGTGGATCCACGCCGGGCGTACCCCCGACGCTGCAGCAGATGCCTCGGCGGCCTGCTCTCCCGCGAGCACCATCGCGATCGCACCGTCGGACGACGGGCAGGTCTCGGCGTAGCGGATCGGCTCCCACAACATGAACGACTCCTTGATCGAGTCGTAGGTGATGTCGGTCTCGTGGAGGTGCGCGTAGGGGTTCTTGAGAGCGTTGAGCCGGTCCTTGAGGGCGACCAGGATCCCGATGTCGTCGGGAGCATCGGACCGGCGCATGTACTCACGGATGAACGGCGCGAAGTAGCCACCCGCTCCGGCGACCAGCTGCTGCTGGAACGGAATCGGGAACGACAGCGCCCACATGGCCTCCGACACCGACTGCTGCTGCCAGGCGATCGTCAGCACCCGCTCGTGAACGCCGGACTCGACGTGCGACGCGGCGACGATTGCCGTGGAACCACCGACCGAGCCGGCGGTGTGCACCCTGAACAGCGGCTTGCCTACCGCGCCGAGCGCCTCGGCAAGGTACGGCTCGGGCATCATCATGCCCTCGAAGAAGTCGGGGGCCTTGCCGACGACGATGGCGTCGATGTCGTCCATCGTCATGTGGGCGTCGGCGAGTGCCCGGTACACCGCTTCGCGCAGCAGGCCGGGCAGCGACACGTCACCGCGGACCGATGCGTACTTGGTCTGGCCGACCCCGACCACTGCAACCCTGTTGGCACCCATCACTCACCCTCCAGCACTGCCACGAGGTTCTGCTGCAGCAACTGCCCGCCGGTGGCGTGCGCGACGCCCCGGCCCGCTGAACCGTCGATTATCCGGTCGGCGACCTCGGCGATGCGGATCAGCCCGGCTGCGAGCATCGGGTTCGCTGCGAGCGCTCCCCCTGACGGGTTCACGACCACGTCGTCCGACAGGCCGAGCTCCTCGGCCACTATGCGTTCCTGATGGCTGAACGGTGCGTGCAGCTCGGCCACATCGACCGTCTTGTCAGCCAGGCCCGCCTTCTGCGCGGCAAGGGCTACCGAGGGTGCCCGTGTCAGGTCACGCGCCCCGAAGTTGTGGCTGTCGATGCGGTGGTCGATTCCTGTGATCCAGGCCGGCCGGTCGGACCACTCACGCGCCTTGTCCTCGGCCGCAATGACCACTGCGACGCCTCCGTCGGAGATCGGCGGGCAGTCGTGGCGACGCAGCGGATCGCAGATCATCTCGGCAGCGAGCAGCTCGTCGATGGAGGCCGATCCCCTGAGCTGGGCGTGCGGGTTGTCTGCCGCGGCGGTCCTGTTGCGGTGAGCGATCTCCGCCATCTGCTCGACGGTGATCCGGCCGCCGTCGAGCATTGCCCGGGCCTGGAGCCCGGCCATCGCGATCGAATCGGGCCAGAGCGGCCCGTAGTAGTAGGGGTCGAGACCGCGGGACATGACGCTGGGCAGGTCCCCGGGCGACGCCTTGGAGTACCCGTAGACGAGGGCGGTGTCGGCGTGCCCGGCCTGGATCTTCAACCAGGCTTCGTAGAGCGCCCAGGCACCGTCCATCTCGACGTGGCTCTCCTGGATCGGCGGATAGGCAGGCACCGCGTCGAGGGTCATGACGAAGCTGAACGCCTGGCCCGCCAGGTAGTCGGTGCTGCCCGAGCAGGTGAAGTCGATGCCACCCATCCCACCGACGGCATCGAGCACGGTCTTGATGACCGGCTGGATCATCTCGACCTCGCTCAGCTCGCTGGCGGCGCGACGATGCGTCGTCTGGGCCGTGGCGACCACGGCGACCTTACGTGAGGGCCCGGCCATCACATGTGTCCCTTCAGCTGCTCGGCGGGTACATCAGGTTCGTCGATCGGACGCCAGTACCGGATGTTCTCCATCGACGTCGTGAGCTGGTCGTCGTCGACCCAGACCGGCTCCACGCGCATGCCGATGCGGACCTTGTCGTAGTCGATCTCGCCGACCGTGCCGTACAGCGACACCGCTGCGCCGTCGGGGAGGAACAACGCCGACACGAACGGGGTCGGCGGGGCGTTCACGCCGAAACCGATGTGCACCACGCAGAACGAGGTGATCGTCGCCTTGGGACCGACCTCGACCTGCTCTGTCGTGCGCAGACCGGAAACCGGCGCGACACCGGTCGGGGGCACATACACGTCACCGGTCTCGGGGCAGCGCTCACCGAGGATCTTCTTCTCCTGCAACCCCCGCAGGAAGCGTGTGCGGGCCAGACCGGGCGAGTAGTCGTAAACCATCGCCGCGGGCATGCGCAGCCGCTGTACGGCCTCGACGTCGCCCAGGTCGATGCCGGTCGGCTGCGGCTGGGTCCAGAGTCCGTCGGGCAGCGTCGAGACGCTGCGGTCGGTGTCGTCAGCCGGGCTCATGCGGCGCCTCCGATCAGCTCGAAGCAGGCGATGTCGGTGATCAGGCCTTGGCGTTCCTCGGCCCACCGGATCCTGACCCTCGCCCCGGTCGTCACGGACGCTGGGTCCGGTGCGTCGATCACGTGCAGCATCGAGGTGTCGGCACCGTCGAGCTGGATCATGGCCAGCGCGTGCGCTCGGTCCAGCGGCTGCCCTTCACGCACCTCGGACACCCAGCTCCACGAGGTCACGATGCCCTCCGTTCCCACTTCGACCAGCTCGGTCAGCGGCGAACCGGTCGTCGGGTCGTACTCGACAGGCGGACACACCACGCGGCCGTCCTCGCCACGGATCCCGAGCACTCGCTGCTCGCGCAGGCCCGTCAGGAAGGCTCCGATGACCGGGCCGGTGGTCCGCATGAAACCGTACTCGATGACGAGCGGCGCATGGAGCAGACCGTCGTCTGCGACGTCGTTCAACGTGGTCCCCCTGAACTCCGGGCTCCGGGCGACCCGGAGCTGCGGACGAGAAACCTAGAACAGGTTCTCGTTCTGTCGCCATTGGGGAGATGCGATCACAGGCCCAGGACCATCTCCAGCAGGCGATCCGCGCGGCCACGTGCCGCATCGACGTGACGATCGCACTCCGAGAGGAGCGATTCCGGATCGATGCCCAGGTCGATGATCTGATCCATGTCGTCGACGAACCAGCCGTTGACCACGTCACGGTCGACCTCGGGGTGGAACTGCGTAGCCAGGTTCCGGCGAAGGCTGAAAGCCTGCGGGCCGACCGGCGAGGTGGCAAGCAGCTCGGCGCCGTCAGGTACCTCGAATACGTCGAAGTGCCACTGGAACCACGGGCCGGGCTCGATCGCTGACACGATCGCTGGCTCGCTTGCGGGATCGGTCGCTCGTTCTCCACCTCTGATGACCGGCTCGACCAGGTGCCAACCGACCTCGGGTTCGGCGCCGGGTCCCACCAGCCCTCCGTGCGCGGCGCTGAGTAGCTGACCACCGAAGCACATGCCCAGCACCGGCACGCCTGCAGCGTCTGCGAGTCGCAACATCTCGAGCTCCGGCTCCACCCAGTGAGCGATCGCCGGGTCGTAGACCGACCAGCGCGAGCCGTAGACGACGACCAGGTCGAACCCGGTCGGATCCGGGAACTCGGTGCCACCGACGGGCGAGCCAGCCGTCTCACACACCTTGTGTGGGACCGCTTCGAGACCGCGGAGTTCGAGGGACTCAGCGATCAGACCGGGCAAAGAGTTGGCGTCGTGGTGAACGTGCAGTGCGCGCATCAGCCTGGGAGCAGATCAGCGATTCCGCGGAAGCGCCAGTCCTGCCGGACTCGGCATGTCTGACGTCGATAAGGCCGTTCAGACGTGCCGAGTTCGTCGTGGTGCACTTGGGATCTGGGCGACTCGAGCAGCTGGTGTCTCGGGATGGCGGATCCGGTCAACTCGTCGGGCGCATCCTCGCCGAATTCGGGTCGTCCATCAGCGACGACACGTCGACCGCTTCCAGGTCAGCCGCGGTGATCCTGGTCAGGTCTCGCAGGCCCTGGTTGTCCCAACGCTCGTCGGGCGCCCCGGTGAGCATCCACGGGGAACCGTTGTCGGCGAGGATCATGCCGTGGCGCTTGAGGGCGTCGGCGACGACCCTGGCCTGAGGGCTGAGGGTGGAGGTGTCGAAGTCCGCCCGGAGCCGGAACCAAACACCCATGGGAGGCAGGTTGGGGTCGGTGCTGGAGCTGGCGAAGTGACGGGCGGGCCACAGGTAGGCGCGCTGGGTCTTCGGCGCCGTGAAGCGGATCGCGTGATCGATCCGCCCGGCAGCGACCTCCTCGTAGCGCACCAGGCCGGCCAGGATCGGAAGGCCTGCAGCGTCGGCCGACGTCCAACCATCAGGGCGCAGGGCGTTGGAGCGGAGGTCCCAGCGAGCACCGGAACCGGCGGTCCACGAACCGTCGCCCTGACGGGTCGAGTCGAACGTCTCGTAGAGCTCGCAGCTGCTCCGGTCGACGACGATCACGTGGTGATCGGAACCGGCCTCCACCGGGGCGTCGGCGGGAATCGGATACGGGCCGGGGTCGCTCTCGTCGCCGTAGTAGAAGCTTACGGGTACACGGGCCTGAGCGGCGTCGACACCCGTCCACGGGATTCCTATCCGTCCGCCGTTCCACAGCCCCGAACCGAAGTCGGGCCACAGCGTGCCTGATCCGCCGATCGAGGAGCGCCATGCGTTCGACCGAGCGTGCAACGGCAACTGGGACACGTCGGCATGCCAGACGTTGTCGGCCGGGAACAGCGGACAACCCCCCAGGCCCGGCGACGACGGCGACCCACCACCGCCCGTTCCCCCGGAGCCACCACCCGGGGATGGTGCTGAACAGGCGGCGAGCGTCGCCGTGGCGATCACGACCGCGACGATGGCCGTGAGTGCTGGACGGGGTCGATGCTGCGGGATCACCCCACGTGCATCGACAAAGGCGTACGGAAGCCTTGAGCGCCGGGCATCCGAACCCGTAGGCCTTCTGTGATGCGACGTCGCGGTGATCACCGCGACGTCGCATCACAGAACGGGAGCGTCGGTGGGCTCAGGTACGGGGAAGCAACGCCCGCAGCGAGCGCTGCTCGAAACAGCCGACCCACACGCCGGTTCCGTAAGCGAGGCCGTCGAGGATGGACAGCGCTGCGAAGGACAGCAGTGAGATCTCCGGACTCTCCCGATCGGTGCCGGAGCGCCACGACTCGAGCACCGAGGCCGCCGCGGCAATGGCGAGCAGTCGACGCGCCCGCCTACTCGTCGCCGCGAGACCCAGGGTGATGGGCCACCACTCCCTGACCGAGGCCCGTGCCAGCTGACGACCCGCTGCCAGGTGCCCGCCGAGCGCTACACCTGCAGCCACCCGCGGCGGAAGGTCGGGCATGGATCGCGCAACGGCGACAGACGTTGCGGCAGCCACCACCGCAGCAGAAGCCGGGGCCCCGAGCGCAGCGAGGCCCCACACCGCAGCGCTCCACCGCCCCAGCACGATCGGGGAGACACGGCCGGGGTGCCGTCGATCCAACGCCGCTGCCGATCGGCCGTACCCGAAGCGCTGGGTCGCCCAGGTGCGCAGGGTCGTCCTGGGTTCGTGAGCGACCGTCGAGCTCGGTTCGTAACGAATCCGGTGACCCTGTTCGATCAGACGCCAGGCCAGATCGACGTCCTCGCCGGTGGTCATCCGCTCGTCGAACCCGCCGAACTCTGCGAGCACTTCGGTGCGGGCGATCAGCGCGGCGCTCGGAACGTAGGAGATCGCCGTGCCGGGCGCGACCCTCGACCTGCGTCGACCCAGGTCGAGCGGTGAGCTCATCGCCTCGTATCCCGCCAAGGCGCTGCTGATCCCCCTCCCGGCACCACGCTGAGGCTCCACGCCGAGGCTTGGGCGAACTCGGGGGCCTCGGCTGCTTCGCACCCGCGGGGCCGCAATCGCGACCCGCGGGTCGGTGAACAACGCCAGCAATGGAGCGAGCCAACCCGCTTCGACGGTGCAGTCGGAGTCGACCATCGCAACCAGAGGGGTCGTGACCCGGGCCAGACCGGAGTTGCGCGCCGCCGCCGGCCCGCAAGGCCGGTCGTGTCGGACGACCGACACCGGGATCAGTTCCGAACTAGACGGACCTGCGTCAGCATTGGCCGGCAAAGCTGTCCCCCGAGCAGCATCGACCGCTGCGGGGACCTCGACAGGATCTGCTGATCCGTCGTCGACCACGACGATCGAAGCGAGCTGCTCGTCTGCTCTGAGCACCGACTCGAGCAGCGCCTTCAGCCCGGCGGCCCGATCACGCACCGGCACGACCAGGGTGACATCGGCAGGCCGGGGCACATCGGAAGGGTCGGGGCCGCCCTCACCAGAGGACGGATCGGGATGCAGCACTCCCCCGTCAAGCAGCCGCTCGACCAGCTCGGAGCGCGCCGGACTGCTCTCCAAGGCTTCACCGGCACCGATCCGGTCCAGGATCGCAGCACCGGCAGCGCTCAGTCGCAGCAGCCGCCGTGGTGCGCCTGCCAGCATCACCCGCCCCCCTGCCCCGAAGCGTCGACCACCGGCGTCCACGAGCAGCCGCGGGAGCCTCGATCCCGGATCCGGGCTCATCCGACGCCGTGCTCACGCTCGGTGATGCGACACAGGTCCTCCACGAGCATGCCGACGAGGTCGGCGCCGTGTTCCGCGCTGGCAGTGGTCGGGTCGCCCAGGATCCCGTTCGGGCTGACAGAGGCCAGCCCCTCCGCCATGACCGTCGCCCCGATGTGTCGCCACCTGGCGGTTGCACCGGGCTCCATCCGCTCGACCCGTACCGACTCCGGATACAGGTGCAGCATCATCGATGTCTCTGTCGTTCCGGCGTGGGAGTCACCGTCGGCAACACGCGGGTGCCACACGGTGACGTGTCGCCCTTCGGTTCGCAACAACTCGCGTGCTGTCGCGAGCGCCTCCACGTTGCCGCCGTGGCCGTTGACCAGGACGACCGCGCGGAACGGCGCCGGGCGGTCCGAGCCGACTGGCGGCAGCGCCGATCGGACCAGTTCGACGACGACCTGTGTCGTGGCCTCGACTCCGATCGACAGGGTGCCGGGGAACGAGTCGTGCTCGCCGGATGCCGTGACCGCCAGGGCCGGGGCGATGACGACGTCCGAGCGGGTCTCGGCCAGCGCTTCGCAGAACGCCACCGCCAGTCGCAGGTCGGTGTCCATCGGCAGGTGGGGGCCGTGCTGTTCGCAGCTGCCGATAGGCACGACCAGCAGCGACCCGTTGGGCACCTCGGGCCAGGTCAGCTCGGCCAGGTGCAACGCCGCCACCGGATCAGCTTCCCGGCGTGTCGTCCAGGTATCCCCAGGCGCGCAGCTGCTCGATGATCGCGTCTGCGGCATCCGCGGGGTCCAGCTCGCGGGCGACGGGCGGAGTCCGCTCGACCAGTGCCCCGGTCAACGCAACTATGCGCTCGAGTGCGGTGTCGCCCGACGGTGGCGCCACCACCCGGGCGCGGGGTCGCCAGGGGCGCAACCGTGGCTTGTCGGCAACCCTGTGGCGCGCCCCGGGACGAACTGGAACGGAGACATCCGACGTGCGCAGCATCGCGGCGAGCGGCGCACGCCGGAGCTCGGCCACCGCTCCTTCGACCGAGAGGACGGCCGGAGCGCTCACACTGAGTCGCTCACGCCGGCCACCGTCCAGGCGTCGCAGCACGGCGACGGGGCCGCTGACAGGGCCCGACTCCCCGTTCGTTCCATCGGTGATGTCGAGATGTATCAGGCCGAGCGCCTGTGCTGCCCCGAGTTCGTGTGCCAGGAACGCCGGCACCGAACCGGACCCCCGGTCGACGCTGACGTCGCCGCACACCACGACCAGCGCCTGGTCCGTGTCCCCGGACGAGGCCAGTTCCTCGGTGATCGCCGCCGCTAGCTGCTCGGCGACAGCGGCGCTGGGCTCGCTGCCGTCGCCGTCGATGCGCACCACGGCGTCGACACCCGCCGCCAGCAGCTCACGCAGTCCCTCGTCGGCCGCGCTCGGACCCAAGCACACCGCCACGACCCGATCTCCCCGTGCAGCCCCGAGCTGCAGCGCCACCTCGACCGCCGAGCGGTCGGCATCGGAGAATCCCGCTCCCAGCACGGCTGGTTCGACCGTGCCGTGCAGCGCGTCGATGTCTGGGCGTAGGTCGACCCACTTGGCGCACGCGGCGATCACTGGCGCTCACCTCCGGGTCGTGCGTTCATGACCGGTGGAAGACCACACCGTGGCCGCCCTCGGGGTAGTTCCAGGTGATCGCGCCCTCTTTGTTGCAAACCAGGTAGCAGGTGCCGCACTCGAAGCACTGCTCGTAGTTGAAAAGGATGCCCCCGTCGGCGGTGGGCACGAAGAGGTTCGCCGGGCACGCTGTGATGCAGCCCCGCACCGAGCAGTCGAGGCACTTGCGGTCGTCGACGACGATGTGGGCGCGCTCGTGCACACGGAACTCGACCGACCCCATCCGGGTCTCGAAGCTCAGTTCGGGATATGAGTCCACGCTCATCCGATCATCCTCACCCGTAGCTCTTCACCGCGCGCCACGTCTGGGACGCCACGTCGCGGAACTTGACTCGGTTGCGGCGGATCTCGGACCAGACGATCCGGGCGATACCGGGTTTGGGTTCGGGGTTGCGGACGGTGAACATCTGCTCCATCACGCCGCACGCAAGAGCGGGCAGTTGATGCTGGGCCAGGTCGCTCATGACCAGGTGCGGGGCATCTCGCAGCTTGCGGTGGTCCTTGAGCACGAAGCTCGATTCGAGCCTCGCCCGGTAGCCCTCGAGCGCGTCGGCAGAGGTGTCGCCCCTACGCACCGCTGCCACGGCTGCCCGTCCCGCTGCTGACCCGCTGGCGATCGCGAAGTTCACCCCTTCGAGCCAGATACCGGCGGCCAGGCACATCGCCGCGGCGTCACCGGCCACGAGCATGCCGTCGGTCACCAGCTCCGGCATCATGTCGTAGCCGGCCTCGGGGATGACGTGCGCCGAGTACTCCTTGACCTCGCCACCCTCGACGAGCGGTACGATCGCGGGGTGCGCCTTGAGCTTCGCCAGACGCTGCTCGGGGCGCAGATCTCCCTTGGCCAGCTGCGGCAGGCTCAGCACCAGCCCGATCGAGAGGCTGTCGCGGTTGGTGTAGAGGAACCCGCCACCGGGGACCTCGCCGGTGCACCCGAGGATCTCGATGTCGACTCCGTGGTCGCCGCGCACGCCGAAGCGGTCGTCGATGACGTCCCGCGGCAGAGTCAGAGTCTCCTTCACCCCGACCGTGAAGTTGGCCGGGTCGGTGTGGGTGTAGAGACCCGCTTCCTTGGCCAGGAACGAGTTGACACCGTCGCACGCGATGACGACCGAAGCGGTCAGATCGCCGTCGGGGCGATCGGTGCGCACGCCGACCACACGGCCGTCCTCGCGGAGCAGCCCTGTCGCGGTGGTCGAACAAACCAGCGTCGCGCCATCAGCTTCGGCGACCCCGGCCAGCCAAGCGTCGAAGTCGGGGCGGTAGGCGGTCGCACCGTTGTAGGGAGGGCGCCCCCACGAGTCGGTGCGGTAGTCGACGGTCAGTGCCCGCTCGCCGTCGATGATCATCGTGGAGCGACGGGTCACCCAACGCTGCACCGGCGCTTCTTCCCACCAGTTCGGGATCAGCGTGTCCAGGATGCGTCCGTAGATGACACCGCCGTACATGTTCTTCGAACCGGGGAACGGGCCGCGCTCGAGCAGGCAGACCGAGCGGCCGGAGCGGGCGACCTCGATGGCGGCAGCGGCTCCCGCAGGCCCCGCGCCGACGACGATCACGTCGAAATCAGGCATCTGATCCCACCGCCTCGTCATCCGCTGATCGGCTGACCGACGCCACGCCGAGTCGTTCGGCGAGGGCCTGAAGGGTGGCGTTGGCATCGGTCACCAACGCCAGGTCGGCGAGCTCCATCATCGGACAGTGCCTGTCCGTGTTGATACTGATCACGTGATCGGGATCACCCAATCCGGCGGTGTGCTGCACGGCCCCGGATATGCCGAACGCCAGGTACAGATCGGGGTCGACGACCACACCGGTCGTGCCGATCTGTCGGCTGTGAGGGATCCAGCCGCGATCGGTTATGACCCTCGTAGCGCCCATCGACGCTTCGAGCGCCGCCGCCACTTCGGCCAACTGGGCGAACCGATCGGCCGAGTCGAGGCCCGCGCCGCCGCCGAGGATCCGGGGGGCCTCGGACAGATCCATCGTCGTGACGTCCGGGGCGAGCAACTCGACGACGGTCGCGTCGCGCAGGTTGGGCTCGGCGGGAGGTGCCAGATCCAGCCGCTCCATGGCGGGGCCGTCGGGCGCGGCCGGTTCCACTCCACGGACTCCTGGCTGGAGGGTGACCACCGCCGGTCCGCCGAGCTGGTGTTCGGCCAGCACACTGCCGCCGTGGCGGATCGTCGTGACGGTGTCGCTTCGGATCTCCATCGCCGCCGCGAACAGCGGCCTCTCGAGCAGCGCCGCGAGCCTGGGGGCCAGGTCTCGGCCATCGGGCGATGCCGGGAGCACGAGCAGCGTCTCATCGGCCACCAGTGGCGCTATCGCAGCCGCCCACGCGCCCGGCGAGTAGCCGGGGGTGTCCCAGCAACGGACGTCGGTCGCGACCGCTCCGAGTGATCGGGCCGCTGCGTCGGCGCCATCGCCGACCACCAGTGCTCGGCCGCCCGCTTCGGCGACTGCCTCGGCACCACCTGTGGGCAGCGTGGCGTCACGCACGGGAACGATCGCTAGGCGGGTGGTCACGGCGTGCACGGTACCTCTCAGCCGGCTACCGGGACCCCGGCGGCATCCGCGCTGGCGATGGCTGCGCCGGCGCGTTCGCCGTCGATGACCGCTGCGTGCGCGCGGCGCGGAGCGACGGCGTCGCCCACTCGAACGACGTCGAAGTCGGCGCCACGAAGCTCGTGGTAGAGCTCCTCGACAGGGTCCGACGGCACGGCGAGCACGCACCAGTCGACGGTTCTGACGCGGTCGGTTCCGGTCGGATGATGCTGGAACGAGATCGTGTGCGACCCGTGGTCTGCACTCGCATCCTCGGTGTCTGCACCGGCTGACGCTGCCGACATCGGTACGCAGTCGGTCGTCTGAACGATGCCCTTGGCCCGGGCACGGATCCACCAGTTCTCCATGTCCAGGGTCACGCCCAGGTCCTGGCCGACGACCATGCCCGGCGTGATCACCTCGACCTCGCATCCGCGGTCGGCGAGCAGCTCGGCTACCGAGGTGGCCTGGTGGAACCCCAACTCGTCGATCACCACCACCGAGCCGGCCGGCTGGGCGCGGCCCTCGAGGACGTCGCGCACATCGACTATCCAGTCCGCATCAGCGGGCGCCCAGTACGGGCGGGCGGGCCGCGAACCGGTCGCGACGACAACGGTGTCGGGGTTGCGGCGGCGGATCTCGTCGGCGGTCACGTCGACTCCGAACTCGAAGTGCACACCCAGGCGGTGGCACTCGTTGAGCTGGTTGCGTACCAGGTCGCCGAACTCAGCACGGTTGGGAACGGTCGCTGCGAGCCGTACCTGCCCACCGGCGACGTCATCACGCTCGCAGACAGTCACGTGGTGACCGTTGCGAGCCGCTGCGATGGCGGCCTGCATCCCGGCTGGTCCAGCTCCCACCACGAGCACGCGGCGACCCAGCGCCACCGGATGCGCCTCGCCGACACCCAGGGACTCGCGGCCGGTGCGCGGGTTCTCGATGCAGCCGAGCCAGCGGTTGAGGCCCATCCGCCCCACGCACTCCTGATTGCACGACAGGCAGAGCCGCGTGTCGTCGGTGAAACCACCGCGGGCCTTGCGCACGAAGTCGGCATCGGCGATCTGACCGCGGACGACGCCGACCAGGTCGCACTGGCCTTCGGCGAGAGCACGCTCGGCCTGCAACGGGTCCTTGAACCGGCCGACCCCGATGACTGGCAGGTGGACAGCCCCGCGGATCGCAGCCGGGATGAACATCGCGTAGCCCGGTGGGATGTGCATCGATGCCTCGATCATGAACAGCGACGCCGTGGCCACCCCGATCGAGGTGTTGATGTAGTCGACGTGCCCGGTTGCCTCGACCATGCGGGCGACCTCGACGGCTTCCTCGATGGTGGTGCCCCCCTCGATCAGCTCGTCGCCGCACAGGCGCACACCGAGTGCCAGTTCGGGGCCGATCTCGGCGCGCACCGCCGCGACCATCTGCAACAGGATCCGGGCACGGTTGGTGAGCGAGCCCCCGTACTCGTCACTGCGGCGGTTGGTCGCCGGCGACAGGAACCCGCGCACGATCGACGAGTGCGAGCACTGGAGCTCGACTCCGTCGAAGCCACCCTCTGCACAGTGCCCGGCCACGAGCGCGTACGAGGCGACGATCTCTGCGATCTCGGCGTGGTCGACAGCCTTGGGTACCTCACGGAACAACGGATCGGCGACCGGCGACGGTGCCCACACCGGCAGACGCGAGTACATCGAGCTGGCCTGTCCACCGTTGTGGTTGATCTGGGCGAAGATCGGCACGCGGTGGCGGTGCACGGCGTCGGTGATCCGTCGGTAGCCGGGGATCACGTCGCGGTGGAAGCCGTGGATCAGCTTCTCGTAGGGCCAGTCGGTCGGGTGGGTCGAGTGCTCCTCGG
>CAYVDN010000022.1:0-52941 GCA_964450685.1 uncultured Microthrixaceae bacterium
CCGGTAGTCGGACGCCATCAGCCAGAGTACCTGGAACTCCGTGGCCGTAATCCGCTTGGACATCTCGTCACACAGCGTCGCCGTGTGCGCTCCCTCGCCGGGGCCCGGAACGTGCGCCGCCGGTCTCGGACCCACCTCGCGGCAGGAGACCCGGAAAGAGTCCGCAGCGACGGAAAACACCAGGTCGAAGGCGTCCTGGGTCACCGCGAACTCCGCAGGCGGCGCGCCGTCGGAAGCTGGGGCGAGCTGGATCGGTCTCTGCCCCTCCACCTCGACCACGACTGGGTGCATAGAGCCGAGAGACCGGACCCGCCACAGGCCGGAGCTCCACACGATCTCGGCCCAGATCCGGTGCACATGGGACTTCGGTGACAGCTCCATGAACCGCCCGTCGTAACCCCACCCCTTCACGCCGCCGGTGTCGGCGTTGACACGGCCGAAGCCCAATCTGTCACCTTCGAGCAGCACGACGCGCTGCTCGTTGGCACGAACGTGTAGCTCTCCCATGCGGATTGACTAGGCGTCAGGGGGCTGCTCACGCAAGGGGCGGCGCGCCGACCATCGGATCTGGGGCAGCATTTCCCGCCATGGAGGTTGTGGAGGGGTTGGACGCGTTGCGTCGCATCGGCTCCGGCGGGTTCGCAGATGTCTACGAGGCGCACGAGCGGGCCTTCAGCCGGAACGTTGCAGTGAAGGTGTTCCGCGCGCCCTTGCAGACGGACGATCGCGGGTCGTTCGATCAGGAATCCCAGGCGATGGGCCGACTGTCAGGAATCCGCAACGTAGTGCAGGTCCACCGCAGCGGTGTCACTGACTCCGGACATCCCTACCTGGTCATGGAGCTGATGAGCGGCTCGCTCGAGGACGTGGTGGCGGCCGGACCGATTCCCGTCGACAAGGCATGCACCGCCGGGGCCCTGGTGGGAGACGCTCTGTCCGAGGCGCACACGCGGGGCGTTCTGCACCGCGACCTCAAGCCGGCGAACATCCTCATCGATCGCTACGGAGAACCAAACCTGTCGGACTTCGGCATCGCCAGCCTCAACGACCTGGCAGCGAGCGTCGACCTGCAGGCGTTCACCGCTGAGCACGCTGCACCGGAGCTCTTCAGCGAGGCTCGCTCGACGCCGGCTTCTGACGTCTACTCGCTCGCGTCGACGGTGTACACGATGATCGAGGGCCACCCACCCTTCGCACGTGTCAGTGGCGAGGGCCCGGTCGCCTTCATGACCCGAGTGGGCCGGACACCTTGTCCGCACTCTCAATCGGCGCTGATTGTCGACCCCGAACTCGACTCGCTTCTCCTGCAGGCTCTCGCGAAGTCGCCTGATGAGCGACCGGCCTTGGACGAGTTCGTCACCGGGCTGAAGCGGTGGGCGGACCCAGGACGACTCGCGTTGGATTTTCCCGGAGACGCACGCGACCAGCGTGCGATCGAAGGCGAGCGCACTGAGCCACCTCCAGCGTCCACCCCGCAGGCGGAGGTGTCGAAGGGAGCCGATCATCGCCGTCGACTGCTTGTCGTCACATCGGTGCTTCTGTTGGGCATCCTCGCAGTAGCGGCGTTCGCGTTCCTCGGATCCGGCGACAGGGACGCCGACGCCGACGGAAGTGCAGCCGGGCGCGAGACCCAGGGCGAAGCATCCACGACGACGGCCACGGAAGCGACGACTACACCCTCGGACTCATCCATTCCACGCCGCAAGGACGGCATCAGCAACGTCGCACCAGCCACCGACCCCGATCTGGCCGACACCTCCGGGATGCTCCGAGCGCGATTGAACGCGTTCGCCGCCTCCTCGGGGTCGCCCGCCGTTGGTGCCGGACCGATGGACGAGCCGACCGGCGTCGATCTCGGTTTCGGAGCGACCCCTGCCACGTTCGACTATGCGGCGACAAACGCGTCCACCACCAATGAGTGCCAGAGGATCTACCTGGACGACATGACGGTCCTCGGTGCCGCCGCGGCGGTCTGGTTCAACGGCGAACAACTCGTGCTGGTCAACACGGTTCAGATGAGCTCGGAGCAGCAGGCACGTCAGTACTACTGGGCGACCGTGATGTTCCTCGGTTTCCGCGACGACCAATGCGACGGGTGGCCCGCCAACCAGATCGCTGTGAACCCGGAGCACCTGCAGATCGACCGGGTCGAGTTTCCGATCACCTCGTCACCGGATGATCTGTTCACGACGATCGACGACTCACCGAGCGTCGGCGTACTCAAGGCGGGCATCGCCTACCCCGCGGTGTTCCGCTCGGGCGACGTGATAGGGGTCGTGAGCGTGACATGGGCACAGGGCGCTTCAGCTGCGGGGCCTGAACAGGCAGCGGCGATCGTCGACGAGGTCATCGACGCGTTCGGATCGGAGTGAGGTAACCCCTTCCCCCCTACCGATCTGATTCCCGCCGGATGATCGTGGGAAGGAACCGGCAACAAGGGCCGGAACCCCGACCACATTGGAGGGACCGATGACCACCACAACCGCACAGACACCCGATGCCGCACCTGCGAAGCACAGGATGCGCAGCCGTTCACGACACGTGGCCGCAGCACTGCTGCTGATCAGCGCCGTTCTGGGTGGCTTCGCGGCGAACGCCACGTCGGCCACCGCAGCCACGTCGGGCAGGTGCTACAACTCGAGCGCCACCTGCCGGCCCGTCATGTCGACCAACTGGGTTCCGTGGAACAGTCCCTCGAGCCAGGGCAGCCAGTACTGGACCATCAAGCAGGGAACGCGTGTCGACATGCGCTGCTGGACCACGGGCGCCTCACGGCTCGGCACCAGCAAGTGGTTCTACGTGGTCTCGCAGTCCTACCCCTTCACTCGGGGCTACGTGCCGGCCAACGCTGTCGCCAGCCAGATCGCTGTGGGCCACTGCTGACCTGCTGATCGCCTCGACCGCTGACCCTGTCGACCCCAGCTGTGCATGGTGGGCACCCCCCACATGCACAGTTGGGGTCGACACAGCCGCGTCAGAACGAGCGTTGGTGACACACTGCGTCGATGTCACGTTCATCCCTGCGCCATCTCGTCGCCCCCCTGGCTCTCGTCGCGACGTTCGCTACCGTCACCTCCGCCTGTTCGGGCAGCGATGACGCGGGCGACACGGCGGATGCCACCACCACGACCGAGGCGACAGGAGTCGACGCCCTGAGGATCAACGAGATCCAGATGATCGGCAGTCACAACAGCTACAAGGAGAAGCCTCGTCCCGAGGTGAGCAGCGCTCTGCACGCGCTGGCCCCCGACCTGGCTTCGGAGATCGAGTACGGCCACCTCCCCCTCGGCGAGCAGCTCGAGGACTATGGCGTGCGCCAGTTCGAGCTCGACGTGCTCGCCGATCCCGAGGGTGGGCTGTACTCATCACCCGCGGGCCTGGAGATCCTGGGCATCGACGAGGCGACCGACCCGGTGATGGATGAGCCCGGCTTCAAGGTTCAACACATCCAGGACATCGACTTCGAGTCCACCTGCCCGACCTTCACGCAGTGCCTTACCGATATCCAGGAATGGTCGTCGGCGAACCCGGACCACCTTCCCGTGATGGTCATGGTGGAGACGAAGTCCGACACCATCGCCGAAGGGGCCGCAGGACTCGGCTTCGAGCTGCCTGACCTGGGGGTCGAGTTCGCCGACCCGCCGGAGATGACAGCCGAGCTGTTCGACGACCTCGAAGCCGAGGTGCTGAGCGTGTTCGATGAGGGCCAGCTGATCACTCCCGATGACGTGCGTGGCGACTCCGAGACCCTCGAGGCCGCGGTGCTCGAGGATGGCTGGCCGACGATCGGTGAGAGTCGCGGCAAGGTCATGTTCGCCCTGGTCGACACCGGGGCCAGCAAGGACGTCTACACGGCTGACGCCCCTTCGCTCGAGGGCAAGCTGTTTTTCACCTCGGGCACGCCCGGCGAACCCGACGCCGCCTTCGTGCGAGTCGACGACCCGGTCGAGGGCAGCGAGGACCTGCAGCGCTTCGCCGAGGCCGGCTACCTGATCCGTTCGCGCACCGACTCGCCGGGAGTGCATGCGCCGAACAACGACACGACCTGGCGCGACGCGGCGATGGCCAGCGGAGCGAACTACCTGTCGACCGACTACTACCGGGTCGACGAGACGCTCGGGACCGGGTACCTGGTCGAGCTTCCCGGAGGTGTGGTCGCCCGCTGCAACCCGGTGTCGGCACCGCCGTCGTGCAGCGAGCTGTCTTTCGCAAGCGAACGATAGGACGGCTGTGCTGAAGTTGGGGGCATGGACGTCTCCGAGGTTCTGCTCGAGCTGTACGGCCGGATCCCCCCGCTGGTCTCCTCCACGGTCGACGGGCTGACAGCGGAGGAGCTGGCCCGTTCACCGGAGCCGGGAGCGAACACGATCGGCTGGTTGACCTGGCACCTGACACGGGTGCAGGACGAACACGTCGCGGAACTGATCGAGGCGGACCAGATCTGGATCTGCGGCGACTGGGCTGGCGGGTTCGGCGTCGACCCAGATCCCGCCAACACCGGTTACGGACACGATCGCAGCGAGATGGAGGCGATCCGTCCAGTCGGACCGGAGGTGATCGTCTCGTACCTCGAAGCGGTCGACCGCCGGACACGGTCGATGCTGGCGTCGCTCGACCCGACGGCACTGGAGCGGATAGTCGACCGTCGCTGGGACCCACCGGTGACCCTGGGCGTGAGACTCATCAGCATCGCGGATGACTCGTTGCAACACGTCGGCCAGGCCGGCTATGTGCGGGGTCTGCTCGGTCACTGATCGCACGACCAGCAGGATTCAGGGGCGGGTGTTTCGCAGCGCAGATTTTCGGCGCGCCACCACTCCTCTCTCGCTACGATCCGACCCGGGGCAGAGGGAGAAACGTCATGGGTTCACGTCCTGTCCGTTCCCGGAGCTACCCGCCGCCAGGACGCTCATCGCGTGGCCCAGCTCGCCCGCCGATGCTGGCCACGGCGGCGGTCGCTCTGATCGCAACGATCGCTGCGGGTGGCTGCAGTGACAACACCATTGGTGACGACACGACCACCACAGCGTCGACCTCGACAACTTCTGTTCCAGCGGTCACGGCGGGCACGTTCACGGAGAACGTGTGCGCACCGGACGTCGTCGCCACCCCACCTGCAACGGTGAGCTGCGGGTCGCTCGAGGTTCCCGAGAACCACTCCGACCCGGACGGTGCCACCGTGACTCTGTCCGTGGCGATCATCGAGCCCGAAGGCGGCGCTACCACACCCGACCCGGTGCTGTTCCTGTCCGGCGGTCCGGGTCAGGACGGAGTCACATCAGCTGAGCAGCTGTCCGCGCTCCCGGCGGCGCGCACACACCGCGTGATCATCGTCAGCCAGCGCGGCACGACGCCGGCCGAACCGTCTTTCGACTGCCCCGAGGTGGAAGTAGTCCAGGTCGAGGCAATGGACGAGGACCTTGGGGACGCCACCACGGCGGCCACTCGGGAAGCCCTCGGGCAGTGCTTCGAGCGGGCCACCGCCGACGACCCCGACCTGACCACCTACGACTCAGCGACCGCGGCCGACGACCTCGAGGCAGCACGACTTGCCTTGGGTGTCGATGAGTGGAACCTGTACGGGATCTCCTACGGGACACGTCTTGGACTGGAGGTGTTGCGCAGGCATCCCGACTCTGTGCGCAGCGCGGTGCTCGACTCGGTTTACCCGCCCGACGTGGATGCCTACACGACGCTGGTGCCTGGCGCGGAACGCGCCTTCGAGGAGCTGGAGTCGGCATGCGAGTCGGATCCCGCGTGCGCTGCCGCGTATCCCGATCTCGTCGATCGGGTCGCCGCCCTGTACGACACTCTCGAGGCCGACCCCGTTGATGCGACGACTGTCCACCCCGAGACCGGCGAGCCGCTCGTCGTGCGCTGGGACGGAGATCGGATGGTCCAGGCGGCCTTCCTGGGCTTGTACAGCGCAGCGATAATCCCTCTCCTGCCGTCACTGCTCGGACAGTTCGAACAAGGGAACTTCGACCTGGCTACCGGCTACTACGTCGACTACGTACTCAGCATGGGCCAGGGCACGGCCGAAGGCCTGTATCAGGCGGTGGAGTGCAGGGAGCGGGCACCCTTCTCCGACAGGGCCGAACTGGAGCGCCAGGCCGACGAGGAGCCGGCGTGGTTGTTGTCTGCTGCGTCGACCGAGGCATCGATCGAGGACTGTGACGTCTGGAAGGCTCCGCCAGCAGGTGAGGAAGTGACCGAACCCGTGACGAGCGAGGTACCCACTCTCGTGCTGGCGGGCCGCTTCGACCCGATCACCCCACCCGAGTGGGGTCGCCGTGCCGCCGACGGTCTGTCGAACTCGTTCTACCGCGAGTTCCCGGGAGCCGGTCACTCGGTCAGCACAGAGGATTGCGCCGGCGAGGTCGTCGCCGCCTTCCTCAACGACCCCTCGGTGGAGCCGGCGCCCGCGTGCGTGGATGGGCTGGGCGATCCGGTCTGGGTCCTGCCGGGCTGACCCGCTCCGACGACTGTCGGCCACCGGCGGCGTCTTCAGCCAGCTTCTGAATCATCGGTGGACCCGTCTACTTGCACCACCTAAGATCCCCTCAACAAGGAGTTGTCGGAGGGGGAAACCATGGATCCAGCAGTCGCGCGCATTCGGCGCGCTGGTCGTCGGCGTTCGCTGGTGGTCGCGTTCGCCGCCGTTGTGAGCCTCTCGCTGCTGTCGACGGCTTGCGCCCCCGATCCCGGGAACGGCTCGCCGGGCGACCCGGGACCTGGCAACACATCGCTGCCCGCGCCGACGTCCCGTCACGGTGATGACTCGGTCGAGCTCACCTGGATCATCGAGGGCCCCCCAGGGGCGACCTACGAGTGGGAATGGCGACGCAGTGGAGTCACCACCTGGTCGACTGCCACGACGACCGTGCCTCAACTGGTGGTTTCGACCGACTTGACCCCACGGGCATTCCATTGGGCCAGGGTCCGCCACGTCGCCACGGACGGCACAACCAGTGAATGGTCGAGCGGCGCCAAGTTCTTCTTCGCCGACCTGACTCTCCCGGTCGTGCGAATCGACACAGCCGGCGGGGCGCCGATAGTCGACAAGGAGAACTACCTCGACGCGACGCTGACCATCGACCCCAACGGATCGGGTGACGCAGCCTACGCAGGCACTACCAGGATCCGAGGCCGGGGCAACTCGACTTGGGGCGCGGCCAAGAAGCCCTACCGCATGAAGCTCACCAGCGCGGCCAGCCTGCTGGGCATGCCGGCCGAGCGCGACTGGGTCCTGTTGGCGAACGCCTTCGATCCGAGCCATCTGCGCAACCAGGTCGCTTTCGATCTCAGCCGTCGGACCGGGCTCGCGTGGACCCCCGACACCCGCTACGTCGAGGTTGTGCTCAACGGCAGCTACGACGGGATCTACATGCTCGGATCACAGGTGGAGGTGGGACCCAACCGCGTCAACGTCACTGAGATGGACGAGGACGACATCGCGGGCGAGGAGCTGACCGGCGGCTACCTGCTCGAGTTCGACTTCCGCCTGAACCTCGCCGAGGACCCTGGATTCGTGTCGTCCGACGGAGTCCAGGCCGAGATCAAGGACCCTGATCCGCCGACTCCCGAGCAGCTCAGCTACATCACCGGGTACTTCAACTCGTTCGAGGCCGCGGTGCGCAGTTCGTCCTACAGGGACCCGAACATCGGATATCGGGCCTACCTCGACTTGGAAGCCTTCATCGACTGGTATCTCATCGTCGAGATGGCCAAGCAGCAGGACGGCATGTGGTCCAGCACCTTCGTCTCCAAGCCCCGCAGCGGCAAGCTCACGTTTGGCCCCGTTTGGGACTTCGACCTGTCGATGGGAGCGGTCAACCACCTGACTCCCGGGTGGCCACCGGAGGGTTGGTGGATCAACCTTCCCCTCACCGGCAGGTGGCTCCCGAGGATCCTCGGCGACCCCGACACCAGGGCTCAGACTCGTCAGCGCTGGGACACTCTGCAACCGGCGTTCCAGGAAGTCGTCGACGCAATTCCGACGACCGCCGCAGCGATCGATACTGCACGACGGACCGACGCTGCCCGATGGGGCGTGGCGGTAGGACCGGAGGACACCGACGCGAGCCTCGAGCGATGGCTCGACAACCGGATCAGCTGGATCGACAGCCACATCTGAGCGGGCGTCGAGCCACTCCAAGCCTGCTCAGAACTCGGGGATCGAAGGGGCAGAGGGACTGCCGGGGTCGTTGGCCGGATCGCCGGCAGCCAATGTCCCCTCGAACCACGGGTCCAGTTTCCAGTCGGGCACCGGGGGTTCCGATTCGCCGGTAGGCACGAACGGGCTGCGGTCCACCCGTCGGCGTGGGTGGACGTAGCGCCGGCAGTTGGGGAAAGCGGCACTCGCTCTCACCCTCACCACAGCCTGCGCGCCGGGGAACTCCTCGAGTAGCGGGTCGTCGAGCACGACCGAGGCAGTCCCGTTGACACGCAGTCTCGTTCCACGCTCGAAGTCGATGAAGAGCATCCCGACCGCCGGGCTCACCAACATGTTGCCCAGGCTCAGGAACATCCCGTTCCCGTCGTAGCTCGGAAAGGCGAGGGTGTGCTCATCGAGCACTCGGACGAACCCGGGGTCACCTGCCTTGTGCGAGCACTGCGGCTGGCCTAACTGGTCGACCGTTGCCAGGAAGAAGGAGTCGGCCGCCTCGATGAAGCTCCGGTAACCGCTCAGGTCATCCGACGCGACCTGCCCGAGCCGATCGGCAAGCCGACGCGTGTCGAAGCGGTCCTGCAGCTCGCGATGGCCCTCGCCGTACCTCAGCGCGCCAGACCCGACAGCACCTTCGTCGCGGTCATCTGCATCGTCAGCCATCACCGCACCCCCGATCAGCCCGCGACGGACACCCGCGGCGGGCAACCCGCTGATGATCGCGCTGATGGCCGCGCCGAGTGCGGACTTTCCGGTTGATCGATCGGTGAAACGAAGTACCTTGGCCTGATGTTGAGGGGGAAATCCGTCGTTCTGCCAGTTGCTGTTGTCGCGTTCGCCCTGGTGGCCGGCGCCTGCGGCACACCTCCCGCAGCGAGCCCGATCGGCTCCGACTGCGACTCACCTCCGGTGATCGGGCCGCTGGCGAGCCTCTACAACTGCTCCCTCGCCGGGCTCGACCTGACCGGCGTGGACCTATCCGGTGCCGATCTGCGAGGCGCAGACCTGACTGGGACCAACCTCAGTTCGGCGGACCTGAGCAACGCCAAGCTAAACGGCGCGATCCTCACCAATGCCAACCTGAGCGGTGCGGATCTGACCGGTGCGATCCTGTCGGGTGCGATCCTGCTGGGCGCGCTGTTCGTCGGGGCGAACCTACTCGGCGCAGTGTTCGACTTCGGCGGTTTCACCCCACCCGCGGGTGGCGGGGGAAGCGCCGGCGGTGGTGTGACACCCCCTGGGCCCTGCACCGGCCCCTACTGCCCCGGCTACAACGAGGCGACCATCGACACCGGCGTCGACATCTGCGGCGAGACCTACGGAGCGGACCTCGGCTACCCGAGCTTCTACTTGCACCGCGATCCCGCGACCCTGGCAGCGAACAAGCAGCGCAGCGTCGTCACCGACGCCGCGACCGATTTCACCGGAGCCACCCTCGGCGGTGACATGTTCAGCCTGCGCGGCCTTTCGCTCAGCAAGGCCGACTTCACCGACGCGACGATCCACGGTGTCACCGTCGGCTGCCAGAACGGCAGCGGTGCACGCTTCGACGGCGCGACGTTCGTCGGTGGGGAACTGATCGACGTCACGCTCCCCAACTCCACTGCCGTGGGCACCACGTTCCAGGACCTGAGCATGTGCGCGGTCGACCTCTCCGACTCGGACCTCGACAGCGCGAAGTTCCTCGGTGAGACGGGTCCGAGCTGCACCGACATCATGTCGGCGGTCCCGGCCCGCTTCAGCGCCGTCACGATGTTCGAGCGTTCGAGCATGGTCGGAGCCCAGTTCGGCGATCCGGCGCTGCTCAGCGATGACCCGGCCAGCGGTGCACCGAACGGCTGGTACACGTCGACCTGGGCGAGTTACATCGGTGACGGCACTCCGTCGGTGACCTTCGAGGACGCAGACCTGGACGGTGCCACCGCCACCTACGCCGTCTTCCGCCAGGCGGATTTCTCCGGGGCATCGCTGGTCGGCTTCGCCTCACAGGCCCAGGGGCAAGCTGCCAGGTACGAGTTGGTGGACTTCACGACCGCCGACTGGTCCGCAGCCAGCTTCAGCGGCCCCCACGAGTACACCGACTCCACCTGTCCCGACGGAACCGTCGCCGGCCCGGGAGACGCCTGCTTCTGACGGCGTGCGGGCTACCGTCCCGCGATGGCCATCCCGCGAGCTCTCACCGAACCGGACCCGGCAGCCAGGTCGTCGGCGTCGGTCGTTCGTGACCGCATCCGCGTCACGGTCCTGACCGACCGCCTGCTCCGCCTCGAGTACGCGGCCGACGGAGTGTTCGAGGACCGCGGGACCGTGGCCGTCGTCAACCGGCGCTTCCCGGTGCCACGCTTCGACGTCACCGACCGCGGCAACGGATTGGTCGTGGACACCGGGAAGGTGGCGCTGCGCATCACAGACACTCGACGGGCGATGTCCCGGTCGACCACGTCGGCGCGGATCGGTCGAGGTCGAGCAGCTACTACCTGGTGCTACGGCGACCGGGCCCGCGGCAACCTCGGCGGAACGACCAGGACGCTGGACAACTGCCGGGGTCGCGAGGTCCGTGAGCTCATCGGCCTGGACGACGCGGGCGACCTGGTCTTCAGCGACTGGAAGCGCTGGGACGTCGACCCTGGCCTGCTGTCGAGAGACGGGTGGGTCGTCGTCGACGACACCTCGAGCCCGGTCATGGACCCGGGTGCGGGCCGGACCGGCGCCGGTCACGGGCGGGGCTGGCCTACCGAGCGGCCGGTGGGCAGGCGCCAGGACCTCTACCTGTTCGGGTACGGCTCCGACCACCGCGGCGCTCTCGCTGACGCGGCGAGCCTGCTCGGACCCCAGCCGCTGCCGCCCCGCTACGCGTTGGGCTACTGGTACAGCCGCTTCCACGCCTACACCGACCGCGAGCTGTTGGGCATCGTCGACCAGTTCGACTCGATGGGTGTCCCGTTGGACGTGCTGGTGGTCGACATGGACTGGCACCTGCCGGGATGGACCGGGTACTCGTGGGACCACAGGTACTTCCCCGACCCGACCGACACGCTGCGCAGACTCCACGCCAACGGTGTGCGGGTCACGCTCAACGTCCATCCTGCCGACGGGGTAGGGCCCCACGAGGACGCCTATGCGGCGGTGTGCAATGACCTGGGTGTCGACCCGGCGACCGGAGTCACCGTACGGTTCGACCCGACCGACCCGGGCTTCGTCGAGTCCTACTTCACGCGTCTGCACCACCCCGAGGAGGATCGCGGCGTCGACTTCTGGTGGATGGACTGGCAGCAGGGGACGACGAGTTCGATCGAGGGGCTCGACCCGCTGCCGTGGCTGAACGAGTTGCACTGGACTGACCAACATGCGCGGGATCCCGAGCGCCGGCCGCTCGTGTTCAGCCGCTGGGGAGGTCTCGGCGGAGGGCGGTTCCCCATCGGCTTCTCCGGCGACACCTGGTCGACGTGGGACTCGCTGGCGCTGCAGCCCTGGTTCACGGCAACCGCAGCAAACGTCGGCTACGGGTACTGGAGCCACGACATCGGCGGGCACTACGGCTCACCCCCGGACCCCGAGATGTACGCGCGGTGGGTCCAGTTCGGCGCTCATTCGCCGATCCTGCGAACGCACGCCACGAAGGACCCCGAGCAGGAGCGGTGCTTCTGGGAGTTCCCTGAGCCGTACCGCTCGGCGATGATCGACGCCGTCCGGCGACGCTACGAGTTGGTGCCGTACCTGTACGGGCAGTGTCGCGAAGCTGTCGAGACCGGTGTCTCGGCGATACGCCCGATGTACCACGACCATCCGGACCGCCCGTCGGCGTACGACGCTGACGGGCAGTACCTCTTCGGCGACTCGTTCATCGTCGCACCGGTCGTACAACCGGTCGATGAGGACTCGATGGCACGAGCGCAGGTCTGGCTACCAAAAGGTCGCTGGTACGACACGGCGCTCGGACAGAGCCTGGTGGTGCGCGCCGCGGCCGGTGAGGGGTTCGAACGCCGGTACCTGCTGAGCGAGGTACCCGTTTTCGCTGCGGATGGCGCGGTGGTCGCCGGGCAGGTCGGTGCCCACCGACTGGACGCCGCCTGCTATCCACACCTGAGTATCACCGCGTACCCGGGCTCAGTGGGTGCAGGGTCGTTGTACGAGGACGACGGCATGTCGTCGGCGTATCTGAGCGGCTCCTGCGTCCGCGTCGCCCTGAGCCAGCGGACAACCGCGACCACCAGAACGGTGCGCCTGGCACGAGCAAAGGGCGACTACGAAGGTTGGGTCCGGCACCGACCGGTCGACTTCCGGGTGGTGGCAGAGGCAGTGCCGTCGTCTGTCCGGCTGGACGGTCACGACGTACCCATGGCAACCGCAGCCGACGGAACCGGCGCCGTCCCACCCGACGGCAACAGGGCTTCGACCTTCTGGTGGTACGACGCGGCCGCGGCATCAGTGGTCGTGCACGCGGACCGGATCGACCTGCGCGCCGGGGCGACACTCACGCTGCGGCGTGACGGCTCGCTGCCGCGCTCCACCTCCCGCTTGCTCGACGGATACCCCGGTATAGCCCGACGCATCGATGTGGTCGCCAAGCTGCTCGGACAGGTCTCCCCGCCGTATCAGCTGCACCCCGACGAGCGTCTCGCAGTCGACCTGTCGCAGTCAGCGAGTCGGATCACACGTGATCCGACGTCGATGCTCGCCGAGCTCCGCCGGACGAGGTCCTCGATGGGGCACCTGCAAAGGGTCCTGGCCGAGTTCGAGGAGGCATGGGGAGACGCAGTCGCGTTGCTCTTCCCCGAGCAGCGGGTCCGTTCCGTCGCCACCGTCGCCCGGGCTCGGAGCCTTCTCGACACCACCGCCCACCAGTTCGGCCTGAACTAGATTCAGTGAATCTGTGTCACATCTACTGTGACTGCTATCACCGCTGCTGTGGACGACGCGTCTGGCATGGTGAACCCAGGACGACTCGGAGGTGCCCATGCGCCGACCCATTCCGACCGACACCTGGGACGAAGCACCCACCGACGCGGTGCGGGTGCTCGTGGAATGCCCGCCCGAGCACAGCCCTGATGTCGTGGCCGGGATCCTTGAACGTCACGGTTACGCGGTGCGCACGTGCGAGGGCCCGACCAAGCACCATCACTGTCCGCTGGTGACAACTGGCGCATGCAATCTCGTGTCGGGTGCCGATGTCGTGGTGAACCTGTTCGGCGGGTCGAACCCTCACACGAGCGAGGTGCTGGGCGCCATCACCGAGGAGCGTCGCCCACCAGCGGTGATCACCGAGATGCCGGTCCCAGAGATCGAGCGTCGCAACGAAACCGATGACTGGTGGTTCGACCGTGGACGCGTGCATGTCGTCGAGAGTCCGCTGACCACCGCCACGCTCCTCGAGGCAGTCGAGTACGCGCTCGCACAGAGTCGCCACCCATAGGTACCCCCGGGGGTATACTGCCTCCGGTACTGGAACCGACGAGGAGGGACGATGACGGATCGACTGGTGGTTGTCGGTGGTGACGCCGGGGGCATGAGCGCGGCGGCCCAGGCCCGGAGGCTCCGACCGGAGTTGGAGATAGTGGTGTTCGAACGCGGTGACTTCACCTCGTACGCGGCATGCGGGCTCCCCTACTTCGTCAGCGGAGAGGTGGCCGACCGTGACAGCCTCGTCGCCCGTACCCCCGAGGAGTTCCGTTCGCAGGGCATCGACGTTCGCACACGCCACGAGGTCACAGCGATCGACACAGCCGCCCGGACCGTCGAGGTGCGTTCCCTCGACGACGGAAGCACGAGCACCGAAGCCTACGACGAGCTGCTCATAGCTACCGGCGCCACCCCCGTGAAGCCACCGCTCCCGGGAATCGACGGGCCCGGCGTGTTCGACCTGCGGACGATCCCCGATGCCGACGCGGTCCGCGGCGCACTCGACGCCGGAGCCCGGAGGGCGGTGGTCATCGGCGGTGGCTACATCGGGGTCGAGGTCGCCGAGGCGTTCGCGACCAGAGGACTCGAGGTGACGCTGGTCGAGCTCGCGGACCAGCCGATGCTCACCCTCGACACCGACATGGCGGCCCTGGTTACCACCGCGCTCGAGGGTCTGGGCGTGGATGTCCGCCTGGGTACCGGCGTCACCGGATTCACGCACGACGCCGGTCGGCTCATCGCCATCGAAACAGTCACCGGTTCGATTCCCGCCGACCTGGCCGTCGTCGGTCTGGGCGTTCGGGCCAACTCGGCGCTGGCCGCCGCTGCAGGCATCCCGGTCGGAGCGTCGGGTGGAATCGTCGTCGACGAGCGCCTCCACACCGAGGTCGACGGCGTCTGGGCAGCTGGTGACTGCGTCGAGTCCTGCCACCGGATCACCGGTGAACGAATGGTGGTGGCTCTGGGAACCCACGCCAACAAGCAGGGCAGGGTCGTCGGTTCGAACATCGGCGGGGTGCCGGCAACCTTCGGCGGGGTGCTCGGTACTGCGATCACCAAGGTCGGGGCCACCGAGGTCGGCAGGACCGGCCTCAACGAGCGTGAGGCAGCGGCGGCAGGTCTGGATGCGTTTTCAGTGACCGCGCAGGCAGCGGTCCGGGCGCACTACTACCCGGGAGCAGACCCGGTGTCCGTGAAGCTCGTCGTCGAGCGCGGCACGGGTCGGCTGCTGGGCGGACAGATCGTCGGTGGCAGCGGCGCCGGGAAGCGCATCGACGTGGTGGCCACCGCCCTGTGGAACCGGATGGACGTGAGAGACGTTGCCGGAATGGACCTTGCGTATGCTCCCCCGTTCTCGCCCGTCTGGGACCCAGTGCTCGTGGCAGCCGGCAAGGCCGTCCTCCGGCTCGGGTAGCGGTCAGAATGACAGACCCATCTGCGATGATGAGTGGATGCTCGATCATCTCGGTATCCAGTGCAACGACGTCGCTGCCAGCGCCGCCTTCTACGACGCGGTGCTGGCACCCCTGGGTGCCCGCCGGCTCATGGAACCCCATGATTGCGTCATCGGCTACGGAGTCGAACAGCCCGACTTCTGGCTCGGACCGTTGAGCGATGACCACACGGGCTGGCGCGAGGACCACATCGCGTTCCGGGCACCCGACAGGGCGTCGGTACGGGCGTTTTTCGATGCCGCGGTGTCCCTGGGCGCCGAGGTTCTGCACGAGCCCAAGGAATGGCCCATCTACCACCCCGGCTACTACGGGGCGTTCGTCCGAGACCCCGACGGCAACAACGTCGAGGCCGTCTGCCACGTGCCCGAGTAGGTGGGCCGAATGAGATCGGCGCTGATCGGAGCCAGCATCTTCTTGATCATACAGCTGGGCGCATCGTGCTCCGGCGATGACACCGAACCCCGACTCGACGATCCGAACACGTCGGGGGCGACCACATCCGAGAAGCAGCCGGTCTCGGGAGACCAATCGATCCCGTCAGCGCCGATGACGACCCAGTCTCCCGTCACCCCGGATGATGACGGGTGCCACGTGATCCTGTTCGACTCCGAGGACTTCGACGAGAGCGACAGCCGATACCTGATCAACCAGCCGGGCCAGTACGCGAGTCTGGCCGGCTTGCCCGGAACCGATCGTGACTGGACCGGCGAGGCGGACAGCATCAGGGTGGGGTCGGGCTCGACTGTGACGATCTGGCCCGAACCCGACTTCTCCGGCACTCCAGTGACGCTTCCGCCCGGTACTGAGATTCCGGACATCGAGATGAGCGAGGAGCCCGCTTCGCTCGAACTGCGGTGCTGACGAACGGCGATCCCACAACCCCCAGAGCCGGAGTCCAAATAAACAGACAGGCTTGACTGTTTGTGGTTTCGGGCGGATGATCACCTGAGTGACCGTCACCCGAGTCCCGCAGGAGGAGCGCAGCCGCGTCATGCGCCAGCGCCTGCTCGACGCTGCGGTGGAATGCCTGATCGAGTGCGGCTACTCCGGCACGTCGACGACGTTGGTATCCGAACGGGCCGGGGTTTCACGCGGCGCCCAGCTGCACCACTTCCCGTCCAAGGCCGATCTGCTGGTGGCTGCGGTCGAGCACGTCGCCCGCGTCCGGGGCGACGAGCTGGTACAGGCGGCCCGACGGGTCGCCCCCGGTGATCGGCGCAAGGTCCTGCGCATGCTGGCCGACCATGTCACCTCACCGGTGTTCGATGCCGCGCTCGAACTGTGGGTGGCGGCGCGCACCGATCCCGAACTGCTCGCCGCGGTCGTTCCGCTCGAACGCCGCATCGGGCGCCAGACCCATCAGCTGGCTGTCGAAGCACTCGATGCCGACGAGTCGGTGCCGGGCACCCGCGAGCTGATCGAGGCCACCCTCGACCTGATCCGCGGCCTGGGCCTGGCCAACGCTCTCAGCGATGACAGCCGGCGACGCAAGCGCGTGCTCGACCGCTGGGCCGCTGTGCTCGACCGCGAGCTCGCCTTCACCGACCGGGAGGAACCATGAGCGTTCTGGACGACGTGCTCGCCGACCTGACAGCCGAGGGCGACCAGCTGGAGGGCTGGGTCACCCCACTCGGTCCGGACCAGTGGCGCACACCGACACCAGCTGCGGGATGGGACATCGCCACCACCATCGCCCACCTTGCATGGACCGACGAGGTCGTGGCCGTAGCCGCCACCGACCCTGCCGGATGGGACCAGCTGATCCTGTCCGCCATGGATGACCCCGAGGGCTTCGTCGACGCCACGGCAGCAGAGGTCGCTCAGGCTCCCGCGGCCCAGATTCTGCAGCGCTGGCGTGACGCCCGCACCCGGCTCCCCACGGTGCTGCGCGAGTACCCCGCCGGCCAGAAGGTGCCGTGGTTCGGACCGCCGATGTCGCCGGCGTCCATGGCCACCGCCCGGTTCATGGAGACCTGGGCCCACGCCCTCGACGTCGCAGACGCCCTCGGCATCACCGTCGAGCCGACCGACCGGATCCGCCACGTCGCGCATCTCGGTGTCCGTACCCGCGACTTCGCCTACGCGACCCACCGGATCGAACCTCCGGCAGAGCAATTCCGGGTGGTGCTGAGCGCCCCGTCGGGTGAGCGGTGGGAGTGGGGCCCCGACGACGCCGAGCAGTCGGTGACCGGCTCCGCCAATGACTTCTGCCTGCTCGTCACCCACCGCCGCCACCGCGACGACCTGGACCTGGTGGCCACGGGAGCCGACGCAAACCGGTGGCTGGACATCGCCCAGGCCT
Organism: uncultured Microthrixaceae bacterium; assembly: GCA_964450685.1. Taxonomy (GTDB): domain Bacteria; phylum Actinomycetota; class Acidimicrobiia; order Acidimicrobiales; family Microtrichaceae; genus JBAOHV01. The sequence goes on from CAYVDN010000022.1 coordinate 17,327, forward strand.
TCGCCGGACCACCCGGCGAGGGCCGCGCCCCGAAAGGGGTGGCATCGTGACCGACGCGACCACACCTACTGGAATCGACCCGGGTCCGCTGGTCGTCGCGAACTGCTCGGGCTTCTACGGAGACCGGCTGTCGGCCATGCGGGAGATGCTCGACGGCGGTCCCGTGGATGTGATCACCGGCGACTACCTGGCCGAACTGACGATGCTGATCCTGGGCAAGGACCAGCTGCGCGACCCCTCGCTCGGCTACGCCCGCACCTTCGTCACCCAGATCGAGCAGTGCCTCGGGGATGCTCTCGAACGCGGCGTGCGGATCGTGGCCAACGCAGGCGGGCTCAACCCCCTCGGCCTGGCCGAACGCATCCGCGAGGTCGCCACAGGCCTGGGCCTGTCACCGGTGATCGGCGTCGTCGACGGCGACGACCTGACCCCCCGAGCCGCCGAGCTCGGATTCAGCGGAGCGCTCACCGCCAACGCCTACCTGGGGGGTTTCGGCATCGCCCGTGCGCTCGCCGCGGGAGCTGACGTCGTCGTCACCGGCCGGGTCACCGACGCGTCGGTGGTGGTCGGCCCGGGCATCTGGCGCTTCGGCTGGGGGCCCGACGACCTGAACCCGCTGGCCGGGGCGGTCGCGGCCGGTCACGTCATCGAGTGCGGCACCCACGCAACCGGCGGCAACTTCTCGGGCTTCCTCGAGTTGCCCCGCGACGATCAGCCGCTCGGCTTCCCGATAGCTGAGCTGCACGCCGACGGCTCGAGCGTCATCACCAAGCACCCCGGCACCGGTGGCATGGTCACGATCGACACGGTCACCGCCCAGCTCATGTACGAGATCCAGGGCCCCGTCTACGACAACCCCGACGTGCGAACCGACCTGCGCAGCATCCGACTGTTCAGCGACGGACCGGACCGGGTGCGCATCGACGGCGTCACGGGCCTGGCCCCACCCGAACGGCTGAAGGTGTCCACCAACACGCTCGGCGGTCACCGCAACCAGATGGAGTTCGTGCTGGTCGGCCTTGACCTCGGCGCCAAGGAGGAGTGGCTACGGACCCAGATGGACGCCGCGCTGGCACACCGACGACCGGCCGAGGTCGTGTGGAGCCGGGGTCCCGAACCGGTGCCCGACGCGGAGACCGAGGAGGGGGCCGCCCGACGCGTGCGCTGCGTGGTCAAGGACCCGTCCGCCGAGGTGGTCGGCAAGGCGTTCACCGCTGCGGGTGTGGAGCTGGCGCTGGCGTCGTACCCCGGGTTCACCCTCACCGCCCCGCCCGGCAAACCGTCGCCGTTCGGTGTCTACCGCCCCGAGTACGTGGAGCGGGACCAGGTGCACGAACGGGTCACCGTCGACGGTGTCGAGCTGGAGGCGAGGCAGCGATGAGCACCACCCGGGTACCGCTGGGCACGTTCGTGCACGCCCGCTCCGGCGACAAGGGCGGCAACGCCAACGTCGGCCTGTGGGTCCGCCAGGACCCCGCCGGATCCGAGGACGCGGCCGGCCCCGCGGACGCGCTGCGTCGAGCAGCGCGGATCGACTGGTTGATCGGTTTCGTCACCCCCGAACGGATCCGCGAGCTGCTGCCCGAGACTGCAGATCTGCCCGTCACGGTCCACGAGCTGGCCAACCTCGGCGGCGTGAACGTGATCATCGAGGGGTTGCTAGGCGAAGGCGTCGCTGCAAGCACCCGCTTCGACCCCCAGGCCAAGGCGCTCGGCGAGTGGATCCGCTGTCGGCTGGTCGACGTGCCCGACGAGCTGCTGTGAACGACCACGCGGGAAGGAAGCGACCGTGACCACCACCGACACGCCCATCGACACAGAGCCGATGTCGCGCCGCGAAACGATGCTGGCCAAGATCGCGTCGCTGCACGAGGAGCAGGCCAAGGCGGTGAACGCCGGCGCCAAATACGTCGAGCGCCACCACGCCCGCGGCAAGCTGACCGCACGCGAGCGCATCGAGCTGCTGGTGGACGAGGGGTCGGCGTTCCTCGAGCTCATGCCGCTCGCCGCGTGGGGAACGGACTTCCCGGTCGGCGCCAGCCTGATCGCCGGCATCGGTGTCGTCGAGGGGGTCGAGTGCCTGATCTCGGCCAACGACCCCACGGTGAAGGGCGGTGCGCTCAACCCGTACTCGCTGCGCAAGTCGTTCCGGGCAGCCGAGATCGCCGCCCAGAACAACCTGCCGTCGATCAGCCTGACCGAGTCCGGTGGCGCCGACCTGCCGACCCAGAAGGACATCTTCATCCCCGGCGGCCGAGGCTTTCGCGACCTGACCCGGTCCTCGGCGGCCAAGCGTCCGACGATCTCGGTCGTGTTCGGCAACTCGACCGCGGGCGGCGCGTACGTGCCGGGGATGAGCGACTACGTGATCATGGTCAAGGAGCAGGCGAAGGTGTTCCTCGCCGGCCCCCCGCTCGTCAAGATGGCCACCGGCGAGGAGAGCGACGACGAGTCACTCGGCGGGGCCGAGATGCACTCGCGCGTCTCGGGCTCATCGGACTTCCTGGCCGTCGACGAGCACGACGCCATCCGCCTGGCCCGCCGGGTCGTCGCCCGCCTCAACTGGCACAAGCGCGGGAATCCCCCGCCGCCGACCTACGCCGAGCCGGACCTGGATCCCGACGGCCTGCTCGACCTGATCCCCACCGACCTGCGCGAGCCGTTCGACCCCCGCGAGGCGATCCTGCGCATCGTCGACGGCACCGGGCCCGACAACGGCGCACCGTTCGACGAGTTCAAGCCGCTGTACGGGCCGGCGCTGTGCGTCGGGTGGGCCCGCCTGCACGGGCACGAGATCGGCATCCTGGCCAACGCCCGCGGCGTGCTGATGAGCGAGGAGGCTCAGAAGGCCGCGCAGTTCATCCAGCTCGCCAACCAGAAGGACACGCCGCTGCTGTTCCTTCACAACACGACCGGCTACATGGTCGGCAAGGAGTACGAACAGGGCGGGATCATCAAGCACGGGGCGATGATGATCAACGCGGTGTCGAACTCGAAGGTGCCGCACCTGACGGTGATCATGGGCGCCTCGTACGGAGCGGGGAACTACGGCATGAACGGCCGGGCGTATGACCCCCGCTTCCTGTTCACCTGGCCGTCGGCGAAGTCCGCGGTCATGGGCCCGGCGCAGCTCGCCGGGGTGCTCGAGATCGTCGCCCGCGAGTCGGCGGCGTCCAAGGGTGAGCCGTTCGACGCCGAGGGATTCGCCGGGATCAAGGAGATGGTCGAGGCGACCATCGAGGAACAGTCGCTGCCGTACTTCCTGTCGGGGATGGTCTACGACGACGGTGTCATCGACCCCCGCGACACCCGCACGGTGCTGGGTATCTGCCTGTCGGTCATCGACAACCAACCGATCGAGGGCGCCATGAACTTCGGCGTCTTCAGGATGTAGAGGGGCGCCGTCGTGAGGGAGGACACAGCGAGGGAGGACACAGCGTGATGAACAACACAGTGATCACCCGACTTCTGGTCGCCAACCGGGGCGAGATCGCCCGCCGCGTGTTCCGCACCTGTCGAGACCTGGGCATAGGAACGGTGGCCGTCCATTCCGACGCGGACGCCGACATGCCCTTCGTCGCGGATGCGGACACAGCTGTGCGCCTGCCCGGCAACACCCCCGCCGAGACGTACCTGCGGGCGGACCTGATCGTCGACGCGGCCCGCCGAGCCGGCGCCGACGCGGTCCACCCCGGCTACGGGTTCCTGTCGGAGAACGCGGAGTTCGCGCGCGCGGTGATCGAGGCCGGACTCACCTGGGTGGGCCCTGATCCGTCGTCGATCGAGGCGATGGGCTCGAAGATCTCGGCCAAGGCGCTGATGGCCGAAGCCGGGGTGCCGGTGCTCGAGGAGCTGGACGCCGAGTCGGCCACCGAGGCCGACCTACCGCTGCTGGTCAAGGCATCGGCCGGTGGAGGCGGCCGGGGTATGCGCGTCGTACGCGACCTGGCCCTGCTGTCGGCGGAGATCGACGCGGCGCAGGCCGAGGCGGCATCGGCGTTCGGTGACGGCACGGTGTTCGTCGAGCCCTACGTCGAGCGCGGCCGTCACATCGAGGTGCAGGTGATGGGCGGGGCCGACACCGTGCTGGTTCTGGGCGAGCGTGACTGCTCGGTGCAGCGCCGCCACCAGAAGGTGATCGAGGAGGCACCGGCCCCGGGCATCTCGGACTCGACACGCGCCGCTCTGCACGACGCGGCCCGAACCGCTGCGAGTGCCATCGACTACCTCGGTGCCGGAACCGTCGAGTTCCTCTACGACCCCGAACGCGACCGGTTCTGGTTCCTCGAGATGAACACCCGCCTGCAGGTCGAGCACCCCGTCACCGAGGCCGTGTTCGGCGTCGACCTGGTCGCCCTGCAGATCGCCGTCGCCGAAGGCCGGCTGCTCGGCGACGTGGTGATGCCCGAGCCGTCGGGCCACGCGGTCGAGGTGCGCCTGTACGCGGAGGACCCCGCTGCGGGCTACCAACCGCAGTCCGGGCGTCTGCGCCGTTTCCGGATCGAGGGTGTGCGCTCCCGCTTCGAGGGTCCCGATGCCGAGGGCATCAGGTTGGACTCCGGGGTCGGCGCCGGGGACGAGATCGGCACCTTCTACGACGCCATGATCGCCAAGGTCATCGCTTGGGCACCGTCGCGGGACCAGGCAATGCGGCGACTTGCCGCGGCGCTCGCCGGCGCCAAGATCCACGGGCTGCGCACCAACCGCGACCTTCTCGTCGAGTTGCTGCGCGACCCGGTGGTGCTCGACGGCCGGATGGACACGACGTGGCTCGACGGCGCAGAGCTGGTCGCTCTGGGGCGGAGCGGACCGGGCTCCGACGCGCGGGTCGAGGTGGTGCAGCTGAGCGCCTTCGCGGCGACCCTGGCAATCGCCGAGATCGCCCGGTCGGGCCGTCCGGTGCAGCAACGCATCCCGACCGGGTACCGCAACGTCATCGCCGAACCGCTGCTCACCACCTTCGATGACTCGTCGGGCGAACCCGTCGAGGTGCGCTGGTACGGGGGCGTCGCGCCACGTCATGCCGAGCGCGACGACGTGTCGGTCGTCGACCTCCGCCTCAGCGACGCCGACGCTCGTGCCCCGATCGCCGTTCGGCTGGAAGTCGCGGGGGTCACCCGGACGTTCCGGGTCCACGTCGCGGGCGACGCGGTCGACGTCGAGTCCGCACTCGGCCACGTCGCACTCATCCGGCGGGCCAAGTTGGTCGATCCCTCCGAGATGGTGGCCGAAGGATCGCTGTTGGCCCCCATGCCCGGCTCGGTCGTCGACGTGCGCGTCGCAGTGGGAGACCACGTCGATGACGGCCAGACGCTCGTGGTCATGGAGGCAATGAAGATGCAGCACGCGATCGCGACGCCGAGCCCCGGCACCGTCGTCGAACTGACCGCCGAGGTGGGCCAGCAGGTCGACGCCGGCACAGTTCTCGCCGTGGTCAGCCCCTACGGCAGCGATGTGAGCGACCCGAACGATCCGACCGACGAAGGAGACGACCAGTGACCACGACGTTCGACGAGCCCGAGGAACGAGTCGCGCTGCGTGACGCGGTGTCGAAGCTGGCCAACAAGTACGGACGGGAGTTCGTCGAACGCCAAGCGGCGTCAGGCGGGAAGATGACCGAGATGTGGCTCGAGATGGGCCGCAACGGGTTCCTGGGTGTGAACCTGCCCGAAACCCACGGCGGCGGCGGGGGCGGCATGGCGGATCTGGCCGCGGTTGTCGAGGAATGCGCCACCGCAGGGGCACCGCTGTTGATGATGGTCGTGTCGCCCGCCATCTGCGGCTCGATCATCACACGCTGCGGTACCGAGGACCAGAAGCAGCGCTGGCTACCCGGCATCGCGGACGGCACGCTGCTGATGGCGTTCGGCATCACCGAGGCCGACGCCGGGTCCAACTCGCACCAGATCACCACCACCGCCCGACGCGACGGCGACGAGTGGACACTCAACGGGCAGAAGACCTTCATCTCCGGCGTCGACGAGGCCGACTCGGTGCTCATCGTGGCGCGCACCGAGGACGAGAAGACCGGCAAGCTGCGCCCGGCTCTGTTCGTGGTGCCGACAGACTCACCTGGTTTCACCCGCAGCCCGATCGAGATGGGCTGGATGGCTCCCGAGAAGCAGTTCACCCTCTTCCTCGACGACGTGAGGCTGCCGGCGAACGCACTGATCGGCGAGCAGGACGGTGACCTGTGGCAGCTGTTCGCCGGGCTCAACCCGGAGCGCATCATGGGCGCCGCGATGTCGTGCGGCATCGCCCGTTACGCGCTGGCCCGCGCTGTCGAGTACGCCAAGGAGCGCAAGGTCTGGAAGGACCAACCGATCGGCGTCCACCAGGGAGTGGCCCACCCGTTGGCGAAGGTGAAGATCGAGCTCGAGCAGGCCCGTCTGCTGTGGCAGAAGGCAGCTGCCCTGTACGACGCAGGGGACGACTTCGGTGCCGGCGAGTACGCCAACATGGCCAAGTACGCAGCCGGTGAGATCGCCTGCAACGCGACCGACGTGGCGGTGCACACCCACGGAGGTAACGGCCTCACCGTCGAGTACGGCCTGGCGAACATGCTCGTCGCCGCCCGTCTGGGCCGCATCGCGCCGGTGTCGCGCGAGATGATCCTGAACTTCGTCGCCACGCACTCCCTCGGCCTGCCCAAGTCGTACTGAGCCGAGCGATGGTTCAGCGCCGCCGTTCCCGATTGCGCCCGACCCGTACTGCGAGGAGAAGCCGATGACCGAGCTCGTGCACCACGAGATCTCCGATGGTGTCACCACCATCACGCTCGACAGCCCGCACAACCGCAACGCGCTCAGCCGCCAGCTGGTTACCGAGCTGTTGGCTGCACTCGACTCCGCCCGGGACGACGACTCGGCGGTGGTGGTGCTGCGCAGCGCCGACCGGGTGTTCTGCTCGGGTGCTGACCTGAGCGAGGCTTCCGGCGGCTCGATGGAACAGGGTGCCCGGACACTCGTCGACCTGCAGCGCCTGATCGTCACGCACCCCAAGCCGGTTGTGCTGCGACTTGCCGGCCCGGTGCGCGCCGGGGGCCTGGGCCTTGTCGCCTCCGCCGACATCGTCGTCTGCTCCGACGACGTCACCTTCGCCTTCACCGAGGCCCGCCTGGGTGTCGCACCGGCGGTGATCAGCCTGACGGTGCTGGCCCGCATGACCAGTCGCTCCGCGGTCGACACGTTCCTGACCGGGCGGACCTTCGACGCGGCCGAAGCCGCTGCGATGGGCCTGGTCACCCGCAGCGTCGCGGCGGACCGGTTGGACGACGAGATCGCCGCCGTCTGCGACGAGCTGCGCAAGGCGCACCCACAAGGGCTGGCCGAGACCAAGGCCCTGCTGGCCCGCGATCTGGTGGCGCGCATCGACACCGGGGCGGAGGAGATGGCCGAGTTGAGCGCCAGGCTGTTCGCCAGCGACGGGGCTCGCGAGGCGATCACCGCGTTCCTGCAACGCCGCTGACGCACACGTCCCGCCTCGTCCCGGCGAAGCCGGCCTGACGGAAGGGGGTGGAGGAACCGGGCCGGGGCTTACGGGACCGCCGCCAACAGTGCATCGGTCAGCCGCTGGAACTCGGCCAGTTCGTCGTCGTCGAGCACCGCCAGGTCCGTGGCGAACGCCTGCTCGGTCAGGTCCTCGGCGTTCTGCCACAGGCCCTTGTCGACGTCGGCGGGGGGCTCCGACGGCTCGGGCCAGCCGAAGATCGCCGCCATGTACGGCGTGCGGATCATGAACGCGGTAGCCGGATCGAGTCCCACCTGACGTATCGCTGCGATGTGGCGCGCAGCGCGCAGCTCCCGCAGTGCGTTCATCCGGTGCAGGGCCAACTCTGGCTCGCCATCGGGCTCGGGCAGGTCCCGCCACCCGGCGAAAAGCGGTGCGTCGGCAGCGTCCGCGGCCTGGATCACCTTGTCGCACAGCTCGGACAGGCGGTCGAGGCCCTCGGTCCCTTCGGCGATGTTCGCAACCGCCCAACGCGCCCCGTATGCGGCGAAGCGGGCGGCGGACTCGGAGCGGCTCTCCACCGACGCGGACGACTCCCAACCGGCCCGGACGGTCTCGGCCGGGAAGAAGGTCATCGCCTCGAACACCTCTACGTGGCCGACGTCGCCCAGAACCCCACCCCGGCCGGCTATGTAGAAGCCGATCCCCTGATAGCCGAGGCCGGCGACCTCGCCGTACATGTCCATGTCCAACATGAACTTGGCGCCGATGTCATGGACTGCCCGGGCGGTGTGCTTCGCAGCTTCGAGGGCCGCGGGGCGCGGTTCGGAGATGTTGGAGTCGCTCATGGGACCGGACGCTACCGCCGGGGTGACCGGCCCGGTCCCCGAGGGAGTCGGTGTCAGGGTGCGTGAGTAGCGTCGTGGCCCAGATGTCCTCATCACCTCGCCCACTGTCGCTGAACGACCCAGGGGTCCTCAGCGGCTACGACCACCGCTCGGTCGAACGCGGGATCCGCTACGCGGCCGAGGCCAGGGTCACGATCCTCGAGTCCGGCCCGGGCTGGGTGATGGGCGAGGTGCAGGGAAGCCACTACGAGCCCTACATGGTCGACGTCGAATGGTTCGACGGTCCCCGCGGGGTGATACTCACCGATGACTGCAACTGTCCGCTCGGAGGCCGCTGCAAGCACGCTGTTGCGCTCATCGTCACCGCATCCAGGTTGAACGCCCTGTCGCCCGGAGCAGGGAAGTCCGCGGTGATGGCCATACCCGGGCCGGACTGGCGAGAGACCCTGTCGCGGGTAGCGACCCACGAAGCAGAAGCCACGATGCCGATGGCGCTGCAGTTCAGCGTTCAGGCAGGTCTCCCTCCGTCCTACGGCTCCGCACCGAGAACCCAGCTCTTCGTACGACCTCTTCGGATGGGCACCAAGGGCCGGTGGGCGAAGTCCGGCGCATCGTGGCGTGACGTCGAGTCGCCATACCTGCACTACGACCTGCGCGGCACTGACGCGACACATCTGGCGGCGCTGCGCGCGATGGCCCAGTCGTCCGGAAACCGCGTGTACTCGACGGGCGCCAGCCCGGTGGCGATCGACAATTTCGGCCCCGGGGCGTGGGCGGCGTTACGCCACGCGGTCGCCGTCGGCGTCGAGCTGATCGGCACCGACGACACGGTCACGGTCGAGCTGTCCCCGGAGAAGGCGGCTTTCGGTGTCGACCTGACCACAACCACCGACGACGGCATCCGTGTGCTGGCGGGATTCAGACACGAAGGCGAGGTGGTCGACCTGAGGTCGGTCGACGGGGGCACGATCGGCACACCTCCGAACGGCCTGTTCGTCGTCGAAGCGGGACGGATCGTCCTGATCGAACTCGAGCGTCCGCTCGCCGACGGCCTGGTTCCACTTATGCGCGCAGGCGAGCTGGCCATCCCGCGCCACGACGTCGACGATTTCCTCGACGTCTACCAGCCACAACTCGCCAGGTCGGTGTCCGTCACCTCCTCGGACGGCTCCGTGACCGACCTGCACCCGGAGTTCGTCGGCGTCGTCGTCAAGGTCGAGCACCACGCAGTCGATGCGGCCAGACTCAGGTGGACCGTTCGGTACCGTCGCGGCGAGCGCGTTACCGACTACGGACTCCTCGATCGGACCGGCACTGCCCGCGACCGCGCCGCTGAGGCGGCAACGATCGCTTCGATCGAGCTACCGACGGGTTTCCCCTCGCCCCTCGTCGACGCCCACGGTCGTCCGCTCAACCTGATTCTCCGCGGCGCTGCAACCGTGACCCTCCTCACCGAGGTCGTGCCGTGGCTCGTAGAACGGGGCCAGGTGACGGTCGAGGTGAGCGGAGACGCGCCCGAGCTCCGCAGAGCCGTCGGCGACCCGCTGATCGAACTGGACGTCAGCGACCGCACAGGTGGCGACGACCACAACGACTGGTTCGACCTCGAGGTCAAGGTGAGCATCGACGGAGAACCCGTCGAGTTCGCGCAGCTGTTCAGCGCTCTCGCTCTCGACGAACCGGTCCTGGTCCTCCCGAGCGGCACGTGGCTCCACCTGGACCGGCCCGAGCTCGACCGCTTGCGCGAGCTCCTCGACGAGGCCCGCGGGTTGGCCGAGCCCACCGATGACGGATCGATCCGCATCAACCGCTTCCAGACGAGCTGGTGGGACGAGCTGACGGACCTGGGCGTCGTCCGCTCGCAGAGCGAGAGATGGGAACGCAGCTTGGCCCGCATGGCTGAGCTCAGCGCCCCGGAACCGATCGATCCGCCGGAAGGACTGGCGGCGAAGCTCCGCCACTACCAACAGGACGGACTCGACTGGCTGGCCTTCCTGCACGCCAACGAGCTAGGCGGGATCCTCGCCGACGACATGGGCCTGGGCAAGACCGTCCAGACGCTTGCGCTCTTCCTGCACATCCTCGGCCACTGCCCCGACGCCCGCTTCCTGGTTGTCGCACCAACGAGCGTCGTCAGCAACTGGCACCGAGAGGCCGCGATGTTCGCCCCGGACGTCCAGGTCCGCACGATCACCTCGACCGCTGCCCGACGAGGTGCGTCACTGGCCGAAGCGATCGGCGACGCCCGCATCGTCGTCACCTCCTACGCCCTGTTCCGCCTGGAGTCCGCCGACTACCAGGCTCTCGACTGGGAGCTACTCGTCCTCGACGAGGCCCAGTTCGTCAAGAACCACCGCGGCAAGACCTACCAGTGCGTGCGCCGCCTTGACGCCAGGACCAAGATCGCCATTACAGGCACCCCCATAGAGAACAGCCTCATGGACCTCTGGTCGCTGCTGTCCATCGTCGCACCTGGGCTGTACCCGGACCCGCGACGGTTCTCCGAGGTCTATCGCCGTCCCATCGAGAGCGGCCGGGCACCGGACCTGTTGGCCACACTGCGCCGTCGCGTCGCGCCACTCATGCGTCGGCGCACCAAGGACGAGGTCCTCACGGAGCTGCCACCCAAGATCGAACAGACAGTGGACGTCGAGCTCAACGCGAAGCACATGCGTCTCTACCAGACACAGCTCCAGCAGCAGCGCAAGAAGGTGCTGGGCCTCGTAGGTGATGTCGACAAGCACCGCTTCGAGATCCTGAGGTCACTCACCATCCTGCGACAGCTGAGCCTCGACGCCGCCCTGATCGACGATGCGCACGACTCGGTCGGATCCGCCAAGATCGACCGGCTGCTCGAGGATCTGACCCAGGTTGTGGCCGAAGGGCACCGGGCGCTGGTCTTCTCGACGTTCACCCGCTACCTGACGAGGGTGAAGGCGCGTCTCGACGACGCCGGGATCGCCTACTCGTATCTCGACGGCAGGACCCGGCGACGCGACCGGGCGATCAGCGCCTTCACCAACGGTGATGTCCCCGTTTTCGTGATCAGTCTCAAGGCCGGTGGATTCGGACTCAACCTCACTCAGGCCGACTACTGCTTCGTTCTGGACCCCTGGTGGAACCCGGCGGCGGAGACCCAGGCGATCGACCGGGCCCACCGCATCGGTCAGGCCAACACGGTGGTCGTCTACCGGTACGTGTCCACCGGGACGATCGAGGAGAAGGTCATGGAGCTGAAGGAGCGCAAGGCCGCGCTGTTCTCGAGTGTCATGGACGCTGACGACACCCTGTCCGCGGCGCTCGACGCTGACGACATCCGTGCTCTCATCGACCTTCCGCCCGGCTGACCCCTCCAGCGTCCTCCCCCGCCCGGCATCACGCCCGTACCGCCCGGTTCCGACGTTGCAGAATGCGGGGATGACGTTCCCCACCAGCACTCCCTCGGAGCAAGGGGTCGACCCGGCTGCTCTGCTGGGCTTCGTCGAGACGTTGGACGCCGATCCGCGCTTCGAACCACATGGACTCATCGTGCAACGCCATGGACGCCGGGTTCTCGAGGCCTACTGGAGGCCGCACCGAGCCGGCCAGGCAAGACTCGTCTACTCGCTCAGCAAGTCGTTCACCGGCGCAGCTCTCGCTCTTGCAGTCGGGGACGGGAAGGTTTCCCTCGATGATCTCGTAGCGGATCACCTCGGCGAGATCATGAACCGCGCCGACGAGCGCACCCGCCGCATGCGCGTCCGTCACATCGCGTCGATGGCGACCGGGCACCAGGACGAGACGCTGCTCGACTCGTTCATGGCCGAGCCGGACGACCCGCTCCGCGGGTTCTTCACGCTCAGCCCCGAACACGAACCCGGGACCTGGTTCGCGTACAACCAACCCCCGGTGCTGGCGTTGAGCGCCGTGCTGCGCCGTGCGACCGGCAAGAGGTTGCTCGACCAACTGCGGCCACGCGTTCTCGACCCACTCGGAATCGACAACTTCCATTGGTACCAGTACCAGCCCGGCATAGACGTGGGCTTCTCCGGTGTGTTCACCGATCTGGGCTCGATCGCACGCTTCGGGCAGCTCCACCTGGATGACGGGGTGTGGGCCGGGCAACGGCTCCTCCCCGAGGGATGGATCGCCCAGGCGTCGAGACCCCAGATCACCAACGCTCAGCGACCAGAGCCCGACTGGAGCCGCGGCTACGGGTTCTTGTTGTGGATGTGCCGGCACGGCTACCGGGGCGACGGATCACACGGGCAGTTCATGGTCGTCCTGCCCGAGCAGGACGCTGTTGTCGCCTTCTATTCGCATACTGCGCAGATGCAGTCGTTCATGGATCTGATCTGGGATGTTCTCGTCCCGGCGATCGGATCGCACGTGGGCCCGGACCGATCGGGTGATGCCGAACTCGAGGAGCGGATCTCGGATCTTGGCATCGACACCGCCGAGCAACGCTCCGGTCGGTCGCGGCCTGTCAGCGACGCCGCTACCGGACTGTTCACACCGCGGGCGGACTCCGGCAGTCACCCGAGCATCACGTCGGTCGAGATCTCCGACGGGGAGCTGCTGCTACACGAAGGCGACCTGAGCACCCGGGTGCCTCTGGCCCGGACGTGGACAGATGTGGCGGGAGCACCCATCTCGGCGAGTGCGGCGGTCGGTGACGACGGTTCCGTGACCGTCGATCTGGCGATGCTCGCGTCGCCTCACCGGTTGGAGCTGACGACCGACCCGGCGACCGCCACATTCGTCGCGTCGTGGCCTCTGCCACCCCTGTTCGGTTTGGGCCTGGAGCCTGTGCTGGCCCGGATGCGCCCACCACAGCCATAGCATCACCCACCGAGGACCGAGGGGGCCCGACATGGGTGACGCAACGACGACCACCGCCTGGCACGCGCTCGGGATCGACGAGACGGTCGCCGAGCTGGGAACCGACCTCGAACGAGGATTGAGTGCAGCTGAGGCCGCTGAGAGGCTGACCCGACAAGGCCCCAACGAGCTGGTCGAGTCAGCGTCGCCACCGCTCTGGAAGGCGATCGTCGCCCAGTATCGCGACTTCATGCAGCTTCTCCTCATCGGCGCCGGCATCGTCAGCTGTGTCATCGGTCAGGTGTCGACCGGTGTGATGCTCTTCGCGCTCACCGTTCTCAACGCCTTCATGGGGTACCGCCAGGAAGCCAAGGCCGAAGCGGCCGTCGCCGCGCTCCAGGACATGATGCACGTCTCGGCGAGGGTCGTACGCGACGGCGAACCGACCGAGATGGACGCCCGCGACCTGGTTCCGGGTGACGTGGTCGACGTGGAGGCGGGCGATCTGGTCCCCGCCGACGGACGCATCGTCAGAGCAGCGACACTCGAGATCGAGGAGTCCGCCCTGACCGGCGAGAGCCAGCCCTCGGCCAAGTCCTCCGAGACCGTTGGACGCGACCGCAGCGATGCAACCACCGAACCGACCGTGGCGGACGACGAGGTGGCACTCGGCGACCGTCACGACATGGCGTACATGAACACCCAGGTCACCCGCGGGACCGGGCGACTGGTGGTCACGGGCACGGGCATGGCGACCGAGATGGGGCGGATCGCCGGGATGCTCGACGAGGTTCAACTGGAGCTGTCACCGCTCCAGCGCCAGATGAACCAGCTCGCCAAGGTGTTCGCGTACGTCGCGGGTCTGACGATCGCGCTGATGGTTGGCGCGGGACTCATCCGTGGCCTGGCCCGCGACGAGCTGTTCCTCCTCGGCATAACAGTCGCCGTCGGAGCCATCCCCACGGGTCTGCCGATCATCATGACCTCGCTGTTGTCGATCGGCACCCGCCAGCTCGCCGAGCACCGCGCCGTGGTCAAGGACCTGACCTCGGTCGAGACGCTGGGGTCCACCTCTGCCATCTGCTCGGACAAGACGGGAACGCTCACCCTGAACCAGATGACGGTGCGCGTGATCGCGACCGCATCCGGGCAGTTCTCCGTCGAGGGCAGTGGCTACGGTCCGAACGGGGCGATCCTCCACCCGACCGGCGTGGACACGTCGGTGCTCGAACTGCCGCTGACGGCCGTGGCGCTATGCAGTGATGCGACGGTGCGGGAGGGCGTCCTACTGGGCGACCCGACAGAGGGAGCGATCGTGGCAGTCGCCGGCAAGGGCGGCATGGACGTGGACGGCACACGGGTGCGGCACCCACGTATCGCAGAGGTGCCGTTCGACTCCGACTACAAGCTCATGGCCACCTTCCACGACTGGACCGACGAGTCCGGCAAAGAGGTCGTGCGGTGCTTCGTCAAGGGTGCGCCAGATGTGATCCTCACCAGATCGTCGACCGCACAGGGATTGGAGCAGAAGGTCCCGATCGAGCTCGCCACCGAACTCGTCGACGAGACCAACCGATCGTTCGCCGAGCAGGGGCTCCGTGTGCTCGCCTGTGCATACCGGGACTTGGACGCTCAGAGGTTCGACCCCTCTGGCGAACTTCTCCCGCTCATGTCCGAACTCACCCTTCTCGGGCTGTTCGGCATCGTCGACCCACCCAGGCCCGAGGCACGCGACGCCATCGAGACAGCACGCAGCGCCGGCATAAGGGTCCGCATGATCACCGGCGACCACGCAGTCACCGCGTCGGCGATCGCCGCGGAGCTGGGCATCGAGGGCCGGGCCATCACCGGCGCCGAGCTCGACCGGCTCAGCGATGAGGAGCTGCAGGACCAGATCGACGAGATCGGGGTCGTCGGCAGGGTCGCTCCGGAACACAAGGTCCGTCTGGTGCGTTCGCTCAGGGGTCGGGGCGAAGTAGTCGCCATGACCGGGGACGGCGTGAACGACGCCCCGGCGCTCAAGGCGGCGGACATCGGTGTCGCTATGGGGATCACGGGTACCGAGGTGTCCAAGCAGGCAGCGAGGATGATCCTGACCGACGACAACTTCGCCACGATCGTCGAGGCGGTGCGCCAGGGCCGCGGCGTCTACGAGAACCTGATGGAGTACATCAGGTTCCAGACCGCGTCTCTCGTCGCCTTCGTGGCTGCCTTCGTGGGAGCGACGCTGCTCAACATCGCACAGGGCGCACCTCTCAACCCGGTGCAGCTCCTGTGGATCAGCTTCGTGGTCATCGCGCCGCTGGGTGTGGCTCTGGGATTCGATGCCACGAAGGACTCCGTGATGGCCCTGTCACCGAGGGACCCGACCAGGCCCGTGCTCGACACCCGACGTTGGCTCCGCCTATCGCTGATGGGGGTGACGATGGCGGCTGTGACCTTGGTGGTCACGGCTGCCGCCCCCGGTGACGCAGAGCTGGGCAAGGCGACGATCTCGAACACCATGGCGTTCGTCATCATGTCGCTCAGCTGCATCGTCTGCGCGCTGTGCTGCAGGGACGAGTTCGACTCGGTGTTCGGATCGGACCCGTTCGACAACACCAGGCTGTTGCGCTCGCTCATCGTGACCGCGGTGGTGACGGTTCTGGCAACTGAGATGTCGTTCCTGCAGCAGTGGCTCCTGACGACTCCGCTCACGGCTCGCCAGTGGGGTATCTGCTTGCTGGGCGCAGCGATCGTTGTGGCTGTCGACGAGGCACGAAAGCTGGCCGAACGCTGAGACAGTGACTGGGGCGATCTCGGGAAAGCGGTTTCTGAGCGAGCACCGGACCGGCTTTGCTGTGTCAGTGAGTCCGACCGCCACCAACACCACCAGCTTTCCGCTCTCGAGCACCCCGCCGCTGCGCGACATCTGGCGGCACGCGTCCCGGCGCCGACCCAGGATCGTGTTCGCCGCGGTCATGTCGGTGATCAACAAGGCGTGCGACATCATGCCCGAGCTGCTCATTGGCGTCGCCGTCGACGTAGTGGTCAACGAGGGCGAGTCGATGGTCGGGCGGATCACCGGGCTGGAGGACCGCTTCGACCAACTGCTGGTACTCGCTGCTGTCACCGTCGTGGTGTGGCTCGCCGAGTCCGGGTCGCAATACGTGGCGCACGTGACCTGGCGCAACCTCGCACAGGGGGTCGAGCACGACACGCGCATGGAGGCATACGCACACGTGCAGTCGCTGGAGATGTCCTACTTCGAGGACACCACATCGGGCGGGATGATGACCGTCCTCAACGATGACGTGAACCAGCTGGAACGGTTCCTCGACGTGGGAGCGGACGAGATCATCCAGACGATCGCGAACGTCATCTTCGTCGGGATCGTCTTCGCCGTCATCTCGCCGACGCTCGCAGTGCTCGCGTTCCTGCCGATCCCTGTGATCGTGGTTGCGTCGCTGCGGTACCAACGGCGCCTCGAGCCGCGCTACGACGCAGTCCGAGCGGCGACCACGCGCATCGGTGACACCCTCAGCAACAGCCTCGGTGGTGTCGCCACGGTCAAGGCGTTCAGCGGCGAGGACCGCGAAGTGCAACGTCTGGCCCAGGACAGCGACCACTACCGCGAGACGAACCGTCGGGCGATCGCACTGTCCAGCGCGTTCGTGCCGCTCATCCGCATCGCGATCCTCACCGGGTTCACGATGACCCTCGTCGTCGGTGGCGCAGCCGCGCTGAACGGGTCACTCGCCGTGGGGAGCTACTCAGTGCTGGTCTTCATGACCCAACGCCTGTTGTGGCCGCTCACCCGTCTGGGCGAGATCCTGGACCTGTACCAGCGGGCCATGGCGTCGTGTCGTCGGATCTTCGGTCTGCTCGAGCTGGAGCCGTCGATCATGCCCGGCACGGCCGCGCTGGAGTGCCCGGTACGGGGTGAGGTGCGCTTCGACGACGTCACCTTCAGCTACCACCGCCCTGCACCCGGTTCGGACCCGGCAGACCCGAACGGGGCCGACCGCGACCACACGGTCCTGCGTGGCCTGTCGTTGACCGTCCCGGCGGGTGAGACCCACGCGATCGTCGGTTCGACCGGCTCGGGCAAGTCGACCGTGCTCAAACTGCTGCTGCGGCTGTACGAGCCCGACTCCGGCACCATCTCGGTCGACGGGCTACCGATCGATCGGCTCACATTCTCGTCACTGCGAGGAGCAACTGGGTTCGTTCCCCAGGACGTGTTCCTGTTCCACGGCAGCGTCCGCGAAAACATCGCCTACGGCGACCCGGACGCCACCGATGAACAGATCCGGCGCGCCGCGGTGCTCGCCGAGGCCGACGGCTTCATATCCGCCATGCCACACGGCTACGACAGCGTCGTGGGTGAACGGGGCCAGAAGCTCTCGGGCGGCCAGCGCCAACGCATCACGATCGCCCGGGCGCTCCTGCGCGACCCGGCCATCCTGTTGCTCGACGAGGCGACATCGGCGATCGACAACGAGACCGAGGCAGCGATCCAGGCTTCACTGTCGAAGGTGTCGATGGACCGCACCACCATCGTGATCGCCCACCGGCTGTCCACCATCCGCCATGCCCACCGCATCCACGTGATGGAGGCCGGCCAGGTGGTCGAAACAGGAACGCACGCCGAACTGGTGGCACTGGGCGGGCTGTACGCAGCGCTGTGGCGGGTCCAGACAGGCGAGCTCGTCAGCTGAGCTACGCCGTCCACTCCGGCTCGAGGATCGTTCTGCGGGTTGCAAGCAAACGTTTGAGCTGATCACCTCACGCGCCGATACCTGGTTGTGTGAGAGAAGGAACCACCCCCGGGAACCAAGACGAGGGCCCTGCGCGCTTCAGACGCTGGACCGGAGAGTTCGTCGACCCTCGGGACGAAGAGGCGTTCCTGGAGAGCCAGGTCGCCGCGAACCTGCCGATGTACAGCAGAACTGCGCTTGCGGTTGCCGCGATCCTGCTGTCCTTCACCCTGGTCGATGCCTCGACGCTGGGGTTCGGAGTCCTCTGGGCAGCGTTGCTGGTCGCGCGTGCAACCACTTCGGCACTCGTGCTCATCACCCGTCAGCAGATGCTGCGCCATCCCCTCAGGGTTCTTGCCGGCAGTCCCTTCGGGCTGATCGCGACCACTGAGCTCGTCGTTCTGGCGACGATGCTGTTGGCTGCGGCTCTGCGCCCCGAGGATGCCGCCACCAGCGTTCTGAGCTTCGGAGTGGTCATCCTCGGCTCGACGGTGTTGGTGCCCGGCCGATTCACCACCCAGGTTGTCGTCGGAGTCATGGCGATCATCGGGCTCGGAGTCGTCACGATCACGCTCCTGCCCCAGTCGCTGAATCTCGTCCCGCTGGGCGCCAACTTGGTGCTGGCACTCGTCTGGGGCCTGGGCGTACGCAGGATGACCGGCCGCGATGCACGGCGTCGCTGGCATGCCGTGGCAGCGGCGGAACGAGCCAACGAGCGGCTCGAGGCCGAGCTCGTGGTCGCAGCGCAGCTCCGCGCCGAGCTGCAGACGCTCGCCGAGCGTGACCCCCTCACTGCCGCGGCCAACCGGCGGGAGTTCCTGCGAACCGCCGAGATGCTCCTCGCCGACCGCCGCAACGGTGGACGCTTCGCGTTGATGCTGCTCGACGCCGACCGCTTCAAGTCGATCAACGATCGCTTCGGACACCAGGTCGGCGATGCCGCGCTCGTGGCCATGACCCGATCCATCCAGTCCGCCGTACGCGATCAGGATCTGGTTGCCCGTATCGGCGGCGAGGAGTTCGCCGTACTCCTTCCCGGGATGACGAGCAGGTCTGCTGCGGTCGTCGCCGAAAGGATCCGGGCGTCCATCGCCAGCGCCCGGGTCCCCGATTCCGCACAGGTCGAGCTCAGCGTCTCGGTCGGGCTCACCGAGGCGCTCACCGACGACACCGTCGAGAAGCTGCTCGCCCGCGCCGACCAAGCCATGTACTCGGCCAAGCACGCCGGTGGGGACCGAGTCCATCAGTACACCGAGGTGCCGGACCAGGCACCGGAGCCGGTGCCAACAGCCTGAGGCCGGCACCGTCGGCCGCTACCATCGTGCGCACATGGAGGCGATCACCGGCACCTTCCAGATCCTGGCGCTCGTCGTCGCCATCGGAGGCGCCGCCAAGCTCGTCGCCCCTGCCGCGTTCGCCGCGACTCTCAAGTCGCTCCGCGTGAAGGGGGGCGAGGCCGCCGCACGCGCCACAGGAGCGGTCGAGCTGGCGATCGGGGTGTGCGCTGTCGTAATCGGGGGATCGCCAGCGGCCGTCGTCGTGGCGCTCACCTATTTCGTCTTCACAGCCACCGTGCTCGCAGCACGCAAGGCGGGTGCTGCGTCCTGTGGCTGCTTCGGTTCTGTCGCAGCACCACCAGCAGCGCTCCACGTGGTCGTCAATGCCGTTTCTGGGGTTCTGGTGTTGTGCGCTGCGGTCGCCTCACCCGCGGCACTCGACGACGTGCTCGCCGAGCAGCCGCTCGCGGGTGTGCCGTACCTGTTGTTGCTCGGCATCGGCGTGTGGCTCGTGGTCGTCCTCGACACCGTCGGAGCCCAGCTCCTCGATGAGATGTCCGCCGTGCGACGGCTCGGGCCCACACTTCGGGCGAACGGTCATCCCGCCGCAGCCAGATCCCGCTCCACCTCACCACGCACCCGCCCCTGACGACTGGACACAGATGCCATCCGTGCTCGACCGAACCGTGAACTTCCTCGCCGACCGCGTGGACCGGCGCGGGTTCCTGAGCAAGGCGGCCGTCGTCGGCTCGGCCGCGGTCGCGGCGCCGCTCGAGTTCGGTCTGCGGCCGAACAGCGCCTATGCGGCCATCTGCAACTGCAACGGCTCGAGCTGCCAGTGCGGGTCCCTGTGCTGTGACGGCTACACCGAGTTCTGCTGCACCCTCACCGGCGCGAACGCGTGCCCTCCCGGAACGATCACAGCCGGCTGGTGGAAGGTCGACGGCTCCCAGTTCTGTGGAGGAGCAGCCCGCTACTACCTGGACTGCAACGCCCAGTGCGGGTCGTGCGGCTGCGGATCCAACGGGGTCTGCAGCGGCGCCTGCAGCGGCACGCCGTGCGGTTGCGCTCAAGGCAACTGCAACAACCGCAAGGCCGGCTGCACCAGGTTCCGCTACGGCCAGTGCAACCAGCACGTCCGTTGTGTGGGTCCGATCGTCTGTCGGGTCGTGACCTGCGCGCCGCCCTGGTCGTTCGACCCCTCGTGCAGCACAACGGCGCGTACCGATGAGGCGACCCGGCACCACGACCGGCCATGCCTGAACGAGCCCTTCGGCGCGTTGAACGTCGTCGAAGGCGGTGACGGCACGATCCGGGTGACCGGCTGGGCGGTCGCCAACTCCGACTACCAGCGTGCGGGGTTCCGGATCTTCGTCGACGACCAGCTCGCACAGCACGGAGTGGCGACACTGCCACGTCCCGACGTGCAGCTGGCCTATCCGGCATTCGGTCCCGACACTGGCATCGACGTCACAGTGAACGCGCAACCAGGCAAGCGACTCGTCTGCCTCTGGGGCGTCGATCGTCGCAACGGACGGCAAGCGCTCATCGGAATGAGAGAGGTGATCGTCACCGGTCCGTTCGGGTCGGTCGACGCGTACGACGTGGGCACCGAACCAGGCGTGGTAGTCGTGAGGGGTTGGGCGCTCAGCGGTCTGCAACGTCTCCGCCAGGCTCGTATCCGGGTGTTCCTCGACACTGAGTGGGTGGTCGACGTCCCGACCGACATTCCCCGCTCCGACGTCGCCGGGATCTACCCGGGCGCGCATCTGGAAAGCGGCTACCGAATCGCCTTCAACGCCACGCCGGGCAAGCACCTCGTGTGTGTCTGGGGGCGTGACCCCGACAGCGGAGCCGAGGGATTCCTGGACGCCAGGGAGGTGATCGTGCCGTGACGGTCCTCGTGGCGCTTCAGGGTGTCGTGATCCTGCTCCTGGCCGTGCTCGTCGTCGGGCTGCTGCGCTCGCACGCGGAGATTCTCCGGGCGTTGCACGACCTGGGCGTCAATCTGGAGGATGGAGCACCGGAGAGCGGCCCCGCGGCATTCGACCTGACGACCCGGGCGCAGGCCCTCAGCTCCGCCAACCGTCGCGGGGTTGCACCCGGGGGCACACCGGCGTCGGAGCGTGTCAGCGAGCATGGCGTGGCACTGCCCGAGGACGGGCCGCTCGGCGATGCCCACGACCTGATGGGTGTCACACCGCTCGGTGACGCGGCGGCCATCTCGGTACGCGCTGGGCAAGGTCTGACGCTGCTCGCCTTTCTCACCTCGGGATGCGCCTCGTGTCTGGACTTCTGGGACGCTTTCAAGGACCCCGCCAAACGCTCGGTGGGTGGTCCTTCGACCTCGCTGGTCGTGCTGACGAAGGGTCCGGGCGAGGAGAGTCCGGCGTCGCTCAGGAACCTGGCTGACCCCGAGCTCGTAACCCTCATGTCCAGCGAGGCGTTCGACGACTACTCGGTGCCCATCGCGCCGTACTTCGTCCTCGTCGACACCGAGGCGGGCCGGATCATCGGTGAGGGTGCCGCCTCGTCGTTCGACCAGCTCTCATCGCTGCTGACCAAGGCCATGGCCGACGGCGGCTACGGACTCGCGGCGCCGAGAACACGTCGCGAGGTGCTGCGAGGGCTGCGCCGTGGGCCGAGTGCCGACGAAGCGCTCGAGGCAGCAGGGATAGGTCCCGGACATCCGAGCCTCCACCAGGACCCCCAGCAGGACCGACAGGAGAGCAGCTGACATGGCAACACGTCGTCTCAGTGCCCACGGAATGTCGTGCGAGCTGCTTCCCGGGTGGGACATTCGCATCGAGCGGCGCGAGCAGTCGGAGATCCCGGTCCCCGGTTCGACCGAACCGATGGGCGGCTACACGCATCCGATCCTGCAGGCAGGCACGTCGGCGCTGCCCGCACGCCGCGGCGACTACGGCTCGGGCTACGTGGAACGAATGACCACCCGTGACGTGTTCGTCTGTCTGGGCGAGTTCGACCGTGAGGATGGCGCCCACCAGATGTTCGAGGACGGGATGCCCGCGGACCTGCGCGGTCGGGACTTCCATCCGGATGCCCAGCAACGGGTCATAGCCGGCATGTGCGGCGCTCAGCGATTCTTCACCGTCGAAGATCGCGCGTTCTGCCTCTACGTGGTCCTCGGTTCATGGCTACAGAGGGCATCCCTCGTACCACGCGCGAACCAGCTTCTGTCCTCGATCCGGATCGACCCGCGATGATCCGCAATCACCGATCACTTACCGTCAGCCGGTCCTCGCGACCGTCCATGCAAGGAGCCCGCCAATGACGCTGCTCGTCGCACTCGCCGCCATCACCGCCGTCGCCGCGGCCGCGCGCTCCACGTGGTCGCCGTGCGGCCTGTCGATGCTGTCCACGATCACACCGATGGCAGAACGAAGCCGAGGCCGGCGATGGGGCCTCACCGCCGCGTGGTTCATCCTCGGCGCGACTCTCGGAGGGGCGACGCTCGGCGTTCTGGCCGTCACCGGCGCCCTGCTGGTAGGAGCTGCCGGGCTGTCGACCAGCTCCGTGCTCGGTACCGCATCCGTGCTGGCACTCGTCACTGCCGGCATGGACCTGGGCATCGGCACGCGCATGCCACATCACCGTCGCCAGGTCGACGAACTCTGGCTCGACCAATTCCGTTCCTGGGTGTACGGACTCGGCTTCGGGTTCCAGATCGGAACCGGGCTGATGACCTACATCATGACCGCTGCGGTCTACCTGACCGTGATGCTGGCAGCGCTGACCGGCTCGGCTGTGACAGCAATGGGCCTCGCTCTGCTGTTCGGCGCCACCCGCGGCGCTGCCATCCTGCTCGGCGCCGGGCTCACGAACCCTGATCGACTACGCCGATTCCACCGCCGCTTCGAAGCACTCGGCCCGACGGTGCGCATGACGGTTGTCGGAGTCCAGCTCGCCGTGGCCGCTGTGGCAGCGGGCGCTGCATGGGGTGCCGTCGGCGGTGCCACTGCCGCTGTCGCCGGGGTCGCAGCAGTGCTGGTCACACGCAACGTGAGCGCCCCGGCAGCGAACCCGACGGCGCTACTGGCCGACCGCTGAGCCTGCAGGTCCGGCGGGTCAGAACGAGACCTGCGGAGGAGCGCTGGAGGCGTCAGGGGCGTCGTAGAACTCGCCTTTCACAACACCGGACATTCCGACGAAGAAGGACCAGGGGATCGTGACCATCGTGCGGTTGAGGGTGGCGCACGCGTCGTTGTAGTACTGCCTGGCGAACGCCAACTGGTCCTCGGTGCGCGAAAGCTCGCCCTGGAGTTGCGCGAAGTTGGCCGACGCCTTGAGGTCGGGGTAGCTCTCGGCCACCGCGAACAGGTTGGCCAACGCGGTGCGCATCTCCCCGTCGGCAGCTGCCCGCTCACCGACCGACCGGGCGCTCTCGGCGTCGGCGCGTGCCTGAGTGACAGCCTCGAGCGTCTCGCGCTCATGGCCCATGTAGCCCTTGACCGTCTCGACCAGGTTCGGGATCAGGTCGGAGCGTCTCGACAGCTGCACGTCGATCCCTCCGAGTGCCTCCTCGACCGACACACGCTGGGTTCGCAGACGGTTCAGGGCCGTGACCGCCAGGAGTCCGACGGCCACCGCCAGGACGACCACGACGATCACCACGACTATCACTGTTCCCATACGAGGCTCCTCCGCTTCCCTGTTCCACGAGCTTTGCTCACCATGAGCCCCCACCGCCTCCGCCGCCACCGGATCCTCCC
Source organism: uncultured Microthrixaceae bacterium (assembly GCA_964450685.1). Classification (GTDB taxonomy): domain Bacteria; phylum Actinomycetota; class Acidimicrobiia; order Acidimicrobiales; family Microtrichaceae; genus JBAOHV01. The sequence goes on from CAYVDN010000022.1 coordinate 41,173, forward strand.
GAGAATCCCCCGCCTCCACCGCCGCTCGAGGCCGCTCGCGCAGCCGCGTAGGCCGAGCTTGCACCAGCGATCGCTCCGTCGAACGACTGCCGCATCGAGGCGGAGTGGAATTGACCACTGCCGGACCACACGACCCACGGCACATCAGGAACGGCCACTCCCTGCGCCTCGTACCTGCGCGCCCAGGCGTCAGCGACGCCGAGGGCTGTCGCCCACGACAGGTACCGCGGGTACCAGTCCAGGTGCGCGGATGCATCGAAGCGCGCCTCGGACGAATCGGTGGTCAAGAACCTTGCGAAGCCACCGGTCCTGGACCAGAGATCGCGGCCCTCTGCTGTCCGCACGGTCACCAGTCCCGACTCGACCATCATCCCCGCCGCGGCGATCGTGAACACCGAGGTGACCACCAGCAGCGGCCACCGGATCCAGCCTTCGTCGACGAAGTACCTGCCGACCATGAACAGCGTCGCGCCCGTGCAGATCCAGCCGAGCAGACGTATGAACACGCCGGGTCCCGAGCGGTGCAGGAAGGTCGACGCACTTGCATCCACCTGCGACCGCAGCGCGGAGCGTGCCGACGACACGACCCTGCCCGAAGCCTCGGTGGCAGACACCACGAACACGTCGCCCACGCTGGTCAACCCGAGCGCGAACACGAGTGCTCGCTCGACCGGGTGAAGGTGCTCCCCTTCGAGCGGCTGGACCAGCTCCACCTGCCAGATGTCGTCGTCGCCTCGCAGGCGCAGCACGCCGCGATCGGCCAGGTCGAACAGCGTCGCCTGGAGGTCGTCCTCGGAATGACGCTCGTCGAGCACCTTCGCTCCCACCGCCGGGGGGACCATGAACGGTGGCTCGAACAGCACGGGGAACCCCGGCTCCTTCTCACGGGTTGCACGCCACCCCCAGGCCGCCAGGACGAGCGCCGCGATCGCACCGACGATCGCCAGGGCGAGGTCCCGATGACGTGCGGAGGCGATCGGCTCGGCGACGTCCTCCGCGTCGAACGCGACCCTCACCGTGACGGGGGTGTACGGCGCGAGCGCTCCGGTGCGCACGCTCAGGGTGGTTCCCTCGACCGTCGCTGTGCAGGAGTCGTCCTCGCCGGTGACGCACTCGGCCCTCAGGGGTACGGCGGGGAGCTCGGCTCGGATCGTGGCCTCTCCGATCGACATCTGCCAACCGGAACCGACGACATCCCACCACCAGAGCGTCTCGCCTTCCCTGCCGGGCTCGAGGACGTCCTCGGTGAATGAGACGATCGTGTAGACGTGCTGGCCGGCGTCGAGGTACACGTACTCGTCACCGATGCGGATCGTGTCGGTGCCCCGGGCACCGTCGATGTGCACGTACGGCTCCGAACCGCCGTCGCGCTCCACGGACTCGACCTGGACGGGGTGATCGACGTTCGTGCGCCTCGGGTCGGCCGTGTCGAAGATCCGGAAGATCCCACGCTTCCCCGAGGGCATCTCCACGGTGATCGTCTCGACGGTTCGCAACCGGCCGTCGCGAGACAACTCCATCTTGGAGTCGTATGTGCTGATGGACGCGGTGTCCTGCTGCTGTGACGCTCCGAACGGGGACCCGAACCACACCGCAGCGAGTCCTGCGACCACGAACAGACGGATGACCCATGCGACGACGGGGCGCCGCTGACGCCGAGGGTTCACTGCCGGTCACCCACCATTGGGGTGAGGCTAATCCGCTGGATGGCGGCCACCGCGACATCGAGACTGGCGCCATGATCGATCACACACCCGGGGGAACCGGGAATGCAGCGGCCGCGCCTTCCGGACGGACGACGGTGAGGCGTGGCGCGCCGAGGGCACGCTACGAACGCACGACGATCATCGAGGTGCTGGACTCCGCGGTGATCGCCCACGTAGGCGTCGAGACTGCCGATGGGCCGCTGGTCCTGCCGATGGCTTACGGTCACGACGGAAAGACGATGTACCTTCACGGCGCTCTTTCGAACTCGCTTCTCGGAGCCGGCGACGACACCGAGATCTGCGCGACTGTGACCCTGCTCGACGGCTTGGTCCTTGCCCGTACCGCCTTTCACAACTCGATGAACTATCGGTGCGTCGTCGTCCGGGGGCGAGGGCGAAAGGTCCACGACTCCAGGGAACGCGAGCGGGCCCTCCAACTCATCTCGGATCACGTAGTCGCCACCTGGGACAACGGCCGCACTCCTACCGATGCGGAGCTTCGCCGTACGCTCGTGCTGGCACTGCCGCTGACGGAAGCCTCGGCGAAGGTCCGCACCGGCGACCCCGTCGACGAGCCCGAGGACCTCGACGGACCGCACTGGGCCGGCACCGTTGCCGTCAACACCGTGTTCGGCCCGCCTGTGACCTCTGCTGACGTGCCCGACGGAATCGCCGTTCCCGAGGCGGTACGACACCTGTGCGGGGACGCCACAGCGGTCGATTGACCAGATGGGCAGACCGCGGCGGACGACCTAGTCATCCTGTGCCGGTGAGGCGCTCCACGAGTCGGTGGTGCCACTGGAGTCATCGGTCGGAGCGGCGGTTCGACTCCCCTTTCGAGTGGCCGTTCGGCAGATGGGGCAGCACGAGTCGACGCCACAGCAGGTAGAGGACCAGTCCGACGATCCCCACGATCACCACACCCTGCAGCAACCCGACGAGGTCACCGACCTTCCTCCAGCGTTCACCGAGCACCGCTCCGGCTCCGATCAGCGCCGTGTTCCACATCAGGCTGCCGGCAGCGGTGAGCATCGTGAAGCGCGCCAGAGGCATCCGACGGAATCCGGCGGGTACTGACACCACCGAACGGATCAGCGGCACACACCGGCCGATCAGCACAGCAGTGCCCGCACGTCGGTCGAACCTATCCTCCGCGCGGACGAGGTCGGCCTCCTTCACCCCGAACCACCTGCCGTTGCGGACCACGAACGCGTGGAACCGGACGGGGCCCACCGCTGCGGAGGCGCCGTAGAGCATCCAGGCGCCGATCACCGATCCGGCTGTTGCCGCCACGATCATCCCGAGCAGCGACGCCTCGCCCTCCCCCGCGACGAATCCCGCCAGCGGAAGGATCACCTCGGAGGGGATCGGCGGGAACACGTTCTCGAGCGCGACAAGAAAGGCCACGCCCGCATATCCGAGCGTCTCAACGACGGTGGTGACCCACCCAGCTATGTCATCGAGCATTCGACTGATGGCCGGTCGCCGGTCTCCGAAGAGCGGATCCGACGACCGGGCGTGTCAGCTCGTCGTGAGCACCTGATCGACGATGTAGATGGTGCCGTTGGCCACCGGGACGGGACCGCACGAGACGGTCGCTCCGTTGACGGTCAGGCCCTCTTCGCCATCCTCGACGGTCAGCTTCTCACCGGACAGCGAAGTGACCGAGCCTGACTCAGCGAGCGCGTCGAGCGACTCGTCGCCCTCCACGACGTGGGCACCGAGCAGGTCCTCGACCTGTTCCGGGTCCGCCAGCAGCGCGTCCAGCTCGGCTGCGGGGATCTGTCCGAAAGCGTCGTTCGACGGGGCGAACACCGTGTAGGGGCCCTCTCCCTCGAGCGTCGCCGACACCTCGGTCTCGGCGAGAGCTGTGTCGAGGGTGGTCAGGAGGCTCGACTGGGCGATCGCCTCGGCGGCAGTCGCCTCCGACATGGCTCCGAGGCTGCCCGGCCCATCACCCGGGATTGAGCCGCACAGCGATCCGGACGGAGCGCTCGCGGAGTCGCCGGCCTCGGCGCTCTCGTCGCTGCTCGAACATCCGGCCGCGGCGAGCGCCACGACGAGGGCAGCGGCCACCAGCATCAGTCGGGATCGGGTCGTCCGCATTCGGTTGCTCCTTGGTGTCGGGTTCGAGCCCGGGGCTCGTGTCGGAACGGTCCGGACCGGCGAAGGTACTCGTCCGGGTTGCAACAGCATGCCTCGGCGGGCGGTCCGGTAACGATTCGGCAACTACTCAGGCACGTTCTGCACGCCGACGAGCGACCTCGTAGCAGGCGACAGCGCCGGCCGACGCGACGTTCAGCGACGCGAGTCTGCCGTGCAGCGGTATGGACGCCACCACGTCGCACCGCTGACGGACCAGACGGGAGAGCCCTTTGCCCTCGGCGCCGAGCACCAGACACACGCCGTCCGCCGCAACGGTCAACTCGTGCACGGGGGTGTCACCGCCGGCGTCGAGGCCGACAACCCAGACCCCCGCAGCGCGCATCGTCTCGATCGCGGTCGGCAATCCCCCGACGAGTGCCATCGGCAGGTACTCGATCGCACCTGCAGCAGACTTGGTGACGGTGGGTGTCACGTGGACCGCCCGGTGACGGGGCAGGATCACGCCGGTGACACCCGCGCACTCGGCGATCCGGAGAAGCGCGCCCAGGTTGCCCGGGTCCGTGACCCCGTCGACCGCCAGGAGGAACGGGGTGGACCCGCCCTCACCGGGCGCGCACAGCTCATCGAGGGTCGACTCGGGTAGCTCCGCTGCCCGAGCGACCACCCCCTGTGGAGCGTCGGTGTGACTCAGCGCATCCAGCTTCGAGCGTCCCACCTCGGTGAGCGGCACCCTCAGCTCGGATGCGAGCTCGACGATGTCGGACACGATGCCCGCCCTGTCCGTTTCGGCCGAGAGGAGGATCTCATGGGTCCGGCGTCTCCCGGCCAGGAGGAGCTCGCGAACAGCTTGTCGACCCTCGACCTGGGTGCCGCCCAGACCACGCTCACGGGTACCTGAGCCCTTGCCGGTACGGCCCGTACGGTCGGGACCTTCCCGCCCCGATCGTCCGCGACCCCGTGTCGCTCCTCCGGGGGCAGTTCGGTCAGGTGTGCCCCGACGCTTCTGAGGCCCGCCCTGTTGACGGCCGCCCTGCTCTCGCCCGCCCTGTTGACGACCGCCCTGGCGACGCCCACCTCTGTCTGATCCGGCGCTCACGACTCGGCCTCCATCGAGACGACGAGAGCCGACGCAATGCAGGCGATACCCTCGGCACGCCCGAGTCCACCGATCCCCTCGGCGCGCCGTCCCTTGACCGTGACGGGGGCGCCGACCACACTGCTCAGCCCCTGCTGCATGGCCGACTTGTGGGGAGCGAGCTTCGGTCGTTCGGCTATCACCGAGCAGTCGACGTTCACCGCCACCCAGCCCGCACCGCGTACCCGTGCCACGCACTCAGCCAGCAAGGACATGCTGTCAGCTCCTCTCCAACGCGCATCGGTGTCGGGGAACAGGGTGCCGATGTCGTCCAGTCCGGCTGCGCCCAGCAGTGCCTCGGCAACGGCATGGGCGACGACGTCGGCATCCGAGTGGCCATGCAGGCCGCTGGCCCCTGGGATCGTGACTCCGCCCAGGACCAGCGGCCTCGACATGTCGTCTGAGAACCTGTGGATGTCGAATCCGTTGCCGATGCGGTAGCTCACGACGACGAGTCTGCTGCGTCGTCAGCTGCCGCGGCGAGCCAGGCCTCGGCGACCACTCGGTCGTCCGGCTCGGTCAGCTTCAGGTTGCGGCGCTCGCCGGCCACCAGTTCGACCGTGCCGCCGAGAGCTTCGACCAGCCCGGCGTCGTCGCTGGCCTCGGGCGAGTTCGAATGGACGCGGCGCAGCGTCGCAGCGTCGAAACCCTGCGGCGTCTGGACTGCCCGCAGGTCGTCACGGTCGACGACCCCGCCGTCGACGTGACGGATCGTGTCGACCACCGCTACAGCGGGCACCGCGGCTACCGCTCCGCCACGGACAGCGTCGATGACACGCCGGAACAGTTCGACGGATGCCAGCGGACGAGCGGCGTCGTGGACCAACACGACTCCCGCTTCCGCCGGAACAACTGCAAGTCCTGACCGCACGGACTCGGAACGTGTCGACCCACCGACGACTACCGCGTCGGCCGATGGGACCTCGGTCGTGGGCTCGCCGGCCTCGTCGGAGGGAACGACCGCTACGACCATGGCTCCCGCACGACGTGCTGTCTCGACGCTGCGGTCGATCACCCGACTCCCGCACAGCTGTTCGAACTGCTTCGCTCCGCCCCAACGTCGACCCGACCCACCGGCGACGACGATGCACCAAACGTCGTTGGTTCTTGGCGCCGGATCCGACATGGATGGGCACGCTAGCGGTGCAGAGCCCCACGGAGACCTACGTCACCCGCCGGGGTCGGTACGATGCTCGATGTGACGGACCTGGATCTCCTGCATGCCATCGAGTTGTTCGACCATTTCGATGATGACGACTTCAGACAGTTGGCCGATGCAGCAGAACCGATGGAGCTGATCCGCTCCGATGTCGTCTTCTCGGAGGGTTCAGAGGCGGACGCCTGCTACATCGTCGTCCAGGGACGCGTCGCGATCTCCAACAAGTCCTTCGACGGTCGCGAGTCGATGTTCGCCATCATGGAGCGGGGCGACCTGTTCGGGGAGATGGGGCTCTTCGACGGCCTCGGCCGATCGGCTGAAGCGCGAGCCCTCGAGTCGTCGTCCGTGCTGAGGCTCCCCTATGACGTGCTGCGCAGCGTCTGGGAGACAAAGCCCGAACTGCTGTGGTCGGTCGTCCGGCTACTGAGCCAGCGCATCCGCTCGACCGACGAGGCATTGGCGGACGCGTTCTTCCTAGATGTCACCGGTCGCACCGCCAAGCACCTCCTCGAGCTTGCCGGGACGACCGACGAGTTCGAGATCCCGATCACCCAGGAGGAGCTGGCCGGGCTGGTGGGCGCCTCCAGGGAACGGGTCAACAAGGCGATCGCCAGCTTCCTGCGACTCGGTTGGATCGAACAGCAGGACAGGTCCTACAGGATCCTCAAGCGTCGCGAACTCGAGATCCGCGCCCAGTGAACGACCGCGGTCCGGTGAGCTGGCACAGGCGTGCCGGACTACGGGCCCGGCAGACCGCTCAGCTCTTGTAGCGCTCCATGATGCTGGTCTCGGCGATGCGGGACAGCGCTGACTTGATCGTTTCGGCCCAGTGCTCACCGACACCTTCGACCGCTGCCAGCTCCTCGACGGTGGAACGGGAGATCCTGTCGAGCGTCGAGTACTCGGCGACGAGATGCTCGGCGATCGCCGAGGGGAGCCGCGGTATTCGGGCCAGCATTCGGTAGCCACGCGGTTCGATCGACGCGTCCAGGTCGTCGGTCTGACCAGAGAGGTGCAAGCTGTGGACGACCTCCTCGGCATCGAGCAACTCGTCGATCGTGAGGTCCGAGAGCGTGTCGATAGCCTGCTCAAGGTCCCACGACGCATCAGCCTGGACGTAGTCCCGTACGACCAGACGACGCTCGTCCTCGACACCGGCGAGCAGCTCGCGCAGCTGTAGCCGAACGAGACGGCCATCAGTTCCGAGCTCTGTCAGGTACTGCTCGATCTCCTCTGAGATGCGGGCCACCAGCTCGGCCCGCTGGAGCAGATTGACCACGTCGCGCAGCGTCACCGTGTCGTCGATCTCGAGCGACGTGAGATTGTCAGAGACCTCGTCGAGGCGGGTCCGGTACCGCTCCAGGGTCTGGAGTGCCTGGTTGCAGCGCCCGAGGATGGCCGGGATTGACTCGAGCTGGTATCGCTCGTTCTTGGTGTAGACGGTCAGCACCGCCATGTCCTCAGACACCGAGATCACCGGGACTCCGATCGAACGGGCGACGCGTTCGGCAGTTCGGTGACGTGTGCCCGTCTCCTCGGTCGGCACGTTGGGGTTGGGCATCAGGTGAACGTTCGCCCGGGCGATGTACCCGGCGTCCGGTGTCAGCACGATGGCACCATCGGTCTTGGCCAGCTCCGAGAGGCGCTGGGGCGAGAAGGACGCGTTGACGAGGAATCCGCCCGAGGAGATGTTGAGCACCTCCGGGCCGTCACCGATGACTATCAAGGCGCCCATACCGGCCTTGACGATCCTGTCGAGGCCCTCACGGAGAGGCCGACCCGGGGCTACTGCAGCCAGAGCGCTGAGCAGCTCCTTGCTGTGGCGTTCGGTCATCTGCGGTGACCCTTCCACCGGAACATCGACACAGTCTAGGTGTAGCCGGGTCAGCTCCGGCGCAGGTCCAGAAGATCGAGCGCCGCTGCGAGGGTCGGTACCCGCAGGAGTTCGATCGGCGCGTCGATCTGCGGGGCGGAACGCGGGACTACGGCAGTTGTGAAACCGAGCCGAGATGCCTCGGCCAGACGGCGTTCGATGCGACCCACCTGGCGTAGCTCGCCACCGAGTCCGACCTCGCCGCAGGCGACCGTGGTAGCTGCGACCGGCCGGCTGACGAACGAGGACGCCAGCGCCATGCACAGGGCGAGATCGGCTCCGGGCTCGACCACGCGTGCTCCTCCCACGGCCATCGCGTAGACGTCGAGGGCACCGATGGGCAACTGGACGTGGCGGTCCAGGACCGCCAGGAGCAGGGACAGGCGGCCCGAGTCGAGACCTTGTGCGGATCGTCGCGGCTGGCTCAGAGTCGAGGTGGCGACGAGCGTCTGCACCTCCACCAGGATGGGACGGTGACCTTGGAGCGCAGGCGTTACCACCGCGCCAGGTACCCCGGGGCGACGGTCGCCGAGGAACAGGCCAGAAGGATCGGGGACGGGCTCGAGTCCGGAGCCGGCCATGGCGAACAGGCCGAGCTCCTCGGTGGAACCGAAGCGATGCTTCTGTGCTCGCAGCAGTCGCAGCGCGTGATGGCGATCACCTTCGAACGACAGGACCGTGTCGACGACATGCTCGAGCACCCTTGGCCCGGCGAGCTGGCCCTCCTTGGTCACGTGACCGACCAGCACGACGGTGGTGCCCGAGGCCTTTGCCGCCTGCACCAGCTGATGTGCGCACTCACGTACCTGGGTGACCGAACCGGGAGCGGAGCTGTACTGCGGATCCTGCAGGGTCTGGATGGAGTCGACCACGCAGATCTCCGGCTTCGCCTCTTCGAGGTGGGTGAGAACGTGCGGGAGCGAGGTCTCGGCAGCGAGCAGGAGGTTCTCCGACAGTGCGTCCAGGCGGTCCGCGCGGAGGCGAACCTGGTCGGCGGACTCCTCACCGGTGACGTAGAGAACGGTGGCACCCGACCGCGCCCGCGCACCCATCAGTTGCAGCACGAGTGTGGACTTGCCGACGCCCGGCTCCCCACCGACGAGGGTCACGCTGCCGGGGACCAGTCCTCCCCCGAGCACCCGGTCCACCTCGCTCATCCCGGTCGGCACCGGGCGCCCGTCGGATGACCGTACGGCGGTGATCGGCACCGGGGGTGAAGCGGGCTGAGCCAGCACGCTCGCAGGGCTCGGTGTATCCAGTTCTTCGGCGAGGGTGTTCCACTCGCCGCAACCGCTGCACTGCCCCGCCCACTTGGGGGCTCCCGCGCCGCAGCTCATGCACCTGAATACGGTCCTGGTCCGAGCCATGGGCGACACCCTACGGGTGCACACCGACAGCGAGATCGACCCTGTGTGGGCGTTTCAGCGTCGTCGACGGACCAGCCCGACCACCACCAGCATCGCCGAGGTCACCAGTGCGATCACTCCGAAGGCGCCGAGCAGCCGGGTCCGTCCTGAAGTCACCGAGCTCTCCGAGCTGAGATGCTCAGAGCTCGGCTCGCCGCCGCTCAGCGGAAATGACCAGTGGGCATTCCCGTCCACGACCTCACCGTTGGTGTCGGGTTCCCCGCCCGGTAGACCGACGACGACGTCCAGTACCATCGATTCCGGATTCGCTGCGCCTTCCATCGCCAGCTCCTCGGGTGTTCGTGCCAGAGGTAGTCCATCGAGCAGGTCCGTCAGCGACTGGTCACCGAACTGTTCGGGATTGCCGGTCAGCTCCACGTCTGCGGTGAAGCCGTAGGTGGTGCGGGCCAGCTCGTCATCGACGGTCAGCTCGACGTCACGGAACACTCCGTCGACTCCGCCGATCTCGGCGAGGACCGCTGGCAGGTCGTCTGGCGATGCGAAGGACCGCTCCGCCCGGAGCTCCAGTCCGTCGTCCACCGCCCGGGGGGTTCGCACGCTCCATCCCGCTTCGACCAGGTCCCGGGTGTCGACAGCCGTGGCCGGGTCTCCGAGTCGACGGGCGGCCTCCGCGTCCAGGCGTACCGTCACCGTCACGGTGCCGGATCCGTCTTCCTCTACGTCGACCAGCACCTCGCCTCGCACCTGGCACGCTGTGAGGAACAGTGCTCCGACGGCGACGAGGAATGTCGCTATGAGACGGCGGCGCAGCACGGGCCGAGGCTATCCGAGGGCCGCAGAGGCGGAGTTTCGTCCCGGGGCCGGACACCGCCCGCCCCGGGACCAACTGTGTTCAGTCGCCGGTGTTGGTCGTGACGACCAGTTCCTCGATCGGTGGAGGAGTGAAGCCCTCGACTCCGGTGAAGGTGAAGATCTGCTGGGTTTCGTCCTCGGGGTCCGGTGCGACGTCGACGATGATCGACTGGCCGGCGTGGAACTCCTTGTAGAGCAGACGCTCCGAGAGGGGATCCTCGACCAGCCGCTGTATGGCCCGACGAAGCGGACGTGCGCCGAGGGTCGGGTCGTAGCCGCGGTCTGCCAGCAACAGCTTGGCGGCCTCGGTCACCTCTAGACCCATGCCCAGACCGACGAGCTGCTCGTTGACCCGCTTGATCATCAGGTCGACGATCGTGGTGACCTCGCTCTTGGACAGCTCGTGGAAGACGATGACGTCGTCGATGCGGTTCAGGAACTCGGGCCGGAAGTGGGCCTTGAGCGCCTCGTTGACCTTCTCCTTCATCTTCTCGTAGGTGATGGCCTCGTCACGCTTGGAGAAGCCGACGTTCGCCTTGCGCAGGTCGGCGGTACCGAGGTTGGAGGTCATGATCAGCACGGTGTTGCGGAAGTCGACCGACCGGCCCTGCGAGTCGGTGAGGCGGCCTTCCTCGAGGATCTGCAACAGCGTGTTGAACACATCCGGGTGCGCCTTCTCGATCTCGTCGAACAGCACCACCGAGAACGGCTTGCGACGAACGGCCTCGGTCAGCTGGCCGCCCTCTTCGTAACCGACGTAGCCCGGAGGCGAACCGACGAGCCGACTGACAGTGTGCTTCTCCATGTACTCGGACATGTCGAGGCTGATCATCGCCGTCTCCTCACCGAAGAGGAACTCGGCGAGGGTCTTGGCGAGCTCGGTCTTGCCGACACCCGAAGGCCCGAGGAAGATGAACGAGCCCGACGGGCGCTTCGGATCCTTGAGCCCGGCGCGGGTCCTTCGGATCGCCTGGGAGACTGCCTTGATCGCCTGCTCCTGGCCGATGACACGACGGTGCAGCTCGTCCTCCATGCGGAGGAGCTTCGCCGTCTCCTCCTCGGTCAGCTTGTAGACCGGGATGCCGGTCCACAGCGAGAGGACCTCGGCGATGGCTTCTTCGTCGACCTCGTCGAACAGGTCGACGCCGGACGCCTTCATCTCGGCGTCCTTCTCCTCCTTGCGGGCGAGGAGCTCCTTCTCGCGATCGCGCAGGCGCCCGGCCTCCTCGAAGTCCTGGCTGTCGACGGCGTCCTTCTTCTGTCGCACCACCTCTGCGAGCTCGTTCTCGATCTCGCGGTAGTCCGGCGGTGTCTGCATGCGACGGATCCGCAGCCGCGAGCCGGCCTCGTCGATCAGGTCGATCGCCTTGTCCGGCAGGAACCGGTCGGAGATGTAGCGGTCGGCCAGGTTGGCCGCAGCGATCAGCGCCTGGTCGGTGATCGTGACCCGGTGGTGCTCCTCGTAGCGCTCGCGCAGGCCCTTGAGGATCTCGATCGTGTGAGCCACCGATGGTTCGTCGACGATGACCTTCTGGAAACGGCGCTCGAGCGCGGCGTCCTTCTCGAGGTGC
>CAYVDN010000023.1:0-30053 GCA_964450685.1 uncultured Microthrixaceae bacterium
TCCACGGTGTCGACTCGGTCGATCGAGCGGTCGAACGAGGCGACGCGGCCGACGCCGGTGCTCTCGGCGCACGCGACCAGGTATGCCTCGGCGAAGTCGAGCCGATCGGTCTCGTAGACCTCGATCGCTCGGAGCAGCAGCGCCGGGTCGACCGTCACGACCGAGCGCATCGACACCAGGGAGCGCATAGCGATGGAGACCTGGTCTCGTGGTGCCTCGTAGAAGGACTCGAGCACGTACACCGTCTCGGCGACGATCAGATCCGTCAGGTACAGCTCCTCGGCCTCGGCTAGGTACGCGGTCGCTCGTGCCGCCATCTCCGCTGGGTCGCCCGTCAGGTGTCGGACGAGGATGTTCGTGTCGACGAACGCGCTCACCGGGCCGCTGCGGCCCGACTGGCCCGCGTCGAGCGGATGACCTCGTCCCACGCAACGTTGCGTTTCGCTGCGGGCACGGCGACGGTGCCGGCCAACGACAGGAACTCCGGGGTGCGTGCGAGCACGGCTCGGTCACCTTCGACGCGGAACACCACGTCGTCGCCCTCTCCGAGCCCGAGCGCCTCCCGTACGGCTTTGGGAACGGTGACCTGGCCCTTGGAGCTCATTCTCGCTGCGATCTCCATCGGAGACTCCTTACGGTCGTGATGATGTAAGGATAGCGTGGAGCGACGATGCTCGAACCACCGGCGGTAACGGCCCGCCATCGCGCGGATTTCGCGCGTGATTCGGCGTTCGCCGCCATTTGCGACCGTTCGGCCGACAGCAGCCAGGAGCCGCGCCCCCTGCAATTGCAGCGATCTGGGTCCGCCGTCGTCCACTGCTGTCCTGCCGAAAACCCCAGGGATCGGGTTCACACGGCAGAGGTCCACAGTTCAAGTCTGTGTACGCCCACCATCGCAACATCGGCGGAACCCCTGCAATGGCGGGGGTTTCGTCGTTTCGGTCTCCCAGCAAGATTCGGGCAGCGCCGATCACCATTGAGCCTCCACCCGACGACCGAGCGAACTCGGCATGTCTGACGTCGACTACGTGCCTCAAACGTGCCGAGGTCGGCTGCGGCGTGCCTCGCTGCGGGGTGAGCTACTCGACGGTCCAGGTCGCACCGGAGCTGATCAGATCGCTCAGCACCCCACGGCCGGAGCGCTCGATCTCGGCGTCGACCTGGGCCTGCACCTCGTCCTCGTACACCGGCCGCTGGATGTCGCGGAACACGCCGATGGGCGTCGGTTCGTGCGGGGTGCTCGACAGGCGGGACAGCGCAAACGCCAGGGTCGGATCGGGGCGGTGCTCGTCGTGGACGAGCAGCCGGTCCTCGCCCATGTCGGCAACCTCGCCGACGACGAGCTCCGCGTACTCGTTCTGGAAGACGCCGTGCTGTCCCTCCGCTCCGAAACGGACCGGCCGCCCGTGCTCGAGCGGAATGAGCATGTCGGCGCGGCGATCCCTGGTCAGCAGGTCGTCGTATGCGCCGTCGTTGAAGACGTTGCAGTTCTGGTACACCTCGATGAACGCTGCGCCCCGGTGTTCGTAGGCCCGGCGGAACACCGCCTGCATGTGGGCGCGGTCGGTGTCATGCGTCCGGGCGACGAAGGTCGCTTCGGCCCCCAACGCCACCGACACCGGGTTGAACGGGTGATCGACGGACCCGAACGGCGTCGATTTGGTCACCTTCCCGACGCCCGAGGTAGGGGAGTACTGGCCCTTGGTCAACCCGTAGATCTGGTTGTTGAACATGAGCACTGTCAGGTTGATGTTCCGGCGCAGCGCGTGGATCAAGTGGTTGCCACCGATCGACAACATGTCGCCGTCTCCACCGATCACCCAGACCGAGAGGTCCGGCCTGGTCATCGCGACGCCTGTCGCGATCGCGGGGGCTCGACCGTGGATCGAGTGAATCCCGTAGGTGTTCATGTAGTACGGCAGCCGGGCGGCACAGCCGATACCGGAGACGAAGACCAGTTCGTGCGGCGCGATCCCCAGGTCGGGCATCAGCAGTTGGAGCGCGGCGGTTATGCCGTAGTCGCCACAGCCCGGGCACCAGCGCACTTCCTGGTCGGAGCTGAAGTCCTTGCGGGTCAGCTTCACCGGGGCGGCGTCACCCGAGAAGTCGGACCCGTCCGAGCCGTTCGAGCTCATCGCGCCAGCTCCTCTCGCATCCGCGTCTCCATCTCCGACGCACCGAACGGCAGCCCCGAGACCTTCGTGTAGCTGCGGACGTCGACCAGGTAGCGGTCCCGCAGCAGCATCGACAGCTGTCCCAGGTTGACCTCGGGGCACAGCACCTTGGGGTAGCGCGCCAGCACGTCGCCCAGGTCGGCGGGGAGCGGGCTGAGCTGGGTGATGTGCGCCTGCGAGATCCGGTCGCCAGTCGCTCGCACCCTGCGCACACCCGCGGTGATCGCACCCCAGGTGGATCCCCAGCCGAGCACCAGCACGTCGGCACCGTCCTCTTCGTCCAGGTCCAGGCCGCCGGTGTCGTGGGCTATTCCGTCGACCTTGGCCTGACGGAGCCTGACCATGTGCTCGTGGTTCTCGGGCTGGTAGCTGATGTTGCCGTCGCCGTCGTGCTTCTCGATGCCGCCGATCCGGTGCTGGAGCCCGGGGGTTCCGGGGACGGCCCAGGGCCGTGCGAGCGTGTCGGGGTCGCGGAGGTAGGGCCAGTAGACCTCGCGGCCATCGGGATCGGTGTGGTTCGACTCGGTGGTGAACTCCACTGAGATGTCGGGAAGAGACTCGACGTCGGGCAGGCGCCACGGTTCAGCGCTGTTCGCCAGGTAGCCATCCGCCAGGACGATCACCGGCGTCCGGTACTTCAGTGCCTGGCGTGCCGCCTCGATCATCACGGTGAACCCGTCGGCGGGTGAGCGGGGCGCCAGAATCGGAAGTGGGGCTTCGCCGTGACGGCCGAACATCGCGAGCAGCAGGTCGGACTGCTCGGTCTTGGTCGGCATGCCCGTCGATGGTCCCGCGCGCTGCACGTCGACGATCAGCAGAGGTAGCTCCAGGCTGATCGCAAGGCCGATCGCCTCGGCCTTCAGATCCAGACCTGGACCGGACGTGCCGGTTGCAGCCAAGGCACCCGAGAAAGCAGCACCGACGGCGATCGCTGCGGCCGCGATCTCGTCCTCGGCCTGCATCGTGCGGACCCCGAATCGCTTCTGTCGGCTGAGCTCGTGGAGGATGTCCGACGCCGGTGTGATCGGGTAGCTCGCGTACACGAGTGGTAGCCCGGACAGTTCGGCTGCGGCGACCAGCCCCCAGGCCAACGCTGTGTTGCCGTTGATGTTCGTGTAGGTGCCGGGAGCAAGCGCCGCCGGTTGCACCTCGAACGGGTGATCGAACAGTTCAGCCGTCTCGCCGAAGTTCCGCCCGGCTCGCAATGCCGCCAGGTTGGCCTCGCGTACTTGGTCCTTGTCCGCGTACTTGGTCTCGATCCAGTCGATGAGCGGCCGGGTGGGACGGGTGTACATCCAGCAGATCAACCCGAGAGCGAAGAAGTTCTTGGACCGCTCGGCGTCGCGCTGTTTGACCCCGAGCTCCTCGGTCGCCTGCAACGTCAGTGAGGTCATCGGCACCTCGTAGACGTTGAACGCCGACAGTGAGCCGTCATCGAGGGGGTTCGTCTCGTATCCGGCCTTGGTCAGGTCCCGGGAGTTGAAGCTGTCGATGTTGACGAGGACGGTCGAGCCGGTCGCCAGGTCGCCGATGTTGGAGCGCAGCGCGGCAGGGTTCATCGCCACCAGGACGTTCGGCGCGTCGCCGGGTGTGACGATGTCGTTGTCCGAGATGTGGACCTGGAACGACGACACGCCGGCGACGGTGCCGGCTGGTGCCCGGATCTCAGCGGGGTAGTTCGGCAACGTCGCAAGGTCGTTGCCGAACAGTGCGGACAGTTCGGTGAAGCGGTCTCCGACCAGCTGCATGCCGTCGCCGGAGTCGCCCGCGAAGCGGATGACGACACGGCCTAGCCGCTGTACGTCGTCAGATGACCTCGCCGTTGCATGGGAGCTGCTCATCTGCCCCTACACCGTAATCACACAAGCAGGGTTGGCGGCGGCGATATCGACCTGACCAGAAAGTGCTTGCATGTACATGTAATAGGGAATGGGTTCCGACTAGGGTGCTTCAGGTGGCGAGCCGAACGAAGTGGATGGCGGTAGGCGTGCTGGCGGTCGTCGCCTTGGTGGCTGTCGCATGTGCCGCTATGCCGAATGGGCGAAGCGACCGCGCAGCGATGGGGTCTGCAGCCAGAGCCCAGACGTCCGCACGATCATCGTCATCCGGCGCGTCGACGACTGTTGCATCAGCCTCCTCGCCGACATCCACGGGCCCGGCCTCCACGGTGCCTCCTGGCCCCTGGAGGGTTGTCGGCTACCTCACCACCTGGGGTGTTCACGGGGGATACCACCCGCGCAACCTCGTTACGAGCGGAACCGCGGAGAAGCTGACGCACTTGAACGTGGCGTTCGGATCGGTCTCCGACGGTCGCTGCACGCAGGGCGACCCGGCGGTCGAAACCGCTCTCTCCTACGACGCCGCCAACAGCGTCGATGGTGTCGCCGATCCTGCAGGTGCACCCGGCGGCGTCTTCGGCCAGCTCCGAAAGCTCAAGGCCCAGTACCCGGAGTTGCGGGTGCTCTGGTCGTTCGGTGGGGCGAGCGGCTCGAGCGGGTTCGCGTCGGCTGCCGCCGATCCGGCTCGCTTTGCCGCATCCTGTCGGGCATTGCTCGACGACCCGCGATGGGCAGGGCTGTTCGACGGTATCGACATCGACTGGGAGTACCCAGGAGTCGACAGCGGATACGCACGCTTGATGAGCGCTGTGCGCCAGGCGTTCCCCGACCGTCTCGTGACCGCCGCCGTTCCAGCGGCGCCTACCCAATTGCTGACGGGCGGCTACGGCGAGGCCGCCGTCTTTGTCGACTGGTACAACGTCATGACATACGACTTCGCTGGCTGGTGGACGCCTTCGCGCACAGCGCCGCACTCGGCGCTTCTGCCTGATGCCGCGTCGCTGCCCGGGGGGCATTCGGCGAGCGAAGCGCTGGCCACCTACAGGGCTCTCGGTGTCAGCGCCGACAAGCTCCTGCTGGGCGTCGGGTTCTACGGTCGCGGATGGGCAGGGGTGAGCAGCCCGACAGCGGGAGCCAGCGCTTCTGGGCCGGCTACGGGCAGCATCGAGCGCGGCATGGAGGCGTATCGCACGCTGGCAGGTCGCTGCCCTTCGACGGCGACCGTCGCCGGCACCGGCGCTGCTGCGTGCGGGAGTGAGTGGTGGAGCTACGACACCCCAGCAACGCTGGCTTCCAAGGCGTCGTGGGCTCGTTCGCAGGGGCTCGGAGGCGTCTTCTTCTGGGAGGCGTCGGGCGACACCGCCGACGGGCAGCTGATCGCAGCACTTGCTCCTGCGCGCTGAGTTCCGCGAACACCGTTCGGTGTGATGCTTGACACAGCCCTGCTGGTGGGCGAGCATCGTCGGAACCGCTAGCTGGGCGGGTAGGGCGTGCGCGAAAGCGCCAAAGAGGGGGAAAGATGCGCAAGATCCGTTGGATCTCGCTCGTGGTGATCGCCGCGACTGCACTGGTTTCGACGGCGTGTACCACGCCGCCGAGCGGCGGGGGTGGCACCACAACTGTCCCGAGTGGGCCGCCGATCGCCGTGGCGAGCGGGTCCCCGACTGCGGGCTATGCGCCGCTCACGGTCAACTTCGACTCGGCAGGTTCGTCGACCGGAACCGGTACAGGGCTCACCTACGAGTGGGACTTCGGTGACGGTCAGACCGGCACGGGAGCGACCACAAGCCACGTATATGGCGACCCAGGGACCTACTCGGCGCGGCTGACGATGACCAGCACCGCTGGAACGTCGACGTCGCCGGTCATCTCGATCTCGGTCACTGTCGACCCGAATCCCAAGATGTACGTGCGTCCCGGCGGTTCGACGGGCGCAGCCTGTGGTCTGATCGCTGATCCGTGTGCATCGATCACCGAGGCACTCGCGAACGCTGCGACCGCTGGCGTGCATGAGCTGCGTGTCGCCGGAGGTTCGTTCTCCGAGTCGCTGACGCTCTCGTCGGGAATGACGATCACCGGCGGTTGGGCTCAGGACTTCAGCGGCTACGGCAGCGACCAGGTCACGACGATCTACGGCTCACCGACAACCGCACCGTTGACGATCAACGCCGCCAGCAACGTGACGATCGCCGGAGTCAGCATCCAGGGTGTCACTCGGTCCAGCGGTGACGCCGTCGGAGTCGTCGTCTCAGGCGGCTCCTCCGGTGTGGCAATCGGCAGCAACGACGCACCGGTGACCGTCATCAGTGGCGGCCAGGGCCCGAACGCCACGGGTGTGCTCGTAACCGGCGGTTCCCTCGTCAACATTGTCAACGCGGACATCACCAGTGGCACCACGGTCGGCGCCGGTGGCAGCGCCTACGGCGTGCGTGCGCTGGGCCTGTCGGTCGTCAACGTGACACTCTCCGAGGTCACTGCCCAGCCGGGCGTCGCCGGTACCAACGGATCCTCCGCAGTACCAGCGCAGGCGGCATCCGGCTGCATCGGCTCGAACGGCGGGACCGCCAGCAGCGGATACAACAACGGCGGATCGAGCGGTGCCGGATGTGCTGCATCTCCCGCCAATCCCCGAAGCGGTGGTGCAGGCGGAACCGGGGGAACCTGGAACTACGTCTTCCCGTGGTGGCAGTACTACGGCGGCCAGGCTGGATCAGCAGGCGGTGGCGGGGCCGCCGGCGGTAGTGGCGGATGTGGAAGTGACACGGGTTGTGCTGGCGATGCTGGTGGAGGCTCTGCCGGAGCAGGTGGAGCAGCTGGTTCGGCGGGAGTTGCGGGGAGCAACACCCCAGTCGCTGGTGACCTGTGGGCCCCGTCCGCTGGCACGCCCGGCACAGCAGGCCAGCCGGGTGGCGGCGGTGGTGGCGGCGGCGGTGGAAAGTCCGCTAGCGCGAATGGTGGTGGCGGTGGTGGCGGTGGTGCCGGCGGTGCCGGCGGTGCGGCAGGTACAAGTGCCGGAACCTCGGGCGGAGGCTCCTTCGGTATCTACGCCAACAGCGCGACCGTGAACGTCCACTCGTCCATCGTGACCTCGTCAGCTGGCGGCGCCGGCGGTTCGGGCCAGCCCGCAGGTCGCGGCGGCAACGGCGGCAACGGCGGCAACGGCGGCAACAAGTCGTGCTGCGAGGCCGGTGGTGGTGGCGGCGGCGGCGGTGGCGGAGCTGGCGGCGGTGGCGGAGGTGCCGGTGGAGGTGCCGGCGGCCCGTCGATCGCCTTCTTCCACATCGGCGTCGGCACGATCGGCAACACCGCAAGCTCGTACTACCGTCCGGCGATCCTCGCCCAGGGTGGCGCCGGCGGCGCCATGGCTCTGCCTGCCACAGGGGGAGTGGGCGGTGCCCGGGGCGACTGCGCCAATATCGGCGGGTGTGCGTCGGGCGCTGAAGGGTCGTCCGCTTCGACGGGAGCGACCGGTCCCGCCGGACAGAGCGGACCCAACGGGTTCAATGCCCGAATCTGGGACAACGGAACGATCACCTCGTGAGTTCGCACGCAACCATGTCGAAATCAGCTCCACGTACCCACCGTGCCAGCAGCGGCGCCTCGGCGCTGCTGCTGGCGGTGGCTCTGATCGCAGCGATGCTGACCGCCTGTTCTCCGCCGTCGTCCGGCAATCCGCAGCCAGCGGCCAAGTTCTGTGAGTTCTGGGACCGAGTCGAGGAGGCGCCACCCACGGCCAATACCGCTGTCCTGGTCACCGACGACGTGGTCGCCCTGTCGGACGCCACGACCGTCGAGGGCAGCGACTGCAACGATGCCAACGCCAAGGTCGCGCTGGACGGAGCGGTCCTGGCCGAGGGGACCGAGGTGCCCTCCGAGGAAGGCAACGCGAGCTCAGCGCCAGTCGCCGCCGTCACGGGCGACGAGATCTCCGCCGGCCAGCCCGTGCTCGAGAACGTCAAGATCCGTGCGCTCTCGGCGGACATCGTGCCTGCCGGCATCAGGGTCCGGGGCAACGTGGACGTTCGCCTGTCGGGTCAGACCTCGACCATCGGCTTCGTCGGCACTCTCACCAACCTGAACACCTGGTCGGTGACGTTGTCGTCCAGCTCGCTGATGATCCCGGGAGTGACCCAGGCGCCGGCGGCCTTCACCGGAACCCTGAACGTCCGCAACGGCGTACCGACGCTGACGCTCAGCGCCACGGTCCCGTCGGCGAAGATCGGTGACGTCGTCATCGGCGGTACAGGCACCGGAACGGCTGCGACCATCGCACTCACAGCATCACCCAGCACGGGCGTCAGCGCTGCGGTGTCGGGCGGTATGCGGGTCGGCCCGACGACGGTGAGCGGGACGTTGAACGTCGCTTTCGACCAGACCGGTGCTCTCGTATCGGCGAAGGCCGACATCTCGGCACGGCTCGTCGGTTCGATGGCGGGCGGCAAGAAGGTGGACCTGACCGGTCAGGTCAAGCTCGACGGCAACGCGAACGAGACGTCGGTCTCGTTCAGTGGCAGTGGCATAGTCGGTGACCTCCAGGTCAACGAGGCCAACGGTTCCCTGACTCTTGCTGTCAACAAGGCGACCTTCATCGGCGTGCTCGACGTGCAGCAGGGTGACAACGTCGTGCGCTTCAACGGGTCGATCGTGTGGGACGGCATCACCGCCTACACCCCGTACCTGAACCTCCAGGGCGCCGGCGAGTTCTCCGGCACCCTGCCCGACGGCCAGACCATCTCGGTCGCCGGCGAGATGGACACGGTGGTGGTCGGTGGACAGATTCGATCCGTGGTCACCGGTAGCTTCAAGGTCGGCACGCTCCAGGCGACCGGCAGCGCCGTGGTCGAGTCCAACGGGGCCACGACCACCCTCGAGGTCGACGCTGCGCTCGCCAATGCGGGCTTCAGTGCCAGCCTCTCCGGAGCGGTGGTGATCACCGATGGCGTGGCCGAGACGGTGCAACTGGACGCGGCGGTCAACGGCTCCGTGCAACTCGGGGACGCGACCCTGACCGGAGCGAACCTGGCGATCCGCGCGAGCAACGGCAATCCGTTGGACCTGAAGTTCACCGGCGGCCTGCAGATCGGATCCCGAGCGAACGTCAGCGGCACCGTCGCCGCCTCGTTCGGGCCGAACGGTCAGCTGATCAGTCTCGAAGGCCAGATGGTCGGCTCACTGGCCCTCGATTCATGGGCACTGGTCAACTTCAACGGTCGCGTGGTCGCGAGCCCCGATCAGGTCACGCTCACCGGGTCGGGCGGATTGAGCATGACCAATCTGCCGCTCGGGGTGACCTTCAACGGGACCTTCACGTCATCGCTCAACACTCCGAGCTGGTCGCTCAGCGGTGTGGGCAGGCTGCGTCTCGCATCGATCGAGATCGCGTCCGCACGGTTCAACCTGTCCCAGGCCGCCGGCATGCGTGCGACCAGGGCCGGGTTCTATTTCACGCTGATCGGGATCCCCTTCTACTTCGAGGGCGACTTCTACCTCCGCCCTGCCGGTGGTTGCGACAAGATCGACATAACTGGCGGCAGCTTCCTGATGCGGCCGCTCCTGGCGATCACGCTGCCTGGCGTGGTGGGCTGCCCCGTGAACATCTGAACACCGTGAATACGGCCGGCCCGTCGAGGCGTGACCGGTCGATGATCCACGATCTCGCAGGTGCGCCGGAGCTGTTGTTCCGGCGCACCTGCGCGTCCGGCTACGGTTCCGCCCAAGCTGGCGACCGCGGGGGCGGCGCCGACAGCGCAACAGGGGGTGAATCGTGAGTGACGCGGTCGATGCACCAGTAGCTCAGGATGAGATCGTCGAGGAGATCAGGACCTGGCTCAGCGAGAACTGGGACCCCGACCTGACGGTCGGGGAGTGGTGGGAGCGACTGGGGCTGGCCGGTTGGTCAGCCCCTCTGCTGCCCACCAACGCCTACGGGCGCGGCCTCTCCCGCAACGATGCCGTGCGGGTGCAGAACGAGATCGC
Organism: uncultured Microthrixaceae bacterium; assembly: GCA_964450685.1. Lineage (GTDB taxonomy): Bacteria > Actinomycetota > Acidimicrobiia > Acidimicrobiales > Microtrichaceae > JBAOHV01. Next base: position 9,989 of record CAYVDN010000023.1, read on the forward strand.
CGAGTTCGGAGCGTTGGCGGCTCCCGGTGGTCTTGGGCTGCTGCTCGCTGCTCCGACGATCGCGACCCACGGAACCCAGGAGCAGATCGACCTGTACGTGCGCGACATCGTCACCGGTCAGAAGTGTTGGTGTCAGCTCTTCTCGGAGCCCGGCGCGGGTTCGGACCTGGCCGGGTTGACCTGCAAGGCCGAACTCGACGGCGACCAGTGGAGGATCAACGGCCAGAAGGTCTGGACCACGTTCGGCCACGTCGCCGATCTGGGAATGCTGATCGCCCGTACCGATCCCGCGTTGCCCAAGCACCAGGGCATCACCTGGTTCGCATTCGACATGCATCAGCCCGGTGTCGACGTGCGCCCCCTGGTCGAGATGACCGGTCACGCGCTTTTCAACGAGGTCTTCATCTCGGACGGGGCAGTCGGGAACGACGCGATCATCGGCGAGCGAGGCAACGGCTGGGCGGTGGCCAACACGACGCTCATGCACGAGCGATCCGGGCTCGGCTCCGGCGGAGGGTCCGGCGCGGCCGGAACTGCCACGCCCGGCACAGTCGCAGGTCACCTGCCCAAGCGCGCAGGAGACTTCGTCTCCGCTCCGCGTAAGAAGAAGACCGGGGCGAGTGCAGCCCCGATCGGTGGGATCGGCACCAAGTTGCTCTTCGACCTGGCCAAGGGCAACGGAACGATCGACGACCCGTCGATCCGCCAGGACCTGATGAAGCTGTACACGCTGGGCGAGATCGGGCGGTTCACGAACCTGCGCCTCAAGGCCGCCAAGAAGGCGGGCAAGGACATCCCCGGCGTCGGGAACATCTCGAAGCTGGCGATGAGCGACATCATGCGATCGAGCCGCGACGTCGGCCTGCGCATACTCGGAGCGAGCGGCATGTTGCACGCCTACAACGATGAACAGCGTCCCGTCAACGACGAGGCGACTCGCAATCCGTTCGCACAGATGGTCACAGGTCTGGCGCTGTGGGCACAGGGCCCGCCCATCTACGGCGGCACCGACCAGATCCAGCGCAACATCATCGGCGAGCGCGTGCTGGGCCTGCCCAAGGAGCCGGGGGACACCAAGAACGTGCCCTTCTCGGAGCTTCCACGGAACGCCTGACCTCGGCCACACTACATGAGTGAGTGCTCACTCATGTAGTGTGGCCGAGTGAACGCTTCCGCCGCCCGCAGGAGGGCAGCCGCACTGCCACCGGAGCAGCGCCGCGAGGTGCTCGTCGATGCGACCCTCCCGCTGTTGTTGGAGCACGGCACCTCGGTGACGACACGCCAGATCGCCGAGGCAGCAGATGTCGCCGAGGGCACGATCTTCCGCGCGTTCGAGGACAAGGACTCGTTGATTTCCGCGGTGGTGGCCGCTGCGTTCGACCCAACCCCCTTCGAACAAGCGCTGGCCCGAATCGACCGGTCGCTTCCGCTACGTGATCGTGCCGAGGAGGCGGTCCGCCTCCTGCAGGAGCGCATCGTCTCGCTCGGGCGGCTGATGCTCGCGGTCGGGTTGACCCGACCGCCGGGTAAGTCAGGTAAGCCACATCCGTCGCCGCCGCTCACCAGTATCGAGGCGCTTGCCGACGTCTTGGCTCCTGACGCTGCGCTGTTGCGCAGGAGTCCTCGAGAGTCAGCCGCTCTGCTGCGGTCCTTCACGCTCGCCTCGACGCTGCAGATGCTCACCAGCGAACCGTTGCCGGCATCGGAGGTGGTCGATGTGCTCCTCTGCGGAATCGCCGGGGACGCGGGTCTGTGTCACGACGAGAAGCAAAGGGGGAGTGCAGCGTGCTGATGCGTCTGCTCCGGACCTATCTGGTCCGCTACCGCAGTTGGATCGCGGCGGTCATCGCGTTGCAGGCCGTTCAGACGGTCGCGGCGCTCTACCTGCCAGCGCTCAACGCCGACATCATCGACAAGGGCGTGATCACCGGCGACACCGATTACATCTGGCGCACGGGTGGGCTGATGATCCTCGTGACGCTGGTCCAGGTGGTCTTCTCCGTCGGTGCGGTCTACTACGGGGCTCGAACCGCAATGGGCTTCGGCCGTGACGTGCGCAGGGACCTGTTCCAGCGGGTGATCGACTACTCGACCCAGGAGGTGGACCACTTCGGCGCGCCTTCGTTGATCACCAGGATCACCAACGACGTCCAGCAGGTGCAGATGCTGGTCCTGATGTCGGCGACGCTGCTCGTGGCAGCGCCGATCATGCTCGTCGGTGGTTCCTTCATGGCGGTGAGCGAGGACGGACCGCTGTCGCTCCTGCTGCTCGTCAGCGTCCCCGTGCTCGTGTTCTGCATCGGCATGGTCGTGGTGCGGATGGTTCCGCAGTTCCAGGACATGCAGGAACGCATCGACGTGGTGAACCGGGTGCTGCGCGAGCAGATCGCCGGACTGCGCGTCGTTCGTGCGTTCGTGCGTGAGCCGGTCGAACGCCGTCGTTTCGGCGTTGCCAACGATGAGCTGACCGAGACGTCGCTGCACGCGGGCCACCTGATGGCGATCATCTTCCCGACGGTCATGTTGGTGCTCAACGTCTCGAGCGTCGCCGCGGTGTGGTTCGGCGGCGTTCGCATCGATGCCGGCGAGCTCCAGATAGGCCAGCTCATCGCCTTCCTGAGCTACCTGATCCAGATACTCATGTCGGTCACGATGGCCACGTTCGTAGCCGTGATGGCCCCACGAGCTGCAGTCTGCGCGGAGCGCATTGAGGAGGTGCTCGACACGCCCACGTCCGTCCGGGCGGCGGACAGGTCCGTCGATCACCTGCCTGCGACGGTGGGTGTCGAGTTCCGCGACGTCGAGTTCGCCTACCCGGGTGCCGAAGCCCCCGTTCTCGTCGACCTGTCCTTCACCGTCTCGCCGGGTGAGACCCTGGCTGTGATCGGCAGCACCGGAGCCGGCAAGACGACGCTGGTCAACCTGGTTCCGCGCCTGTACGACGTCACCGGCGGCGCGGTGCTGGTGGGTGGCGTGGACGTGCGCGAGATCGAGCCCGAGGTTCTCTGGTCGCGGGTCGGCCTCGTTCCCCAGAAGCCGTTCCTGTTCTCCGGGACCGTGGCGAGCAACTTGCGTCATGCCCGCCCGGATGCGACCGACGAGGAGCTCTGGGAGGCGCTGAGTATCGCCCAGGCGGAGGACTTCGTCAGAGCCATGCCCGATGGTCTGGAGAGCTCGATCGCCCAGGGTGGGACGAACGTCTCTGGTGGTCAGCGTCAGCGCCTGGCGATCGCACGGGCTCTTGTGCGGCGCCCCTCGGTCTATCTCTTCGACGACTCGTTCTCCGCGCTCGACCTGGCGACCGATGCCCGGCTACGGGCGGCTCTGGCTCCGGTCGTGCGAGATGCAGCGATGATCGTCGTCGCTCAGAGGGTCTCGACGATCATCGGGGCCGACAGGATCCTGGTCCTCGAGGACGGGCACTGCGTGGGCCTCGGCAGCCACGACGAACTCCTCGAGACGTGTGAGACCTACCAGGAGATCGTCGCGTCCCAGCTCGACCAGCAGGTGCCCGCATGAGCGACGAATCAAACTCACAACCGTCGAAGACCCCTGCGGCGGAGTCGCGCTCGGGGATTGCCGGGCGGTTCGCCGCTGCCGGCATGCCCGCCGAGCGTTCCAAGGACTTCTCGGGGTCTGCGCGACGACTTGCTGCACAGCTCCGACCAGAGCGGGCGCGCGTCATCGTCGTGCTGTTCCTGGCGGTGGTGAGCGTCTCGCTGACGGTGCTGGGTCCACGCCTTCTCGGTGATGCCACGAACGTCGTGGTCGAGGGCGTCATCTCCGGCCAGGGCGTCGACTTCGACCGCCTCGCCAGGATCCTCATGGGCGTGCTCGCCCTCTACCTGGTCGCTGCGTCGATGTCGTGGGGGCAGTCACGGCTCCTCGCCGATGTCGTGCAGCACACCATGCGCCGACTCCGCACCGACGTCGAGGAGAAGCTCCATCGCCTTCCGCTGGGCTACGTCGACGGACAGCCCCGCGGGGACATGCTCAGCCGGGTCACCAACGACATCGACAACGTCGCGCAGAGCCTCCAGCAGACCCTGAGCCAGATGCTCTCGTCGACGCTGACGATCGTCGGCGTCGTGATCATGATGATCTCGATCTCGCCGATCCTGGCGTGCATCGCACTGCTGACGCTGCCGGTGTCGATGGTGTTGATGCGGATCATCACGAGTCGGTCCAAGAAGCGATTCGTGGCCCAGTGGCGCCACACCGGAGCGCTGAACGCGCAGGTCGAGGAGGCCTTCACCGGTCACTCCCTGGTGAAGGTGTTCGGCCGGTCCCAGTCCGTGCAGGAACGCTTCGCCGAGGAGAACGAGCAGCTGTTCGACTCCAGCTTCGGAGCGCAGTTCATCTCCGGGACGATCCAACCAATGATGATGTTTCTCGGGAACCTGAACTACGTGGCCATCGCCGTGGTCGGCGGTATCCAGGTCTCCAACGGTTCGATGAGCATCGGTGACATCCAGGCCTTCATCCAGTACTCACGACAGTTCACCCAGCCGCTCACCCAGATGGCGTCGATGGTCAACGTGCTGCAGTCCGGCGTCGCATCGGCCGAGCGGGTCTTCGAGCTGCTCGACGCCCCCGAGCAGACCCCTGATCCGGCCGATGCGCTGGAGGACATCGAGCCACGTGGCCGCGTCGAGTTCCACGACGTCTCCTTCTCGTACTCCCCGGACCGGGAGCTGATCACGGACCTGTCACTCGTCGCCGAGCCGGGCCAGACAGTCGCGATCGTCGGCCCTACCGGTGCCGGCAAGACCACGCTGGTCAACCTCCTGATGCGCTTCTACGAGATCGACGACGGTCACATAACCCTCGACGGCATCGACACGTCGAAGATGCGCCGAGCCGACCTGCGCTCCCAGATCGGCATGGTGCTCCAGGACACCTGGCTGTTCGGCGGCACGATCCGCGACAACATCGCCTACGGCAACCCCGACGCGACCGACGAGCAGGTACTCGCCGCGGCCAGGGCGACCTACGTGGACAGGTTCGTGCACTCGTTGCCCGACGGCTACGACACCGTGATCGACGACGAAGGCGCGAACATCAGCGCGGGGGAGAAGCAGCTGCTCACCATCGCCCGTGCGTTCCTGGCCGACCCGACGATCCTGATCCTCGACGAGGCGACGAGCTCGGTGGACACCCGCACCGAGGTGCTGATCCAGCGGGCCATGGCGGCGTTGCGCTCCAACCGGACCAGCTTCGTGATCGCCCACAGGCTTTCGACGATCCGCGACGCGGACACGATCCTGGTCATGGAGTCGGGGCGGATCGTCGAACAGGGCAATCACACGGACCTGCTCGCCGCGGAGGGTGCGTACCACGCCCTCTACCAGTCGCAGTTCGCAGCGCCAGCAGCTGAGGTCGCGTAGGCGGAAGAGTCGGCGCGGTCAGGTCTCGGTGGCTATCCAGCTGCCGTGGAACCCGTACGGCACGCGTGCCGGCAGGTGGACCGCTGCTACGGGCCCGGCGGCCAGGTCCAGCGCATCGAGCACCAGCAGGTCGCTCGCCCCGCGGGCTCGGTCCCAGGCATAGGTCACCAGCCACCCCTCGCCCTCGCCATCGCTGGCGGGGATGAACGTGCCCTCGTTCACGTGCAGGCCGTCGCCGGGGTGGTACCTGTCGAGCGAACCGTCGCGCTCGTCGCGACGGTTGAGCCCCGCGAACTCGACCGGTGACGGGCTCGTGGGATCTGTCTCGAGGTACCAAGCGTGGCGGTTCGCCCGCCCGGCGAAGCGCCTGTCGATCGCGGGTAGGTCCATCTGCACGTCCGACAGCTGCTCGTCGCTGAAGGTCAGCTGGTCCGTACCGGTGCCGATTCGCCACCGGTGCGGGGTGGACGGTTCGATCTCGCCGTTGGTCGAGAACGCCTGCGGCAGCACGCACACATCGACCACGACGTCGTCGCCGTCGCGGTGGGCGTTCACTCCGTGGAACACGAAGCAGGGTTCGATGTCGACCCAACGGATCGACGACGCTGGTCCACCCAGGGGCATCACTCCGACGCGTGCCCCGTAGGACGGGTCCCAGCGGAACCCGAAGCCCGGGTCGACCGGACCGCCGGTCACCGCGGCGACAGCGGCGTCGAGGTCGAACACGACCGGCAGCTCCCAGAACACGACATCACTGTCGGTGATGGCGAAGTCGTGCATCATCGTCGGGCCTGCGACGGCGATCTCCTCGCTGTGCTCCAGGGTCCCGTCCACCGCGGCGACGTGATAGGTCAGGTAGGGCGCCATGAAGCCGTACCCGAAGAAGTGCATCCTGCCAGTCGCAGGGTCGACCTTCGGGTGTGCTGTCATCGCTGTGCTCAGACGGCCGTCGTAGTCGAACGGCCCGACGGTCGAGAGGTCGTCAGTGGAGAGCTCGTAGGGCAGCCCGACCTCGCCGGAGCTCAGCAGACGACCGCCGTGGTGGAACACACTGACGTTGCTCTGGTTGTTGGGGCCGCCCGGTGCTCCACCTGCGCTGAGCAGGTCGGTGCCCGCTCGGTGGATCGGTGTGTCGACGAAGCGGTTGCGGTACCAGAGCGCCTTGCCCCCGGCCAGGCGGACCCCGTGCACCATGCCGTCGCCCAGGAACCAGTGCGGCGACGTGCCGGACGCCGGGTTGGAACCGTTGCGCACGTAGAGACCGTCGATCTCCGGTGGGAGCGATCCTGTCACGTCCAGCGAGGTCACGGTCAGCTCCTCGGTGACCGGTTCGAACCCGCCCTGCATCCAGTAGGGGAGCGAATCGTCGTAGGCCAGGGGTGCCACCGACGTCGTGGTCGTGCTGCTCGACCCGCCGAGCGCCTTGCCGTCGGACCCGCACGCACCGAGCGCGCCCGCACCGCCGGCGGCGAGTGCGGCCAGTGCGGCGGAACGGATGAAGGCGCGGCGTTCCACCAGCGCGTGGTGTGTGAGACGGTCCCCCCGTCCGGCTGCGGACACCGCCACAGAGTAGTCAGCGGCGCTCTGAGTCACTCCGGTCCGGTTCACACGGTCAGGACGAGTTTCCCGAAGAGGTCACCACGTTCGAGCTGCTCGAAACTCGCTCGTGCGTCCGCGAGGGGGCGGACGTCGCTGATCATCGGTTCGATGCCATGGTGGTCCATCAGGTCGAGCATCTCGACCAGCTCCTCCCGGGTGCCCATCGTCGAACCGACGACCGAGAGCTGGAGGAAGTACACACGGTTCAGCTCTGCCGGCGGGTTCATACCGCTGGTGGCGCCTGAGACGACGATCCTCCCACCCGGCCGCAGCGCCCGTAGCGAGTGATCCCAGGTCGCGGCGCCCACCGTCTCGATGACGAGGTCGACCTTCTCCGGAAGGCGCTCACCTGTCTCGACAGCAAGATCGGCGCCGACAGCCAGGGCGCGTTGGCGCTTCTCGTCATCTCGTGACGTGCAGAACACCCTGTGGCCGAGGGCCTTCGCCAGCACGATCGCTGCCGATGCCACTCCTCCGCCCGCACCCTGCACCAGCACCGTGGCCGGGCCGTCCAGGCCGGAGCGGCTGGTCAGCATGCGGTAGGCGGTGAGCCATGCTGTCGGAACTGCTGCTGCCTGCTCCCAGCTCAGCGACTCCGGTTTGGGCACGACGTTGCGTGAGGGGACCGTCACCTGCTCGGCGAGCGTTCCCGGGTGAAGCTCCGACAGCAGTGTCCGTCGAGGGTCGAGCGTCTCGTCACCGCCGCCCGCATCCGGATCACCGACAACTGCATGCACTACCACCTCGCTCCCGTCGTCGAGCACCCCGGAAGCATCGCAGCCCAGGATCATCGGGAGCCGGTCGGGGCCGAGTCCCACTCCGCGCAGCGACCAGAGGTCGTGATGGTTCAGGGAAGCCGCCTTCACGTGTACCCGGACCCATCCGTCGGGCACCGCTGGCTCATCCACCGCGCCTACCTCCAGACCGCTGAGTGGATCGTCGGCTGACTGCGAGACGCAGGACACTGCCAGCATCGCGAACTCCTCCTGTCGGGGTGGGTCGAACCTAGCGGCGCTCGGCTCGGCAATACTCGATCGGTGCCCACCGATGCCCAGGACGTCTTCGAGGACGACGTCACAGCACCGCTACGCAGGCCGGATCCGGCATCGCTGGACGATCTCCTGACATCGCAGTGGCGACTCGAGGACGTCCGCATCGACGACAGACCCGAGCCGCCGCGTACGCGTCGGACCTCGGACCTTTTGCGCCTGGCTGTGACCGTCGCGGTCATGGCACTACTGGTCTTCGCGGGGAGCATCGGGTCCGGCACGACCGAGGGGATCCAGGAGGACATCACCTCCGCTGTCACCAGCGTGCCCGAACTGGTCGTGAGCCTGCTCGCGACGCTCAACAACCTGATCGTGCTCGCGCTCCCCGTCTTCCTCGTCGCCGAGCTGGCGGTCAGGCGCAAGTGGCGAGTGCTGTTGGTCGCACTGATGGCGTCGTCGCTCGCCCTCGTGGCAGCGAACCTGTTCTCCAAGTATGCCGACCAGTTGATCGACGGAGCGCTGCTCGACGCACTGACGCTGCCCGTCGGCGGTGGCTCGGGTAGGACCGCAGCGGCGTTCGGCGTGTTCGCAGGTGTCGCAGCTCTCATGTCCGCTGAAGGGCAGGCCGCCCGGTCTCGTACCCTCGCGATCGTCTGGACCGCCTTGCTCGCACTCGGTGCGCTGTTCCTCATCGACCGTCGGGCGACCCCGCTGGCGTTGATGCTCAGCCTCCTGGGGGGCCATGCGTTCGGTCTGCTGGCCCGCTACGTCGCTGGCACGGAGAACCCGAGGGTGCCCGCACGCGGGGTTATAGCAGCGATGGCCCGGGTTGGGGTCAAGCCCACCTGGGTGCGTCAGCTGCCCGGTGAGTCGGACCTGGGGCGACGTTTCGAGCTCGAGACGGTGGATGGTCGCTTCGGAGTCGCCCAGGTCTTCGATCCCGACCGACGCACAGCCCGGATGTTGTCGCAGCTGACACGGCTCGTGCGTGTGCGTACCTGGGTCACCCGATCGCCAGGATGGTCGGAGCGGGCACAGGTGCAGCAGGCCGCGGTGCCGGTGCTGATGGCTCGGGCCAAGGGCATCCGCACCCCGGACCTGTTGGCGGCGGTCGAGGTGGACGAGCGCACGATGGCGGTCGTCGAGGAGCACCCACGCGATCTGCGACCACTGCGGGGATTCTCGCCCGAGGCCATCTCTGACGAGGCGCTCGACCAGGTGTGGCGGGAGGTGCGTCGGATGCACCACCTGGGAATCGCCCACGAGGGGTTGAACGTCGACAGCTTCGCTCTTGACGATGACGGCCGAGTCTGGATTCTGGGCCTCGACCGAGGGGAGATCGCAGCGCCCCGGCTCCGGATGCGTCTGGATCGCGCCGAGCTCCTCATCGCCACGGCGATGCTTGTCGGAACCGACCGGGCGATCGAGGCGGCGGAACGCGCGATCGGGAACGAGGACCTGGCCAACCTCCCTGCGCTCATGCAGCCGATTGCGCTCAACTCAGCCACGCGCGACGAGCTGCGCACGAACCGCGATCTGCTCTCGCAGCTACGTGACGAGGCGATCGCCCACGCCCCCGAACCCAGCGCTGACGACGTCCGTCTCGAGCGACTGCGACCCCGGTCCGTCATCAGCCTCGTGGCAGTCACATTCGCGGTCTATGTGCTCGCCGGTCAGCTGGGCAATGTCGACTTCGGGACCATCGTGTCGAGCGTCGACTGGGCATGGGCGGCGGTGGCGCTGGCCGCGTCGTTGACGACCTACATCGGTGCAGCCTTCCATGTGCTGCCGCTGTCACCCGTCCGTATCCCGTTCGGTCGCTGGTTGATGGCGCAGTTCGCCGCCAGCTTCGTGACGCTGGTCGCACCTGCCGCTGTCGGGTCGGCCGGTACGAACGCTCGCCTCATCCAGCAGGCGGGAGCACCTCCGGGCCTGGCCCTGGCCACCGTCGGTGTCTCGTCGCTCGTCGCATTCCTGGCCACAGCGCTGGCGTTGGTGGCGGTGTCGTTCTTCTCGGCCGAGACCGTCGCCTGGAACTTCGAAGCACCCACCGATGGTGTGATGCTGGGCGGAGGCATCGTCCTCGCCCTGATGGTGCTCGCCTTCGTAGTCCCCTACAGCCGCCGGATCATCCTCTCCCGTCTGCGTCCCACCTGGGAGAACCTCGGGCCCAGACTGCTGGACATCGTCCGCGATCCCAAACGGCTCGTCCTGGCGGCGGCAGGAAACCTGATGAGCTTCGGCAGCTACGCCCTGACGTTGTACGCAGCGGTACGTGCCTACGGAGGATCGATTCCCTTCGCAGCGGCGACCGTCGTCTACCTCGGCTCGGGACTGCTCGGATCGGTGGCACCGACTCCCGGTGGCATCGGTGCTGTCGAGGCGGCCCTGGTCGCCGGCCTGAGCGCCGTCGGGGTTCCACCGACGATCGCGCTGCCCGCAGCGCTGCTGTACCGGATGGTCACCTTCTGGCTGCCGACCGTGCCCGGATGGATGGCGTTCCAGTGGTTGCAACGCAGAGAGGCCATCTGAACAGGGGAGTACGACTAGTGTCGAACACATGTTCCCCTTCGTTGAGCGTCTGGACGAGGAGCAGCGGATCGCCGTCACCTCCGACGCCGATCGTCTCTGCATAGTCGCCGGTGCCGGTACCGGGAAGACCACCACGCTCACCAGCCGGGTGGCGTGGCTGGTGGCCAACGGCGTGCGCCCTGAGCGGGTGATGCTGGTCACGTTCACCCGTCGTGCGGCCAGTGAGATGGTCGCCCGGACCGACGCCCTGTTGGGAGAGATCGGAGCCTGCGGTCATGCGCATCCCGGGCGCGTGCGCGCCGGGACGTTCCACTCGATCGCCCACCGCACACTGCGGCGCCATGCTCGGTCGCTCGGTCTGGACGAGGGCTTCTCGGTGCTCGACCCTGCTGACGCCGGGGACCTGTTGGATCTCGTTCGCCAGGACCACCTGGGTGCTCGTACGACCGAGCGCCGGTTCCCCCGCAAGTCGACGTTGCTCGACCTGTACTCACGTGCGGTGAACACCCAACGGCCTCTGTCGGAGGTGGTGGCCGATGTGGCGCCATGGGCATCGGACCGGGTCGACGACATCGCAGCGATCTGTCGCGGGTACGTGGATCGCAAACGGGCCTTGGCGGTCCTCGACTTCGACGACCTCCTGCTCCACTGGCGCGCAGCGGTACGCCACCCTCAGATGGGTCCCGCTCTGGCGGGGGAGCTCGATGCCGTGCTCGTCGACGAGTACCAGGACGTGAACACCCTCCAGGTCGACGTGCTGGTCGCCATGTGCACAGCCGACGACGGTCCGTCTCTCACGGTCGTCGGCGACGACAGCCAGGCGGTCTACTCGTTCCGGGGGTCGAGCCCCCGGCATCTTCTCGACATCGGCGACTCGATCGCCGGGGTTCACACTGTGTCGTTGCAGCGCAACCACCGTTCGACCCAGGCGGTGCTCGATGTGGCGAACGCCGTTGCTGCCGATGCGCCGGAGGGTTTCGGAACCAGGCTGCGCAGCGCCATCGACGAGGAGTCCGGAATCGGTGGACCTCGTCCCGAACTGATCACCTGCCACGACGAGGATGCCGAGGCAGCAGCGGTGTGTGAGCGAATCCTCGGGCACCGTGAGGACGGCACTGCTCTGAGCCGCCAGGCGGTGCTAGTGCGTGCTGCGCACCATTCGGCGCTGCTCGAGATCGAGCTGGGCCGCCGGCGGATCCCCTTTGTGAAGTATGGCGGGCTGCGCTTCCTCGAGGCGGCCCATGTCAAGGACCTGATCTGCGTATTTCGTCTGGCCGACAACCCACGTGACGAGCTTGCCTGGTTCCGGGTGTTGCAACTGCTCGATGGTGTCGGGCCGGCAACCTCTAGGCGCGTCATCGACGAGCTCGGATTGGCCGATGGCGACGCCGAGGTGCGTTCCCGGTGGCCCGCAGCTGCGGTGCTGCTGCCTGCCGCCGCGCGCGAGGTGGCCACCGGTCTGGTCGATGCGATGGCCCGAGTGCCGGGAGAGAGCGCGGGAACGCAGGCTGACCGCCTGGTGGGCGCGCTGGAGCCGATGATCCGCCAGGCCTACCCGGATTTCACAGCGCGGCTGGCCGACCTCGATGCCCTCTGTAATGCGGCAGAGGGTTGCAGCCGTGTATCGGACGTGGCCGCCGATCTCTCACTCGAGCCACCGAGCTCGACCGGTGATCTGGCGGATGTGCCGACGATCGACGAGGACTGGATGGTCATATCGACGATCCACTCGGCCAAGGGACTCGAATGGGACGTCGTGCACCTTCTGCGAGTCGCTGACGGCGACCTTCCCTCGGACATGGCGCTGACCGATCGGGAGGGACTCGAGGAGGAACGGCGGCTGTTCTACGTCGCGGTGACCCGTCCCGCGAGGGCGCTGCACATGTACCAACCACTGCGCTTCCACCACCGCCCACGCGGCCGCGACGACGCCCACACCTATGGCCAGCCGTCGCGGTTCCTGTCCGAGCGGGTCCGTTCAGTCCTTGACCACACCCGACCGGCGATCGACGGCCGCTGCGACGAGCCTGTCATGGTGTCCCAGCACAGCGTCGACCTGGAGCTCGACGCACTCTGGGCTTGAGGCCTTGTCAGGACCGCGCATCGTTGTCCTGTGACCGTCCGGTCTCGGGGTCGCGCGGTGGCAGCACCAGCGGGAGTGGCCCGGAGGTGGCTGTCAGGCCGGGATTTCGATCGGGCGGTCACCGGGCTCCGGTTCGACCAGAGGGCAGCGCGTACGGGTGTAGATGGTCGGCATGCAGCGGTTGCAGTGGACACACCCCGACGTGTCAGCTGATCCATCACGGTAGCGATTGACCAACTCAGGGTCGTGCAGCAACGCCCGTCCCATCGCGACGAAGTCGAAGCCGTCGTCTATCGCCGACTGCGCGGTCGCGAGGTCGCTGATGCCGCCCAGCAGGATTATCGGTGTGTCGAGCAGGTCCCGGTACCGCTCTGCCATCGTCTTGAAGTACGCCTCCTCGTAGGGGTAGCGGCGCAGGAACTTCGAGCCCACCAGAGCGAACCCCGGTCGCAGGAACCAGGGCATCGTGCGGCCGAACTCCCGAACGGGAGCGCCGCCCTTGAACAGGAACATCGGGTTCGCGAGCGAGCTGCCGCCGGTCAGCTCCAGCGCGTCCACCGTGCCGTCGTCGGCCAGCCACTGCGCCACCTGCAGGCTCTCCTCGATGTCGAAACCGCCACGCACGCCGTCTGTCATGTTCAGCTTGGCGGTCACGGCAACCCGATCCCCGGCGGTGCTGCGCACTGCGTGCATCACCTGACGGGCGAACCGGGCACGGTTCTCCAGAGACCCGCCCCAGCGGTCGTCGCGGCGGTTCAGCAGCGGCGACAGGAACGAGCTCAACAGGTAGTTGTGACCCAGGTGCACCTCAATGGCGTCGAATCCGGCTTGGACGCACAGTCGTGTACCTGCGGCGAACTCCGAGGTGATGCGGGCGATGTCGGCTTCGTCGGCTGCGCGCGTGCGTCTCATCCCCAGCGGGTTGAAGAACCGCCCAGGGGCGTACGACGGTGCCCCGTTGGAAGACGCGTTCGCGACGGGGCCTGCATGGCCGATCTGAGCTGCCGCGAGTGCTCCCTCGGCGTGGACCGCATCGGTCAGGTCACGGAGTCCGTGGACCACCTCGGGCCGCAGCCAGATGGCGTTCTCGTCGGTTCGGCCGCCGGGCGCGACGGCAAGGTACGCGACGGTCGTCATGGCGGCCCCACCGGCAGCAACCCTGCGGTGGAACTCGATCAGGTCGTCCGAGACCTTCGACCCAGCGGTGCGTCCTTCGAACGTGGCGGCCTTGATGATCCGGTTGCGCAGCGTGAGAGGGCCGAGGGTGGCGGTTTCGAACAACGTGGAGGCCATGATCGAATCATGCCTCGTGGCTCGCCACCGTGGTGGTTGAACCGGTCTCGATGTTGTCAAGAGCCGGTGTTGTCAGGGCCCGCTCTCGTCTGGGCCCGATGTGGTCAGCGTCCGGAGGCGCTCACGTGCTGGAAGTCCCTGGCCGATGACCAGCGCCCGCCCCAGCCCCAACCGATCCGGTCGAACGCGGCCACCGCCGGCCCTCCCTCGACGAGCATTCCTGTGCGCACGTTCCCACGATCGAGGAACGTCGCCCCTGCACCCGGCTCCACGCTCGAGCCGCTCACCCACGGGTTCTGCACCGGATTGATGTCGATCGCTCGTCCGTAGGCGTGCTCCGACCACTGCGAGCTACCCGCGACACGCCGACAGTTGAACGCCGAGGTGTTGTTGGCAGCCATCGAAGCGCTGTCGTCGCCAGCGAAGTCGTCGACCAGCTGCATGCGCTCGATGCGGAACCCGGCGTCCCACATGAGCTTGAACGCGATGGCCACAGCCGTGACGTCGCGCTCGTGCACCACCAGCTCGCCCACGTGCTCACCGCCGTCGAAACCCATGTGGCTGATGCGCAGATAGCGCAGCGACGAGAGGGGGATGGGACAGCCGGGACGCCACGAGGTGGGGGTCATGCGCGCCGCCAGCGCGCCCGTGATGGGTGACTCGCTCCAGGAGAACCGCTGCTCGCGTGCTACTTCGTCCCAGTACTCGGTGGCGGCTGCCGCCGCTCGCGACAGTTCGGGCTCGGCCAACGGTGCGTTCCCATGGTCCGTCCACCACTGCTGGAACTGCTCCGGCGTGCAAGCCGGGGCAGCGGTCGACAGGCCTAGTGCGACCACCAGGATCAGCGTCAGTCGACTGCTCCGGCTCATGCAGGGTTCGCTCACTCGGCAGGTGAGTCGGCGTCGGGCACGAAGTCCAGCGATGCGGAGTTCATGCAGAACCGCTCACCCGTTGGCTGCGGTCCGTCGGGGAACACATGGCCCAGGTGCGCGTCGCAGCTGGCACAGCGGACCTCGACCCGCGTCATCCCGTGGCTGCGGTCCTCGAGCAGTCGGACCTTCGACGCGTCGATCGCCGCCCAGAACGACGGCCAGCCGGAGCCGGAGTCGTACTTGGTCTCTGACGAGAACAGTGGGCTGTGACACACCACGCAGCGGTACGTGCCGACGTCCTTCATGTCCCAGTAGGCGCCGCTGAAGGCAGGTTCGGTACCGCACTGCTGGGTCACGTGGAACTGCTCGGGTGTCAGACGCCCGCGCAGCGAGTCCGGATCGGTCGGAGGTGTCGGTGAAGCAGGACTGTCCACCTGTCCGAGGCTATCGACGGGAAGCGACGAGGAGCGCGCGGTGTTGAGATCGGCGTGCTCATCGAGATCTGGTCCGACGTCGTCTGCCCGTGGTGCTACCTGGGGTATCGCCGCCTCCGTGCGGCGCTCGACGAACTGCATCGTGAGGACGAACTGCGCCTCGATGACGTCGAGCTGCGCTGGAGGGCGTTCCAGCTCGATCCGGGTGCCCCTCGTGAGCCGTCCGACCTGCGGGCCGCGATGGACCGCAAGTACGGGCAGGGCGCATTCGACTCGATGACACCACGGCTGACTGCGCTGGGTGCCGAGGTGGGAATCGACTACCGCTTCGACACCGCGCTCCGGGTCAACACGATGGATGCGCACCGACTCGTCGCCTGGGCCGGGACCCAGGGTCCCGTTTCGGTGGGCGGTCTCCAGGATTCGCTCGTTCAGGTGCTGTTCCACGACTACTTCACCGCCGGTGCCGACCTCTGCGACCAGGCGGTCCTGGTCGCCGCGGCCAAGACGGTGGGTCTCGACGTCGACCTGGCAGCCGAGGTGATCGCCTCGGGCGCGTTCGCCGACGAGGTGCGTGCCGACCAGGCCGCGGCCGTGGACCGCTCGATCACCGGAGTGCCCGCGTTCGTCCTCGACGGCAGATGGCTGATCCCCGGAGCGCAGGACACCGCCCAGATGGTCCGGCTGATCAGCCGCGCCGGTGGGAAGGAGCAGGTCGGCCGATAGCCTCGGAGCGGTGGGGAAGAACTCCGGATCCCGAGAACGAGAAGCGAAGACCGAGCCGGCGGACAGGTCCAAGAAGGCTGTGTCCAAGAAGGCTGTGTCCAAGAAGGGCACCGGGACGAAACAGGCCCGCAGGTCGAAGAAGGCGGCCACGGAGCCCGGAGCCAGAACGGTGCGCAAAGCGCTCCGACGTCTACGCGAGGACGAGGAGCTCAAGGGGCTCCAGGTGGAGTTGCTCGCGCTCCAGCGCCACCTCGAGGACCACGGCAAGCGGATGATCGTCCTGTTCGAAGGGCGCGATGCCGCGGGCAAGGGCGGCACGATCCGCCGCGTGACCCGCTACATGAACGAGAAGCACTACCGGGTCGTGGCGCTGGGCAAACCGACCGAGGAACAGCGGACCCAGTGGTATTTCCAGCGCTACGTAGCCCAGTTCCCGACCGGCGGGGAGATGGTCCTCTTCGACCGCAGTTGGTACAACCGCTCGATGGTCGAACCCGTGTTCGGGTTCTGCACCGAGGAGGAGTACCGGAACTTCATGCGCGGTGTCGTGGGGTTCGAAAAGGACCTGGTGCGTCAGGGCACGATCCTCGTGAAGCTCTACTTCAGCGTCACCAAGAAGGAACAGGCCCGCCGCTTCGACCGCCGACGCGACGACCCGCTGCGCCAGTGGAAGCTGTCGGAGATCGACGTCCAGGCCCAGGAGCACTGGGATGACTTCACCGAGCGCAAGTACCAGATGCTGGCCCGCACCTCGACGATCGAGGCGCCATGGACGGTGATTCGTTCGGAGAACAAGCATCGAGCCCGCCTGAACGCCATGAAGGTGATCCTCAACGCGGTCGACTACGGCCCGAGATCTGACCGGATCGACTTCGTGCCCGACCCGAGGATCGTCGTCTCGGGTGCGCAGGAGGTCCAGATCATGGAAGCCGAGCGGATCCGCAAGGGGCGCTTCACGTCCTGAGCGGGGCTCCTCCACCGCTAGCTTCGTGCGCGTCGCTCGACGCGACGATGAGCCACGACCAGGAGGCGACGTGCTGCGGTTCACCGACGAGCATCACCTGTTCCGTTCGACCGTGCGGGAGGTCGTGCAGGGCGAGATCGACGCACATGCCGACGAGTGGGAGGCATCGGGTGACTTCCCCGCCCACGAGCTGTTCGCCAAGTTCGGCCAGCTCGGTCTGCTGGGGGTCGAGTACGACCAGCGCTGGGGTGGTGGGGGCGCCGATCACACCTACACGATGATCTTCGGCGAGGAGATCGGGCGCGCAGCGTCGCTCGGTGTGTCGATGGCACTGGCGGTGCAGACCGACATGGCGACTCCGGCGCTGCACCGCTACGGAAGCGACGAGCTGCGGGAGCGCTACCTGCGGCCTGCGATCGAGGGGCGTCACGTGGCAGCCATCGCGGTGAGCGAGCCAGATGCCGGATCGGACGTGGCAGGACTCCGCACCAGGGCGGTCCGCGACGGTGACGAGTGGGTGATAAACGGCACCAAGCTCTGGATCACCAGCGGAACCCAGGCCGACTGGGTGTGCCTGCTCGCTCGCACGTCCGACGAGGGTGGTTACCGCGGGATGTCCCAGATCGTCGTACCCACCGACACGCCCGGGTTCTCGGTAAGCCGCAAGCTCGACAAGCTGGGCATGCGTGCATCGGACACCGCCGAGCTCGCCTTCGACGACGTCAGGGTTCCGGTCGACAACACGATCGGCGAGGCAGGTCGTGGCTTCCAGCAGCAGATGACCCAATTCCAGAACGAACGGATGATCGCCGCCTACCAGATGGTCGGCGCGGTCGAACTCGCGATGGAACGCACAGTTGCCTTCCTCTCGGAGCGCCGAGCGTTCGGCGCTCCGCTGCTGGCAAACCAGTCGATCCAGTACGAGTTGGCCGACATCGCTGCCGAGCTCGACATGCTCCGCCACCACAACTGGGCGGCCGTCGCCGCCTACCTCGACGGCGCCGACATCACCCGCCACGCGACGGTCGCGAAGCTGCGTTCCGCCCGACTCGCCCGGCGCATGGCCGATGCCGCAGTGCAGTTCCACGGGGGGATGGGCTACGTGGAGGAGAACTGGACCGCCAGGTTCTTCCGCGACACGCGACTGTGGTCCATCGGCGGTGGTGCAGACGAGGTCATGCTCCGCACGCTCGCTCGTATGAACGGCATCAGCGCCGACTGAACCTGGGCGCCTCCGACAGCGCGGTAGGGTCGGGGGGTACCAATCCGGGGAGCTCGCACCAGCGGGCTGAGAGGGTGGCTGGGGCCACCGACCCGCAACCTGATCTGGGTAATGCCAGCGGAGGGAGGATCGTGCGGACAGCTGTCGTGTTCGTCGGTGGGCCACGGCCGCCGACGACCTACGAGGGGGAACATCCCGGCCTGATCGGACTGAGCGCCGACAGGGTGGTGGCGGTCGACTCGGGACTTCACCTGGCCGATGCGCACGGGTGGGGAATCGACCTGGTGGTCGGAGACATGGATTCGGTGGATCCTGAGCGACTCAGCCGGGCCGTCGCAGAGGGTGTGGCCGTCGAGCGTCATCCGACCGACAAGGACTCGACCGACCTGGAGTTGGCACTCGATCTGCTGGTCGAGGACGAAGTGCGCAGGACGGTCGTGATCGCTGCCGAGGGGGGACGCACCGACCACCTGTTCGCGGTCGTCCTCGGCTGTTGCGCAGAACGGTACGCGCCGTTGGGACTGCGGTTGTGGCTCGACACGACGCTGGTGATCCCGGCCCGCGGTCTCGTAGCTGTCGAAGGACGTCCGGGAGCGGTCCTCTCGATCCTGCCGGTGCACGGACCCGCTGTCGTCACCACCAAGGGGCTCCGCTGGCCGCTGAGCTCGGAGCGGCTCGACGCCGGATCCACGAGAGGGGTTTCGAACGAGTTCGTCGACTCCTCCGCATCGATCGAAGTCTCCGACGGCTGTGCCGCCGTCCTGATGCCCGAGGAGGGCCTGCGATGATCCGGTTCGCTCGACTGCCGCGAGTGTCGGCGAGGAGCATGTTCGTCTTCGTGCTGGTGTGCGCGGCCGCTTCGTCAGGGTGCGGTGGTGAAGAAGGTGGTGCACCGGTGGATGACTCGGTGCCCGAGGTGCGCCTGCTCACCCATGACTCCTTCGTCCTGCCCGACGGCGCAGCCGAGGAGTTCCGCGAACGCACCGGCGCCCGACTGGAGGTCATCGCCGCTGGCGACTCCGGCACCATGCTCGCGGGCGCACTGCTGAGCGCGGGAAGCCCCGAGGCCGACGTCATCTTCGGCGTTGACGACGCATCGGCCACCAAGGCCACCGACGGCGACCTGCTGGAACCTCTCGACCCGTCGGTCCTGGAGCTCGCTCCGCAGCGCTACCGACTTGAGGGCGACGGAGCCGACCTCCTGGCACCGATCGACACCGGCGATGTCTGCATGAACGTCGACTCGGCGTGGTTCACCGATCGGTCGATCCCCGAGCCCGCGACGCTGGAACAGCTGACCGAGAAGACCTACGAGGACCTCACTGTCGTGTCGAGTCCCGTCACCTCTTCGCCGGGTCTCAGCTTCCTGGTCGGCACCGTCGATCGTTACGGCGAGGACGGCTGGGCCGACTACTGGACCAGGTTGCGTGACAACGGGGTCCGGGTCCGACCGAGCTGGGACGACGCTTACTACAACGACTACACGGTGTCCGGTGGGGACCGTCCGATCGTGTTGTCCTACGCCTCGAGCCCGCCGGCCGAGGTGGTGTTCAGCGAGGGCTCCCGCACCGAGCCCGCATCCGCGGTGATGCTCGACAGCTGTGCCTCGCAGGTCGAGTACGCCGGTGTGCTGCGCGGTACGTCGCAACCCGAACTCGCCGCTGAACTCGTTGCCTTCATGCTCGACGACACATGGCAGTCGGGGTTGCCGCTGAGCAACTTCGTCTTCCCCGTGACCGACGTGGCACTGCCCGAGGAGTTCGTCCGCTGGGCCCCTCGACCCGAGGATCCCATGTCGCTCGAACCGGCGGTGATCGCCGAGGGGCGTGACCGATGGATCGAATCGTGGCGAGAGCTGATGGAGTGACCGACCGAATCATCCCGCACCGAATCGGCCGGACCGGGATAGTCCCGCACCGAATCGGCCGGACCGGGATAGTCCCGCACCGAATCGGCCGGACCGG
>CAYVDN010000023.1:30153-46122 GCA_964450685.1 uncultured Microthrixaceae bacterium
TCCCGCACCGAATCGGCCGGACCGGGATAGTCCCGCACCGAATCGGCCGGACCGGGATCGGCCGGGACCGGGTCGGCTTGTCCGTGATGGGGCTCGTCACCCTCGTTGTCGTCGCCCCGGTGCTGGCGGTCATCTGGTACACGATCAGGCCGGATGGTGCGATGGACACCGAGGCCTTCGGGCGGATCCTCGGATCAGCGCGAACCTGGCGCCTGGTGGGCCTGACCGTCGCGCAGGCCGCGGCATCGTGCACGGTGACGCTGGTGATCGGCATCCCGGTCGCTTGGGTGCTGGCGCGGTTCCGGTTCCCGGGCCGGTCAGCTGTCAGGTCGGTGGCGACAATCCCCTTCGTGCTTCCGACCGTCGTCGTCGGTGCGGCGGTTGCCTCGCTTCTCGGCCCCCGCGGACTGGCCGACCTGCGTGGAACGTGGTGGCCGATCATCGCTGCCCATCTCTGCTTCAACCTGGCGGTGGTCCTGCGCACCGTCGGTTCGGCTTTCGCAGCGGTACCTGCAGATCTGGAGTCGGCGGCTCGCGTCCTCGGTGCGTCCCGTGTCGCTGCGGCTCGAAGGGTCGTACTGCCGGTGGTCGCGCCATCGATCGCCGCGGCGGGGGTCGTGGTGTTCCTCTTCTGCCTGACGAGCTTCGGGGTCGTGGTGATACTCGGAGGTGGACGTGTCAGCACGATCGAGGTCGAGATCTGGACGCGGGCGACCCGCCAGTTCGACCTCTCCGGTGCTGGCGTGCTGTGCATGCTCCAACTGCTGGCGGTCGTGGCGACGCTCGCGGTGCACGCGCGGATCACCGGGCGACGGACGGGGAGCGGAACGGCCATCGGCTCACATCTGGTACGGCCCGAGGGCGTAGAACGCGTCTTCGTCGTCGGGACCGTGCTGATCGTCGGCGTCGTGTCCCTCCTCCCGATGATGGCGATCCTCGAACGGTCGCTCCGGGTAGGCAGCGGCTGGGGGTTGCACAACTGGGCCCAACTGGGAACCGTGGAGCGGACCTCGGGGCTGCAGGTGGCGCCGTGGTCCGCTGTGGTGGTGTCGATCGGCACCTCGCTCTGCGCCACCGCCGCGGCGGTGCTTCTGGCAACAGCGGTCATCCGGGCGGTTGCCGCCAGACCGGGTGGTATCGGTGACCGGTTGATGCTGCTGCCGCTGGGCATCTCATCGACCACGATCGGACTCGGGCTGCTGCTGCTGGTCGGACGTCCGCCGGTCGATCTGCGGGGATCCTGGTGGCTGGTCCCGATCGGTCAGGCGCTGGTTGCGATGCCCCTCGTGGTCAGGGTCGTCCTGCCGGCGGTTCGGGCGCTTCCGCTGTCGGTGCTCGACGCTGCATCGTTGCTGGGGTTGGACAGGCGTGCCCGCTGGTGGCGCGTCGAACTGCCGATGCTGCGAGGTTCGTTCGGTGCCGGGGCCGGGCTGGCGTTGGTGGCGTGTCTCGGCGAGTTCGGAGCCACCGCGTTCCTGGCCCGTGGTTCGAGGCCGACCGTGCCTGTAGCGATCGAGAGGCTCATGTCGCGACCCGCGGGAGCGGGATACGGCCAGGCGATGGCGCTCTCGTGTGTGCTGGTGCTGATTTGCGCTGCCGTGGTGCTCGTGGTCGACCGACTGATGGGGGACGACGGGGCGAGTCTGTTCTGAAGCAGATGGCAGCGCGATGTGTCTCATCTCACATCAGCCGGTACCTTGAGATCCCGGATGGCGGGGTCCGAGCCTCGGTCGCGTCGCTGATCCGCGTTGTCTGTTCCAATGTCCGACCCGAGCCGCCGACACCTCCTCGTCATTGTCATCGCTGCCGCGGTGGTGATACTCGCGCCCCGCGTCGATGCCCAGGAATCGCCCGTCTCGACGGTCCCGTCGTCGTCGACGACGACCTCGCCGAGCGGCAGCTCCTCACCCACGACCACAACCTCCGAGTCGACGACGACGCTGCCCGCCGAGGAGTCGACCACGACGACGGTCTACGTCCCCGTCATCCCGCCCGAGCTCGCTGCCGACCCACGGACACCGTTCCTTGTCGACCCCGGTCCGGAGGACGGGGTCGACATACCGATCGCGCAGAACAGCTTCGATCCGTTGTCCATCTCGGTTCGTCCCGAGCTCGTCGCAGCCGCGACTGCTCGTGTCGAGGCCGCGTCCGCGGCGCTCACGACGGCGCAGGACTTGGCCGGACGGTCGGCTGCAGAGGTCGCCCGGTTGACCACGGAGCTGGACTCGGTTGACGCGGGTCGTCGGTCTGCGGTGGCCGAGGTGGCAACGGCTCGCAAGAACCTCCTGGAGCGAGCCGTCCAGGCCTACATGGTCGGCGACGTCGACGAGCGGCTCGCGCTGCTCAACTCCAGCGACGCGGTCGACCTGGGCGTGGCCCGCAACTATGTGGGCGTCGTCGCCGACGGCAATCAGCGTCTGGTGCGTCGCTACGAGCGGCTCAGCAAGGATCTCGACAGCACCCACCTCGAGTTGGCCGACTCGTTGGGAGAGGCTTCGGCGGATCTGGGGGCGAACACCGAGGCTGTGCGGGTTTCGTTCGGCGAGCTCCTCTCCGCGGTCCAGGAGCTCCAGGCGTACCAGGCGGGCGCTCAGGCGTACGTGGACGGCTTCGTGTTCCCGGTCGCCGGCGACACGGAGTTCATCGACAGCTGGGGGTATCCGAGGATGACCGGAACTCCTTCGGAGCACTGGCACCAGGGGAGCGACCTCTTCGCCGACCACGGCACGCCTCTCATCGCTGCGGAGAACGGCGTCCTGGCACGGGTGGGGGTCGGGTCCCTGGGTGGGAACAAGCTGTGGGTCGTCGGCGACTCGGGCATCGAGTACTACTACGCACACCTGTCGGCGTTCGCTCCAGGGGTCCACGACGGTCAGCGGGTCAAGGCCGGAGAGCTGGTCGGATACGTCGGCGACACGGGCAACGCACGCGGTACGTCCCCGCACCTTCATTTCGAGATCCACCCCGGTGGTGTGGGTCCCGTCAACCCCTACCCACTGCTGCGTGCCGCCTACGGCAATCGACCCAAGTTCACAGCGGTGGTACCCACCACGACGGTGCCGGCCACAGTGCCCGACACGAGCTTGGACGCAGCTGCTGTCGCCCCGGCGGAGACCGCCGGCGGCTGATCACCTGCGTCGGGTGGACACGATTCCTTCCGGTTCGCAGCAGAATGGAGCGGTGGACGTGACCGCCTCGCTCGACACCGATGTCGCACCCGATGTGCTCTTCGACGTCGTGAGCGACCTCGGCACGTACCCACAGTGGCTCGACATAGTGGGGCGAGCTGTGCTCGACGACTCCGATCCGGGCGACCCGGGCGATGCCTGGTCGGTTGACCTGCGGGGCCAACTCGGACCTCTCCGTCGATCCAAGCGACTCCGCATGGTCAGGTCCAGGGCAGAGCCTGACCGTCTGGCCGTGTTCGAGCGACGCGAACTCGACGACCGCGATCACAGCGACTGGGTTCTGCAAGCCCGTATCGAACCGTCGGCCTCGGGGAGTCTCCTGGAGATGCGGCTGCACTACGGCGGCTCGATGTGGATGCCGTTGCTGGACCGTCTGCTCGCCGACGAGATCGAGCGCTCGCAGCCGCGTCTGTTGGCTCTGCTGGAAATGACCTGATGGCGGTCCGCGTCTGGCCAGGGAGGCCGTACCCGCTCGGCGCCACCTGGGATGGTGCAGGAACGAACTTCTCGGTCTTCTCCGAGGCGGCGAGCACGGTCGAGCTGTGCCTGTTCGACCGGGACGACAACGAGGTGACGGTCGCCTTGCCCGAGTGTGTCGGATCGGTATGGCACGGCTATCTGCCCGATGTCGGCCCGGGCCAACGCTACGGGTTCCGTGCCCACGGCGACCGTCGCGACGGAGGGGACCGCCATCACGCATCGAAGCTCCTGCTCGACCCCTACGCCAAGGCGATCACAGGGTCGGTCCACTGGACCGATTCACTAGACGCTCGCAGCGAGAGCGATTCGGCCCCCGACGTGCCGCGGTCGGTGGTGGTCAACCACTGGTTCGACTGGGGAACCGACAGGCGTCCGGCCACCCGGTGGAACGAGACCGTTCTCTACGAGGCCCACGTCAAAGGGCTCACCGCCACGCACCCTGACGTCCCGCCCCAGCACAGGGGAACGTTCCTCGGGCTGTGCGCCCCGGCGGTGATCGACCATCTTCGCTCGCTCGGTGTCACCGCGGTCGAGCTGATGCCGATCCACCAGTTCGTGCACGACCGCCGACTGGTCGAGGCCGGCCTACGCAACTACTGGGGCTACAACTCGATCGGATTCTTCGCGCCGCACAACGAGTACGCGGTCGGGGGTCAGGACGGCGCACAGGTGCGCGAGTTCAAGGTGATGGTCAAGGCGCTGCACGAGGCCGGTATCGAGGTCATCCTCGACGTCGTCTACAACCACACCGCCGAGGGTGGTGCCGACGGACCGGTGCTGAGCTTCCGGGGGCTCGACAACAGGGCCTACTACCGGCTCGACCCCGAGGATCCCGAGCGGTACGTCGACTACACCGGCACCGGCAACAGCTTGAACATGCGCCACCCCCACGTGTTGCAGTTGATCATGGACAGCCTGCGCTACTGGGTGGAGGAGATGCACGTCGACGGCTTCCGGTTCGACCTGGCGGCGACACTTGCCCGCGAGCTGCACGACGTGGACCGGCTGTCCGCGTTCTTCGACCTGATCCAGCAGGACCCGGTCGTGAGCAAGGTGAAGCTGATCGCCGAACCCTGGGACGTCGGCGAGGGTGGATACCAGGTCGGCAACTTCCCGCCGCTCTGGTCGGAGTGGAACGGCCGCTTCAGGGACTGCGTGCGCGATGTGTGGCGCCCCGGAGCGGGTTCCCTCGGCGAGTTCGCCGCCCGGCTGACCGGATCGTCCGACCTGTACGAGGACGATGGGCGCCGACCGCACGCGAGCATCAACTTCGTGACGGCCCACGACGGCTTCACCCTGGCCGACCTCGTCAGCTACGAGCACAAGTCGAACTGGGCCAACGGCGAGGACAACCGCGACGGCACCGACGACAACCGCAGCTGGAACTGCGGGGTGGAAGGCCCCACCGAGGTGGCCGAGGTGGTCGAGTTGCGTGCACGTCAGTGCAGGAACCTGTTGGCGACGCTGCTGTTGTCCCAGGGCGTTCCGATGCTCCTCGCCGGTGACGAACTCGGCCGGAGCCAGCGCGGGAACAACAACGCGTACGCCCAGGACAACGAGGTGTCGTGGGTCGACTGGGAGCATGTCGACGAGAGCCTGTTGGGTTTCGTCCGCGGGCTGGTGGCACTGCGACGCAACAATCCGGTCCTGCACCGTCGGAGGTTCCTGACCGGTCGACCCGTGAACGGAGGGGGACTCCCCGACGTGGGGTGGTTCGGTGCCGACGGGGTCGAGATGACCTCGGACGACTGGCGTGAGGACGGCTCCAGCGTCGTGTTCTGGCTGAACGGTGGACTCGAGGATGTCGGCAAACGGGGTGAGCCCATCAGCGGCACCACGCTGTTGATCTGCTGCAACCTGGGCGACGGTGCGCTCGAGTGGAAGCTGCCTGAGCAGCGGTGGGGTGAGCAGTGGACACCAGTGCTCGACACAGCGACGTCGAACCCCCCGGCCCGACGCCTGCACAGCGCCGACGAGGTCCTCGTGGTCCTGGGTCGCAGCGTGGTGGTGCTGGAACAGGCAGAGGTCTGAGCGTCTCCGCTCGGCGCGTCAGGCAGTGGCGCGTCTGGCGCTCAAACGGCCGTCAGCATGGCGGGTGAGGGTGAGATCCAGTCCGAAGCACGCAGAGAGGAGTTCGGAGTCGAGCGTGGTCGCAATCGGTCCCGCAGCCAGCACCCGCCCGTGGGCGAGCGCCATCAGATGGGTGAAGGTCGGCGGGATCTCCTCGACGTGGTGGGTGACGAGCACCATCGGAGCGGCTCTGTCGTCGCGTGCAACGGAATCGAGACGTTCGACAAGCCGCTCCCGCCCACCCAGGTCGAGTCCGCTCGTCGGTTCGTCCAGCAGCACGAGCCCCGGTTGGTTCATCAGTGCGCGCGCCAGCAGGACCCGCTGACGCTCGCCCGATGACAGCGTTCCCCAGGGCACGGAGCCGGCGAATCCGACCCCCTGCTCAGCCAGCAGGCTCCTGGCACGGTCCCGGTCGTCTTCGTCGTAGTCGTGCCACCACGGCTCGAGTGCCGCGTACTTGGCGCACATGACCACTTCGGCGGCGTTCAGCTGTGGGCGCACCAGATCTGCCATTGCGGGGCTCACGAGCGATACGCGGCGCCGCAGCACACGGACGTCGGTCGAGCCGAGACGTTCGCCGAGCACGTGGATCGTGCCCCTACTCGGGTGCTCGTAGAGCGCGGCGATCCTGGTGAGGGATGTCTTGCCGCTCCCGTTCGCGCCCAACAGCACCCAGTGTTCGCCAGCTTCGATCGTCCAGTCGATGCCGTCGAGCAGATCACGCCCATCGCGGGTAAGGCCGACCCCGCGCAGCTCCAGCACCGGATCGGAGGTCGCCGACTCTTCGCCGGGTGTCACTGCCCGGTCCCGAAGCGCTCGTCCAGAGCCAGCTCCATGGCCCTGTTGAGCAGCTCCAGGCCCACCAGGGCCCGTTCAGCGTCCGAGGGGTCGAGACGGGCCAGTAGGCGGTCGAGCGCGGCACCCACCACCTGGTCCCCGTGTTCCACCGCTGTTCGGCCGTCGTCGGTCAGCGCCAGGACGACGCGGCGCCGGTCGTCGGGGTCCGACTTGCGCGCCACGAGGTCACGGGCGACCAGCCCGTCGACCACGGAGGTGACCGTCGATGGAGTGACTCCGAGCAGGCTGGCGACATGGCTGGCCGGCCGTTCCCGGATGACGAGGAACACCAGGACCCGGTACTGGGGAAGTGTCAGATCCGCGTCCTGGAGAGCCGAGCCGGAGACCTTCGCCAGGCGCGCTGCGGCGCGAACTGCGTCGGCGCTGCGGGCTGAGCGGGTGTGCTGCACCATCCGAGCGTACCGGATCCTTCGATGATCGAATGATCCTTGGGTCGGCTGCGCTGGTGGCGTCACTCCGCCGTGTCAGTGGGACGACAAAGGCTCGTACACTCCGCTGCGGTGAGCTCCGGTCCTGCGGCGATGGTCGTGTCCCCGCACTTCGATGATGTGCCGCTGTCGCTCGGACAGAGCCTGCGCGATGGCGCACTGTCAGAGTGTGACGTCGCGGTCGAGATCGTGTTCGGAAGGACGAATTGGACCAACTGGGTTCACCCGACTCGCTCGCGGGCACGGGTGATCACCGGGTGGCGCCGTTTCGAGGAGGCTATGGCGTCACGTCGTTTCGGGTACAGGTGGCATTGCGCCGACTGGGAGGAGGCGCTCCTGCGTTGGGGTGTCGTGGCGGGTGGTGACCGCCTGCTCGACCCGTCGGCGGACCTGTCCGACGAACCGCTGGTGACACAGGTGGGCGAGTGGCTCTCCGCAGTTGTCGCGAGCCGGACGAGGCGACCGGAGGTGGTACTGGTGCCGGCCGGATTGGGCGGCCACGTCGATCACCGGATCGTCGCTCTGGCCGCGCTGGGTGTCCATCACGAGATTGACGTCCCCGTTGGGTTCTACGAGGACCGGCCCTATGTGTCGCACCTGGCGCCGGAACAGGTACGCGCGCAGTTGGGTGCGCTAGGCCTCGAACTGGAGCCGGTCGTGGTCTCTCGGCCGATAGCCGAGTCGACACAGAAGCGGGTCCGTCGCTGCTATCCGAGCCAGATCGACGAGTACTTCGTCGAAGCGATGCGACGCGACGTGCTCGAACACAACTCGGAACGGGTCTGGTTCGAGACCGGAGCTGCGCCCGACTGGCTCCGCTGACGGTTGCGGTGCCGGAAGCAGGCGACCAAAGTGTCCGGATGCAGATCGGGGTGCTCGGAGCAACAGGCCCTGCGGGCAGAGGACTGGCCACGAGGCTTGCATCGGCAGGCTTCGACGTCGTGGTCGGATCGCGGTCGAAGTACAGGGCACTCGAGGTCGTCGACCGCATAGTCGACACGTGGCCGGATCGGCAGCTGTCGCTGAGCGCGGGCACCAATCACGACGCGAGTTGCGCCGAGGTCGTGTTCATCGCCACGCCGTGGGACGCTGCCGCGTCGACGGCGAAGGAATGCGAACGCGAGTTGAAGGGCAAGGTGGTCATCTCGATGGCCAACGCGCTGGCCAAGGTCGGTCACGAGTTCCAGCCGCTCGTACCTCCGCGTGGCTCGGTCGCCGCCTCGGTCCAAGCAGCGGTACCCCGTTCGCTGGTGGCAGCGACGATGCACCACGTGCCCGCCAAGGAACTCGGCGACATCGACCATCCTGTCGAGTCAGACGTGCTGGTCTGCTCCGATCACCCGTCGGCCACCGCGACGACGATCGACATCGTCTCGCGCATCCCCGACCTGCGTGCGGTGGACGCGGGCGAACTCTCCAACGCCGCCCCGATCGAGGCGTTCGCCGCCGTGCTTCTCCAGGTGAACGTCAAGTACCGGACCAGGGTCGCGATCCGCTTCACCGGCCTGCCGTCCTGATCGATCAGACCGACCAAACACACCGACCAGCCCGTGCGCCTCTACGACACCGCCAGACGATCCATCGTACCGTTCGAGCCGGTCGACCACGTCGTGACCATGTACACCTGTGGCATCACACCGTACGACTCGACTCATCTGGGTCACGCCGCCACCTACCTGACCTACGACGTGTTGCAGCGACGGCTGCGGGACATGGGCCACGACACGCGTTGTGTGCGCAACATCACCGACGTCGACGACTCGATCCTTCCCAAGGCGCGTGAACTGGGCGTCCACTACCTCGACCTGGCCGCCTCCGAGTTGGCACGGTTCGACGCCGACATGGATCGACTCGAGATGCTCCCTGCGTGGTCCGAGCCCCGCGCGACGTCAGCGATCGCTGACATCCGCGGGTTCATCGGGATGGTCCTGGAGAGCGGTTACGCGTACCAGGCCGGTGGAGCCGTCTACTTCGAGGTTGGCAAGTGGCCTGCATTCGGTTCGATCAGCAACCTGAGCCGCGAGCAGATGCTCGCCTACGCAGCAGAGCGGGGTGGCAACGTCGACGACCCGCACAAGCGGGACCCGTTGGACTTCGTGCTGTGGCAACCGAGCCTGCCCGACGAGCCGTCGTGGGACTCGCTGTGGGGGCCGGGCCGGCCGGGTTGGCACATCGAGTGCTCGGCGCTGTGCCTGCGGGAGCTCGGCACCACGATCGACCTGCACGGCGGCGGATCGGACCTGATATTCCCCCACCACGAGTGCGAGGCAGCGCAGTCCGAAGCAGCAACGGGTGAGCCGCTGGTACGCCACTGGATGCATCAGGCGATGGTGCGGATGGACGGCGAGAAGATGTCGAAGTCCCTCGGCAACCTGGTCTTCGTGTCGGATCTGGCCGAGAGCTGGGACCCCCGCTCGATCCGCTTGGCCTGTGTGGCGCACCACTACCGCGACAGCTGGGAGTGGAACGACAAGCTGATGCCCGACGCGACCGAGCGGTTGTCGCTGTGGGTCGCCGCGGGAGAAGGCTCCGCAGCGCTCGACCAGGTCCGTGCAGCGCTCGACGACGACCTGGACACGCCCTCTGCCGTGGCTGCCATCGATGTGGCTGCCCGGTCGGGCTCGGGGGTGTCCGAGGCGGCTGCACTGCTCGGAGTCGACCTGTCACGGCCGATCGCCGTCGCCGGCTGAGTCGACCAATCGCGGCTCGTGGGTACTCCTGTACCTTTCGTTGCGAACGTATGAATTCTCTTCTCGGCGGGCCAACGCGCTGGTAGGCGGCGGCCTACACTCGCTGCGACGTCGGACAGGGAAGGAAGCGATCGTCATGAAGCGTGAAGCAGGTCAGCTCCAGACAATCGCCCGACTCGTTCTCACCCCACCGTTCCGCTTCTGCTGGCGGGTCAGCACCGAGGGACTGGAGAACGTCCCCCGGACCGGCCCCGCGATCATCGCTCCCAACCACATCTCGGTGCTCGACTCGTTCTTCGTTCCGCTGTCCGTGGGGCGGCGTCTGACCTACGTCGGCAAGGCCGAGTACATGGACAGCTGGAAGACGAAGTTCATCTTTCCTGCCATCGGGATGATCCCCATCGACCGTTCCGGCGGCGACGCGTCCAAGCGCGCTCTCGACGCAGCCGCGTCGGTGCTCGAAGCGGGTGAGCTTTTCGGCATCTACCCCGAAGGCACGCGCGCTCGCGATGGCAAGCTCCACAAGGGTCACACCGGGGTCGCTCGTCTCGCGCTCCGCACCGGCAGCCCGATCGTCCCGGTGGGGGTTATCGGTAGCGACGTGGTGCAGCCACCCGACGCTCGTTTCCCGAAGCCGTTCCGCCGTGTGCACATCAGGTTCGGACGACCGATCGACGTCGGCAGGTACGCCGCCCGCAGCAACGACAGGCTCGTGTTGCGACAGCTGACCGATGAAGTCATGTACGAGATCCGCAACTTGTCCGGACAGGAGTACGTGGACAGCTACGCAGGCAAGGCCGACGTGCCGGTCGCGACACCGATGGCACCGGCGGCATCCGGTGTTCCGGCAGGGGAGGGTGTGGCACCGGTGGTGCCCATGCCCGAGCGTGTGGAGCAACGCCCGTCCGTCGTCATCGCTTCCGCGGCATCCTCGCGTTCGACCCCGGTCGTGTCGCTCGAGGCGGACGGAGTCGAACGCCGGTCGTCCTCCGCTGCTATCCGGTCCCGGCCGCTGGACCTGGGAATCGACCTGGAGCTCAGCACCGCCTGATCACAGCGTCTCGCCGGCGCCGCTCCTGACGGCTCAAGTGAGCGGTTCGACGAGTTCGCGCAGGTCCCAACTCGGGGGCGCACCCAACTGCATGTCCTGGTGCTTGCCCGCTCCCTCGAGCCGATACCAGCGGCCGTCGGGGCCGATCACAAGCCAGACGGAGCCTGCCATCCGGAGGCTGTCGTAGTTGAGCGACACCGACCGTCGGGGGTGGCCGAGGGCAACCAACAGCTCCCGTCCCGCGGCGAGTGCATCCTGGTCAGTCCTCCAGCAAGTCGGATCTGCGATGACCTGCACTGCGATGTCACCGCCCGACCACCACGCGTCGGCCCAAGTCCGCAGTCGACCCGGCGACACCCCGGCCAACGACGCCAGTTCGGCCAACCGTCGGGGTTCACCAACTGATCTGCGAGCAAGGTCTGCAGCGTGGCCGGCATGGAGGCCCGATGGACTGTCGTCCACCAGCATGCGCCAGGCGCGCTCCACCGCGTCGTCGGCCAGCTCGTCGACCATCGACGGCTCGATGCCGAAACGAGCAGGCGGGTTGGCCCCCCACGGCACCCGCCGGCCGGGCTGGCGAAGGTCAGCTGCACGGTTGAGCGGGTCGAACGGCGGAGGGCTGAGCGGGTCGGCGAGCGACCTCCCGTACCAGAGCGCGGCGGCGTCCACACCAGTGCTCTGCGCAGGCCCGGCCGCGATGGAGCCGATGTCGTCGCCACGTTGTGCGCGGACAAGGGCGATCAGGTCGTCGCGTGCCATGCCACGGAGCAGGAACAACGCGAACGGGTTGCGGTCGAACTCCTCGGCGACCAGGTAGCAGACCGCGGCTGCGTGCATGCAAGGTTCCGCCCACTCATCACATGTGCAGTCCTGGCGAAGGTCACCGGCAAGTGGCAGCAGTTCGACCTCGACCGACGCAGCGTCCTCGACCACACCCGGGTCGAGCTCGCCGTCGAGCAGCGCGGCGAGGTGCGCCGCGCGGCTGGCGATGGCGTCCGCAACCTGCTCCCACTCGCTCTGTGCCAGGCGGCGGACGGCCAGGTCCACCCTGAAGATCTCACCATGGCTACCGACCACGCGCGCTGCCACGTGCCCCGATGCCAGCTCGAGGTCCCTGACAGCTCCTCTGCGTGCGCTGGCTCGACCGCGCCGAAGTCGGCTCTCGTACCCGCTTGTCCCGGACTCGAGCGCCTCGAGCCAGGCGCGGCCCCACCAGGTCGTTCCGGGGTTCCCAGCAGGGGACATCAGTCGACCGCCTCGGCCAGGCGGACGAGGTCTGCGAGCTCGGCGTCGTCGAGCTCGGTCAACCAGGCCTCGCCGCTCCCGACGATCGCGTCAGCCAGCGCCTGCTTTTGCTCCAGGACTGCCGCTATCCGGTCCTCGATGGTTCCCTCCGAGATGATCCTGTGGATCTGGACCGGACGATCCTGTCCGATGCGCCATGCGCGGTCGGACGCCTGTTGCTCCACAGCCGGGTTCCACCACCTGTCGTAGTGGATCACATGGGTCGCACGGGTCAGGTTGAGGCCGGTGCCGCCCGCCTTGAGCGACACCACGAGCACCGGGAATCCGCCGTCCTGGAACCTGTCGACCATGTCGTTGCGGCGCCCGAGCGACAGCGAACCGTGCAGGAACTCCGCCGCTGGTCCGAGCTCTGCCAGTCGGGCCATCAGCAGGTTCCCCATGGCTACGTACTGGGTGAAGACCAGGGTGGAGTCGCCGGCATCGGTGATCGCCGTGACGAGGTCGTCGAACAACTCGAGCTTCCCGGAGCGCCCTGCGAGCGGCGCCTGCTCGCGCAGGTACTGGGCGGGATGGTTGCAGATCTGCTTGAGAGCGGTGAGCAGCTTGAGGACCTGGCCCCTGCGGGCGATCCCCTCGGCGCGCCCGATCGACTCGAGGGTCTCCTCGACGACCGCCCGGTACAGCGCGGCCTGCTCCCTGCTCAGAGCGACCGGGTGATCAGTCTCGGTCTTCGGTGGCAGGTCGGGGACGACCTCGGGGTCGTCCTTCCGTCGCCGTAGAACGAATGGAGCGACAAGTCGTGAGAATCGCTCGGTGGTCTCCGGGTCACGGTCTCGTTCGACGGGTATGGCGATGTTGCGCCGGAAGCTCTCGAGGCTGCCGAGCAGCCCCGGTGTGGTCCAGTCGAGCAGCGCCCACAGCTCGGTGAGGCGGTTTTCGACCGGGGTTCCGGTCAACGCCAGGCGTGCGACCGCCGGGAGTCGCCGCATGGCCCGAGCAGTGGCAGAGCTCGGATTCTTGATCTGCTGCGCCTCGTCAGCAATGACCAGCCCCCACTGTCTTTCGCCGAGCTGCTCCGAGTCGCGCCTGGCGATCCCGTAGGTGGTGATCACCACATCGGTCTCTTCCACCGCGCTGATGCTGCGACCCGCGCCGTGGAATCGGTGCACACGCAGCCCAGGCGCGAAGCGGGACAGCTCGCGCTGCCAGTTGCCGACCAGCGACGCAGGGCAGACCACCAGAGTCGGTCCGTCGCGACGGTCTTCCCTGTGTAGATGAAGGGCGATCGCCTGGACGGTCTTGCCGAGACCCATGTCGTCGGCGAGCACTCCTCCCAGGCCGAGGGAGACCATCTCGTCCATCCAGGCGAGACCCCTGCGCTGGTACGGCCGCAATGTCGCGGTCAGCGCGGCTGGTTCGGGCAGCTCCTTGGGGTTGCTCGCCCGGCGGAGTTGGTCCGCCAGATCCGCGATGGGCGCGGCGACGCTCACGTCGACCGTCTCGTCGTCGATGGTCAGCCTGCCGCCCAGAGCAGCGGCGAGTGCGTCGGTTGCACTCAGCGACCCCGTTCGAGCCAGTCGATCCACGACGCCCGGGCCGATCACGACCCATTCGCCGCGCAGCCTCACCAGCGGTCGTTTGGCAGCGGCGAGCTCGGACAGCTCCGACTCGTCCAGCGGGTCACCGTCGAGCGTTGCCCGCCAGGTCAACTCGCAGACGGTGGCCAGGTCGAACATCGGTGGCCGGTCATCGGTGCCCGGTGGGGGCTCTGCATGGGCCCTGACAGTGACCTTGCGTGTCATCGCTGCGGGAACCAGCACCTCGATCCCGGCGCCAGCGAGGTCGGCGGCGAGCGGGCCGAACAGCGCCATCACCCGATCGTCGTCGACCTCCATCTCCACCGGGCGGGCCTGCTCGAGCAGCTCGCGCAGCGGTTCCCACAACTTGGCTCCCCGGCGCAGCGCCAGCAGCAGGTCGGCCTCGGCCTGTTGGTCGAAGCCGCTGGCGCGGCCGGCCCAGAGGTCGTCGGCGTCCGCTACGACGGCCTGGTCCTCGGTCAGGCGGACCTGGAGCCTGATCCGGAACGGAGATTCGCTGTCGTTCGGGAGCGATACGCGCAGGCCGACGATCGTCGTGGTGGTGGCCTCGGGGTCGTGCAGGTGGGATCGCAGCGCGGTCACATCCGAGGGGTCGGTCCCGCACCAGGCGGGTTGGCGCGACACCGTGCAAGCAGCGGCCGTTCGGGGCAGCGAATCGGTGATCGCACGGGAGAAGGCGGAGATCGCCTCAGCGGCCGACGGGACCACCCCGGTGCCGCCGTCGAGCGGATGGCAGTGCGCCGCGGGCGGAAGCCAGCTTGCGAGGGCCGCGCGCATTTCACGGTCGGCATCGGTGAGCGGTCCCGGCGCCCATTCATCCCATCCCTTCGGCGAGGCCGACGGTTGGATACGCCCGTGGGCGATGACGAGCAGCGCTGCCCTGGCGACAGTGCTCCATGCGCGGACCGAAGCCGACGCTGCCGGGTCGTCGTGGGGCACGTCGATCAGCTGGTCGAGAACGTCCCCGATCTTGTGGATGCTTGCCGGGACCAGTCTCGGCCGGGGGCCCTGTGGTCCGGGCAGCACGACCTCGACGAGCTCCTCGCCGGGCTGTACCTGCGCTGCGGTTCCGTCGTCGGCGGGGGTGGACCACATCGCCAGGCGACTGTCACGCGCCGGATCGGCAGGTACCAGCGTGGCGTGCCGGCGGGTGTCGAGCATGACCGGCCAGCCTACGGGAGCACGGTGACACCCGGATCGGACGGATCGAGATGGGTGGAACCCGATTCAGGGGTCCGGTGGAGCACAGCTAGCGTGGGCGTCATGTCCGAGCTCTCCATCACGCTTCCCGACGGGTCCGTCCGCACGCTTCCGGCGGGCTCCACGGGAACCGACCTGGCGGCCGCGATCGGTCCAGGACTGGCCAAGGCCGCCCTGGTCGTCGAGGTGGACGGAGAAGCGGCCGACCTCGACGCGGAGCTGGCCGACGGAGCGAAGGTCCGCATTCTCACCGACCGCGATCCCGACTCGCTGGAGCACCTGCGCCATTCGACCGCCCACGTGATGGCACAGGCGGTGCTCGAGCTGTGGCCGGGTGCGACGTTCGCCGGCGGTCCACCGATCGAGGACGGCTTCTACTACGACTTCGAGCTACCCGGCGGAGCGACGTTCACCGATGACGACCTTGCGGTCATCGATGCCAAGATGCGCGAGATCATCGCCGCCGATCAACCGTTCGAGCGCTTCGAGTTAGGTCTCGACGACGCCAAGGCGCTGATGGCGCAACATCCCTACAAGCAGGTGTTCATGGACCTCGCCGCGGCCGGAGAGGACGCTGACGGCGAGGCGAGCAGCGGGGGAGTGATCAGCTTCTACCGGAATACTGACTCGTTCGTCGACATGTGCCGGGGGCCTCATGTCCCGTCGACCGGCCGGCTCGGGCACTTCAAGCTGACCCGTCACGGGGGCGCGTACTTCCGTGGCAGCGAGAAGAACCCGATGCTGCAGCGCATCTACGCCGCCGCCTTCGCCAACAAGAAGGACCTGGCCGCGCACCTGCACCGGATCGAGGAGGCGGCCAAACGCGATCACCGCAAGCTGGGCGCCGAGCTGGACCTGTTCTCCTTCCCCGAGGAGGTCGGATCCGGCCTCGCCGTGTTCCACCCCAAGGGCGGACTCGTGCGGCGGCTGATGGAGGACTACTCGCGGCAACGTCACGAGGAGGCCGGCTACGAGTTCGTGTACTCACCTCACATCACCAAGGGTGAGCTGTTCGAGACCTCCGGGCACCTGCAGTGGTACGCCGACGGCATGTACCCGCCGATGGAGCTCGACCACGGCGCCGACGGGTGTGGCACCAACTACTACCTCAAGCCGATGAACTGCCCGTTCCACATCCTGATCTACAAGAACAGGCAGCGT